>CAZBUJ010000034.1:0-55730 GCA_964495075.1 uncultured Phycisphaeraceae bacterium
TTTATCGCAAGGTGCTCCGGCTGCCGATGAGCTTCTTCGTGCGCGACGTCGCCGACCTGGTTTCCCGGTTCGTGCAGGACGTGCAGGAGATCCAGCGAGGGCTCAACGCCCTGTTTGGTCGTCTGCTCCGCGAGCCGCTCCGGGCGGCGGCGGTGGCTGTCATCGCCTTCTCCATGAACTGGCGCGTCACGGTCATCATGTGCCTGGTGACACCCGGAGCGGTCGTGTTGTTCACCGTGGTGGGTCGCAAGATCCGCAAGGCGAACCGCCGGCTGCTACGGGGGTACGGGTTCATGATCGGCGCCCTGGAGATCACGCTGACCGCGATTCCCATCATCCGGGCCTACACCTCGGAGAACGCCGAGCGAAAACGCCTCTGGCAGATCGACCGCCGGTTGTTTCGGCATCAGGTCAAGATCGCGGCCCTGGAGGCGTTCCTTCGCCCGATGCTCGAAGTCCTCGGCGTCGTGGCGATCATCGCGGTCACCGCGTGGCTGGGGGCCAAGGTGATCCGGGCCGAGATCAAACCCGACGAATTCGCGGCCCTGGTGTTCGTGCTCGGCATGATGTTCGAGCCGCTTCGCAACATCGGCGATCTGTACGGCCGCGTGCAGCGCTCGGCGGCCGGTGCTCAGCGGATCTTCGCGGTGCTCGATACCCCCATCGAGCAGGAGGTGATGGAAGGCGCCGTCAAGCTGCCCACGCTGTCGAAGTCCATCGAGTTCCGGGACGTTCGGTTCACCTATCCCGAGACCAACACGCCCGCCATCGACGGGGCGTCATTGACCGTCGGCCAGGGCGAAGTGGTGGCGATCGTCGGCCCCAACGGCTCGGGCAAGACCACGCTGATGAATCTCCTGTTGCGGTTCTATGATCCGCAGGCAGGGCAGATCCTGTTTGACGGGTGCGACATCCGGCACGCCACGCTGCGCAGCCTGCGGAACCAGATCAGCCTGGTCACGCAGGACGCTGTCATTTTCCCGGTCACGATGGCGGAGAACATCGCCTACGGGGCTTCCGACGCGACGCCGGAGCACATCGAGGGCGCCGCCCGCCGGGCCTACGCCGACGAGTTCGTTCGCGCTCTGCCCAAGGGTTACGACACGTTGGCGGGGGAGCGTGGGAGCACGTTGTCCGGCGGGCAACGTCAGCGGCTGTCGATTGCGCGGGCCATCCTCCGCGACGCGCCGATCCTGATCTTCGACGAGGCCACCAGCCAGATCGACACGGAGTCGGAGATGAAGATCCAGAACGCGCTGCGCGAGTTCGCGGCCGGCCGCACCACCTTCGTCATCGCCCACCGTCTCAGCACGATCAAGTTCGCTCATCGCATCATCGTGATGGACAAGGGTCAGGTAGTTGACACTGGCTCTCACGACGCGTTGCTCGACCGCTGCCCGCTGTACCAGATGTTGTGTCGGACGCAACTGGTTGAGTGACGATCGGTGTGGGCAAGACTTGTACCACGTGGTCGCGCATGACTCGGAATTCGCGGCGGCGGAAACCGTATCGGGCCGTCGATCGGCACAAAAAGTGTGAAAATCCCGTGGTCCGATTTGCCTTCCCGCCGAACCTGTAGCATAGTTTGATGAGTAGGTCATTAGACCTTGTCCCGGCGAGGGCGCCGGGACCGCATTCTTGCGTGAAGCCTCGCTCCCGCTCGGTTGCTGTAGTGAACGATTTCCACGAGCTGGACGTTGCGGGGCTTCTTTTTACTGCGCCGCCCCCGCGCGCCCGGAGGCGGCGCAACACAGACCAGACCCGCCGATCCCTTCGTACCTTGGTCGGCCCTCCGCCAGCCGGCAAGGCGGCCCCTACACCCGGGGAATCTCGATTCCGGCCCGCTTTTCCAATAGCTGAATCAATATCAGACGCTATAATGCGGCCTGCACTCGCCGAGCGGTGAGTCCCACTTCCACCAGGCGTCGGTTTAAGCAGTGCTGAATCCGGAACGGCACGCAGTGTAAATGGAGGCAGCGATGGCAAAAAAGAGCAAGTCCGCCCGCAAGGCCAGCAAAAAGGCGAAGGCCAAAAAGAAAAAGGCCAAAGCCGGCCAATCCGCCAAGAAAAAAACCGCCAGGAGCAAAGCGGCGAAGAAGAAAGCGACACCCAAGAAAAAAGCCCCAAAGACCAAAAAGGCCGCGCCCAAAAAGAAAGCGGCGAAGAAGGCGAAGGCCAAGAAGACCGCCGCCAGGGCCAAACCGACCGACGCAAAAGTGGAACGAGGAATGCTGCACTTCGGGCGGCTCCTCGCCAAGCAGATCAGCCGCGTGGCGAACATGAAAGAGGCCGAGGGCTGGACCGACTTCACCACTCTCTCGCCGATCATCATCGGCGTGTGCGGGGGCGACGGAATCGGCCCCATGATCTCCGAGCAGGCTCGGCGCGTCCTCGAGCACCTGCTCGCCCTCGAGAAAACCACGGGCAAGGTCGAGTTCCGCACCATCGAGCACCTGACCATCGAACGGCGAGCCGAGGTCAATAAACCGATCCCGGATGACGTGCTGGCCGAACTGCGCAAATGCCACGTCATCCTGAAAGGCCCCACCACCACGCCCCGGAAGGGCGACCCGTGGCCCAACATCGAAAGCGCCAACGTCGCCATGCGGAAAGAGCTGGACCTGTTCGCCAACGTGCGTCCGGTCAAAGTGCCCGAGGACGGCATCGATTGGATCTTCTTCCGTGAAAACACCGAGGACCTCTACGCGCTGGGCAGCGACGGCTTCCAACTCGACGATGATCTCGCGATCGATTTTAAAGTAATCAGCCGGCCGGGGTCCGAGCGGATCATCCGGGCCGCGTTCGAGCATGCCAAGAAATCCGGCCGCCGGCGGGTGACCGTGGTCACCAAGGCCAACGTGGTCAAAACGACCGACGGTCTCTTCCTGCGGACCGCCCAGGACATCGCCAGGGAGTACCCGGACATCGAATGCGACGACTGGTACATCGACATCATGACGGCCAAGCTGGTCGACCCGAAGCGCCGCACGCAATTCGACGTCCTGGTGCTGCCGAACCTGTACGGCGACATCCTGACCGACGAGGCCGCCGAGTTCCAGGGCGGCGTCGGCACGGCCGGGGCCGCGAACATCGGCAAGCGGTACGCCATGTTCGAGGCCATCCACGGCTCGGCCCCGCGGATGGTGACGGAAGGCCGCGCCCAGTACGCCGACCCGTGCAGCATGATCCGGGCCGCCTCGATGCTGCTCACCCACATCGGCTACCCGGACCGCGCCCGAAAGCTGGAAATGGCCCTGGACATCTGCGGACAATACGAGAAACGGCTGGTTATGACAGGCCGTGACACCGGCGCGACCGGCGAGGTCTTCGCTGACTACGTGATGGAGACCCTCGGCGATCCCGATCTGGAAAAACGCTGGCACGGCTACCAGCACCAGGCGGCGAGCTGATTAGCGAAACAGGGTTCATGATGGCACGAGGTATATCGCGCCGATCGACGACCAGGGTCGGGTGGGCGGTTGCGCGATTGTACTCGGCTCGGCAGGCTCACCCGCGCGGCGGCCCCTGACCGCTCACGCGAACGCCGTCGGTTCGAGGTGAGCCTGCAGCCGCGCTTCGGTGGCCGGATCATTCGCCGCGTTCTTGCCGAAGCCCCGGACCGCGCCCGCCGCCATCGCCTGCTGCTGCGCCTCTTCGAGATTGCTGATGAGCATCACGGGCACGCGGGCCCATGCGGCATCGCCTTTGATCTGCCGGACCAGGTCAAGCCCCTCCGTGCGCTCCAGGTCGAGGATGCGATTGACCAGTATGAGGTCGTAGACGCGCTCGCGGAGCAACTGCAGCGCCTGCTCGGCGGTGAAGGCGTTGTCGATCTCCACCCCGAAGCGTGCGACCAGCACGCGCCTGATCGCAGCGTGATCCGGGCCGCACTGTCCCACGTCGAGCACTCGTTTCGCGTGGCTGGCCATTGCTACCTATCCTCCTTCGAATCACAGCGTGACCGTCGGCCCGTCGCGCCTGCGCGCCGGCCCCGGCGGGTGGATTCTCTGCCGCCGTGACCGCCGCTCCCGTCGCCACTCGCCACCGGCGATGCCACTACAGCGTCTGGGCCTTCGCGAACCGGGCGGCGACGTCGTCCCAGTTCACGAGCTGCCACCACGCATCCAGATAATCGCCCCGGCGGTTCTGATACTTCAGGTAGTACGCGTGCTCCCACACGTCCGTGATGAGCAGCGTGATGGCGCCGGTCATATGCGAGTTCTGGTGGTTGAGCATGGCCAGCGTGTACAGCCGCTTGAAGGCCGGCGAGTACACCAGCGCACCCCAGCCGTTGCCCTCGACGGTGGCGGCCGCGGCCGTGAACTGCGCCTTGAACGCGTCAAACGACCCGAAGTCCGCCGCGATCTGCGCGGCCAGCCCGCCACTCGGCGCCTTCGCGCCGCCCGGTTTCATGTTCTCCCAGTAGATCGTGTGGTTCATGTCACCGCTGCCGTGGAAGGCGAGCGCCCGTTCGAGCGCGGCAACATCGCCGAAGTCCTTGGTCGATCGCGCGTTGGCCAGCGCCAACTCGGTCTTGTTCAGGCCCTTGACGTAGCCCGCGTGATGCTTGTCGTGATGGATCTTCACGATCTCCGCCGAGATGTGCGGTTCCAACGCATCGTACGCGTAGGGCAATGGCGGCAGCACGTGCTGACCGGGTCCGGCCGAACCCGCCGACGGCGCGGCGCCCGTCACCATGGCCGCCGACAACCACGAGCCGGAAGCCGCCGCGGTCCCCACAACAGCCGTCGATCCAATGAACTCCCGTCGCGACAACATGATTATTCCTCCTTGCCCTGCTGGTTCAGGCCCGCCCGCTGGCGCCAGAATGGGTGGGCCACGCCCGCCAGCCTATCGGTCCGCCCGTCGGCGACAAGTGCTCTTCGGGGGTTTTTGCCGCCGCCCGTCTCCGCACGGGCGGGCCACAGGACGTAGTCGATTGCCCCGGTCGCGGCTTCGCCGGCTACAGCTTCGTAATCTGGGCCGGGTACTTTCGGATGCAGCGCCCGATGTTGTCCGCGTACCGCTGCATGATCTGCTGCAGCAGTTCGGGCGTCTCCTTGGCGTTCGGATCGTCGAGCAACACTTCCTGGGCCACCAGGCTGTACCTGAAGTTGCGCCGCGAGATGATAAAGCCTTGCAGGATCGGGGCGCCGCAGCGGATCGCGATCTGCACGGTCCCGGTGAGAAACCGGTGCTTTTCGCCAAGAAAATCCACCTCCGCCGTCTTCAACCGCGGAGCCCGCCGCCGCTGGATATCCAGCGCACTGCCCAAGACGTAGTTGTCCTTGAAACAACGGTAGATGTCCCGCGGCAGCGCATCCGAGTAGATCATCCGCACCTGGCGCAGCTCGTCGTACCGCCGCTCGTACATCGACTGAATGTAGCGCCGCATACCGCCCTCCCGCCGGTCCCGCACACCGGCCACTTTGTATCCGAGCAGACACATCATCAGGCCGGCCACGTGATGCGCGCCGTGATGGGACAACGCGATGTACACCCCCTTCCCTTTCGCCAGCGCATTGTCGATCAGTTCGCGGTTGACGATTTCGAACCGCTCCACGGCCAGCTCGCGCGGCAACAGGTCAAAAATCAGGTACAGCAGCTTGTCGCACCGTACCCGTGTGAAGTGAGACAGCGTAGCCCGCCGAATCTGGGCCGACGTCATTTCATCTCCCAGCAGCGTCTTCAGCCGCCGCACGAACCGCCGCCGGTACTTGAACTTGACCAGCCACTCCAGAAAGCCGAATACCTGGCCGAACCGGTACAGCCCGGGCAACGTCAGACAGCGGGCCAGCGCGTGCACGGCGAACCGCAGCGAAGCGAACGACATCCGCTCCCACGCGCTGACTCCTGCCAACTCCCGAGGCTCCAACGACTCGGCGCTGGACTGCTGTACGGCGACCTCATGTACGGGCATAGGGTCTCGACCTGCCGGAAGATTGGCGCCGATTTCGACATCGCGGCACCGACACGGAGCAACCATCCGCCACGACCACGCGGCTTCACCAACGCTGCGGCCCCCGCGCCCGGCCGCGCCGTCGAAGGACACAGTCTACCCCAATGTCCCGATCCGTTCCATAACCGCGTGGGGCGGTCGAAGCCACGCGTCCACCCCCTCTTTGCCGTCGCGCGGCCGAATCACCGCCCGCAGGCTTGTCAACGCGTGGTGACGATGCAAGAATCGGGTCGGTGAGGCGTCGTCGCGTACCTGTGGTGTGGTTCCCGGGAAGCGTGGCCGGAGCACCATCGGCCTGACGCGGGCACGCTCGGCGCCACAACCCGCCTCGCCCCGGCGGCCCTCACCACCGAAAGGAGTCCAGCGTCATGCGCGCCTTGTCACTGCTGCTGTTGTCGATCCCCGCCCTGTTGCTGCCCGGCTGCCAGGAAATCACCGAACCGCCGATCCCGCCGGACTACGCGAGACCGCTGCCGCCGGGCGAACTGGCTCTGCGACAACTGACCGACCCCGCCCGGTACCCGGATTTCTCGCAGGGCTTCTTCCACCGCGCCCGACTCGGGCGGGCCATCCGCCGCAGCCTGGACTACCTAGCCAGCCCGTCCAGCGAGAGTCACTTCCCCTACGGGGACATCACGCACGCCCGGGCGGTCGCCTCCCTGCGGCGATTCAACGACATCCTTCAACAGACCAACACGCCCCAGGAACTCCAGCAGCGCGTCCTCGCGGAGTACGACGTGTACCAGTCCGTCGGCTACGACGGGCAGGGCGTTGTCTTCTTCACCGGGTACTACACGCCCATCTTTGACGGCCGCGCCGAACGCAGCGCGAAGTTTCGCTACCCCCTCTACCGCCTGCCGGCGGACCTGGGCAAAGACGCCGACGGCCGAACCCTAGGGCGCAAGGCGGCCGACGGCTCCTATACACCCTATCCCACCCGGCGCGAAATCGAGGCGGGCAAGCTGCTGGCCGGACAGGAGATCGCCTGGCTGTCGGACCCGTTCGAAGCCTACGTCGTCTCCGTTCAGGGGTCGGCCCGACTGCGACTGGAGGACGGCACGCTCTGGGAACTCGGGTACGCGGGCAATAACGGACATGACTATACCGCAGTCGGCCACCTGCTCGTGAACGACGGCCACATCAAACCCGACGACCTCTCTCTCCAGGCGATGATCGACTTCTTCCATGACCATCCGGAGTTGATCGATTACTACTGCCAACAGAACGACCGCTTCGTCTTCTTCCAGGAAACGTCGGGTGGGCCCTACGGAAGCATTGGCGTGCCGGTCACCGCCATGCGCACCATCGCGACCGACAAGGAAGTGTACCCGCGGGCGTGCCTGGCTTTCATCAGCGCGCCGTTGCCACAGCGGACGCGGCGCGGCGTGGAGATCCGCCCCTATGCCGGGTTCGCCCTCGACCAGGACACCGGCGGCGCGATCCGCGCCCCGGGCCGCTGCGACATGTACATGGGCGTCGGCGATGAGGCCGCCGACCTGGCCGGTCGCGCCCGGGCGGAGGGCAAACTGTATTACATCTTCGTCAAACAGGAACTGATACGCCGTTAGCCGCGCCCGGCCCATCGGAGCAAACGCCATGCCGGAACTCCCGGAGGTCGAATACGCGCGGCAGCTTGCGGAGCGGATGCTCGCCGGGCGCCGCATCGCCGGCGTCGCCACCGTGGACGACCGGATCGTATACGCCGGCGTGACACCGCGACGCTTCGCGGCGGCCCTCCGGAATCGCGAGGTCCGGGCCGTGCACCGCCGGGGCAAGCACCTGTGGATGGAACTCGATCGCCGACCCTGGCCGGCGTTCCACTTTGGAATGACCGGGGCGTTCCGGGTCTACCACCGCGTGGCCGACCGACCTCGGTTCTGGAAGCTGGAGCTGCTGATGGACGACGGCACGCGATTGGCTATGCGGAACGCGCGGCGGCTCGGACGCATCCGCCTGCTCGATGATCCGCCGAGCGAGCGCCCGATCTGCGAGTTGGGCTTCGACCCGCTCCTGAATCTGCCCGATCCGGCCCGTCTCGCGAAGATGTTGGCTCGCCGCAAGGGACCGATCAAGGGCATCCTGCTCAACCAGGGATTCGCGGCGGGCGTCGGCAACTGGGTGGCCGACGAAGTGCTGTTCCAGGCCGGCGTGGCCCCGCAACGTCGGGGGTGCGATCTCCGGCCGGAGGAAGTCCGCCGCCTCCGTACCCGGCTTCGGACGATCGTGGTCAAGGCGGTGGCCGTCGACGCCGACTCGTCCCGGTTCCCCAAGTCGTGGCTCTTTCATCACCGTTGGGGCAAGAACCACGAAGCGGAGACCGCCCGCGGCGAACCGATTGCGTTCGATACCATCGCCGGACGAACGACGGCGTGGGTGCCGGGCGTACAGCGGTAGGCCCGCCGGGCATCGCCCATCGAAGAAGGGAACGCCGCTCGGGGCCGGCGCTCCCTTTTGAATCGGTGTGCGTTATTGTCGCTCGCCGGGCCGGTGCCGCGGCGACGGCCCGCGTCACCCGTCCTTCTTGAGGTCTTCCTGCCGTTTCTTGAATTCCTCTTCGGGCAGGCGTTTCTTGATCCAGTGGGCCACCCCTTTCCCCACGCCGACCCCGAACTCCGTCGCCCCACGGCGCACCATCGACTTCACGGTGCTCCAACATACGCCCTCGCCGATCATGTCGTTGGACGAATCGTCGTAGAGCTGTACGCGGCAGACGCAGGCCTCCTCCCCCAGCAGTGCACTCGCCGCGCCGACGATGCCGTTCTTGCCGGTGTAGTGGATGATGCGCCCCTCGATCCGGAGCTTCTTGCCGTCGGGATAGAAAACCGCCGCCTCCGACAACACCCTGGGCGTCTCCCTATGAACTTCGGCAATGACGTCGTTGGGCACGCACGCCCCAAGGTCGTTGGTGAACGGCTTGATGGTCACGCTCTTGTATTCCGCCAGCTTCTGCGGGTCCACCACCTTGAGTTCGTAAAAGCTGCCGGAGGCACCGACGGCGGCGTAGTAGCCCTGCTTGAACAGCGTGCTGCAACCGGTCGTCATCAGCATCGCGGCAACAAATACGCACAACGTGGTTCTCTTGAACATGGTGGTTTCCTCCATTGCAGGACTGGTCCTCGCGGCCGTACAACGACGCGATATCTAGCACGCACCGCAGGTCCCCGCAAGCAAAAACAGACCGCACGGACACTCGACAGCCGGCCTCGGAACGGGTATCCAGGAGACGCACAACGAGAACGAACCGAGGTCGCCCCGCGACCGAGCGCCGGCGACGAACAGACCGTCGTTGAAGGAACCGTCCGCGTGCCGGCCGGGTTGACATTGACGACCGATGCTTGAACGACTCGGACAATGGTTCGCGCGGCTGTCGCAGCGCTGGCTGCCCGACGCTGTCGTGCTCGCCTGCCTGCTCACCCTGCTCACCGGGCTGGCCGCGCTGCTGTGGCCGCAAACCGGCGACCTTCGCGACGCCACCCTCCCCGCACGGCTTGCCAAGGTCGCGACACTGTGGATGGCCGGCGTCTGGAACCAGGGATTCCTCGCCTTCGCCCTTCAGATGTGCTTCGTGCTGCTGACCGGCTACGGGCTGGCCAAGGCTCCCCTGGCTCAGCGCGTGATACGCCGCGTCGCCGATTGGCCTCGCACCAACCGCGGCGCGATCCTCCTCATCGCCCTGACCTCCTGCTCCACGTGCTGGATCAACTGGGGATTCGGGCTCATCGTGTCGGGTCTGCTGGCCGTCGAGATCGGGAATCGCCTCCACGCCCGCGGCGTCCGCTGCCAGTATCCGTTGATCGTCGCCGCCGCTTACGTGGGAATGATGATCTGGCATGGCGGCCTGTCCGGTTCCGCCCCGTTGAAGGCCCACGACCAGGGCGTCCGCATCACCCGCACCGTGCACGGACAGGAGCAGGAAGAGCAGATCACGTCCATCGACATCCGTGGCACCACGCTGTCGAACGGCAACCTGATCCTGTCCGCCGTGCTGATCCTCGGCATCCCGTGCCTGCTCCGCATCATGGGCAGCCGCCGCGCGCCCAACGACGAACCGGCGCCGCCGCCCGCGCAACACGCGGGCCACGCGGCCGAGAAACCGCCCCACGTCGGCCCGCCGCCCACCGCCGACGATGACCATGCCCTGGCATCCCGATTAAGCCGCACCGCCGTGATCCCGCTGCTGATGGTTGCACTGATCTCGCTCGCCCTTGCCGTGCAGCTCCGCGAGCGGGGCACGGGCGCCATCGGGCTCAACTTCGTGAATCTTTGCTTCCTCGGGCTGGGCCTGATGCTGCACCGCAACCTCGCCGCCTACACCGCCGCCCTGACCGAGGGTGGCCGGGCCATTTCCGGCATCGTCCTGCAATTCCCCCTCTATGCCGGGATCCAGGGCGTCATGAGCCAGGCCGGACTGGCCTCGGCCATCTCCCGCGGCTTCGTGGACGCGTCGCAGTGGGCGTCGGGCACGCTGGGCATCGGCCCCGACGCCCCCTTCGCCATAAGCACGTTCCTCAGCGCCGGCCTCGTCAACCTGTTCGTCCCCTCCGGCGGCGGACAGTGGATCGTGCAAGGCCCGATCATGTGCAGCGCCGCCGTCGACCTCACCACCCCGCTGGACAAAACCGTGCTCGCCATCGCCTACGGCGACCAGTGGACGAACATGATCCAACCCTTCTGGGCCATCCCCCTGATGGGCCTGACTCAGGTCAACGTCCGCCAGTTCATGGGCTACTGCGCATTGCTGATGCTCCTCGCCGGCCCCGTCTTCATCGCCGCCCTCGTCTTGTACTGAGTACGAGGACGGCGCTGTTTGGATGCCGTCGTCCACAGGGCACGCTGTCGTTGGGGTTCTGCGACGGCTTGCGGTTTGCCGCAGGGCAGGCGGCGCTGGCGACTTCGCTGACGACGGCGACTCGGACTTCGAAGATATCGCGGCCTTCCACCGCGCGGCCGGTGCCACCAGTCCGTGCCCGCGGGCCGTGGACTTGGATTGAATCAACCGGCCGCGGACTCGTCGTGCAGGCTGGCGAGCAGCCGGTCTGCCACCCGCCGGACCTCGGTGGGGCTGGAGCCGCCGGCGGTCTGATAGGACTCCAGGATGCCCGGGGGGCCGTCGATGCCACACGTTGGCACTGTCTGTCCGGCGACCGCGTGATGAGCGTCCCGCATCGGCACGCCGGACCGGACCTGAGCCTCCATGCGGAGCGTGGCGGTGATGTTGCCCATGGCCAGCGATGCGGACAGCCGTTCCGGATCGAAGTCCAGCCGGGCGAGAAACGCCTCGGCCAGGCTCAGCAGCGCCGACCATCGCTCATGCCCGCGTCGCACCACCGGCTTGACGCATTGCAGGTCCCGATTATAGCCGCTGGGCAGTCCCTTCAGAATGAACAGCAACTCCGAGTGGGCGGCGATGATCGCGTTGCTCTCCCCCCGCAGCAGTTCCATCGCGTCCGGGTTGCTCTTGTTGGGCATCATGGACGACCCGGTCGCGAAGTCGACGGGGTACCGCGTCCACGCCAGCGGCGTCTGCGAGAATACGATGATGTCCGTGGCCAGCGACTGGAGGTGCAGCGCACAGTGGGCGCCGATCGATAGAGCTTCCACGCACTCGTCGCGGGTGCTCGTGCTCTCGAGAGCGTTCCACGACGGGCCCTCGAATCCCAGTTCGCTCGCCTGAATCATCCGGTCAAGTGGAATGGACGACCCGGCTGCCGCGCCCGCCCCCAGCGGACAATGGCGCCGCCACTGCCGCACATGCCACGCGAGGCGCTCCCGCACATGGGCGAAACTCGCCGCGTACCGCAGCACCCAGAAGCCGACGCTGCCCGGCGCCGCGAACTGCTGGTGCGTGTGCAGCGGAAACACCAGGTCCGCCCACGCCCGGGCCCGCTCGCAGCACACGGTGACCAGCCCGGCAAGCTGACCCAGCGCCCGCCGACCATGATCGATCAGATACAGCTTCAAAAGCGTCGCCACCTGGTCGTTGCGCGACCGGCCCGTGTGGATCCGCCGACCGGCCGTGCCCGCCCGCTGCGTGAGTTGATCTTCGATCCACGTGTGCAGGTCTTCCGCGGCTTCCGCCGGCGGCGGGTCGACCACCTGACCGTACTCCCGTTCGATCGCATCCAGCGCATCGTTCAGCGCCCCGCACTCATCGGGCGACAGGATCCCCGCCGCCGTCAGCGCCTTCGCGTGCGCCCGTTGCAATCGCACCTCATAAGGCAGCAGGAACCAGTCCTCGGTCAGGCACTGGTTCAGAGGGACGAACGTCGGATGCAGCGTGCTCTCCTGTTTCCATAGCGCCGCCATCGCACTCCTCAATACAGGTCTTGCCGACATTGGCGTGCCAACTCAGACGGATGAACCCCTCTGCGGCCGCGTGCGAGAAGTCGCTCGCTTCGAACGTGGCCATCTCGTTCGTGAAGATCGACGCGTCGTTCACGATCCGCGACACGTACGGCGCCGGCTCGAGGCGGACGGTCACCGTGCCGTTGAGACGTGCGAGCAGCGCCCGCGCGGCGGCGGTGACGACGTGGCGCTGATCCGCGAAGTACTCGCCCCGGTACATCACGGTCGCGAACTGCTGTCCCAATTGGACATACTGATCGTAGGTCGGCTTGTTGAGACTGGTCCGGGCCAGCGTGTCCGCCGCCTGCTGGAGCAGCTTGGCGGCCGGGTTGATGTAGAGCCCGCGCGACTTCACGCCCGTGAACCGGTTCTCGATGATCAGGTCCCAGGCCCACGTTGCACGGCGGTACTGATGGTTCAGTTGATCCACGATCGCGGCCAGCGACTTCGTCTGCCCGTCGATCGCCACCGGCACGCCGGCCGCGAACCGGATGTCGACCGACGATCCGCCCGGCCCGTACCCATTCTGCCAGGCGAAGCGGCCGTCCACCGCGGCCAGCACGTCACTGACATCGACCGCGGTCTCGGGTTCCTCCAGCGGCCCGCCCTCCACACTGATGTGCCAGAGGTTCTCGTCCAGGCTGTAGTCCTTCTGGACCTCGTAGTGGTCCTCGAACCCGCGACTGCGGAGATACGTCACCAGGTCGGCCCGCCCCAGGAACTCCCAGCCCTTCCACGGGGCCAGCACCGGGCAGTCCGGCGCCAGCGATCTGTACGCGAACTCGAACCGCACCTGGTCGTTCCCTTTGCCAGTGGCCCCGTGTACCAGGGTGGCCCCGCCGAGTTCGTGGGCGCGTCGGATCTGCTCCAGGGCGATGAACGGTCGGGCCAGCGCGGTCCCGAGCCGGTACGAGCCTTCGTAGGTCGCGGCGAGCCCGATGGCGATCGGGATCACCTCCGCGAACATCGCCAGCTTCGCGTCTCGCACGACCGCCGTGGTGGCGCCGTATCGCAACGCCTTGGCACACAGGGTCGCAAAGTCCTCTTCCTGCCCGACGTCCACCAGCACGCAATGGACCTCGTAGCCGCGCTCGCACAGCCACGGCACCATGGCGGACGTGTCCAACCCACCCGAGTACGCCAACACACACTTCTCAGCTTTCACGTTTGTCTCCAAACCAGGCGACCAGTCGCCGAAGGGCGACGGACTGCGTCTTGCGATTCTTGGTCGCAACGAAAACCGTGTCGTCGCCGGCCAGCGTGGCCACGATCGACGGTTCCTCTTTCGCATCGATGGCCAGAGCCACCGGTTGAGCTTGCCCCACCGCGGTGCGAATCACGATCTGGTGCGGCCCGCATGCCAGGAAGCTCCGTACCGCCCCGCGGTAGTCCACGACCCCGACCGCCTCGCCATCGCCGGCGCTACCTGCCCCGGTCCCCGCCCCGGCGCCAGCCAGCCGAACGTATCGCCCGCCGGCCTTGCGGATGCCCATCTCGTGCAGGTCGCGGCTGAGCGTCGATTGATCGACGCGGAAGCCCCGCCGCCGCAGGGCGGCTCGCAGCGCCTGCTGCGTCCCGACCATCTCCGCGGCCACCACTTCCGCAATCGCCCGTTGCCGTTGCTCCCGCATCTCGACCATCATACATACTATGGTCGACTATGCAACATATTATTCTGCAGAAAAAGCGCAAATTCTCGGGCCGCCCGCCGCCGCGCGGTCGGATCAGGCCGGGATCCGCGACGCGCCAAATCCAGCGTCCGTGCTCGAAAAACCGGGGTGGCGAACGTTGCCGCTCAGAAGACCGGCGCCCGTCCGCGACCGGCAGTGATGGTGTCTGGTCCACTCTGGCAGTTTGGGTTTAAGGCGAACTCACGGAATCCCGGGATGTTCCCCGCTGACGGCGTTGCCGTATCGTGATAACGTATCGAGATCGGCCCCGCGTCACCGCGCTGACCCGACGCAGTATCATGAGCGAAGAATCAAGGACACTCCGGTTCACAGGCAAGTCACGCAGCAAGTTCGGCGAAGGCCAGATTCGTTGGGACTTCATCAAGGATGTGGCCGCCAGACTGGCAGCCGGATGCGGCATTGACTTGCTAGACCTTACCGAAGCGGTGCACATGAAGCCGTACATCGTCGCCCTGTGTTTGGCGGCTTGCGCAAGACTCAAGACCAGCCAATTTCGCGTTGCGTGGCCACGCGACCCCGAGGTGCGAGACTATCTTGCCCGGATGGAATTGGCCCAAGCATTAGACGTGGGTGATGCTTTGACTTCTGAATCGCGCGGCACCAGCGTGCCGGCACGGTTGATCCGCGATCGTCCTGAACCCGGATTCGCGTACAGCCTCGTCGCGCTGCTCGAGAGGCAGTTCGACGGTGACCTGCCACCGGGAGAAGTTCCGGGCATCAGTGGCAATATCGACGAGGTGATCACCAACGCTCTGACCCATGCCGAATCGACGATCGGGTGTGTTGTTCTCGCCCAAGCGTACCCGTATAAGGGCCGCATCGACGCCGTCATTCTCGATCTGGGAATCACAATCCGCGGCCATTTGTCTCGCAAGTACAACGCTTTCAGCGAAGATGGCGAGGCGATTCTCGAGGCCGTCAAAGATGGTGTGACGGGCACTGTCGACGTGAACCGATTCGGCGATCCGAACTCCGGGGCCGGGCTCTTTTGCCTGAAGGAATACGTCGAGCAACGCGGCGGGGAACTGGCCATACTCAGCGGAAACGCGTTGGTCACATTCGGTGCCCGAGAGTGTCTGCAACTCCTTGGTGGACAAAGATTTGCAGGCACTCTCATCAACATTAAGTTTCGGACATGTTCGAAAAGTCCCAATTGAGCAGAAGCCCTCTCATACTTATAATCAGATTGTAGGTCATCGTTGATGAGAAAACCGATGAAAGTGGCGTTGGCGGAAACATGTGGCACCTTTCTGACACGTCCTCAGCCGGCGCTGAGATTGGCGGAGCAGATCGTGCGCCGCTGGAACGACGAGCCAGTCGTCCTGGACTTTGCGGACGTACTTCAGATGACGCCGTCTTTCGCGAACGCCTTGGTCCTTACCTTGCTGCACGTGGACTCGACCGCCTTCCGGTCGAAGCTCGCGATTGAGAACGCCGCTCCACATCTGCAATCGGCGTGGGATCGAGCAGTGGCGAGGAAACAGCGCGGCATCGAACTGACCGCCTACACACTCGACCCCGCGACCCCGCCGCGCGAGAAGAGTGTCGGGTAGTGCCGCCGCGCCTCGGTACGAGGCGGTGCGAGGCCGTGCGCGAGCGGCGCACGCCCTAAAACGACCCGGGGGGGATTCGAACCCCCAACCTCTGGCTCCGGAGGCCAACGCTCTATCCAATTGAGCTACCGGGTCGGCCGGATTGGAGCATCCATGATTCACTGTAGCCGCGGGCCGCGAACTGTCAACGTGCGGCCACCCGGATCGCCCCGGCCGGGCCGGGCCATCGCGGAGAACGGCCTCAAAAAAGATCCCGGCGACCAGCGCCGGGGTCGTGAATATCGCAGTTGGGGTGGCGCCGGGATGGGCTGGAATAGGTCTGGATGCGCCGGGTCGCGCCGCGACGAGGTCGGGCGGGGCGGATTACGCCGGTCAAGCCACCGCGTGGAGCCCGGTGGTGGCCTCGATCCCCCGGATGGCCTCCTCAGAGAGCCGTCGCGTGATCGGGCCGACCCGTCCGTCGGCCACCGGGCGACCGTCGATCCGCGTTACGCCCATGATGTTGTACGTCGTGGCTGAGAAGAAGACTTCGTCGGCCGCCGTCAGCTCCGCCCGGGTCACCCGCGTCTCGTGGATCGGCACGCCGACGCGGGCCGCACATTCCAGAATGTAGCCCCGGGTCACGCCGTGCAGAATATGTTCATCCACCGGTGGGGTGTACACCTGCCCGCCCCGAACCACAAACACGTTGGACGACGTCGCCTCCCGCACCTCGCCGTCGGCCGTGACGAAGAGGGCATCGTGGTAGCCTTCCCGCACCGCCTGGTTCTTGATCATCACGTTCGGCAGAAGTGCCACCGACTTGATGTAACACTTGGCCCAGCGGATCTCCTCGGTCGTCATCACCGAAATCCCGCTCTCGAATCGCTCCGGGGGCGTGACGGGCAGCGGCTTGAACGTCGCCACCACCGTGGGTTCGAGTCCTTCCCGGCAGATGTGCGAACGGGGCATCACTCCGCGGGTGATCTGGATATAGATCAGCATGTGCTCGAACCCCGCCCGATCGATGCCCGCCAGAATCACCCGCTCAAGCCCGTAGGCGTCCGGGTCGAACGGAAGTTGAAGTCCGGCCACGCTCTCTCGCAAGCGGTCGATGTGCTGAGGGAGTCGGAAGGGGCGGCCGTGATGGGCGGCCAGAACCTCATAGACGCCGTCCGCAAACTGAAAGCCGCGATCCTCGATCGAGATGCTCGCTTCGTCCAGTGCGCAGAACCGCCCGTTTATATACGCAATTTCTTTCATAGATCTACCCCGGTGCAATATAGATCGGTCATCCTCCGCCAACCGCTTAAATTCGCACCGCGCCCACTCGTTGTTGTACGTTTCACGCGGCGGCGAGGCAGGTGCGATCCGGAGACGGCGCGGATCGAATCGCGCCGTGTCGCCGCCCCGCGCCAGGGCGGAGATTATCGAACCTTGCATTCTAATCACCTGGGGGGACTTCTTCCGGAGGTGTCTTGCCCAGCGCCGCGCGAACGTCTCGTAACCAGCGTGCGGCCTGCTCGCGCCGGGGCGTGGACGCGACGCGCTCCACGGCCGCCGCGAGGTACTGCTCCGCCGCCTCGTACCGGCGCAGGTCGCGAGCCAGGACGATCCCCAGCAACAGGCGAATTTCACCGTCCTCGCTTCGATCCGGGTACCGCCGGAGGTACTGTTCGAACGCCGCGGCGGCCTGCGGAAACCGCCCCGTGGCGTACAATTCCCGGGCCACCGACAACTGAACGCGCTCCGGCAGGCACCCCCGGGGGTTCAGGGCCATCAACTGCTCGAACAGGGCGGCCGCCGCCCCGAGCTCATCCCGGGCGACGCAGTCACTGATCCGCGACCGGAGATCCGTGATCTCGTCCATGCGGGCCTCGTCGCGGGCGATTTCGGCCGGCGAGCGAACATCCACCCGAGCCAACCGCCCGTATTCGGCCTGAGCGCGGGCGGCCGGATCGGCCATGGCCGCGGCCATCGCCCGCCGCTGGTGCCACCGTTTGACCAAGGCCAGCATGTCGAACTGGTCCCGCGGCAGCGCCCGGACCAGGAGCAGGATCATCGACACCGCGAACCCCACGAAGTAGCCAACCAGGTGCGCGCCGTGCGCCACGTTGCCCGCCCCGCCGATGTGCGGGGCGATAATGTTGTCCCACAGGATGATCTTCAGCCCGATCATGAGCAGCGCGGGGAGTTCAAAAAACCCGATAATCAGCAGCCAGTACATCACTGTAATGTGACTGCGCGGGAAGAGCACCAGGTACGCGGTCGTCACGGCCGCAATCGAACCCGACGCGCCCACCAGCCGGGCCGGGCTGGTCAGCGCGAACCCCCAGGCCGCGAGCATCCCCCCCGCCAGGTAGAACAGCAGGTACGGAATATCCCCCATCTTGGAGTTCACGCTGTTGCCGAAGACCCAGAGGAACAGCATGTTGCCGGCCAGGTGGGCCAGGTCACCGTGCAGGAACTGGTAGGTAACGAACTGATACAGTTGAGGCCAGGTCGGGTTCAGTTCCGCCCAGCGCAAGTCGACCCGGGCTTGCGACGTGGTGCCGAACAGCACGACGACTGCGACGTTGACGCCGATCAGGCCGAAGTTGACCCACGGGGTCCGCCGAATCGGCGTCTCGGTTCGGATCGGTATGATCATGGGTACCCCGTGTTCGCAGGGCGATTCGAGCCACCGGCAACACCGAACGCGTCGTTCCGCCGTGTCTCGCGGCTAGCTTCCGGGATGCCCTGGACCTCCGGGTACCGGTCCACCGGGTACGGGGCCCGCCGCGCCAGCCGCTTCCGCAGCTTTGACATAAGCCATCCGCAGGGCGTGCACCATTTCCTTCAGCCCGCGGCTTTCCTCGTCGCTGAGGTTGCCTTGCGTCTTCCGCTGCAGCGCCTCGAGCATCGTGATGTGCTGCCGGGCGGCGGCCAGATCGCCCGGCACCGTTCGTCCGTCGGGTCCCTGGTAACCGCCAATGGTCATCGAGACCTGCATCCCAAGCAGGTTCAGCAGGTCCACGAAGGCCTGATCTGTGGCTCCGCCCGAAGTAGCCGTTTTCTGCTCCTGCTCGACGAGTTGGGCCTTCTCGCGTTGGGCCTCCGCCTTCCAGTCCGAATCCACTTCGATTGTCGGTTTGTTCGGTTGATCTGCCATCGTTTCATCACCGATGCGAGGGGTTCTCTGGGTCCACGTCCGCCTGGTCACGCGACCAACTATACTCGAAAGTCCGGGGGAGCGGGAAGCCGGTCGAGCAGCCCCGCCAACGCGCTGCGACTGAACAAGCCGAAGAAGAAATCACGTCGGCGGGCAATCCTGCTGTCACGCAGCCGTCGATGGACACGCGCCACGTCGGCCTCGTACGCCGCCACCACCTCCGGGCGGGCGGCAAGCATGGCGTTGGAGGCAGACCGGATTCGCTCGAATACGCCCCGTCGGCCCGGGCGGTTGGCTCGATCCTCGGCGCGGAGCCGGGCCGACTCGACGACCGCGGCCGCCCGCGTGGAAGCCAGCTCGGCCAGCGCCCCGTCCAGATCGAGATGGCGCTGCGGATTGTACCGCAGGCTGCGAAGCTGACACTCCCGACGCCGAACATCACCCACCCGCACGTCGTCATGGGGCAGATCGAGCATCAGGGTGGCCGACACGCATGCCATCGCCGGCGGCTCGATGCCGAAGTAGCATCGAATGAGTCGGTCGGTGATACGATCGTACTTGGCGCCGCCGATGCCATGGATGAACAGATCGGCCAGGAAGAGCCGGGCCCACATCGTGAGGGTCAACGCCCGCGGGCGGATCCGAACCCCGGCCAGCTCCTCGAGACCTTTCCAAATCCGCTTCCAGCACCTCACCCGGTCGGCGGCCCACGACGCAATCTCCTCATGCCCGGCGAACAGCCGCACGGTGTCGGCCACCCGCTCGACGTACAGGCGACGGCGCGGTCGCCCCGCCGTCGCGATCCAGGCGGCCACTTCGCATCGCGGGCCGTCCACCGCGAGGTCGGGGATCGGTCGCTGCGGGCTGCGAACGCGATACCGCGCCCGGTACTCGCCCAGGGCCGCGTTGTAACAGGCGGCAAAGCGGTGCGGGTTGCAGAGCATCTCGGCCAGCAGCGGTCCGAACCAGACCTGCCCGACGCGATGATCAGTCAGCTCCACACCGAGCGAGCCCTCGATCTGCTTGCGGGCGTATACCTTCTGATCCACCCAGTCGGACGCCGCCGGGGCGCGGACCATCGCCGTGAGGTAGTCGGACATCAGCGAGTCGGCGAACCGGTCACCCATCACGCCCGCGACCTCCGACCGCAGCCGAGCCACCGTCGGGCCGTCGGCGGCCGGGATGTCCTCGTACGATGTGCCAACCGGCACGTCGGCAAAGCGGATAGCTCGCACTTCAATCCCGTCGTCGGCCACGGTCGGCACGTGCAGCCGCGTGTCCTTGGCCACGTCGCTGTCCACGACGAGGTTGATCGCCCGCCCGCCCATCGCCTCCGCCGCGCGGGCCGCCACGACATGCTTCGCCCAGACGCCGGGATGAATGAACTCGGGTTGATGGCCGGTTACGAGGACCAGTCCGTCGGCGTCGCCGGCCAGATCGCGCCGCAACGCCCGCCGGTGTTCAGGCAGATCCACACCACCGATCGAGAGCGACAGCCCGTCCAACCGGGCGCGGTTGCTCTCCGCCGCCGCGGCGATGGCGGGCGGAGACGGCTCCACGAGCGTATCACCATGGTTCGGCGGTGTCTTAAGGCGATCGAAGTCCAACATCAGCAGCACGGGGAAGGAGTCACCGCCCGCGGCGCCAGGCCGGCGGCCGTCATCGCTTCGTTCATCACCGTCAGATAGTGGGCGTATCGGGCCCGCGGGTCATCGAGCCCGCCCCCGAATCGACGCATGGGATCATTGTAGATCAGGCGGACCGGGACCTCGACGATCCGCAGGCCGGCCCGTACCGCTTGCACCCATAACTGGAGAGGCATCGCGTAGCCGCGCTCGGTGATCGTCAATCGACGCAGCCCCGCGGTGCGGTACGCCTTGAAACCACAGAACGCGTCGGTCAGGGTCAGCCCGAGCCGCTTGTTGAGCAATCGCGTGATTCGGTGGTTGATCTGGCGGCGTTCCGGGGGCGCCGCCCCCCCGTCGACCGGCCCGCCCGGATACCGCGAGCCGCTGACGATGTCGGCCTCGTCCCGCCGGGCGGTCTCGATAAACATCGGTATGGCCGAAGGTTCGTGCTGCTCATCGCAGTCCATGGTCAGCACCCAGTCGAAGCCTTCCCGGTCGGCGAAGGCGAACGCGTCGCAGAGACTGCGCCCGTAGCCCAGATTGCGCCGGTGCCGGATGACGCGGATGCCCGGCATCTGGGCGAGCAAGTGCGGGGTGAGGTCGGTGGACCCATCGTCGACGACCACGATATTGTCGATGTATTGCCGGGCCGCTCGGACCATGCGGACGACGAAGCGGTCCTCGTTGTAGGCCGGGATGGCGAGCAAGTACTTGGCATTAAGCATGTTAAGACAATCCTTACGTTCCCGGCGGGGCGCGGCGACCCTCCCGCGCTCGATCAATGGTAGGAGCGGGAGGGCAAAAATCAAATCGCAGCGCGGACGGCCGGCCGGTCACGATGTTGCGACGCATCGCGGGGCCACGTATCATGGCCGCCCGAGTTGCGGGGGGTGGGGCGACCGCTTGGGTGGGCAGATTCAACCGACGAGGTTTCCCGCAACAAAATCGAGTCCTCACGCCGATCTAGAGTATTGGAGGCTGTGTTGTGGCATCGATAGGGAATCGGTCTACGCAGAGCATTGCCCTGATCGCGCTTGGGTGTGTCCTCGCGGCCAGCGGCTGCCAGGCGATCCGCAAGGAACAGGCACGCCAGCACGTCGAGGAGGGTGACCGGCTGTTGGCCCAGGATGACCTGGAAGCGGCCCGGGCCGAGTTCGAAGCCGCCGCGGAACTCAACCCGGACCTCGCCGTCGTGCACACCAAGCTCGGCGTGATCTATCGCCGCATGGGGGAGTACGACCGGGCCATCGACTGCTTCGCCAATGCGATCCGCTTCAATCCCTTCTCGTTTGACGACACCCTCGCCCTGGCCCAACTGTATCATTTCACGCAGCGGCTGCGCGACGCGGTGCAAGCGTACCTGCAGGCCTGCGACCTCAATCCGGATCACTTCGACTCGCGACTCAACCTCGGCGTCTGTTATCAGCAGATGGGTGACGTCGATGCGGCGGTCGAGCAGTTCCACAATGCCATCCGGATCGACCCGGATCGACCGTACGCCTACGTGAACCTCGGCGTCGCGTACGATTCTCAAGGCAAGTATTACGAAGCCATCTCCGCGTACCGCAATGCGCTCGAACGCGACAATCATCAGCCGCGCGTGCTCGTCAACCTGGCGTATACGTACATGAACCAGGACCGCATGAAAATGGGGCGTAACGCGCTGGAACAGGCGATCAAGCTCGACCCGATGTTGCCCGCCGCCCACGCCGGCCTCGGCTACTGCCTGTTCATGATGCACGACTACGATCAGGCCGAAACGAGCTACCAGACCGCGCTGACCCACGATCCGCGACTCGCGAGCGCCCACGCGGGGCTCGGCTCCATCGCGATGCTCCACTACCTGCGCGACAAAAAACGGACCGGCGAACGCGATCGTGCCCTGGAGCACTGGCATCGTTCACTCGAACTCGATCCGAACCAACCCAAAATCCGCCAGCTCGTCGAACGATACCGGGTCAGTCCCGTCGACCCCGACACGTATCTCCTCGGCCAATCCACCACGGAATAGCGACACATCGACGGTATTCACCTGCGGTACACGACCGGCGATCCAGCCGCCCGTGCGATGGTAGGCGGCATCGTCCCCGCCCTCAGCCCGATCCCGGTCCGTCGTTGAATTACGCGTCGGCATTCGGGTAGAATCAGAAGATTGGAGGGTTTGAAGCGCAGCCGCCCTGGGAATTCCGTGCTGTCCCATCCGTTCCCGAGAGCTGGCGCTTGGCCCGGGCGCTGACTGACCATCACTCATCATCAAGGTACCGGAAACATGAAGATGCCGATCCGATTCATGCTGGCCGCGGTGTTCTTGTGTTGGCCGACCACGGCCGTTGCCCTGCCGTTCGACCACGATGGGGACGGGGACGTTGACCTGGGGGACTACGTGGATTTCATCGCCTGCATGGCCGGGCCGGAAGTGCCGGTGTCCGGGGACTGTGCGGTCACCCACGACCGCGACGGGGACGGTGACGTCGACCTGGCCGACTTCCTCGATTTCCAGCTCTCGTTCACGGGCCCCGCGCTACACGGGGCGTGCTGCCAGCAGGATGGCACTTGTTCATCCGAGACGGCCTACATCTGCGATATGGCGGGCGGTGAGTACCAGGGCGACGAGACCGCCTGTGATCCCAACCCCTGCCCGCAGCCGGACGGCGCCTGCTGCTACCTTGACGGGAGTTGTGTCATCCAGACCGCGGCCGCATGCGATCAGGGCGGCGGCGATTGGCAGGGGATGGATACGGTGTGTGACCCCAACCCGTGCCCGCCGCCCCGGGGCGCCTGTTGCTTCGATGACAGCCCCTGCACAATGATGAGCGAGGAGGATTGCGAGCAGGCCGAAGGCTACTTCAAGGGCGTCGCCACGACCTGCGATCCGAACCCGTGCATCCCCTGCCCCGACGCGACGATCCGCGTCGAAGTCCTGACCGACCGGTACCCGGAGGAAACGACCTGGGAAGTCATCGACCAGGCAAGCGGCACGGTCATCGCGTCCGCCGGCCCGTACGCCGAGCCGTCCACCCTCTACACGCAAGACGTGTGCGTGCGGGCCGACGGCTGCTACGACTTCACGATCTTCGATTCCTACGGTGACGGGCTCTGCTGCGGATACGGCGAAGGGGCGTATGACGTGTATTTCGAGGGCGTTCGGGTCGGCTCCGGCGGCGAGTTCGCCTCGCGCGAGACCGTTCCCGACGTCGGCGGATGTGTGTTCGAAGGAGCCTGCTGTAACGAGGACGGCTCCTGCGACGCCGTGACCGAGGCCGACTGCGTAGCCGGCGGCGGCACGTGGCAGGGTCGGGACACCGTCTGCGATCCCAACCCGTGCCCGCAACCGGGGGCGTGCTGCGAGCCGGATGGCACGTGCAGCGACGGGCTCGAGGCCGCGTGTGCCGGGGCCTGGCAGGGCCCGGGCGTGCGCTGCGCGGACGACCGGTGCGATGCCTACGGTGCCTGCTGCCAGCCGGACGGCTCGTGCGAGTACACGCTCGCGGGCGGATGCACCGAGGATTGGCAAGGGGCGGGCACGACCTGTGATCCGAACCTCTGCCCGCAGCCGGCGTCCGGCGCGTGCTGCCTGCCCAACGGCGGTTGTGCCGACGTCACGCAAATCGACTGCGAGGCGGCCCTCGGCACCTACCAGGGCGACGGCGTCCCCTGCAGCAGCGTAAGCTGCCCGCAGCCGGCCGAGCCGACACAGACCCAACTCGCCGGAAACTCGCTCGCGATCTACCCCTACTTCGAGTACGTCAGGGCGTTCAACGAAAACGCCACCGTCGAAGTGGCGATCGACCCCACGCGGTACCCCGGCATCGTCGGCCGCACCGCCGACATCTACGTCGCGTTCGCCAAGACGGCAATCGAGTGGGCCGCCAACCCGAGCCTGTCGGACGTCACGCCCGGTGGGGCGCTGACCGTCACTTTCGGCGGCTCCACCATCCAGGCGAACACGTTCACCGTGGCCGGTGCCTACGACCTCGACGCTGACGCCGGCATCGGGCTGGGCGTCGGCTACGACGTGGTGGTGGACTTCGATCGCGACGGCCGACTCTCGACGGCCGACTACATCGACGGGCTCGGTGACGAGGCCGGCCTGTACGCCGTCCATGACACCACCGCCCCCGGCCCGCTCCCGGTAACCGAGATCATCTACAGTGGCGGCTCGTGGCTCGGGCAGGACACCTATTACCCGACCGACATCGCGAGCATGGATGAATTGCCACTCGTCGTGATCAGCCATGGCAACGGCCATGACTACCGCTGGTACGATCACATCGGCTATCACCTGGCCTCCTATGGCTACGTCGTGATGAGCCATGAGAACCAGACGGGGCCGGGTATCGAGACGGCGTCCACCACGACGCTGACCAATACCGACTACATTATCGGGAACCAGGACTCGATCCAGGGCGGCGTATTCGACGGGCACCTCGATTCCCACCGCATCACGTGGATCGGGCACAGCCGTGGCGGCGAGGGGATCACCCGGGCTTACGATCGGCTCTACGACGGCGCCTACACGCCCGACTATTACACGATCGACGACATCGTGCTGCTGAGCAGCATGCTGCCCGTCGACTTCCTCAAGACGAGCCAGTCGAACCCGCATGACGTCAACTACCACCTCTGGACAGCGTCGGGGGACGCCGACGTCAACGGGTCGGCCAGTTGCGACCTGTGCCAGACGTTCCACCTGCACGAGCGGGCGACGCGGTACCGCATGTCAACGGTCGTCCAGGGCGCCGGGCACGGCGACTTCCACGACGGCAGCGGTGGCGACGTGTTTACCGGCCCGTGCCACATCACGCCGCGGTCGCGCGTCCACGACATCCAGAAGGGCCTGTTCCTGCCCCTCATCAAGCACTACCTCGAAGGCAACGTCCCGGCGATGGACTTCTTCTGGCGGCAGTACGAGCGGTTCCATCCGATCGGCGTGGACACCTCCAATCCGTGCGTCGTGGTCAGCAACGAATACCGCAACGGGGCGGAGACGGGCAACTACTTCATCGACGATTACCAGACGCAGACGTCCACCGGCGTCAGCAGTTCGGGCGGCGGCGTGACCTTTACCGTCAACCACGTCGTCGAGGGCCGCATGGACGACAACAACACCAGCTTCAGCTGGACTTCCAGTGACCCGTTCAACGGGGCGACGCAGAACTCGTCGGAGGGGTCCGACGACGGCCGCGGCGTTGTATTCGACTGGAACGGCTCGAACGCGTACTACGAGTGGGCGGTGATCCCCTCGTGGCGCGACTTCTCCGACGACCTGTACCTGTCGTTCCGGGCCGCCCAGGGGACCCAGCACCCCTACACGCTGGCGGTATTCGGTGACCTGACCTTCACCGTCACGCTCCGCGACGGCGACGGCACCACCAGCTCGATCAACATCGGCGCCTACGGCGGCGGGCTCGAGCAGCCGTACGACCGATCGGGCGGCTGGCACAACGAGATGGAGGTCATCCGAATCCGCCTGACCGACTTCCTGCACAACGGGTCGGGGCTGAATCTCGGTGACATCGTCGCGGTCCGGCTCGACGTCGGCCCCGCGTGGGGATCCAACGAGGGACGCATCGTCGTCGATGAGCTGATGCTCACCAGCGACGTCATGCCGGCGGCGGCCACCGCGCTGTACGTCACCGTGCCGGACGGCATGCCGCCTTACGTCCCGCCGGACGAGCCCATCGTCGTCGACGTGGACATCGTCGCGGTCGGAGACACGATCGTCGCCGGCTCGCCGACCGCCCACTACTGCTACGCAGGCGGAAGCTACCTCACCAGCAGCCTCGCCCACGTGGGCGGTACGACGTACCGGGCCACCCTGCCCGACCCGAACTGCCACGATGAACCGGACTTGTACTTCAGCGCGGAGGGCATCGTCACCGGCGTGGTCACGGCACCCGCCATGGCGCCGACCGCGACGTTTACCACGACGGTCGGTGAACTGACCACGCTGGTCGGTTACGACTTCGAGAGCGATCCGGGCTTCAGCGTCAGCGGGGATGCGTCGGACGGCCAATGGGACCGCGGGATCCCCGTCACGTGCGATCGCGGCGATCCACCGACCGACTACAACGGCTCGGGCCAGTGCTGGCTGACCGACAACAGCACCGGAAGTGAGTGCAACAGCGACGTGGACGGCGGCACGACGACGTTGACGTCGAACGTCCTGGACATCAGCGGCCTGAACGACCCGATTCTCGCCTACGCCCGCTGGTACAATAACGTCTTCGGCGCGAACCCCGAGGCCAACATCTTTGAGGTGGAGGTGTCCAGCGACGGCGGCGCGAATTGGGTCGATCTCGAGACAGTGGGCCCCGCCGGCCCCGAAGTGGAGGGCGGCTGGTACTTTGTGACGTTCCGGATCGCCGATTACGTCCCGCTGACCAGCCAGTTCCGGGTCCGTTGGCACGCCTCCGACATCGGCTCGGGAGCCGTGGTCGAAGCCGCGGTCGACGCGTTTGCCATCTATGACCTGGCGTGCGACTAAGGTAAGATAGGGCGGATCAGCCGGGCGGCCGGCGCGGGGGTTCCGTCGGCCCGAACCGAACTCGGGAACACTCTGTGGAAAGGAAACGAGGCAATGAGAACAGGCACGTTGATCTGCACACTGTTGGTCGTGGCCTCCGTCGCCCTCGCCGATACGCCGCCACCCGTCCCGAAGACGCCGGCCGCGGTGGATGACATCGTGTACGCGAAGCCGTTCACCCTGGAACACGGCTACAAGTTCGAGTGGCGCAAGGAGCAGCCGATGGTCACCGAGGGGATGATCCTCGTCCTCAAGGTCAAAACCGATCTGGTGTTCCCTCGTCAGTCGCCCGAACCGGTGCTTTACGTGGGCGACCAGACAGCCGAGCGCATCAACATCGGGCACAAGTCCGGCCACGTCGTCGCCGTGGTGCCGGGGGACGTGGACCTGCGAAAAGCCACCATCTGGTTCGGCACGCCGGGCCTGCCCGAGCAGGTGGACGCCAACACCATCGAGGCCGAGCAGAAGAAGGCGACCAACGCGGGCATCAAGCCCTTCGACAAGAAAAAGGTGGCGGCCGCCCGCAAGAGTGGGGGCAAGGTACTCAAGGTGGCGGACCGGTACGAGTTGGGTCGCCATCTGGCCCGGGTGATCAAGAAGTACTCCCCCGACGAGTCGGCGCTGGCCGACACCCTGCTCACGCCGCGCATCGAGCGCAAGAAGGCGGAGCCGCAGGACTGAGCCAACGGCGAATAAAGACGGCGCGGTGTTCAGGGTGTCATCACGGGAAATCGAAGAAAAAGTGCCGCGCTATGGCACCCTGATGGTCGCCGCAGGCGATCGCACAACTGGCCGTTCGCGTCAGCGCAAACGTCGAACCGGCGACCAGTCGCGGTCCGGGTCATACCAGTGATCCAACACGTCGCCAAGCGCATCGCCGTCCGTCATCGCCAGAATCGCTTCGCGCACGCGACGCGGTTGCGGATGCAGTTTGCTGTACTTGAGCCCGAACCGGCGCATGATCTTGCCGGCCCGCTCGCGCCCGTGAAACGCGACCGCCTCGTCGTAGTGATACACGATCGTCCGCCGCTGCTCCGCCAGTGAAGGCGGTTTCGGCAACGGCCGGCCGGCCGCCAGGGCGCGGCACTGATTGAAGATCCAGGGGTTGCCCAGTGCCCCGCGTGCGATTGTCACGCCGTCTACGCCGGCCTGCTCCATCATGGCCAGGCAATCCGACGGCGCAAACAGATCTCCGCTGCCCAGAACGGTTGCGTCACCCGCGTGCCGCTTCACTCTCGCCAAAAAGCCCCAGTCGCTCGGTCCGGCGTAGCGCTGCACCACGGTCCGCCCGTGCACCGTGACCGCCGCCACGCCCATCGCGAACGCGCCGTCGAGAATGGTGAAGAAGTCCCGCTCTCCGCCCCGACGGTCGTCAAGCCCCCGGCGCATCTTCAGCGTGACCGGCACACGACCGGCGACACCATCCAGCACCCGTCGCACGATGGCCAGCGCCTCCCGCGGCACGGAGAGCAGATACCCACCGCGGCAACGCCGCATGACCTTGTGCACCGGGCAGCCGAAGTTGATATCGACCACGTCGTACCCGGCGTCCGCCACCGCGGCCGCCGCCTCCGCGAACTCGTCCGGCTCCGACCCCATCAACTGGGCGGCCACCGGGTGATCGTCGGCCGGTACGTCCAACACGCGTCGTTGCCAATCCCCGTCGTGCTGCAGCGTCCGCCCCAGGATGACCTGGTTCAGCGCGTACGCCGCCCCGTGCATGCGAGCCACCCGCCGCATCGGCAGATCGCTGTAGCCGCTCAGGGCCGCCTGAACGAACGGATGTTCGATCTTGACCGGGCCGATCCGCAACATGAATTCCGTCGCCTCGCCCCTCGGGACAACCGTGAATTATAGCAGACCCACCGCCCGGCCGCCGCCCGGCTTGCGATCGGCAGCCCCGCCGACTACAGTCCGCACCAGTTCGGCTCGGACGGCAGGGCCAGGCGCAACCGCATGGAGAATCATTGATGGGAGCGGAAAGTCACCCTTTCTCCGTCCACGACCTGTGGGCCATGGAACGCATCCGTGATCCGCAGGCATCGCCGGACGGCCGGTGGATCGTCTTCGATCGCAAAGCTTACGACCTGAAAGAGAACAAGGGCACATCGAACCTCTGGTTGGTCGGCGCCGACGGCACCGGGCTACGGCGTCTGACCACGCACGAGGCCGGCAGCACCAACCCCTGCTGGGCGCCGGATGGCAAGGCCGTGTGGTTCCTGTCGAGCCGGAGCGGGTCGACGCAGGCGTGGCGCATCCCCGTCGACGGCGGCGAGGCGGAACAGGTCACCGACGAACCGCTCGACATCGGCAACCTCATCATCTCGCGCGACGGTCGATTCATCGCATTCACCATGGACGTGCTTCCCGGCTCGTCGCCCGAAGAGACGAAGCAACGCCTCCACAATCGCGAAAAAGACAAGGCGACCGGCGTGATCCACGACCAACTCTTCGTCCGTCACTGGGACGCGTGGAAGGACGGCCGCCGATCGCACATCTTCGTGACCCCGGCCGATGGGAGCGACGCCATCGATATAATGCCCCGCATGGGCACCGACGCGCCGTCGGCTCCGTTCGGCGGAACCGAGGAGTTCACTTTCACGCCCGACTCGTCCGGCGTCGTCTTCAGTGCGGCGCGCCCGGGACGCGAACAGGCGTGGTCGACGCAGCGCGATCTATACCTGGCGTCGGTCGACGGCGGCGGCGAGCCTCGCTGCCTCACAAGCGGCAACAAAACGTGGATCAGCAACCCGGTCTTCTCGCCCGACGGGCGGTCGCTCGCCTGCCTGGCCATGAGCCGCGCCGGGTACGAGTCGGATCGACGGCGCATCGTGCTGCGACCGTGGCCGGACGGGGAACCGCGCGTCCTGACCGAAGCGTGGGACCGCTCGCCGTCCACCATCGTCTGGTCCACCGACGGCGGCCTGATCTACACCGTGGCCGACAACGTCGGCCAGGGATCCCTGTTCGCCATCGACACGTCGATCGGTGAGGTGCGGACGGTGGTGCAGAACGGCAAAGTCAGCGCTCCCGTGGTGGCGGGTGATCGTATCGTCTATGGACTCCGACACCTGCGGAGCCCGGTCGAGTTGTGGTCGATCAAGCCGGATGGCACGGATGCCCGCGCCGTGACGTCGATCAACCGGGACCGATTGGCCGTCGCCCGGATGGGCGAGCCCGAGCAATTCAGCTTCGCCGGCTGGAACGACGAAACGGTCTACGCCTATGTCGTCAAGCCCGTCGACTTCGACCCGGCAAAGAAGTACCCGGTCGCGTTCCTGATCCACGGCGGTCCGCAAGGCTCCTTCGGCAATGACTTCCACTACCGTTGGAACCCGCAGTGCTACGCCGGGGCGGGATACGCCGTGGTCATGGTCGACTTCCACGGTTCCACCGGGTACGGACAGGGCTTCACCGATTCGATTCGAGACGACTGGGGCGGCAAGCCGTTCATCGACCTGCAGGAAGGCCTCGCCGCCGCCCTCGAACGATACCCGTGGATGGACGGGAATCGCGTGGCCGCCCTCGGCGCCTCGTTCGGCGGCTACATGATCAACTGGATCGCGGGCAACTGGCCGGACCGGTTTCGCTGCCTGGTCAACCACGACGGCAATCTCGACGAGCGTATGGCCTACTACGATACGGAGGAGCTGTGGTTCCCCGAGTGGGAGCGGCACGGCCCGCCGTGGGAGCACCCCGCAGCGTATGCCCGGCACAATCCGATCGACCACGTCGCCGCGTGGAAGACACCCATGCTCGTGATCCACGGCGGCCGCGATTATCGCGTCGTCGACACGCAGGGGATCGGGACGTTCACCGCCCTGCAACGAAAAGGCGTACCGTCCCGGCTGCTCTACTTCCCGGACGAGAACCATTGGGTGCTCAAACCGGCCAACAGCATCCAGTGGCACGAGACGGTGCTGGGGTGGCTGGATCGGTGGACCCAATGACCGGAGCGCCACCGGCGGGACGGCGATCGCGGCACCGCCCACCGGCCGGGCGAAAGGCGATCCTTGGAGTCAAACCATGACCAAACTGGAACTGCTCATTGACCGGCTCGCTGCCGCCCGCCGGTGGACGTCGAGTCTGCTGGCGGACATCCCGGAAGCGAACTGGTTCGACATGCCGGCCCCGTCGACGACGCACGTGGCGTGGCAGGTCGGCCACCTGGCCGTGTCGCAGGCCGCCCTGATCCACGGCCGCTGCTTCGGCCGGGGCATCCCCGACTGCGTTCCCGCCGGCTTTCCGCAGGCGTTCGGCCGCGGGTCCACGCCGGTGCCCGACGCCGCCCGACAGCCCACGATCGCAGAGATTCGGGCCACCTTCGAGCGCCTGCACGCCGAGGCCATGGACCTGATCGCCGGGCTGTCGGAATCCGATCTCGCCCAGCCGGCCGGCACCGAGCCGCACCCGATGTTCACCACCAAGGAAGGGGCGATCGCGATGGCGTTCATGCACGAGACGTTTCACGCGGGGCAGATCGCCCTGCTGCGACGACTGGCGGGACAGCCGGCCCTTCGGTGACAGATCCGTCGAACGCCGTGCGAGGCGACCTCGCCGCCGTCCGGGCGGCGCGCCGACTATTCGTGCCGCAGCGCCTCGATCGGATCGAGCCGGGCCGCCCGCACCGCCGGGTACGTGCCGAACACGACGCCGATGATCACGGAGACGGCGAAGCTGATGATCACCGCCTCGGGCCGGACGATGGCGTCACCCCAGTTGGCGTACCGGGTCAGCACGCCCGAGGCGAGGTAGCCCAGCACGACGCCGACCAGCCCGCCGCCCGTCGAGAGAATGATCGTCTCGATGAGGAACTGGACGGTAATGTGCCGACGCTTGGCACCGAGAGCACGCCGGATGCCGATCTCCCGCGTGCGCTCGGTTACCGTGGCCAGCATGATGTTCATCACGCCGATGCCGCCCACCAGCAGGGAGATGCCGGCGATCATCCCGAGCAGGATCTGCGAGTTGCGCTTCTTCTTCTGGGCGATCTGCAATTGCTGCAGCGGCACGAGCACTTCGTAGTCGTTCTTGTCCTTGTGGTTGTGCTCCAGAACCCGCGCCACCATTTCGGAAACGGGGTGCACGTTATCGAGTTCGTCGACCGTCACGTACAGGTTCGAGTAATCGAACTTGAGGAACTCCCGGCTTCCGCTACGGCGGATCATGAGCACGTCGCCGTACCGGGACTGGGCCGTCGACAGCGGAATGAAGATCTCGCGGTTCAGGTTGCGCTGCTCCGCCCCCTTGGCCGGTGACCCCGCCGTCAGCGCGGGGGCCAGAACGCCAACCACCTCGTAGGCCGCCGTTCCCTCCTGGCGTTCGACGAGGATGGCCTCACCGATGGGATCCTCGTACGTGAACAGCTCCCGGCGCACTCCCGCGCCGATCACGCAAACGAGTCGCTTGTCGTGCACGTCGGTGGCGGTCAGGGGCCGGCCGCGGGCGATGCCGATGTTCACCGTGTCGAAGAATTCGGGCAAGGTGCCGACGACCGGTCCGGTGAACCGCTTGTCCCGTCGCCGCGTTTCGAACGCGATCGTTCGCAACGGCACGAGCCGCTCCACGTGCGGGATGGTGGCGGCCATCAGGCGGAGGTCCTCGCCCGTCACCCCATATTCGAGCAACTGCGTGTTGCCTTGCGATGCCTGCGTGCCCGTGCTCGGCCGCACCGAATCGATGATGATATTCTGCGTGCCCAGGAACTGGATCATGCGCAGCTCGTCCGCCGACGCGCCCTCCGTCACCGACAGCATGCAGATCACCGCCGCCACGCCGAAGATGATGCCCAGCGCCGTGAGCAACGACCGGAGCTTGTGCAGCCGAAGACTGGTGAATCCCATCCGGACGGTTTCGGCGTTGAACAACGTCACCTTGCTCGCTCCGCACGTCCCCGATCAGGTCCGGGCGCCCGCCCGGGCCCCCCTGATCGTACCCACACCGCGGCCGATTCGCACGCCCGGCATACCGGCCCCGCGGCGCCGGCGGTCCGGTCACCGCCGCCCGGCCGACGGCCGGGTTTGTGTGAAAGTGTCAACCCGGCCGGTTACCGGCGACGCGCCCTCTTGATTCTTACGCCGATTCTTACGAACTTTCGAGTCATGACCCCTGCGCGAGTCGCCGCGATCGTTCTTGCCATGCTGTGCCTGGCCCCCGCCGGCTGCAACCAGTGGTTCATCAACGATGCGGATCGCGAGGTGGAGAACCTCGTCTACTCCCGGGAATTGGCCGCCCTGGGGGAAACACCCAATGCCGACATCGGGCCGGAAGACGGCGAGATCCACGCGGCCCGCGACATGTACGACTTCGCCCCCAGCCCGGCGGACCCGGCCATCCCCGAGGAGTTTCGCGAGCGCCCGTCACAGATGCTGCCCATGGTGGAAGAGCTGGCCGGGCCGCGGCAGGTATACGCCCTGTCTGAAGCCATCACATACGCGCTGCGGCACGCCCGTGAGTTTCAGACGGAGAAGGAGCAACTCTACCTGTCCGCCCTCGCCCTGTCGCTGGAGCGGTTCCTCTGGACGCCCCAGCCGTTTGCGAACCTCTCTTACGAGTTCGCGGATTACGGGCAGATCCGCGACTTCGACCGGGCCATGACCGCTGTCGCCGAGGCCGGCGCGTCGCAGCGGCTGCCCCTGGGGGGCGAAGTGACGGCCCGGGTCCTCGCCACCTGGATGCGCGATCTGGGCGAGCACGTGACCACCGCCGAGACCGGCCAGATGATCCTCGAGGCCGACATCCCCCTGCTGCGAGGGGCGGGACGCGTGGCCCTCGAGTCCCGGTACCAGGCCGAGCGAAACCTGATCTACGCGGTCCGGGTCTTCGAGCGGTTCCGCCGCGCGTTCGTGGTCGATATCGCGCGGGAGTACTTCAGCCTGCTGGCCGTGCGGGCGGAAATCGAGAACGCCCGACTCAGCGAGCAGGCCCTGTACGAAGAGTTCAAGCGCAGTGCCGCCCTGGCCGCCACCCAACGGGCTTTACAGGTCGACGCCGACCGGGCGGAGTTCGAGTATCTCCAGGCCCAGAACGCCGTCGTCAACGCCACCGCCACCTACCAGACCGCCTTGGACCGCTTCAAGATCGTGCTCGGCATGCCAGCGGCGACCCAGATCGACATCCTCGACTCGGCCTGGGACCTCGTATCTCCCGACGTCGCCGAGGGCCAGGCCATCGACACCGCCCTGCGGTACAGGCTGGACCTGCTCAACGACCACGACGCCGTCGACGACGCCCGGCGGGCGGTCCGGATCGCCGAAAACAACCTGCTGCCTGACTTCGACTTTCGCGGCAGCGTCGCCATGGAAACCAAGCCGAACAAAAAGAACGTGCTGGCGTACAACACGGAACGCACGACCTGGCGTGGCGCGATGGCTCTCGAGATCCCGGTGAACCGGAAGGTGGAGCGGAACGACTATCGCACGAGCCTGATCGATCTCCGCCGGAGCGAGCGGAACTATGATCTTCGGCGGGACGAGGTCCGCGTCGACGTGCGCGACGCGCTGCGGCAACTGGAGCAAGCCCGGCTCTCCATGCAGATCCAGGCCAAGAACATCGTCATCAACCAGTTTCGAGCGGACCAGGCCCGCGAGCTGCTTAGAAAGAGCCGCCTGGAATCCAACCGGGACGTCGTCGAGGCCGAACAAGGGCTCTTGTCGGCCCGGAATCGGTACGCCCAGGCCGAGTCCGACTACCGCGCGGCGGTGCTCCAGTTCTTGCTCAACACCGGCACTCTGCGATTGGACGACGGAGGGCGATTGCTGACCTTTCATGAAGCGGCCACGGTCCAGGCGCGGGGCGCTTCCTAAATTCCGGTGTCACCGCGACATAAGTTTACAGAAACCCGCCGGGAACGATTGGGCTTGGCGGCCGAACCGCGATACAATGTCAGAGGATGTTCAACCGTCTCGCCGGGGGAACGCCCGGCGTGAAGAAGAGCCGGCGTGAAGAAGCGAGGGCGCCCGCCATCTGCTCATGACCACGACAACGTCATCGCCAACACGCACCCTGGACAGCACCACCGCCCGGACCCGGGCGACTCCCCGCGTGCGCCCGTGGATGATCGGGATCATCGGCCTGATCGTCGTCACCGTCGGCGCGTTCGCCGGCGTCGAGAAATGGTGGCGCCCGACCTCCGCCGAATCGCCGAGCGCGTTCGTGGTCGAGCGCCGGGACTTCCCCGTCACCCTGCTGCAGAAAGGCGAATTGAAAGCCGCGCAATCGGTCGACATCCGGTGCGAAGTCGAAGGCCGGTCCACCATCATCTGGCTGATCCCCGAAGGCACCGAGGTGAAGAAAGGTGACCTCCTCGTACAACTGGCCAGCGACGAGATCGACGAGCGAATCGAGACCGAAGAGATCACCGTCACCAAGTACCGCTCCGACGCGGAAACGGCCGTCAAACAGTACGAGATCCAGGTCGACGAAAACGCGAGCGACATTCGGAAGGCGGAACGCGCTCTCGAGGACGCCCGGATCGAACTTGAGAAATACCTCAAGGGCGACTGGGAGCAGCAGCAGACCGACGCCAGCATCGCCCTTGAGCAGGCGAAGAAGGAACTCGCCCAGGCGGAAAACCGGTTCAATGACTCCAAGGACCTGTTCGCGAAGGGATTCATCACGGAATGGGAATACGAAGCCGATGAGTTCGCGCTGTTCAAGGCCCACAAGGCACTCGAAAAGGCCGAGTTGGCCCAACTCGTCCTCCACAAGTACACCCACCACCAGGACCTGACCAGCCGGGAGGCGGCCGTCGAGGAGGCGCGGAAGGAACTGGAACGCGTCCGCAAGAGCGCCGAAGCCAAAGCGGCGCAGAAGGCTTCGGACAAGGAGGCCCGGCAGCGGGAACTGGAGGTCGCGGAGAAGCGGCTGGCCAAATACCGCGCGCTCAAGGAAAAGACCCGGATCTGCGCCCCCGCTCCCGGCCTCGTGGTCTACTATGCCGAGCAGCACCGGTGGGGCGACGGCGACCAGGTCAAGGAAGGCGCGGAGGTGCGCGAACGCCAGACCCTCATCTCCCTGCCCGACACGTCACTAATGAAAGTGGAAGTCCGGATCCACGAGTCGGTCGCCAACAAGATCAAGGCGGGCATGCCGGCCTCGGTCGAAATCGAAGGCATCTACGACCGCGTGTTCACCGGCAAGGTCACGCGGATATCCACGCTGGCGGACTCCGAAAACCGGTGGCTCAACCCCGATCTGAAGGAGTACACCACGGAGATCACGCTCGACCCGACGGAAATCCAACTCAAACCCGGCGTGACCGCCCGCGCAAGGATCCACGTGGAAGTTGTCAACGACGCACTGGCCGTGCCAGTCCAGGCCGTATTCGCCAAGGCCGGTCGCCACTACGTCTTTCGCGAGGAATGGGGACGCACGGTTCCCGTACCTGTGGAAGTCGGATCCGCGAGCGAGGAGTTCGTCGACGTGTTGGCCGGGCTCCAAGTCGGCGATCGCATCACGCTCGCCCCGTCCGATGACGCAAAGCGGGAGATTCCGGACGCACCGATGGAATCGAACGACACGCCCGACGCTCGGCCGGCGAGGCCCGATCGCGCGCCGGCCGCAGCCGCCGCGGCCCCCGCACCCCGCGAGCGCCGCTCACCCCGCTCGCACGGTCGACCACCACGCTGAGAAGCCCGGAAGGGAGCACCGTGCCACCGCCCATCGCCGAACTGCGCGAACTGACCAAGACCTACGGCATCCCCAACTCCTCGGTCGCCGTCCACGCCCTGCGCGGCATCAACCTCCGGTTCGAAGAGGGGGAATCCGTGGCCATCCTCGGCCCCAGCGGCTCCGGCAAGAGCACCATGATGAATATTCTCGGGTGCCTCGACCGCCCCACCAGTGGCGAGTACGTGCTCGGCCGCACCGCGGTGTCGAAACTGGACGATGACGCACTCTCCGACATCCGCGGCAAGCACGTCGGGTTCGTCTTCCAAAACTTCAACCTTATCCCACAACTCACCGTGCTGGAGAACCTGGAGGTGCCGCTGTTCTATCAGTCGGTGCCGGCCGCCATGCGCCACACGCGGGCCGTCGAGTCCATCAACATGGTGGGGCTCGCCGACCGGGCGGCCCATCGCCCCATGGAACTGTCGGGCGGTCAGCAACAGCGGGTCGCGATCGCCCGGGCCCTGGTCAACGACCCGCTGATCATCCTGGCCGATGAGCCGACCGGGAACCTGGACTCCGCCACCGGCGCCATGATCCTCGCCATCTTTGACCGGTTTCACCTCGAGGGAAAGACCATCATCATCGTCACGCACGAGGCCGACGTGGCCGCCCGTTGCGACCGGGCCATCACTCTGCGCGACGGCCGGATCGAATCGGACGTGCGCACCCCCGGCCGACCTCACGCCGCTGAGCGGTGATCAAGGGCAAGACCGACGCGACGTCAAGCGGACGCGGACTGCATCAACCAGCCCAGCAGCGCCAAGTACAGACCGCCGAAAGCGACCAAGAAGATGAACAGTGCATCACCCATACCCATCGTCAACATCCTCCTGCCCGAACTGCCCTGCGGACCCGATCGTACCGCTCGGGCGCCGTTCCTCCTGCGCGATACTACGAACCCCGGCGTGGTCGGTCAAAGTGTCCCCTGCGAGGCCGGCGACTCGACCGCAACCACGTATTGCGGCCGGTGTTGCAATTGGTGCGGCTGTACTTTACACAACCGGCCACGTACCAAACTTGACGCGATCTTCGGAATTCCGCGGGGACAGCCCAATCCCGTTGCCGTATACTCGGCCGGACGTCGCGCGTCGCACGCCTGACGCCTTGGCCGACTGGGGCTGATTGGAAGCATTGCCGTGTCCGCTGAAACCCCACCGCGAGACCTGTTCCGCCTACCGTGCCCGTTCCGAGGCCCGGTCGGGCGGATGCTCTTCGACCTGCTCCGGATGCCGATCGAAGCTCTCCTCGGGCTCAGCACCCTCAACCGATGGCACCGACAGTGCATGCCCTTGTACGCCACGCGGGACGTCATCGAGCTGGCCATCGGAATCCTCGACCTGCGCCTCGAAGTGGCGCCGGACCCACTGCAAAGCATCCCCAAGGAAGGGCCCCTGATCGTCGTGTCCAACCATCCGCACGGCGCGGTGGACGGCCTGGCGCTGGCCTACATGCTTCGATCCGTGCGACCCGATGCGATGTCGTGGGCGAACTATCTGCTCCGCGATATCCCTGGGCTGGACAAGTCGATGATCTTCCTGGACCCGTTCGAACGCCCGGAGTCGGCGCGGATCAACGTGGCCGCCATCAAGGAGAGCATCCGGTGCCTGCGTAACGGCGGGATTCTCGGCGTGCTGCCCGCGGGCGAAGTGTCGCACCTGAACCTCAGGACGGGCCGGCTGGCCGACCCGCCGTGGACCAACACGGTGGCCCGGTTGATCCGCAAGACCCAGGCGCCGGTGCTGCCCGTCTTCTTCTTCGGCCGCAACAGCATTCCGTTCTATCTCGCCCGGCTGGTGCACCCGCTGCTCCGCACGGCACTGCTCGCGCGGGCCTTCATCGGCGCCAAAGGCAGTAGGATGCGCATGCGCATCGGCAAGCCGATCCCCCCTTCCAAGCTCAAGTCGTTCGAAAGCGACGAAGACTTGATGAATTACCTGCGGATGCGCACGTACCTCCTTGAATCGCAGGGACCGCCCAAAACGCCGGTCCGCGCCTCGCGAAAACAGAAGCTGCCGCCGCCCCGACAGGAAACCGTCATCGACCCCATCGACCCGGTCGAGCTCATCGCGGAACTTGCGGAGATCCCCCTGGACCAGCGTCTCGTCGAGGCCGGCCCGTTCCAGGTGTGGCTCGTGGAGTTTGATCAAGCGCCCCGCATCGTGCAGGAGATCGGGCGGTTGCGCGAAATCACGTTCCGGGCGGCCGGCGAAGGGACCGGTAAATCGTGCGACCTCGACCGCTTCGACCGGTACTACCAGCACATGTTCGTCTGGAACACCGACGAGCAGGAGCTCGTGGGCTCCTATCGGCTCGGCATGACCGATCAGATCCTCCCCCGCTACGGGCGAGAAGGGTTGTACACCAACACGCTGTTCCGCTTCTCCCCGCAGCTCCTGAATCGAATCAACCCCGCGTTGGAACTCGGTCGGTCCTTCGTGAGAACGGAGTACCAACGACAGCATGCGCCCCTGGCACTGCTCTGGAAGGGGATTGGGACGTTCATCGTGCGGCACCCCCAGTACAACCACGTGTTCGGCCCGGTGAGCATCAGCAACCGGTACGAGTCGCTGTCGCAACGGATCATGATCGCGTTCCTCAAGGCCCACTCGCACCTGCCCGACATGGCCAAACGCATCAAGCCGCGAAACCCGCCCCGCTGGCGGCAACACAGCGAAATGAAGGCGGGCAGCCACCTGTTCGCCGACATCAACGAGGTGTCGTCTCTGATTTCCGACATCGAGCTGGATCGCAAGGGCGTGCCGGTCCTGCTGCGGCAGTACCTGCGGCTCAACGCGAAGTTCCTCAGCTGCAACGTGGACCCCGAATTCAGCGGTGTCCTCGACGGGCTCATGCTCGCCGACCTGACCCAGGCTGACCTCCGCATCCTTGAACGCTACTTCGGCAAGGAAGGGGTCATGTCGTTCCTCGCCTACCATCGCCGGCACGGCCGCCTGGTCGGGTAGTCCGCCTCCCCTCAATCCTCGGGATGCCGCCCCCGGCACGTTCTGGGGCCCCACAGGCCGCAGGGTCCACCCAAATTCCGGGCACTTCCGGACACATTGTACACTCGCATTGAAGGGCCCTCGCCCGCCCGTGCCCGTCGGGGCGGCAAATCGCCCGCGGCTGAGCGGTTCGGGCGCCGGGGGGGAAACGGTTCGGAAATGACCGCCACACAGACCATACTAACGCTGGACAGCGTGCGGTCGCGGTTGGTGGAGATCCTCGACGCACTGGACGTGGCCGGTGCCACATTCGCCGGCAGCGACCGACGGCGCGCGGAGCGCTGGGCGTATCGGCGGCGACTGCACCTGCGCATGCAACCGGTCGGTGATATCGCACGCCGACTCGAAGTGGTGACCCGCAACCTCAGTCAGGGCGGGATTGCCTTCCTGTATACCACCGCCCTGGACGCGGGGACCGCGTGCTGGGTCGACCTGGTCACGACGGACCAATGGTGGCGCACGGCGTGCGGCGTGATCGTCCGCAGTTGTCGCGTGCGTGACGACATACACGAAATCGGCGTGCAGTGGGTGACACCCCTCGACACCACCCTGTACGTGGAGCACGACCGTCGCATCCGCGCCGAGGTCCCCTGGGTCGGGCCGGACGGCTGACGCGTCCGCTTCTACGCCTCGGCCAGCCCCTCGCGAATCGCGTACCGGGCCAGCTCCACGCGATCGTGAATCTTCAGTTTGCTCATCAGGTTGGTGGAATGCTTGTCGACCGTCTTGGCACTGATGTGCATGATGCTGGCGATTTCCTTCTTGGACAACCCGCGTGCGATGTAGCGCAGGACCTCGACTTCTCGCGTGGTGAGCGTCGACACCAACGAGTGCGAGTCTTCGCCCAGCGTCGCGCCGTCGGAGTCCACGACGATCCGCGACCGCACTTCCTCGGAAAAGTACGCGCCGCCGGACGCCACCTCGCGAACGGCCGCGATCACCTTTTCCGGCGGCTCCCGTTTGGTCAGGTAGCCCCGCGCCTTCACCTGCAGGGCCTGCTGGATGTACCAGTCATGCAGAAACGCGCTCAGGAAGATCACCCGCGTCTCCGGTCGCAACGCCGCGATCTCGCGGGCCGCATCGAAGCAGATCATCCCCGGCATATCGATGTCCATCAGAATGATGTCCGGGCCGCAGTCCAAGGCCAGCGCGATCGCGTCACCTGCGTTGCCCGCGTTGCCAACCACCTCGAGATCCGGCTCCCGCTGCACGCGTTCACTGAGCGCGCCCCGCACGAGAGCATGATCATCGACGATCAGGATTCGTATGGTTCCATTCATCCGCCGCCTTCCATCTGAGTTTGCGGTTCTGCAATCAGCCGGCCAACCAGCCCGGCGAGGTCGACCATTTGAAACGGTTTGCGGAGGGTGTGGACGTTGGGCATGGCCTCCGCGTCCACATTCCACTGTACACTGCCGCTCGTGATGATCACCGGCGTCTTGACCCCACGGGTCCGAATCTCCTCCAGGCACGTTTCCCCGCTCTTCCGCGGGAGATCCAGATCCAACACGATCAACTCGATCCGGTCACCCTGCGTATCCATCATTTCCATCGCTTCAATCCCGTCCACCGCTTGAATCACCTCGTAGCCGCGGGAACGCAACGAAGACGTGACGATGGCTCGAACGTGGGCGTCGTCCTCCACCACGAGAATCCGCTCGCCCCGCCCGGGGGCCCGCTGACGGTCTTCCCGCCCCGCCGGCTCCGCCTGCGCGGCCTCGCAACAAGGTAGCGACACCTCCAACCGCGTGCCATGGCCCAAGTCGGACTCTACGTCGATTACGCCGCGGTGATCCGTCACGATACCGTGGATGATCGCCATGCCCAACCCGGTCCCCTTGCCCCGCGGTTTGGTCGTGTAGAACGGCTCGAAAACACGTGATCGCGTCTCCTCCGTCATGCCCGCTCCCGTATCCTCCACCGTCACGATCGCTCGTCCGGGCGGCGGCGACGCGTCCGTCCGCAGGCGAATGGTCAGCCGTCCGCCGCCCGGCATGGCGTCCCGGGCGTTGACGGCCAGATTCATCAAGACTTGCTGCACCTGCATGGCATCGCCGTTGATGCAGACCGGGCGGTCCACCGGCACGTCATCCTTCAACTCGATCGACGCCGGCAGTACGTGCCGAAGCAGTCGAATGGTCTCCCGAATCGTCAGCGCCAGGTCGAACGGCTGCTTGTGCGCGCCACCCTTGCGGCTGAACGTCAACAGCGACCGGGTCACGCCGCTCGCCTGGTGCGCCGCCCGCTCCACCATGTCCAACGCCTCGCTCGCCGCGTGCCCTTCGGGCAGGGTGGCCTTGGCGAGTTCAGTGTACCCATAGATCGCCGTCAGCAGGTTGTTGAAGTCGTGGGCGATCCCGCTGGCCAACGTGCCGACCGCTTCCATCTTCTGGGCCTGCCGGAGCTGTTCCTCGAGGTGCCGGCGCTCCGTGATTTCCTGGGCGAACAGGACCAGCCCGCCGTCCTCCGGCCCCGCACCCCGCATCGGCATCACGACGGCATGCAGCAACCGCTTCCGGCCGTGGTCGCCGTTGATCTCCAGTTCGGCCTCCCACTTGCCGTCGCGGTTCGCCGTCTCGACCGCCTGCCGCACACGGTCGGCCGATACCTGGCGTAATGCGTGGACCTCCCACAGCGTGCGGCCGACCACCTCCGCCGCGGAAAACCCGAACAGGTGCTCCGCCGCCGGGTTAAACTCCACGATGCGGTTGTCCCGATCGGTGGCGGCAATGGCGTACTCCGTGGCCGACACCAGGATGCTGTTCAGCGTGGTCGACGTACGGCGCAGCGCCTCTTCCGCCCGGCGCTGCTCCGTGACGTCCTCCACCGCCACCACCAGCCTCACGACGCTTCCCTCCCCGTCGCGCATGGCGCTGACCTGCACGTTGACCAGCCGTGGTTCCGCCTCCGGCGACTGGGCGGGCAGGGCCCAGTTCATCACCGCCGCCGGCTGCCCGGTGTCGATGACCCGCTGGTACAACGAAGCCAGAGCCCCGGCGGCCAGGTCCGGCAAGCGATCACCCAGCCGCGCGCCGAGCATTTCGTTCCGAGACCGGCCGGTCAACTGTTCCAGCCGCGTACTCCACAGTTGCACCCGCAGATCCCGGTCCGCCACCCAGATGCCGATCGGGATGCTTTCGATCACCCGTCGTTGCAGTTCGTCCGAGCGGCGTAACGCGAAGACGGCCTCGTCGTGCCGTGTCTCCAGGGCCAGACTGTGCAACGCGAACGCAAGGTCGTCGGCCACCTCCTCCAGCAGCGTCTGCTCCTCCCGATCGGTGGCCAGCCCCGCGGGCAGCGCCACGTGCAGCAGCCCCAGCACCTGATCGGCGTATTCCAATCGAATGGTGAGCCCGTCCGCGTCAACCCGCGTCCGTGTAAGGTCGCAAGGTTGGCACGAAGGCGCGTCGGCCGGCGAGGCCGTCACGCCGGGTTGTGCGACCGCCTGGGTGCTCCACCGGCAATCGCCACTCGCCTGCAACTGCTCGATGACCTCCGAGGCGCAATCCCCCAGCCCCGCATGGGCGAGTCCTTGAAACGCGCCCCGCTCATCCAGCAGGGCGATCCAGGCGCAGTGGTAGTCCCGGGTGCCGGTCAGGCACGCGCAGACGCCCTCCAGCAGCCGGTCGCGGTCCTGCTCCTTGGCGATCAGCTGACTGATGTCGCGAATGGCACGAAGAAGTCCGTTGAGGTGCGCGTTGCGCTCTTCCATGCGTCGCCGGTCGGTCACGTCCTCTCCCGAACTGAGTGTGCCGGTGATCCGGCCGGTGGCGTCGCGCAACACCGTGTTGTGCCACGCGATGATCCGCTCGTCCCCGTTGCGGGTAACCACGGCGTTCTCCACGTGCTCGGCCATGGTCAGCTCGCCGGCCATCAGTTGCCCGAAGATCCGCCGCAACCGCTCACGCTCACGCTCGGGTACGAACAGCTCGAACCACTCCCGGCCGATGATGTCCTTCGCGTCACAGCCCAGCACGCGACCCGCTTTCCGGTTGGCCAGCGTTACCCGGCCTTCGGCATCGAGCGCCAAAATCATGACACCCGCGATATCGAGATAACGCTTTGCGGAATCGTCCGGCGTCGACCGATCACCGCGGGGACGACGACCACGCAGGCCAACGATCCCCAGCACGACGAACAGCCCCACGATCCCCAGCCGCACCAACCACTCCGCCCCGGTCAGGCCAAACAGAAACGCCTGTCCGAATGTCCGGTGGGATAGCCACGCGGCGTCAACCGCGGCGGCCAGGACCCACGCCGCCAGGCCAAACGCCGCCGATAGCGAGATGATACGCGGCCCGGACTCCACCGCCCGCTCTCCGACTCAGCGCCAATTCCCGCGCAGCCACCACGCCTGGGCTCCGGGGACGCGGAGGTCGGCGGGTGGCGCCACTCGTCAACACTGATTTCCGAACGCGACCATTGCATTATTACCATGACCGTGCCACGACGCGACAACGATTCTCGCCGCCTGCGGGTCCGTCGACCGGCCGCGCGGACCCATGAAGTGCGAATGGAGACCACCCGCCCGCCGCTCCGATTCAAACGCCCGTCCGCCACAGGCCCGGTGATGGGGCGACCCTCTACACGCCCTCCCGCCGGCGCAAAAGAAGTGGCCCTCGTGAAGGTTGTTCGGGCCGGAACAAGAGGAAGGTCACAAGGGCCACAAGCTCGTCGCGCCACGTGGGCACGATGCTATCATCATGTTTTACAAGAGGTAATAACCTCCATCGTGTGCCCGCCACTATGCTGGACAACCTGCCGTCTCAAACCTGGGCCGGACTGGTGGCGGTGACACCCGACCGCTGGAGGCCTACCTCCTACTGACATATTATCGCCAAAACCGTTCCGAAACCAATACTACTGTAACGATTCTACGCGCCAACGCAACTGTTCGATTGTCCAACGGGTGTCCATGAATCTCTCCGGCGTCGCGAAACCCGCCGGCAACCCGCCGCTCCCGCGTCTCCGCGCCATGGAGTAGGCCACAATCGTGATCCCCCACGACGTCGTCAGCTCCATCGCCGAGAACCGCGTGCGCCGATCCGCGGCCACATCCAACTCGAATCCCATGCATGCCCGCAGCGCCGTGGCCGACCGGCCCAGCGGGGATGAACCCTGGACCGACAGGATCAACCGGTCGCGGTCGGCAGTCGGGTCGTACCGCAACGCCGGGTCGGACGAGAGGCAGTCGGCCAGTTCCGCGTCGGCCGCCTCGTCGCCGCATAAGCGGCCCTGCTGCTTCCACGCCCGGGCAATCGACCAGTGTCCCGGGTATCGCAGTGTCATGTAGTCGTACTCCCGCACGCCGAGCGATTGAAGGTATTCCACCACCTGCGGCGAGTTGTTCGACGTCGGCGAGGCCTCCAGCCGGCCGCCGTCAAACGGCTCGATGCTGGAGAGCGCGTCGATCATACGAAGTTGCCCGTTGCGCAGCACGGGGACCCGACCACTGTATTCGCTGATCAGCCCCTGGGGATCGAACACGAGTTTGTACTTCAGCGGGTTGTCCACGGCATCGGGCGAAACGGGGATCCCGCCGCACCGCACGTGGATCGCGTCGGCCCCCTCTGAACGGGCCAGGTGCACCGCGATGATGTTGGACAGACCGGGCGAGATCCCGCAATCGGGCACCACCGGCAGGGTCGTATTCGCCCCGGTCACCATCTGCTGCTGGCGAGCCACCACGTCTGGATTGCCGCCCAGATCACAGAACGGCACGCCCGCCTCCAACGCCAGCGCCGTCAACTCCGGATTGAACCGGTACGGCGCACAACTTAACGCGACATCGGCGCCGGCGAGGTCGTCGACCGCCGCGGTCCTCGCGAACATCACGCGGTCCATCTCGCCGCCGAGCAGCGGCTCCAGATGGCCGCGGCACCGTTCGGCGGCCTCGCCGCTCGGTTCGATCACTCGCACCCGGCCCGCTTCGCAATTCGCCACAAGGTCGTGAATCGCGGCGGTCCCCTGCCGTCCCGCTCCAAACACCACGTAGTTGAATCCCATGGAGAAACCTCGCCGTAACGGGGCTATTCGGCTCGACGGGCCGGAGTTCACCCTTTTTGACTGATCGATCATGCCGGCGCGTCGACGACGGCCGCCATTATCGGTCCAGGGTAGCAAAACTGCAAAAAATCACCTTTGGCACGCCGCGTTTGTATTCGATGATTGCGATGGCGGGAGCATAGTCGCGCCCCGCAAGGTTATCGGGTTATGACCGAAGGTGTATCCAGCGCAAGCCTGATCGCCGCCGCATTCGGCCCGGGTGCCGTTCGCCGCATCCGACCGAAGGTGGGCCCGGTCTCCGCGCGCGACCCGGGCGGCCTCCAACCGATCCAGCCGGGTGACCACACCCAGCCGGCGGAGCAGGTCGAACTGACCAGCCCCGTCCGCGGAACGTACGAGGCGAACCCGCCGGTGGCCTACGACGCCCAAGGCGGACCGATACCCGCGCCCACCGACGTCCGCGCCGCCCCGTCGAAGGACGGTTCGCCCGAGGAACGAACAACTGCCGACGAGGAACGACAGCAGGTCGATGAACTGAAGGAACGCGACCACAAGGTGAGGCGGCACGAGCAAGCCCACATCGCCGCCAGCGGCCAGTACGTCCGCGGCGGCGCCCGGATGGAGTACGAGACCGGGCCGGACGGCAAGCGATACGCCACCGGCGGCGAGGTCTTGATCGACACCTCCAGAATCCCCAGCGATCCGGCGGGCACCATTCGAAAAATGCAGACCGTCCGCCGCGCCGCGCTCGCCCCCGCTGAACCGTCGCCCACCGACCGGCGCATCGCGGCGGAAGCGCAAGCCAAGGAGAACCAGGCACGCCTCGAGTTGCAGGCCCGGAACGACGAGACGGAAGACGTGTCGCCGCCGTCGGCCACGTCGGACATCCCGGCGTCGGCGGACCCCGGCCGCGATGAGAAGCCGTCCGACACGCCGGACAATCCCGGTCCCACCGAGCGAACCGAACGCGGGCCGCCCGCCGGCCCGACGCTCCTCGAACGTGTCAGCCTTCCGCCCGCACCGGCCAGCCAAGAGGATCCGACGCACGCCTCCGCGAACCGCACCGCCGACGTCCCCCGCGTTCGGCCGCCCCGGCCGCGATACGCATCACTGGACGGGATCGGCCACACCGTCGACCTGGTCGCCTGATGGCGGTCGACGGGCAGGGCTTGGGGCTGTTCGCGCGGTACGGGTTCGGCGACCACCGGGTCGACAAGATCCACCATCTGATCGCCGGCGGCCCGGCGTGGCCGGCCATCGCAGATCTACGCCTTGTCCGCCCGCGTGAAGAACACGAACCGGAACGCCTTGTTCATCTTCAACGTGCCGATGAACGCGCCCCACACGAACAGGCACACCGCCATGGCCAGCTTGCCCGGCTTGTCACCCCGCCCCGGCCGGTCGCGTGCCGCCTTCCGGCTGCCCTCGTCTCCGCGCATGCCTCGGCGTGTGCGTATCCGCGTGTCGGGAAAGAACCCAAACAGAACGCGGGGGCGTTTGAGTCAAACCGCCCCCGCGTCGGAGTCTCAAAACTTCATGTCATGCCGTGGTGGGATCAGGTCACCGGTTTCTTTGCCTGAATGCGGTTCATCTTCACGTCCACGATCTCAACCAGCGGCCGCCATTCCGCCCCGACCAACCGTTCGGCCAGTTCCTCGGTCGAGAGTTGGCCGAGGAGACGATACGTCGCGATGCCCTTCGTGAACTCGTAGTGCACCTCGTCGATGCCCTCCGTGCTCTCCAACATTCTCTTGATCTTCAGAGCATCGGCGAACTGCAGGCCCTCCACTTCGACCCGCGTTTCCCGGCCGGCGGAGATCGCCGTCGACCACTGCTCCATGACGGTGGCGTAGACCTTCTCCACCACAACTTCACCCGCGTTGGCCAGCGCCTTCTTCCCCGCCTGCAAGCTCTGCTCGTTGACGCCGCGGGCCCCGCCGCGCCAATTCGGAATCGACTCGCTGGCCAACAGGCGACCGGTGTCCGTGTAGTACATCTTGATCGCGCAGTCGCCGTTGTACATCGCCGCCAACTCGCCATGCACGTTTCTCACACCCGCTGCGTTTGCATTAGCCGCGCCTGTAATGAAGATCTGTGTCCCAAAGCTCTTCGCGATGGCTTGCAACTTGGCGACGTTATTCCCGGCCGATGCATCGTCCGCCTCCCGGTGGGCGATTGCCCGCACCTGCTCGCCCGCGTAGACATCGAAACCGGCCTTGATCAGCCGCTCCTCGATCTTCGATTCGAGGATGCTGCTGTTGTCCACCGTGCCGTCAATCCGCTCCGTAATCATCACCATCACGCCAGGGCGACCGATCTGCTGCAGTACGTTCTGCACCGCGCCCCACGCGCTGGCGACAGCCGAGTGGCTGACCTTCGCCCGAATGGTGCAGAGGAAACTGCCGCCCACCGCCGGACGCTCTTCGACAATCCGGTATTCGGTGACGATCCCCTGGGCCCGCGCGATAATGGTGTCCTTGATGAGCTGGAAGTCCTGGACCTCCGAGTGCGAGAAAATCTCGGATCGGCCGCCCTGCTCGAGGGCCTTGCGGAGCGCCGCCTTCCGCGCCTCGCCGGGCGTAATCCCCTCCCCGGTTGCGGTGATCTCGACAACGCCCTCGTCCGCACGGGCGGGCAACGCCCATGCCCCTGCAACGACGACCAAGCACGCCGCCACCCATCGTGTCATGTCCACGCCTCTCCTCCTTGCCGGCGGCTACCCCCGCTGCCGCACGAAGGCGACGTATTGTGCCCATGCGCGGGCATCGGTCAAGGATTTTTCGCGTTACGGTTGTCCCGCCACAGGATCTCCTTATTATCGGGCGTACGCCCAAAGGAGGGAACCGCCGTGTTTCATTGTTACAAACCCCGGTGGGGGACCACGCTGGCCATCATCGCCCTTTGCCTGATCGCAGCGTCCAGTAGCACTGTAGGACAGACCGCCGCCACCCATGTCTCCGGCGAACTGGTCGTCCTCCACGACGTACCCGTGCTGCGCGTCTGGGGCGACGACTACGACCGTGGCTACGCTCACGGCTATCTGCTGGCCGACGATGCCATCGCGTTCCTGAGCACCACGTTGCTCTCCCCCAAGATGCTGCCGGACATCGAGGTGTATGAGCAGAAGATCCTGCCCATGGTGCAGCAGCGGTTCGACATCCAGGAGCCCCGACTGGCCGAGCTCAAGGGTATGTTGCGAGGAATCGCAGACGCGCGGGGGGAAAAGGGCATCCGGCTCGAACGCCTGAACCGGGACCTCACGCTGGCCGATCTGATAGCGGGTAACTCGCTGGCCGACTGGGTGCGGCTCGGCTGCTCGAGCTTCTCGGCCTGGGGGTCGGCGACCCCGGACGGCAAGACGATCACCGCCCGCAACCTCGACTACTTCGACCTGACGGGGCTTCGCACGCAACACGTGCTCATCGTGCATATCAATCCCGGACCGGGCGCCCGGTCGTGGGTCTCCATCGGCTGGCCCGGTTTCACCGGAGCCTGCACGGCGATCAATGAAGACGGCGTGACCTTGAGCATGCACGACTCCAACGGCCGCAAACCGACGCACCGGGGCCAATTCGTGCCGCGAACCTACGCCCTGCGCGATGCCATCGAACAGGCGCACGCCGCATCCGCGATCGAAGACGTCGAACGCGTCTTACAGCGCGAGGCATCGCTGACCGGAAACAACTTCCACGTCAGCGGGCCCTATCACGGCAAGATCGATCCGGCCGCCGTGTTCGAGTACGACGGCGACGTCATGCAAGGCAAAGGGGTAACCCGCCGCGTGGCCGCCGACGAGAAGAGCGAACCGCTCGCCGACGTATTGCTGTGTACGAATCACTACTGCCGCCGAGCCGCGCCGAAGGCATGTGCCCGCTACGCGAGAATCAAGGCATACCTCGAGAAACTCCGGTCCGAGGACCGCAAGATCGACATCACGATCGCCCGGGACGTGATGCGATCGGTGGCCGGCCCGTCGGAGGTCCAACCGTCGGACACCGTTCATAGCGTGGTGTTTCTGCCCAACGACAAGGAGTTCTACGTCTCGTTCGCCGACGCGGAGCAGCACAATGCGACGCAGAACGAGCCGATCCGCTTCACCCTGGCCGAACTGTTCAAGAAATAAACCGTGCGTCGATGGAACCGGATGAAGGGGAGCCGGTCAGGCGCTCGGTGAACGGCCCCAAATGTCACTTTATCGGCCTTCACCGCCGGTCAGGATCGGATTGAATCCGCCTATGCCAATGCGTACCATAGGTAGAAGGTCGGGCCGGCAGGGTCCGAAAACTATGTGCGATGCGGGCGCAAGCGGATCCAGGAGGCCTGACGGGCCTGTCGCAAGAGCCAACCCGCGCTGGGGTACCTTCAGTCGGTGCATTGGAGAGGGGCCTGAAATGATGCCAACCAGGTATACATCGGGCGTCGCGCTCGGCGTGGCGGTGATAGTCGTGATGGTGGCGGCCACAGTAGCGGAGGCGCAGTTGCACGTCCGCGTCCGCGGTCAGGCGATCAACACCACGGCCGAGACCAACGTGCTGGCGTCCACCGAAACGCCGCCGAGCCACAAGGGCCGCTACATCCTCCAACTGACCGGTCCGGTCACCCAGCAACAGCGCAACGAGCTCGCCCGCGCCGGCGTGAAGCTCGGCGCGTACATCCCCGATCACGCGTACGTGGTCCAAGTGGATGCTTCCCAACTCTCGCGAGTGGCGCCGCTCGACTTCGTCCATTGGATGGGGCCGATCCGCAAGGAATGGAAAACGGCCCCGGGTATCGGCACCCGTCGCCTGCAGACCCCTCATCGCAAAGCTCTCGCCGCGCGGGGGCTCGAACAACTGATCGTCACCGTGTTCGCGGGCGAGGACGTCAAGCAGGCGGCCCACGAGCTGACCGCCAAGGGGGCGCAGGTCCTCCTCGCGCACGAGGTGGGTGGGCGCGGCATCGTGGAAGTGCTCATGCCGGCCGGCCAGGCCGCCACGCTGGCCGAGGTGGACGCCGTCAAGTCGATCGAAGAAGCGCCGGAGGCCACGTTGCGGAACGATACCAACGCGTGGATCGTACAAAGCAACGTGGAGATTGATGGCGTCGGACAGACGCCGGTGTGGGATCAGGGCATCCATGGCGAAGGGCAGATCGGCGGTCTGCTCGATGGCCGCTTCTATCGCAGCCACTGCATGTTCGATGACCCCGAGGTTCCGTCGCCCGGTCCGGACCACCGCAAGATCGTCGCGTACCGCGGCACGTCGGGCTCCAACTCGCACGGCACGCACACCGCCGGCACGTTCGTCGGCGATGAGGAACCGTACGGGGAGGCGAATAACTACGACGGCATCGCGTTCGCCGCCCGAGTCAGCTTTGGTGACTACTATCCCGTTTTCATCAACCCGTCGATTACCTACGCCGCCTTCGAAGCCGCCCACCACGACGGAGCGTTCGTCCACAGCAATAGCTGGGGTGATGACGGGGACACCGACTACACGGTGCGCTGCCGGCAGATCGATGAGTACATGTGGGACTACGAGTACGACCTGGTCGTGTTCGCGGCCACCAACGGGCTGTACCTGCAAGCGCCGGAGAACGCGAAGAACCTGCTGGCCGTGGTGGCGACCCGCGACACACCGGACCAGGACGAACACTGCATCGGCGGCGAGGGGCCGACCATCGACGGCCGCCGCAAGCCGGAGATCATGGCGCCCGGATGTGCCACGTACTCGGCCCGATCGGGCACCGCGTGCGACGTCCGGGCGTCCACGGGCACCTCGATGGCGTGCCCCGTCATCGCCGGGGCGGGGCTCCTCGCCCGGCAGTATTACGTAGATGGCTACTATCCCACCGGAACGCCCGTGCCGGAGAACGCCGTCGTCCCCACCGGGGCGCTGCTCAAGGCGACGCTGGTCAACGCGGCCGTCGACATGACCGCCATCACCGGCTACCCCAGCGACCAAGAGGGTTGGGGCCGGTTGCTGCTCGACAATACGCTCTACTTCCCGGGCGACACCGCCACGCTCTACGTCGAGGACGTGGTCAACTCCAACGGCCTGTCGACCGGCGAGGAGCAATCGTACGCATTCGAGGTGTCGGGCGATTCGGTGCCGCTCCGCGTCACCTTGGCATGGACGGACTACCCCGCCGACGCCTACGCGGAAGACGCCGCGGTGAACAATCTCGACCTGGTGGTCACGGCCCCGAACTGCGACGAGTACAAGGGCAACGTGTTCACGAGCGGCGAGTCCGCGACCGGCGGGTCGTACGACGAGATCAATAACCTCGAGCAGGTTCACCTGCTGGCACCCGTCCCCGGTACCTATTCGGTGACCATCCGCGGCGCGGCCGTCAATCAGGCCACCCAGGGCTTTGCCCTCGTCGTCACCGGCGACATCGGCACCCCGCTCGCCGACTGCAACGAGAACGGCATGACCGACGCGTGCGAGTCCTTCGGGTACGGCGATTGGAATCGCGACGGCGTGGTGGACGCAATCGACCTGGGGGCGTTGGAGGACTGCCTGGCCGGTCCGGCCTCGCCGCCCGCTCCAGCCCGGTCCGAGTGCGCGGCGGCGTGCCTCGACGCGTTCGACTTCCATACGGACGGCGACATCGCGCTGGACGACTTCGCCGAGTTCCAAGGCCTCTACGACTCGGGCGACTGATCGATCTCCACCGGAGTAATGAGAGCCATCGCTCAGCCCGAATAGGTCTGGCTCCGCCGGGCGCTTCAGGGCCGCAACCGTACAAACGCGGCGAACCGCGCCTCGCGCCGGGACGCGGGCGGATCGTGTACCGTGGGCATTCTGCCTGCCCCGTTGGATCGCCGCCGGGCGATCCGAGCCGTTTCTGGGCCAACCGCGGGACGTTTATGCGGCTTCCGTCCCCCCGCTTCTCCGCGCCGGCCGCCCTCTTTCCCTGTCTCGTGCGAATGGTCCGATATTCTTGTCGAATCCTCGGGAACCGGGCGGGGGCGGGGGCGTCTAAAGGGTGTCGGTTGGTGAGCGTGTGTCACCGCGGATGCGGAGAGTCCGGAGCCGCCGCGGGCGTCGACGGTAGGTGCCCGCATGGGATGTCGCACATACTGCCGCTGCGATAAAACCCGGTACGGCCTCCGTTCTCCGCGGTCACACGCCTGACACCCGCGAGACCGACGCCACGAGGAATCCCCTGCCCGCCCCGGCGTCCCGCCCGACTGTACGCCGGGCTTGCGTTGGGCCTGGTGAGTAAGGATGGCTGGTCGCGGCGACCGCGCCGCCGGCCTATGACTGCGGCATTTCCTCGCGCGGTACGCCCTGCGCGTCGTCCGCGTCGGCCAGGTGATCGCTGTGACACGGCGGCTTGCCCTGGCGCCGGGCAAGGATGGCGGCCTGCTCCGGCGTCAAGTCGGGTGCGTTTCGCACGGGGGCATCCGGCTGCGCGGCGGGGTCCTTCCCGACGGCAAACTCCTGGATACTCTTGCTGATCCGCACCGCGCACCAATCGTGCCCGCACATCGCGCAGTAGTCCGCGTCCTCCGACATGTCTTCGTTGTGCAAGGCCCGCGCCGTGTCGCCGTCGAACGCGAGTTCGAACTGCCGCTCCCAGTTCATGGCCGCCCGGGCCCGCGACAGCTCGTCGTCCCAATCCCGCGCCCCGGGAATCCCCCGCGCGACATCCGCGGCGTGGGCGGCGATCTTGTACGCCACGCAGCCTTGCTTCACGTCCTCCCGCGTGGGCAGCCCGAGATGCTCCTTCGGCGTCACGTAACAGAGAAACGCCGCCCCGTAGTACGCGGCCGACGTGGCGCCGATGCACGACGTGATATGGTCGTAGCCCGGGAAGACGTCGGTGACAATCGGGCCGAGCACGTAGAACGGCGCCCCGTCGCACAGGTCCTCCTGGATCTGCATATTCAGCTCGATCTCGTTGAACGGGATGTGCCCCGGCCCCTCGACCATGACCTGCACGCCGGCATCGCGGGCCCGGTGGACCAACTCGGCCAGCGTTCGCAACTCGGCAATCTGTGCCTGGTCGGTGGCATCGGCCAGGGCTCCCGGACGCAGCCCGTCGCCCAGCGAGTAGGTCACGTCGTACTCCCGCATGATCGCGCTGATCTCGTCGAACATCTCGTAGAACGGGTTCTGCCTGTCGTGGTGCATCATCCACTTGGCGAGCAGCGACCCGCCCCGCGACACGATCCCGGCCAATCGCTTCTTCACCAGCGGAAGGTGCTCTTTCAAGATCCCCGCGTGGATGGTAAAGAAGTCGACGCCCTGACTCGCCTGTCGTTCAATCGTCTCGAGGATGATATCCCGGTTGAGATCCTCCACCGCCCGCCCGACGATCATCTCATAGATCGGCACGGTGCCGATGGGGATGGTCGAGTTCTCGATGAGATGGCAGCGGATCTCGTTCAGGTCTCCGCCGGTGGACAGGTCCATCGCGGCGTCCGCGCCGTACTTGATCGCCCACTGCAGCTTGGCGAGTTCCTCTTCCTTCGACGAGGTGACCGGCGAGGCACCGAGGTTCGCATTGATCTTGGTGGTGATTGCCCGGCCGATGCCGATCGGATCGAGCTTGCCGTGGGGCGGCAGGTGCCGGACGTTGGCCGGAATCACCAGCCGGCCCTGGGCCACCTGGTGACGGATGAACCCGGTGAGGACCTGCTCACGCTGGGCGACGCGTTTGACGGCGTCCGCCACCACGCCCTTGCGGGCCTCATCCAACTGACTCATGGTGCTTCCTCCGGTCTCGAGTTGCCGGGATCAGGGCCGGGCGATGCGAGCAGGCGACGGGATCCGCGGTCGGCGGAAGGACGTCACTTCCCTACGCAGGTGATTCGGGCTGGCGCCGGACACGGTCGTCCAGCCACCACCCGCCCTGATCAGGTTCGAAGGCTGTGTTCTCAGCCTGCGCGAACGCAGGCACGCCTAGCGACGTATTCGGTTGTAGCGATCAGCCATGGGCGTGTCAACGCGACCCGGTCCGCCGGCACCTCGATTGACCCCGGCCTGTCCGCTATAATGCACGATTCACAAACAAGTTCCGACGGATCGGCGCCGCCCGTGTGGCCGTTTGGAGACAGTTATGGAAATACCCCTCGCTCGCCCGGACCTGACGCAGCGGGAAGTCGACGCGGTGGTCGACGTGCTGAAAGGGGACCGGCTTTCGCTGGGCCCGAAACTGCCCGAGTTCGAACAGCGATTCGCCGAGTACTGCGGGACGCGGCACGCCATCGCGTGCTCGAGCGGCACCGCGGCATTGCATATGGTCGTTCGGGCCATGGGCATCGGTCCCGGCGACGAGGTCATCACGACGCCGTTCTCGTTCATCGCATCGAGTAACTGCATCTTGTTCGAACGGGCCGCCCCGGTGTTCGCCGACGTCGATGCCGAGACCTGGAACATCGATCCGCAGGCGGTGGCCGCCACGGTCAGCGAGCGGACCCGGGCCATTATCCCGGTCGACGTCTTCGGGCAGATCGCCGATTTCGACCCGATCCGGGCCATCGCCGATCGGCGGGGTCTGCGGCTGATCGAGGACTCGTGCGAGGCGCTGGGCGGTCGGCACAAGGGTCGTATGGCCGGCACGCTCGGCGACGCGGGCGTCTTCGGCTTTTATCCCAACAAGCAGATCACCACCGGCGAGGGCGGGATGATCATCACCGACGACGACGTCCTGGCCGCCGAGTGCCGCAGCCTCCGCAACCAGGGCCGCGGCCCGGACGGAGGCTGGCTCGCCCACGAGCGGCTCGGCTACAACTTCCGGCTGGCCGACATCAACTGCGCGCTGGGGATCGTCCAGTTGTCGCGGATCGACGAGATCCTCACGGGACGGGCGCGGGTCGCGGAGATGTACCTGGCCCGGCTGGCCGACGAGCCGCGCATCTCGGTGCAGCGCATTTTGCCCGATTGCAGGATCAGTTGGTTCGTGTTCGTGGTGCGGCTGAACGATGAGTACTCGCAGGCCGACCGCGACCGGTTCTTGACCGTGTTGCGGGAGAAAGGCATCGGGTGCAACAACTACTTCGTGCCGATCCACCTGCAGCCGTTCTACCGCGAGCAATTCGGCTTCAAGGAGGGCGACTTCCCCATCTGCGAGGCCCTGGCCGCCCGGACGATCGCCCTGCCGTTCCATGCGCGGCTCACGGAGGCGGACGTCGAACGCGTGGTGCGGGAGCTGAAGGTGCTGCTGTAAGCGGCAACGTGCCACGAGCAGCCCACAGATCGGCGTCACCGGCCACGCCCTCCACAGCCG
>CAZBUJ010000035.1:0-55685 GCA_964495075.1 uncultured Phycisphaeraceae bacterium
GAGATGGGACCGCGCCGAATACCTCGCGCATCTCGGCGGGAAGGCGGGGCTGGGCCCTGACGCGTACCGCGACCCCCAAGCCGTGCTCGAGACGTTCACGGCCCAGGTGTTCGGCGAGCGCGACTTCGCGTAGGCGGCGTGAACAGCGGGGGTCTGGCCGTCGCCGCGTGCCGCCCGGGTGGCGCGATCCCTCGCGCCTGGAATCGCCTCCTTCCTCATGGTACAAGGGGCGTGGGTGCCGATGTGGCGAGATCGGTCTCGTCCGGGCGTCAAACACCGGTCCAAACGGGGCAGCCCCGGTTTCAGATCTTGTCGGAGAGTGATGCGATGCTGATGCCGTTTTCGAACGAACCGTACGTCGACTTTTTGCAGGACGGGCCGCGTTCGCACATGCTGGATGCGATCAACGACGTGGCCCGGCAACTCGAACACACGTATCCGCTTCGGATCGGTTCCCAACGGATCGAGACGCCGGACAAGATCACGTCGGTCTGCCCGTCGGCGTACACGCAACTGATCGGCGAGGTTTCCAAGGCCGGCCGGGAGCACGCCGACCTGGCCATGAAGACCGCGTCCGAGACCTTCCAGACGTGGAGTCGCGTCGACCCGGAGGCGCGGGCCCGCATTCTGGCCAAGGCGGCTGCGATCATGCGGCGTCGCATCTACGAGCTTTCCGCGTGGATGTGCTACGAAGTCGGCAAGAGCTGGATCGAGGCGTATGCCGACGTCGCCGAGACGATCGATTTCCTCGACTTCTACGCCCGGGAGATGATCCGGCTCGGCGGCAGCCAGCCGGTGCATCCGTTCCCCGGTGAAGACAACGAGTTGCGCTACATTCCGCTCGGCGTGCACGTGGTGATTCCGCCGTGGAACTTCCCGCTGGCGATCACCGCGGGCATGACCAGCGCGGCGATCGTGACCGGGAACACGGTCATCCTCAAGCCGGCCAGCACCGCCCCGATCATCGCCGCCAAGATGGCGGAGATTTTCGAGGCGGCCGGGCTGCCAGACGGCGTGCTGACCTATCTGCCGGGCAGTGGTCGCGACGTCGGCGATTACCTGGTCTGCCATCCGCAGACGCGGGCCATCGCGTTCACCGGGTCGATGGAAGTGGGGCAGGGCATCTTCCGGAAAGCGGCCCAGATCGCGCCGGGACAGCGCTGGCTCAAGCGTACGATTCTCGAGATGGGCGGCAAGGACTGCGTCGTGGTGGATGAGACGGCCGATCTGGACGAGGCGGCGGCCGGTGTGGTCGCCTCCGCGTACGGATTCCAGGGCCAGAAGTGCTCCGCCTGCTCGCGGCTGATCGCGCACCAGGACGTCTACGGCGAACTGCTCGACAAGGTTGTCGATCGGGCGAAGTCGCTCACCGTCGGTCATACCGCCAGCCAGGAGAACCTGTTCATGGGCGGCGTGATCGACGAGGTGGCCTACGAGAGCATCAACGAGTACATTCAGATCGGGAAGGGTGAAGGCCGCACCGTGTTGAGCGACGGCCGGGTGCCGGACGGCGGCTGGTTCGTTCCGCCGACGATCATCGCGGACGTCGATCGCAACGCCCGGATCGCTCAGGAGGAGGTTTTCGGCCCGGTGCTGGCCGTGATCAAGGCGAAGGACTTCGACGACGGGCTCGAAATCGCGAACGGCACGCGGTTCGGACTGACCGGCGGGCTCTACTCCAACGATCGCATGCGACTCGAGCGGGCCCGGCACGAGCTCCACGTGGGCAACCTGTATTTCAACCGCAAGTGCACGGGTGCCCTGGTGGCCGTACAGCCGTTCGGCGGATTCAACATGTCCGGCACCGATTCCAAGGCCGGCGGCCGCGACTACCTGCTGCTGTTCATGCAGGGGAAGAGCATCGCGGAGAAGCTGTAGGCGAGGATTGCGAATTACTAATGACTAATTACTGATTACTAATGAGGCGCCTTTGCTGCGCCGGTTTTGGGCGTGGCGGGCGCCCATTGTCTGCGCTTGTTGTCTGCGCTTGTTGCGTGCGCTTGCTGCCTATGCCTGTTGTCTGCGCTTGCTGTGTGCGTTTGTTGTGTGCGCTCTCGGACGATGATGCAATGACCGCTCGGGACGCTTGAAGTCGTACCGAATCCGCCGCGTGTGTTATTGACTGTCCCCGGGCACAACGAGAGGCGCCCCCGTGCCAACAAACTGCACGGAAAAGGCGCCTCATTAGTAATCAGTAATTAGTCATTAGTAATTGGTGATCAGATCCCTCCCACTCGCCGCACCACGTCGAGCAGCGCGAGGTCCTCCAGCTTCGTCACCTCGATGCGGCCGATGACCAGGTAGGCGGCTTTGCTCTTCACGAGGATCTCCAGGCCGGCCTCCTTGAGCTTCTTCATCGTCTCGTCGGACGTGTCGGTGAGGAACACCGTTACGTCGACGCGGCCGTCCGTGACCTTGATCCGCCCGTCGCTGTACTCCTTCTTGTCGCCGACTTTCTCCGCGAGCCCGTGCAGAACACTGGCCAGCTTGGCCTGGAGCATGCGCTTGCGCAGCTCTTCCGGGGTCGCGGGCGGCCCGGCCTCACGATCGTGGCTTGCGTCAGCCGCATCGCGCTCGTAACGGACTTCGGGCGCACGTCCGGTGGCTCGCCCAACGAGCAACTTGGCCTTCGGCGCGGAGGCCGCCGGCGCGCGCCGCATCCCGCGCACGGCCGACAGGTAAGAGATGCCCTCCTTCTTCCCGAAGACGCCGTCGTAGCTGACGCCCTCCGGCATCTCGACCGGGACTTGCACCTTGGTCGGCTCACCGCCGCGGGTGATGGTCAGTTCCTCCACCGCCACGAAGCTCGTGAACTGGGTCAGCAGGCGGTACTTCAACGCGAGGTCGACGATGGCGTTTTTGACAGCCGAGTCGGGCTGGCCGCCGGTTGAATCACCGGGGTAACTCGGCGCCGGTCCGAGCCGGTCCATCAGGTCTTCGACCTTCGCCCGCGCCCACAGCGACGCGATGACCTCGTTTCGGCCCAGCGTGGTCGGCAGATTGACGACGATCTCGCGTTCGAACCGCTCGGATCCCCGCCGCCCGGCGAGTCGGATGGTGCCGGCGGCCGGCGCGGTGTAGCGGGCTTTGAGCACCACGGGCTTGGCGCTGAAGAGGTCGGGGATCAGGTTCGGGTAGACTTCGTCCACCGGCAGCCCGCCCCAGTCGATCTCGATGTCGGTCAGCACGGGCGTGGTGACGCGGTCGTAGAAACGGTTGGACGCCTCCTCGCTCTGCTCGGGCGACAGCACGTACTCCACCTCTCCCCGCCCCGCCCGGGCGATGCCGTCCAGCAGGTATCGATTGACGCTGCGGCCGATGCCGAACGCGAAGACGCGGGTCTCGCCGGCGTTACGCCGCACCGCGTCGATGATCGCGCTGTCGTTACCGACGTAGCCGTCCGTCATGAAGCAGACGATGCGCACGCGGTCCGGATCCTGGTCGCCGCCCAGGCAGGCGAGGATCGCGTTCATCATCTCGGTGCCGCCGCCGCCCTGGAGGTTCTGGAGGTAGCCCAGGGCGTGCGAGACGTTGGCTTCGGTGTTGGCCATCGCCTTGTCGAAGCAGAAGCCCACCCCGCCGGCGAACGTCATCAGGTTGAACGTGTCGTCGGGGTTGAGGTTCTGGATGCAGCGTTTCATGGTCGCCTTGGCGGTGTCGATGGGAAAACCGTTCATCGAGCCGCTCTTGTCGATGACGAAGATCATTTCCTTGGGCACAATCCAGTCGGGTTCCACGCGGTCGGGCGGCTGCAAGATCAGCGTGAAGAACCCGCCCCGATCGTCCCAGTGCGTCAGGAGCGTGTCACCGATGTCGTGGGTCACCGTCTCGTAGGTCAGCACGAAGTCCTTGTTGGGGATGGTGCTCTCGTTCTTCAGGGTGACGACGGCCTCGGACGGGATCGCGTCGGTGTATTCAATATCGACGGGGTGGGACAGCGATTTCAGGTTCTGGATGGGGAAGCCGGCGGCGATCTCGACGGTGATGGACAGATCGTGACCGGCCCGCATTCCTTCCGGAACGACGGGCGGCGTGATCCTGTCGGCGTCGGGGACCTGGGGCGTGGGCGTGCCGGTGGTCATCGGGGCGGGCGCACTGCCGCCGCCGGGGATGTACCGCGGTCCGACTACGGTGGGGAAGTCGAAGTGGCAGGTGCCGTCCGCCCAGTCGATGTTCTCCACGTAGCTGATCCGGATCTCGACGCGCTCGCCCGGTTCGATGTTGGCCACCGACTGGGTGAAGATGTTGGGTCGCTCCTGGTCGAGCAGGCTGGCCACGTGTCCGGTGGCCCGGGCGGCCTCGTAGATCTCGCGGGCTTCCTCCCGCGGTTTGATAACGCCGCGGACCACGCGATCGCCAATGGTCATCGTCATGTCATCCACCGCGGCCGTCTGTGACAGCGGGAACACGTAGACCGCCTCGATCTTGTGGTCGAACGGGTTATGAAACTTCTGGGTGACGTCCACCCGGGCCACGAACCCGGTGATACGCACGTGGACGTCGGTATGCTCCAGCGGGCACGGCCCGAGATCCTTCTCGTCCGGTCCGATAGCCCGGAGCATCCCCTCCGTGACGTCCGCCGCGCGGGCGAAGGGGACGGCGAACAGGGACAGAATGAGTGCAATGATGGCTGACCGCGGCGTGGTTGCGGACATCTTGGTGACTCCTATGCAAAAGCCCGGTTGTTGGTCCACAGGATTAGACAAGCCGGCCGGCCCGCGGTTCCCCTCGAAATGCCGAAAAACCCGTCTGCCCCGAAAGGGACCGCCCCGGCGCGATCCGCGCCGGCAAGTACCACTTGTTGCCGGCCGCGGCTGCGCTTCGGTCGTCGTCCACGGCTGAGCGACAACGGTGTTCATACGCATCAGCGGCGAAGCGGCCGGGCGGATGCAGCGCAGGCGGGATGCCGGCCCTCCATCGAACGGCCGCTTCCCGGGCTACTCGGACAGGAGCCGTGCCCGACGCTCGAGCACGTTCTGTTCACCGACGGACCCGCCCACACTGATCGGGCTGGACGTTGTTGCTGGTGATGGCATCGCGTCCCTCGCTCAGGACAGCAACTCCTTGCGATCTTCGATGGTATCACGGAAGGCACCCACCCCGACGGGGCCGGCGACGCCGGGCGAGCCGGCCCGGCCGCGGCCGGTCGTGCCGCTCCTGCCGTACCAGAAGGCGGACGTCGAATCGACGGCGCGGTTTCGATGGAACTGCTGGTCGCGGCAGACGGGGAAATCGTTCACCAAGTCGCTGCGGCGGATCCTGCGCGGGCTGCGGCGGCGGCGGTCGCAGGTCTTTCTGTCGGCCGGGGAGCGGCAGAGCCGGGAACTCATGAACAAGGCCCGCATGCACTGCCAGGCGCTGCAGATCGCCTTCGACTACAGCGAACGGCCCATCCTGCGCGGGACGCGCTACCGCAAGCTCGAGATTCGATTGCCCAACGGCGTTCGCATCATCGGGTTGCCGGCCAACCCGCAGACGGCCCGCGGTTTCACGGGGGATGTGCTGCTCGACGAGTTCGCCATGCACGCGGAGGACCGGGCGATCTGGGCGGCGGTGTTCCCGACGCTGCTGCGGGGCGACGGCGAGCTGGACGTCGCGTCGACGCCGCGGGGCGTGGACAACATGTTCGCCCGCCTGCGTGAGAACGACCGGTTTAGCCACTCCACCGTTACCTTGCCGGACGCGATCGCCCAGGGCCTGAACGTCGACCTCGACGAGATCCGCAACGCCATGGCCGACGACGAGCTGTTTCGCCAGGAGTTCCTGTGCGAGTTCCTGGACGAGGCCACGGCGTTTCTGACCTACGAGCAGATCGCGGCGTGCGAAGATCCCCGGTTGACGCGGCCGGACGGCGTGGACGCCCTGGACGCCGTGCGGGGCGACATGTACGTCGGCGTCGACATCGGGCGCAAGCGCGATTTGACCGTGGTGTGGGTGCTGAGCCGCGAAGGTGACGATCTGGTGACGCGGGGGCTGTTCGAGTTGGCGAACGCGCCGTTCCGCGTGCAGTCGGCGTTAATGTCGGATGTTCTTCGCCTGCGGCGCGTGCGGCGGTGCTGCATCGATGCCGGCGGGCTCGGCATGCAGCTGGCCGAGGCGGCGGTGGAGGCGTTTGGCGCTCACCGGGTGGAGCCGGTGACGTTCACCGCGGGGCTCAAGTCGGAGATCGCCGGGCGCCTGCGGGTGCTGGTGGAGAGTGGGCGTATCCGCATCCCGTTGGACGACGCGATCCGGCGCGACTGGCACAGTGTGCGTCGTGCGGTGACCCAGGCCGGGCATTTCCGCTTCGATGCGGCCCGCGGGGACGATGGCCACGCCGACCGGTTCTGGGCCGCCGCCCTGGCCATTCACGCCGCGGCCGACCCGGCCGGGCCGGCCGAATCGCTCACCGCGCCGCCACTCGTCTTCGCCCGCAAGGGCGTCTGGTAACGAACGGCAACCACCGGCAACGGCCGCGGAAGGGGGGCTGCAATCATGCGTACATCGAGCCGACCACGTGACCCGCAATACGGGGGTCCCTCGTTCAAGCCGCCACGACCGGGCCGGGTGGTCCGGCCTCGAGCGGAGGACGCGTGGCGGGACTATCCATCCCGGGGCCTCACGCCCGCCCGATTGATGGCGTTGCTCCGGCAGGCCGACGCCGGCGATCCGTCGCTCGCCCTTCAACTCTTCGAGGAGATGGAAGAGAAGGACGCGCATCTTTACGCGGTGGCCAATACGCGGCGTCTGGCGGTGACCGGTTTGGACTGGCAGGTGATCAGTGCGGCGGACGTTCGCGAAGGCGTCGATCGAGTCGCCGCGGACGAGGCGGCCGCGTACTGCCGCGCGATCCTCGCCGGGCTCGACGCGTTTGACGAAGTGTTGCCGTTTCTGTCGCTGGCGCTAGGTCGGAACATCGCGGTGGCCGAACTGGTGTGGGAGCCGACGGGCGGCTCGCTGCAACTGGTGGACATCGCCCCGGTCGACTTCGCGCGGATCGTATTCGACGATCTCGACCGCCCGCGCATTTTGACGCGGAGTCACCCTGAGGACGGCATCGCGGCGGTCAACGGCAAGTTCGTGGTGCACGCCCCGCACGCGGTGTCGGGTCACGCGTCCCGGGGCGGGCTGCTTCGGGTGACGGCGATGGTCTACCTCGCCAAGAACCTCGCCCTGAAGGACTGGATGATCTTCGCCGAGGTGTTCGGGATGCCGGTGCGGGTCGCCCGCTACGACGCGACGGCGACCGCCGAGGAGAAGCGCGAGCTGCTGCACATGCTCGAATCGCTGGGCAGCAACGCGGCCGGCATCTTCTCGAAGGCAATCGAGCTCGACGTCATCGAGGCCGGCCGGGGCACCGGGCCGCCTCCCTTCGAGAAGCTGGTCGACTTCCTCAACCGCGAGATGAGTAAGGCCTGGCTGGGGCAGACGCTGACCACGGAGACGTCGGGGCTCAGTGGTGTCTACACGGCCACGCGGATTCACGAGAAGGTGCGGAAGGACATCCGGGCCGACGACCTTCGCAAGGAAGGGCGCACGGTCCGCCGCGACATCCTGGGCCCGTTGGCGCGGCTCCGGTTCGGGCCTCGCACGCCGGTGCCGTACTTTCGTCGCATCCCGACCGGTCCGTCGGACACGCGTGAGCTGGTTTCGGTGCTGGATACGGTCGTCAATCGTCTCGGGGTACGGGTTCCCTTGCGGTGGGCCCACGATGCGCTGGGGATCCCTCGCGCGGAGGACGGTGATCCGTTCGTCCACGGGGCGGCGCCCGACGCCGCGTCCGGGGAGACGGAGCACGGCGAGGGCTTTCAAGAGAAGTGACACGTAGTGACATCAACGAAGGAAGGGAGGACCGATGAGCGACAAGACCGGGGTGTGCGATCGAGCGGCGGACGAGCGGACGACGCTGCCGGCCACCGCGATCGGGGGCGATCCGGTGCCGGACCGCGTGCTGATCGCACCTTGGGGCAGGGTCAAGAGCACGAGGGGCGAGTTCGTGGTGGACGAGGAGTCGGCGCGGGAAGCGCGAGAGGCGTTCCACGCCCACGGTACGGACCTGCCCATCGATTACGAGCACCAGACGCTGGGCGGGGCGTACAGTTCGCCTTCGGGTCAGGCGCCGGCCGCCGGTTGGATCAAGGACATCGCGAGCGAGCCGGGGGTCGGGCTGTTCGCGCTGGTCCACTGGACGGATGACGCGCGGCGGCACCTGGGCGGTGGACAGTACCGCTACCTGTCGCCGGTCGCCATCGTGCGCAAGACGGATCGCAAGCTGGTCGCGATCCACTCGGTCGCCCTGACGAACAAGCCGGCCATCGTGGGCATGCAGCCGATCGTCAACCGGGCGGAGGGTGGCCACGGGTCCGATCACGAAGCGGCGCTGCTCGCGCTGCGGGCGAGGCTGGACCTTGATGTCGCGGTGCCGGCCCCGCAGATCATCGCGGCGGCCTGCGACCGGATCGCCCAACTCGAGGAAGCGGCCCGGCAGCGGGACGCCGCGGCCCGGGTCGACGTGGCGTTTCAGGCGGGCAAGATCACCGACGCCCAGCGGAGCTGGGCGACGGAGCTGGCGTTGCGTGACGCGCGGCTCTTCGATCAGTGGCTGGCCACGGCGCCGGTCGTGGTGATGCCGGGACGGACCGAACCGCCGGGTCCGTCGTCGGCCGGGCGTGGCGACGCGGCCGCCGCGCGGGCCGAGTATCGCGCGCACCCGGAGCTTGCCGACCTGACGTCGGAGGAGGCGTACGTCGCCGATGCCGTTCGCAACGGGCACGGGGGCGAGTAGGGGCCGTTGCCGGTCGGCCTCGCGCCGCCGGGCGGTGGCCGACCATTCATCAGAATCCTCAGAACAGGAAGGGGAGTCATGGGACTGACAGCGAATCGGGAAGTGAATCGGTACGTCGACCAGGAGTTGCGCCGCTATTGCGTGGCCGGGGCGGCGCACGTGTTCAAGGGCGGGTTCGTGGGGGCGCGGCTGGACGGCTACGTGCGACCGCTGCTGCCCGGCGATCGATGCGTCGGGCTGGCGTACGAGGAGGGGGACAACGCGGCCGGGGCCGACGGGGACGTCTCGGTGCGGGTTTTCACGCTGGGCGACTTCGATCACCTGGTGGCGGGGGCGATGCCCGGCGACGTCGGCCGCCCCGTGTACGCCATGGCCGACAACGCGCTGACGTTCAATCCGGACGGAACCTCGTTCGTAGGGTACGTCCAGGACTGCGTCGCCCCGGACATGATCATCCTGCGCCTGGTCCTCCACGGGCCGGTCGGCGCGGCCCGCATCAACCATCACGCCCGGGACTTTTCGCTGACACCGGCTGACACTGGCACGGTGCACACGAATCGCGGGGCCACCGGCATCGTTACCGCGACGCTGCCCGCCGCGGCACCGGACGGCACGGAGCTTCGCTTCGTCTGCATGACCGCCCAGCCACTTCGGCTGGTGGCGGAGTCGGGTGGCGGCATTGTCATCAAGGGCGTCGAGCGACCGGTCAAGACGTACGTGAGCATCAACGAGGTCGGCGACTTCGTACACCTGGTGGCGGCGGGCCGCGGTGAATGGATCGCCGTGGCCTCCAGCATTGCCGCCGGGGCCGGCTGGACGACGTAACGCGGCCGCGGCCTTCGGCCGAGAGAGAGGAACAGTGGAGCCTTGCAGCGGTTGAGCGAGCATACCGGGCGACCTTCGGCCGCGACAGTCTGGGCCGGTCGGGCGGCCCGACACTCCTACGCCGTAACGGGCCGAACACGTCGACCCGCCCGCCGCGCCGGAAGGGGGCGAAGGCGATGCCGCCGCATGGATCGGCGGGCCGAGCTCGCCCCATCAGACTGCGTTCGCGTGAACGACGACGGAACACCTTCGCGACAAGGAGCGAATGAATGGCCGTAATCAACACCGGATTGTTGACCAAGGGACTGCGGAGCGAGTTCTTCAACCGCTTCGAGAACGCGCCGGTCTACTATCGAGACGTCGCGACCCGCATCTCGTCCACTTCCGACCACGAAACCTACCGCTGGCTCGGGACGGTGCCCACCATGCGCGAGTGGGGCACCGGTCGGGTGGCCAAGGGATTGCGCACCGAGAGCTACTCGGTGGAGAACCTCAAGTACGAATCGACGTTGGAGGTGGACCGTGACGAGATCGCCGATGACCAGACCGGTCAGATCCGCATTCGGATCGGCGAGCTGGCCGAACGGGCCGCGACGCACAAGGACTACCTGATCGCTCAGTTGCTGATCAACGGGGATTCCGCCGGTTACCACAGCTATGACGGCGTCCCGTTCTTCTCCCCCGTGCACTCGTCCGGAGCGTCGGGCTACCAGGACAACAAGCTCGAGACCTCGACGGCCGACGCGGACGATCCGACGCCGGAGGAGTTCAAGGTCTCGCTCAAGAACGCGATCGTCCGGCTGCTCGGGTTCAAGGACGACCAGGGGGCGCCGATGCCGATGTCGGCTTCGGGGCTGGTGTGCGTGGTGCCGCCGCCGATGTACTTTACCGCGGTCGAAGCGATCCACTCGGCCGTCGTGAACAGCACGACCAACGCTCTCGAGGGCATTGCCCGGGTGATCGCCTTCCCGTGGCTGAGCTATCGGCGCACGTGGTACCTGCTGAAGACCAACGGCGTCGTCCGGCCGTTCATCTTCCAGGACCGCGAACCCATCGAGTTCAACTCCCTGACCGATGACAGCGAAGAGGGATTCAAGCGCGAGAAGTACCTCTACGGCGTTCGGGCGCGGTACCGGATGGCCTACGGGTACTGGCAGTACGCCGTGCGGTCGGAGTTCGTGGAAGACTGAGGCATGGATTGTGAATCGAAGGCGAAACGGGGCGTTCGGGCGTGATACGGCTCGGTGATGCGATGCCATTGGGTGGCATTTTGTGGGCCATGCATGAATTGTAAAGGGTCGGTGGCGAAGTCATGTCGTACGTGACGTATGATGATATCGTGATGCGGGTGGGGCGGGCTCTGCTCGTGCAACTGACGGACGACGAGGGGACGGGAGAGGTGAACGTCGACGTGGTCGATGAGGCCAGCGACGGCGCGGTGGGCGAGGTCCACAGTCATCTCGCCCACCGCTACGCGGTTCCGATCGACCCGGAGCGCTACCCTCACGCGGTCTCCTGGCTGCGCAGCCTGGTGCTCGATCTCGTGGAGCATCGACTCCACGCACGGCGGCCGCCGATGCCGGTGTCCGTCACCGCCAGGCGAGAGGCAGCCGTAGTCTGGCTGGAGCGCCTGGCCGCCGGCGCGGTGGACCTCCCGGCAGACACGTCGATCACCGCGGCGCCCGGCAAGGGTCTCCGGGCGGCCACCGCGGGCGACGAACGAACCGTGAGCCGGCAGACCCTGCGCGACTACTGAGAGGTAGGGATCCGCATGAGCGAGATCGGCGATCTGGAGAACGCCGTGCTGGCGCGACTGGCGGCGCTGGATCACGGTGGGCGGCCGGTGTTCGCCGTGCTCGCCGGACACAGCGGCCCGGTCGCGAGCCAGGCCGTGGACGCGATTCGTCGACACCGGACGCCGTCCGGGCTGATGATCTACACGGGCCGCGGGGCGCCGGTCGGCACGGCGAGCGTGGGCATGCTCGAGTTCAGCGTATTGCTGCACGTGCGGCATCTCGCGGGGGATCACGCGGTGCGTTGGGGGGACGGGGTCGCCATGGGGAGCTTCGAGCTGCTGGGTCGCGTGTTGGAGACGCTCAACCGAGCGGTTGTCCTCGTCAATCGGCGCCTGCGACTGCGCGGCGAGCGGGCGGTGCTGGCCGAGGACGGCAGCGTGGTCTACGAGCAGCAATACCGCGTGGAACCGTTCGGAACCCCAGGCACCGGCTCCACCCAATAGCCCTGCGCGAAGCCCGAGCAAGCACGAGTAACCTCGGGCGCCGGGGGAGGGACTCGTAAGAGTACCATCCGCGCCGGGCACGCGTCGGGATGGTACGCGCCTGTGTTGCGCTACTTGGGGACCTCCTGGTGCAGACGCGATTACCGCGGTGGCCCGCAGGGTTCAAAGACCCTTGGCTCAGGGCCGCCCGGCCGCCCGCCGCCCGGCCGCCCCGCAGGTTGCCGGACCCGCGTTGACACGGCCCAGACGGTCGGGCACAATGATGAATCTCCTGGTGGCGAGGGCCGGTAAACGGCCGGCTGCCGGTCGCGGTTTGGGGTCTTGTCCGGGGCGTGGAGGCGATCCATCGGACGCGACGCCCGAGGCGCGCGGATGTGGCGGAATTGGCAGACGCGCAGGCTTCAGGTGCCTGTGGGGGTAACCCCGTGGAGGTTCGACTCCTCTCATCCGCATCCGAATCCTATGGGACGGTTGGGAGTCTTCCCGCCGTCCCTTTTCTGTGCGCGGAGGTCAGGCATGGATGGTTCGACCGCCGTTGAGCGCGGCGGCGGTGTCGCTTGGGGAGCCCCGGCGTCGGATGCCCCGGGCGCGGGAGACCCGGCCGCCCGCCGGTGGAGCCAGTGGGCGGGACGCTGGATGCCTCGCCTGAAGGCGGCGGGGTCGGCGGAGGATGCGGCGTCGCGATTCGCAGCACGGTTCCTCGTGGCCACGCTGTTCCTGCGGCTCTGTGAGCGGGCCGGGCTCGAACCGGCGGGACAACTGGCGGAATTGGCGGACCGCGCCGATGGGGTCAGGCGGCTGCGGAGTCGGTTTCGACGGGCCCGGCGCCGGTTTCGGGCCGAGTTGTTTCCCGTCGACGAAGTGCCCGACGATTCAGATTCAAGTCTGTTGCTCGACGTTGTGCGCGAGGTGGCCACCGCGGGCGAGGACGGTCCGCTGAACCGGGCGGACCCGGCGCTGCTTGGCCGGGTGTACGAGGCGGCTGCCGGCGGGCCATCCTCGCGCAAGGCGAAAGGAGTCTACTACACGCCGGACGCGGTGGTGGACCACGTCGTCCGGAGCACGGTGGCGACGGCGCTGGCCGCGCCGCGGAGGACCCGCGGGAACCGGCCGGACCTGCTGCCCACCGTGTGCGATCCGGCGTGCGGGGGCGGGGCGTTTCTGCTCAAGGCCTATGATGCCATGGTTTCGGAGTGTCACGATTATGGCACGTCGGCAGGCGGCCCTCGCGTGCACGCGGCAGATCGGCGACGCTTGGCGTTGGCATGCCTCCACGGCGTCGACATCGATCCCTGGGCGGTAGAGGTGGCGAGGTTGTCGCTCGTGCTTCGTATGCTGGTCGACGATCCCGATGCCCGGCTGGACAAGGCGATCTTGCAAGTGTGGGCGGCGGTTCGCTGCGGCAATGCACTGGTCGGCGCGGGATTCGGGCCGGAATCCGGAGCGCGAGATCCGTCGGCCCGGGACGCGGACGCGGGGTTCGACTGGCAACAGGCTTTTCCTGCGGTGGCGGTCCGCGGTGGCTTCGACATCGTGCTGGGCAACCCGCCGTGGGGGCAGAAGGCGATTCACGCGGATTCAGCGGTGCGTCGTCATCTGCGCGAGTGCTACGAGAGCCTGGCCGGCATCTTTGATCTATTCCGCCCGTTCGTCGAACGCGGGATCCGGTTGACGGCGCCCGGCGGGCGGTTCGGCATGGTGCTGCCCGACATCGTACTGCTAAAGGACTACGAGGCGACCCGGCGGTTCATCCTCGACCACCTTCGTCTCACGCACGTGGACTGGTGGGGGATGGCCTTCGATGGGGCGGTCATTGACGCGGCCACCGTGGTGGGGGTGCGTGGCGAGGCGCCGGCCGACCATGCGGTTCGGGTGCACGTGCGTGATCGGCGTCGGCCGCTGGCTCACGAGGTGCGGCAGGCGGACTTCCGGTCCAATCCGCGGTGCACGTTCAACCTTCATCTGACGGCGGCGAAGCGGTCGGTATTGCGGCGGCTTGCGGCGTGCCCGCGGCTGGGCGATTACTTCGAGATCCACGAGGGCGTGCACACCGGGAACCTGCGGAACGAGTTGATCGTGGACGAGCCGATCGACGAGACGTCCCGTCCGTTGTTCCTCGGGCGCGACGAGATCACCCCCTACCGATTACGATGGGCCGGTCGGTATCTGCGGCTGGGTGCGGTGCCGGCTCGGCGAAGGTCGGACGGGTACGCCAATGCCGGCCGGCCCGAGTGGTATGCGTCGCCGAAGGTGCTGGTGCGGCGGACGGGTGATTTCGTGCTGGCCGCGGTGGACGAGGAGGGCCGGTACGCGACGAACAACTTTTTTGTCGTATTCGCGAAGCGGGCGTGCTCGCTGGACGTGCACGGGCTGTGCGTTGTGCTCAACAGCGAGCTGGTGACGTGGTGGTTTCGGACGGTGGAACCGCGTCGCGGCCGGGCGTTTGCGGAGTTGAAAATCAAGCATCTTCGCGAGGTTCCGTTGCCGCCGTGCGCGGCGGGGGCGGATGCGGTGGCCGGGGCGAAATTCGATTCGCGGGACTGCGCACGGCTGAACGCGGACGGTCGCGCGCTGGCGGCGTCCGCGGACGGGGGCGGCGCGGCGAGCGTGGACGTGGGGCGGTTGTATCCGTTGACGGCCGTGGATCTCGCCGTGGTTCGGAGGGAGGCGCTGGGGGACACCGCGATCGATCCTGCGAGCCATCGTGCGGATGAGCCGGTTGCGGGCTCGACATGAGGGGGGAACCGTCATAAGCAGCCCGGCCGTTCGCGGTCACGGGGTCGACGCCAATGGCCACCGCGGGATTCGGCCGCTTGTCGCCGGGTTGCCGCGCGCCGCGCCGCGCGTCGTCCCGTGGTCTTTTGCTGTTCGCTCGTCCGCCCCGCGCCGCGCGACGAGTTCCCACAACTATTCCCGACATTCGTGGAACCGTTCGACCGTCTGATGGCTTATAGAGGGTAATCAGACCGACGGTCGATCGTACGGAATCCGTGAGGAATGGACATGGAGTTGGAGATTGCGGCCCCAGTGCCAAGCGCATGGGACACAGACGACGAGCGGGAACTCGTCGAGCGGGCCAAACGCGACCGCGCCGCCTTCGGCGTGCTGTATCGGCGACATTACCGGCCCATCGCCGGCTACGTCTTCCGCCGCGTGGGCGACCGGCACGTCGCCGAGGACCTCGTGGCCGACACGTTCATGTTCGCCATGCAGGCCATCCCGCGATACCGCAGCCGCGGCCTGCCCGTGCGGGCCTGGCTCTACCGGATCGCGACGAACCGGGTCAATCGCTGGGCCCGGCGGGAGCGGAAGCGGCTGTCGCGGCCGCTGGACGCCGAGCCGGTCGATCGGCCGGCGGCCACCAACGGAGTCGTGACGCGCGACCGGGCCCGGGCGGCCTTGCTGGCGGTCGCTCCGAAGTACCAGGCCGTCCTGGCCCTGCACTACCTCGAAGGCCTGACCGTCGAGGACGTGGCCCTGGCGACCGGGTGTCGGGTGGGGACGGTCAAGTCGCGGCTGGCCCGTGGGCGCGACGCGTTGCGTCAGCGCCTGGCCGAGCGGTCCGCCGACCGGACCGGCCGCCGATCCGGCGAGTGGGTCGTCGAGCAATCTACGGCCTCCCGGAGGGCGGGTGACCGCTGCTGGGACGTGGGGCTGAAAGACGACCCGGGTCGGAAAGAGGGCCCGGAGCAGAAAGAGAGGTCACAACAATGAATGACCACCGTGATCCCGTCGACAACGCATTGGACCTGCTGCAATCGCAAGAATGGAGAGCCGAGCCTTTCGGCCTCGAACTGGAGAACCGAATGATGCAACAACCGAATTCTACACACAACAAACGGCGCCTGGGCGGCGCGTCCTGGCCGCTGGTGATCCTGGCCGTCTTCGCCGTCGGTGGGGCGACGCTCGCCGCCACGGGCGGGGTGGAAAAGCTCAAGAAGTGGCTCCTGACCGTCGAGATTGACGGGCAGGTCACGGAGGTCCAACTCGACGACAACGGCCAGAAGACGTTTACGATCGAGACCGAGGACGGCGGAACGGCCACCGTGCACATCGACAAGTCGGGGTCGACCGACGACGAAGACATGACGAAGATCACCGTCACGCAGGATGGTGACGGCGAGCACGCCAAGGATATGATGGCCGAAATGGTGCGCAAGTCGTGCGTGCGTGCGGGCGGTCAGTTCCCGCCGGCCGGTGAGCCGTTGCCTCCGGAACTGCTCGCCCAGGTCGATGCGGCGGAGCCGGTTCACGAATGGCCCCACCCGCTGGGCGGCACCGCGGCCCTGTACATCCTGCCCGCCGCGGACAGCGAGGGTTCGCAACTCCTTCTCACGCGCACGGACGCGGAGGGTGAGCGGGAGTTCAACCCGCTGGCGGTCACGCCGTTTCCCCTGGTCGGCGAGGGCATCGAGACGACCGTCACCATCGACGACGACGGCTCGCTGACCATCAAGGTCAACGGACCGGAGGAAGGGCAGGAACGTGAAATCCAGCTCAAGATGATGACCATCACGACCGAGAGCATGGCCGGCCCCGACGGTCTGCCGTGCCTGGGTCCCAAGGACCCGCTCCGCATCCCGGGCGCCGACGGCAAGGAGATCACGATCACGCTGGAGCCGTGCCAAGCGGGGGAGGACGCGGAAACGGAGTAACCCTCGCAACGCGTTTTTGACGCGTTCGATCCAGCGTCAGCCTGTGAACACAGCAACGCATGCCCCGCGGGGTTACCGGCCCGGGGGGGCAGGGTTGTTTAATTGCAAATTGCCCCGCCCCTTATAACGGGGCGCGGAGACCTTGCGGTCTCCGCGCTTTCGTAACCGCGCCCGGTTCCCGCGCGAGCAGGATTGGACGATTTCGCCGCTGGTTTGTGTTGCGCCACGGTTCGACGAACCCGGGGTCGGCTGGCCGGGATTCCGCGGTCCGACGTTCAACGGACGCGAATCCGACTGGTCGCTGTTCGTCAGGCGGCCCGAACAACCCGCCTTCGACCGCGAGGGCGATCATTCTCCGGAAGCGGTGCGTGCCTCGGTCGCGAATCGTGTCTTGTCGTTTGCCGTGTCCTCCGTGCCACTCGCCTGTCCCCGCTCATCCCATCCCAGCCCATCCCATCCCTATCCCGTCGCATCCGGCTCATCGACCTCGTGTGTCCCACCCGTTGCGCTGGCTGGTGTCCGCGTCGCCGCCCTCCGGCGCCAGCGACGCGTCATGTATCTTCTTTCGCTATTCGCCTTTCCTTCGCCACTCGCTGCTGCTCCCTTCGACCGCGCCTTGGATTCGTGGGTCAGCGTGAGGGTCACCGTCGGCCGCGGACGGCGTTGCCGTGGGCCGCCGCGGCGTTGCTCTACGATCGGACCACCTCGACCTCGACGCCGGGTCCCGCTGCGTGCACGGACCCGTCCGCCGGCGCCGATGCGCTCGGCGCCGAAACGGCCTGGTGTGAGACGGGCGGGTCCGAGTCTGTCCGGATCAAGACCTCCTCGGTTGAGCCCGTCGGGGCCGATAGCAAGCTGGACGAGGCCGCTTGCGCGGCGGTCGCGGTGGCGGGCTTGGCCGGCGACCTGCCGTCGGGCGCCGCACCGGCCCGCGTTATTCGGGCCTGCGTCGTTTCGGTCCGTGCCGCTCTGGCGTGGGTGGGCCTGCCCGGCGGCCCGCCGGTCTTGCCTAACTGCGACTCCAACTGGGCCAGCACGCCGGCGATCTTCATCTGTTTCTCGCCCTGGGGGGTCTGCCAGCGCGCGATTCCGTCCTCGTCGAGCATCTTCTGGATCCGCCGTGCGGCCAGGATCACCGTGGTGTGGTTCTTGTTGCCCATGTGCCGGGCGATCTCGGGGAAGCTCATGTCGGTGTGCTTGCGAGCGAGGTACATGGCCACTCCGCGGGCGAGGGCGATGGTCCGCGTCTTGCGCGAGGTGTGCAAGTCGGCCGGGGTGAGGCCGAAGAAGATCGCGCTGATGGTCTCGATGTCGGAGAGCCGCACGACAGGCACGGCGTGCTGCACGAGGTCCCGCAGTCCCTGTTCGGCCAGGGAGAGGGTGAGCGGTTGCCGGCTGAGCCGGGCGAGGGCGACCAGCTTGAGCAGGGCGCCCTCCAGTTCGCGGATGTTGGCCTGGAATGCCTCGGCCACGTAGCGGATGACAGGTTCCGGCACTTCCATCTTCATCCGGGCGGCCCGGCGGCGCAGGAATTCCTCCCGCGTCGGCAGGTCGGGCGAGTCGGTCTTGACGACCATGCCCGAGACGAACCGGTTGACGAGCGACTCGGACAGATGCCCGATCATCATGGGCGGGGCGTCGGAGGCGAGCACCACCTGCTTGCCGGCCGCGTCGATCGCGTTGAACGTATGCAGGAATTCGTCCTGGGTGGCCCGTTTGTTGGCGAAGAAGTGGATGTCGTCCACCGCCAGCACGTCCACGCTGCGGTAGCGGTGCCGGAATGCATCGAGCGAGCCGGTTTTCACCGCGTACACGAACTGGTTGGTGAAGTCTTCGCCCGAGACGTACACCCAGTTCAGGTCCGGATGCAGTTCCTTGACGGCATTGCAGATCGCCTGCAGCAAATGCGTCTTGCCCACGCCGCAGCCCCCGTGAATGAACAGGGGGTTGTACTGGGTGGCCGGGTTCTCCGCCGCCGCCTTGGCGGTCATATAGGCCAGGCGGTTGGACTCGCCGACCACGAAGTCGTCGAACCGTCCGCGGAGCGGCGGCCCGGGGGGCGGTCCGCCCTTGCGGCGATGAATGCGGGCGAGTCGCTCGGGGTTGTTGGCCGCGTAGTCGACTTGCGAGTCGGGCTGCTTCTTGCGAAGGGTCCGAGCGAGGGACGGGTCGATGGAAAAGGCGAGTGACAACGTCTGGCCCGTCACTTCGGTCGCGGCTTCTTGAATCACCGTGGAGAAGTGATTCTCGATCCATCCGCCGACGAACTGATTGGGCACGTCGACCTTCAGGAAGCCGTCACTCAGCGTAAAGCGGGTCGCGTTCTTGAACCAGACCTTGAAGCGCTGGGCTCCGACCTTTTCCGCGATCCGGCTTTCCAGCAGGCATACCGTATCCGTGGCGCACACGCTCACCGGGCACTCCTCCCCTTGGAGAATGATTCACCGAACGTACTCTATTGAAGTGATACGAGGGCCGGACTCGAGCGAGCTATTTGTCCCTGACCGCGTCGATCTGAACGTCAGTTTGTTACGGAATGGAGTGTATCACTGCGCTTTGCGAGCGTCAATAGAAACATTACGAGAATGTTATGCACAATCGGATACGTTCAGCGCGACAAGTGTTTAGATATGGTGATTCTCTTTATTTTCGTTGCTTGGTAACAGCGAAGCGCGCGCCGTGTGGACAAATGGTGGACAACATCCGGCGCCGGTAGGGGTTTTGCCTATGGTGTTGGGCAATCACGGGTGACGATCCATGCGCGGCGTCGCGCCATCTCGGTGAATCCCCACTGCTGGTACATCCGCAACGCGGGATGATTCGCGTCATCGACGGCGAGCGTGATGGCCGACATGTGCCGCGCCGCGCATTCGCCGACTGCCCGGGCCAGCAGCGCGTGCCCGATACCCTGCCCGCGGGCGGACGACACCACACCCATATACACCACCTCCAGGGCGGGACGCCGCAAGACCTGGGAGAGCAGGAGCACACCCATCGGTGCATCGCCCGCGCACGCGACGCACCACAGCGCGGGGTCGTGGCGACCGGCGGCCCGGTGGGTTGCGAGCACGTCTTCGGTTGCGCGCAGCCCGGTCAAAGCGGGACAGTCCAGGCTGTCCTCGTAGGAGCGCTCCAGGGCCTCGATGAAGAGGGCGTGCGTTGCCTCCGCGTAGGTGACGAAGGTCAGATCGTCGCGGATGCGGGCGGTGCCGGGCGCCGCGTCCACCCGTCGCTCCTGGTAGACCAGTTCGGCAAGGAAGCGGAACTCGGCGCGGGTCAGGACCTGCTCGGTATTGGGTGAGCCGGTGGGCACGAGGGCCTGGGTGAGGATGACCGGGCGGGGCCAGAGCATGTCCCGCGCCGTCCGGAGCATCTGCTGGTACGATGCCGGGTGGCGACGGGCGACCCGGTCGGGGGGCAGGTACAGCAGCGCGGTGCGTCCGGGGGTGATCACGGCGGCGCAGGCGCACTCCATGCGGCCTTTGCGCCATGCGGCCACTATCGGGTCCAGGGCGAGGTTCATGGCGCGGACGAAACTGAGCAGGTCATTGACCCGCCGGTCGGTGCCGTGATCGGGCACGATCTGGCCGGAAACGACCAGGCGCAGCGCGGTCGTTCTCTGCGTCTGGTCGACGCTGCCGACAAAGGTCTCCGCCGTATCGTGGTCCGGCATGGGCTGTTGGCGGTCTCCGTGTTCACGCGTCTACGTGGCGGCGACGCGGCGCGTGCATTGTACGTCCCGTGGTGGTGGTCGACAAACGCCGGTTGCAAGGGCCTTCAGAGCTTCTATAATCCCAACAACCTGTTGCAGCGATTGTTGCGGCGATCGTTTCGAGTGAGGTAACCGCGTGTTGTGTCTTCGATGCGTTCTCGCGCCCGTGGTGGCGGCCTCGGCGTTCGTCCTGGTGGGGTGCGCCGCCGGTACGGGTCAGCCGACCGTGGACGTCCAGTCGCCGGAGGCGAACAAGCGAATGGAGGCCGTCGTTGCGCTGACCAATCGCGCCGGGACCGGGCAGGACCGGGACACCGTGATTGCGCTGTTGGTGGACCGTTTGGACGACGAGGACGAGGGGGTCCGTTTCTTCGCGATTGTGGGGCTCGACCGGCTGACGGGTCAGCGTCTCGGCTACCGGTATGCGGACCCGCCGGACGTTCGCCGCCGGGCCGTCGAGCGGTGGCGGGCGTACATTCAGAGGAACGCATCCGCGGCCGGGTTGTCGGACGCCGGGGCGGGCGATCAGGGGTAACGCGTGATGCCGGGTGGGGCTTCTGGGAACGAATGCCAGACGGTGGAGATGGAGATCCTCAGTCACCCGAGTAACCTCAGCAAGGTTCGCACCGCGGTCACGTCGTTTGCGACGGCGGTCGGCTTCCGAGAGGCGGCCGTTCACAACCTGGTGCTGGCCATCGACGAGGCGCTGACGAACGTCATCAAGCACGGCTACGGCGGGCGGGCGGACCAGTCGATCGAGGTTCGGCTGGAGCATGTGGTCGAATCGGGACGATCGGGGATGCGGACGACGATTCGGGATTATGGAATGGCGGTGGATCCGGATAGCATTTGTGGGCGCAACCTGGAGGACGTCCGGCCGGGCGGCCTGGGGGTCCACATTATCAAGGCGGTGATGGACGAGGTGACCTACGTTCAGGCCGAGGGCGAGGGAACTCGGTTGACCATGCTGAAGTGGAACCAAGATGAGTGAGATAATCAAGGACATTCGGCACGTGGGATCGACTGTCGTCGCCGTTCCGTCAGGGGAGATCGACCTGGAGACGTCACCGGCGTTCTATAAGGCGATCATGAACGTGTGCAAGTCATCGCCGCCCCGGCTGGTCATCGACCTGCGCGAGGTGGCGTACATGGACTCATCGGGGGTGGGGACGCTGGTCGAAGCGTTTCGGGCGGTGAAGAGCTACGGCGGTCACCTGGTGCTGCTGGCTCCGAGCGACCGCGTCCGCAGCATGTTCGAGATCGCCAAGCTGGACCAGTTCTTTACGATCGTAAACGACGAGAACGAGGCGTTGGCTGAATGAGCGACTCTCCCTCAGCGAGTGCGGGGTCGGGGGACGGGGCGAAGCAGGACGGTGTGGTTCGACGGGCGATCACGAGGGTGGGTGAGGCGACCATCGCCTTTTTGCACCGCGGCGCGGACACGGTGCGCTTCGCGGGGAACATGACCGTCACGCTGCGGGAGACGATGCGATGGATCCTGCTGAGCTTGTTTCGGCCGGGCGTGCGGTTCCGCCGGTCGTCCCTGCTGGCGCAGATGGTGCGGGTGGGCGTCAAGAGCATCGGCATCGTCTGCCTGGTACAGGTTTTCATCGGGGTGATCCTCGCCCTGCAACTGGCCCCGACGCTTGAGACGTACGGGCAGTTGGAGCGGATCGCGGACGTGGTGGCGATCGCGGTGGTGCGCGAACTCGGGCCGCTGATCACTGCGATCGTGCTGAGCGGGTTCGCCGGTGCGTCGATCGCCGCCGAGATCGGATCGATGAAGGAGTCGGAGGAGATCAAGGCGCTCAAGGCGCACGCCCTCAATCCGTACCACTTCCTGGTCATGCCTCGGTTCCTGGCCACGGTGATTATGCTGGCCGGGCTGGCCGTGATGGCCGACGTGGTGGGGATCCTGGGCGGCTTCCTCACGGCGAACCTGGTGCTCGACGTGCCGGCGGACGTGTACATCGACCTGACCCAACGGGCGCTGGGGTACAAGGACTACTTCACCGGCCTCTTCAAGGCCGGGGTGTTCGGCATGCTGATCGCGATGATCGCGTGTTGCGAGGGGATGCAGGTCAGCGGTGGTGCGGAGGGCGTGGGGCGGGCCACGACGTCGACGGTGGTCAAGTCGATCGTGGCGTTGATCGGGGTGGATGCATTGTTCACGGCAGTGTTCTATACGTTCGGGCTCTAGACCATCGCGGCCGTCGCGGGCGCGGGGGCCGCGATCACCCGGTGGCGGCGGGCAGGACCCGGCATGACCGACGACGTAATCATCTCGGTGCGGGATCTCGTGAAGTCGTTCTGCAACAAGGCCGGCCAGTCCGTCCGCGTGCTGGACGGCGTCAGCTTCGACATCCTGCGCGGCGAGACGATCGTGATCATGGGCGGCAGCGGGTGCGGCAAGAGCACGCTGTTGAACTGCCTGATCGGCGAGTACGACATCGACGAAGGCCAGATTCTCTACCGCACCGGGCGCATGGCGGGGCCGCGTGACATCGCCACGCTCGACGAGGCCGAGATGAACGAGGTGCGCAAACGATTCGGAATTCTGTTTCAGAGCGCCGCCCTGTTCGGCTCGATGAACGTATCGGACAACGTGGCGCTGCCGATCCGCGAGCACTCGGACGTGCCCTCGCGCCTCATCGACACGATGGTCACGCTGAAGCTCGAGCAGGTCAAGATGCTCGAGCACCGCGACAAGATGCCGGCCCAGTTGTCGGGCGGCCAGAAGAAGCGGGTGGGTCTGGCCCGGGCCACGGCCCTGGACCCGGAGATCCTGTTCTACGACGAGCCGTCGGCCGGCCTGGACCCGGTGACCTCCGCCGCCATCGACGAGCTGATGATGGACCTGTCGAAGAAGCTGCAAGTCACGAGCGTGGTGGTCACGCACGAGATGGACTCGGCGTTTCGCATCGCCGACCGCATGGTGATGCTGGACCAGGGGCGGGTGATGAAGATCGGGCCGCGGGGCGAATTCGAAGCGTTGCGCGACGCGCCGGCGGACTCGCTGACGACGCATGACGAGAAGCTGATGAATCAGTTCTTGAACGGGTTCAGCGTCGGCCCGCTGACGGATATGCACGGCAAGAGTGAATACGAGAAGCTCATTGTGGCGGGATAAGTGCCGCCCAAGGCAAGCACGCCCATGGCCAAGCCCATAAACACATTCTCGCTCGGATTGACGGTGATCGTGATCCTGGGCCTCTTCTTCGGGACGCTCCTCTTCATCGGCGGCAGTGACCTGTTCGCCCCGAAGACGGTGGGCTACCGGGTCCGGTACCCGGCCTCGGCGCCGCTGCCCGACGAACTCGGCACGGGGGCGCCCGTGTTCTGCGGATTGCAGAAAGTGGGGGATGTGACCGGCGTTTCGCAGAAGGCGCCGGGCGATGATGCCGCGAGTCACCCGGAGCTTTTCGTCTACGTCGATTTCGCCGTCGTCGAGACACTGCCGCTCCGGGCGGACTGTCGCATCGTCGTCCGCGGGCCGCTGCTCGGAGGCGGCGGCAAGCTGGTCATTCTCGATCCCGGCTGGCGGGGCGAGCGGTTGGCGGCGGGGGCCCTGATCGAGGGGCACCAGACCGGCACGTTCGATTCCGCCCTCGAAACGCTGGCCGTCGAACTCGACCCGAACCAGCCCGGCGCCCTGATGGCCGAGATCAAGATGCAACTGGACGCCGGCAACGCCAAGTCGCTCATCGCGAAAGTGCACCGGTCGATCAACGACATCAACGCCATCACCAGCACCCTGGCCCGGGAAGCGGAGCCGGGCGACCGCGACGCGATCGTGACCAAGCTGGAAACCGTCGTCGACAACATCAACGGCGTGACCGGCGAGCTGCGCAAGCAGGTCGTCGCCGGGCCGAGGGAAAACATCACCGGCAAGGTGCACCACGGCCTGGACGCGTTGAACGCCGCGCTGGACCTCCTGCTCTCGGTCCTCGAGCACAACCGCGAGAACATCAACGAGACGCTGGCCAGCGCCCGGCGCACCGCGGAAACGCTCGATCGCCGGATCGCCACCCCGATCGCCGATGAACTGGACGCCGGCCTGGATGAGAGCCTGATGGCCAAGGTCCACGTTTCGTTCGATCGGCTGAATCGATCGCTGGACGACGTGAACGTCGTCTCGGGTGACTTGCGGGAGGTGGTCGTTCTAAACAAGTCGCGACTCAACGGCATTCTGGCCAACGTGTCCGAGATGAGCGCGCATCTCCGGTCCGCCGCGAAGGAAGTGCGGTGGAATCCGTGGCGTTTGCTCTATCGCCCCGGTCTCGAAGAAACGCGCGAACTGAACATCTTCGATGCGTCGCGCGAGTTCTCCACCGCGGCCCAGTACCTGGACGATGCCGCCGCCCAGTTGCGGGCGTTGATGGAGGCGCGCGGCGGGGAGATTGCGTCGGACGATCCGGAGTTGAAGGAGATCGCCGATCGGCTCCAGCAGACGTTCAAGCGGTACACCGAAGCCGAGAACGCGCTGTGGCAGTCCCTGTCGAAGTAGCCGCGGCGTCGGGCACCGCCCGACTTACCACCGCCGCGCGAATTCTGCGATCACTCGTTTGGAGATCAGCCCGGGACCGTGCGCGTCGCCGTTCGACCGCCGAACACGTACGCCCGCAGATCGGCCGGTGACGCCTGGGCGAGCTCGACTCGCCGCATGGCGCGGTAGGTGTCCGTGTTTTGTCGTAGCGTGCGCACCGCGATGCACAGCCCGTCCAGCGTGGCCTTGAGCAGCCGTTGGTCGCGGGCGTCGCCGCGGGCCGCCGCGTCGCCGGCCCGCCGCCGGATTCGCGCCACGTCGTCGGGATCGTTGCGTGTGATGTCGAACCGCAGCCCGGCCGGGGTGGGCAGGACGACCGTGCGGGCGGGGCCGGGCCCGGGCAGCACGAGGAGCCCGTCCATGAGGGCTTCGGCTTCGCGAAGGATCGCGCAGTAGTCGAACGTCGCCCGCAGCAGCCGGGCGTGGCGGACCGCCGCCTGCCGGAGGGGGTCGTCGCCGGCTGCGTCCGGCAGCGCCGCGAGCCGCGCCTCCTCCGCTCGCAGCGCGGTATCGTCCTCGCCCCGCAGAAACGCGTCCCGGGCCGCCCGCCGGGCGTGGTAGTCGGCCGGTGACAAACGGCCGGCACAAGGGCCGGAGCAGACTCGTTGATCGTAGCGCGGGCACAGCCAGCCCGCGGGTGGCGAAGTGCCGTTGTATGGCACTTTATTGTCGTCGGGGCAATGGGCCAGCCCGAAATGGGCGGCCACCGCGTCGCGCACCGCCTCGGCCGACATCCGGCTGCGGAACGGGCCGAAGGCGCGGTGCCCGGACGGTCGCTGTTCGGTCACCTCGAGCGGGTGGTGCGGCACCCCGCGTTCGCGCAGGTAGCAGTAACGTTTCCATCGCCGCATCTGGCGGTTGTAAGGCGGCCGAAGGCGGCGCACCAGTTCGGCCTCGACGAGCAGGGCTTCGAGGTCGCTGTGGGTGCGACGGGTCTCGATGCGGCTGATCTGCCGGGTCCACCCGCGAAAGTAATTGGTGCCGCCTTTGCCCCGCAGGTGCGCCTGCACGCGGGTGCGCAGGTTACGGGCCTTGCCGACGTAGAGCACGCGGCCCCGATCGTCGTACAGGGTGTACGCGCCGCAGACGGTGGGCAGTTCGCGCACCCGCCGGCCGGAGACCACGACCAGGGGCACCGCCGGCGCGTCCAGCACGTCGAACGCGGAGGTGTTTCGACCGGTCCGAATCGCCGGGCGGGCGTCGCCGTCCCATTCGACGGCCCGGGTGGTGGCGGTGAAGAGGACGTCCGGTCGCAACTGCCAGGCCATGGCCGTGAAGCGCAGGTGCTGCAGCGCCGACCGGGTGGTGGCGCCGGTCATGCGGACCTGGGCGACGGCCCGGCGGGGCAGCGACAGGAGCAGTTCGCGGACGGCGTGGCGGATCTGGCGCTGTGTCAAGCCGGTGACATCGAGCGGCCAGACCGACATCGGGCGAACGTCGTGTTCGATAAACTCGTGCGTCACGCGGTCGGCGGCGGCGTGCACGACGACGAATCCTTTCGGTTCGTCGGTCTCGGCGAAGGAGACGCGGTCGGGCGAACCCGCGTAGACGATCGGCGGGCCGTTCGGCCGCCCGGGCGGCAGAACCTGGTGCCGGTGCACGTGGCCGGCCGCCACGTAATGAAACGCCTCCGGCACGGCGTCCCGCTCGACGACGTCATCGGCGCTGCGGAACCGGTGGTCCCCGGGTCCGCAGGTGGCGGATTCGAACGTCTGGTGCACGGCGAGCACGCGGACGTCGGCCGGATGATCGTGCCACCGCGTGGCATCGAGCGCGTCGGCGAAACGCGTCGCCGATTCCCGCCGCAGGCAGGGGAACCCGGAAACGGCGACGCGAGTGCCACGGACGACGAACACGAGCGTGTCCGGCTCGTCCAGGATTCGAACGCCGGGGTGCGACAGGAGGACGGAGGCGGGGATGGCGCAACGCTCGTGATTGCCCGGCACGATCACCACCGGAGTGCCCGCCACCGCGCACGCCAGCAACGGCTCGGCCGCCGCCACCAGCGACCGGGCGGGAGGTTCCGGGCGGTCGAACAGATCGCCCGCGTGGATCACCAGGTCCACGCGGCGGCGCAGCGCCTGCGTCAGCACGCCGTGGTAGCTGTCCACGATGTCGTCGCCCCGGCGCGGTCGATCGTGCCGGGGTCGGGCCGGCCAGCCCGCACCAATATGCGAGTCCGCGGTGTGGAGGATTCTCACAGGACCGGGCATAGGCCGAGTGTAGACCAATCATGCCACGCGGCAAAGCGTGAAAATACGGTTTTTGTTCGGTATGCAAACGGGCCCGCCGGACGTGAATGGCCGCTGCCCGTCCTCCGGCGAACCGGTCACTCCCGATCCGTTGTTGCCCCGCGCTGGGGGTGGCGCAGGTCCGAAACCAGGACAACCGTGGCAATGGGCATGGCGACGGGGATCGGGCCGGGACGGCGACATTACCGGGCGTCGGGCGGCCCGGACGCGTCTCGGCCGCCGCGGTCGACCATCGCCGCGCCGCGCAAACGCAGCGCAGTGTCCGATGGAAGCGAGACAATTCCTGTCACATGTTGTTTAAAGGTCTCAATACTGGTAAACTGAGTAGGAGCGTCACGTTGGGATTCGGGATGGGATGGGTTGGGTGTTCAGCCGGTGGAAGGCTACGCGGGGGATGGGATCAGAGGCGTCCGCACCGGTCCGGGATGTATCGTCCACGACATCCTGATCGTGCGAAGGCCGTCACGCGGCTTTCGTTCCCGAGCCACTTCAACGCTGATGACGAATGAGACAGGCCGGATGCAGCGCGGCGGCTGTGGCAGGTGAGAGGAACCGCGCCCGCCACGCTCCGGCGATGAGGCGCTTCGCGGCGGTAGGTTTTCCCCGCCAGCGGCGTGCGTGCTGTCCGGTGGAGATCGGTGCAGGGTGTGTTCGTGAGGAGGAACTGTGATGCAGGTGAGCCGAGGGAATTGCTGGCTGGGGATGGCGACGCTGATCGCCGTATTGCTCGTCACGCCGTACGCGTTGGCGGCGTCGGAGGTGTGGGTCTCGGCGACGCCGACTGGCGAGCCGACGATCAAAGAGGTGGGGACGCAGACGGCCCCCACGTGGTCTGTGAACCGATCGGATCGGGCGGGCTTGAACCTGGTCCTCCAGTGTGACGGGTTCGCGCTGAAGCCGGTCCAGACCAAAGGCGGCGAGTTCATCGAGCTTTCCTGGCCCGATGCCGCGGCGCACGGCGAGGTTGGAACGCCGGCCCTGCCGGTCTTCCGCAAGCTGTTCGTGGCCCCGGCGGGGGCGACGGTTTCGGTGGACGCGACGGCCGGTAATCCGGTCGTCGTTGATCTGACGGAAGCCGGCATCGCGCGGGTGGTCAAGCCGGTCCAGGCACCGATTCCGAAGCTACCGGGAGCCAAGAAGACGGCCGCGTTCGCGTACGACGCCGAGGCGTACCGCGCGGATGTCGCCCAGCCTGCCAAGCGGGCGATGGTTGAGGAGCTGGGTACATCGCGGGGGCAGCGGCTGTTCGCGGTGGAAGTCTATCCGATCGCTTACAACCCGGTCGCGGGGCAGGTGCTCTACTACCCGCAGATCGAACTGCAGATTTCGTTTGACGGCGGGGACGGTTTTGCGAGCGTGCGGACGCCGCTGAAGGGGATGGCCAGCACAATCTTGAACCCGGAGGCGCTGCCGGCGGCGGCTCGGTACAACGACAACTACCTGATCATCGTGGCCGGGCAGTTCGCGGACGACATTGCCGACTTCGCGACGTTCAAGGCGGGCCAGGGCTTCAACGTGACGACCTACGTGGTGGCTCCGGGCACCGGTGCCTCGGCCATCAAGAGCTATATCCAGGGCCTGTGGGGCGGCGTCAGCGAGCCCGGCTACATTCTGCTGGTCGGCGACACCGACACGATTCCGAGTTGGACGGGCGGCGGCACCGGTTCGCCGGCGACGGACATTCAGTACGCGTGCATGGATGCCGGCGACGACTGGCACCCGGACATCGCGATCGGTCGGTTCTCGGTGCGGACGGCGGACGAACTCGCCGCGGTGGTGGAGAAGACGATCGACCTGGAGTCGGGCGCGTGGGGTGATCCCGCTTACGCGGAGCGGGCCTGCTTCATGGCGTCGGTGGACCACTACGAGATCAGTGAAGGCACCCACGACTACGTGATCGACACGCACCTCGACCCGGCCGGCCTCACGTCCGACCGCCTGTACCAGGTGACGTACGGCGCCACCACGCAGGATGTGCGGGACTCGTTCAACGACGGTCGCGTGTACGGTATCTACAGCGGTCACGGCGGAACCTACAGTTGGGCCGACGGTCCTCCGTTCTCGCAGGACGACGTGCGAGACCTCACCAATTACCAGATGTATCCGTTCGTGTGCAGTTTCGCGTGTATTACGGGAACCTACACGGTCGACGAGTGCTTCACGGAAACATGGCTGCGGGTGGCCGGCAAGGGCGCGGCGACCATCTACGGTTCCTCGGTGAACAGTTACTGGACCGAAGACGACTGGCTGGAGCGCGATCTGTTCGACGCGATTTACGACGCGGAGAACCCCATCCGCGAGGTCAGCCCGGCCTGGCAGACGGCGTTCGTCCGCTACCTGGAGCACGGCGGCGAGACGGGCACCACGCGGCGGTATTACGAAATGTACAACCTGATGGGTGACCCGAGCCTGCACCTGCCCGAGATCGGGGGCGGGGCCGACTTGCGGGTCACGCCGACCGGTGGTTTGAGCACGGAGGGCATGGCCGGCGGACCGTTCGATCCGGACACCAAGGTTTACACGGTCGGCAACAACTCCGACGCGGAGCTCGACTACACGGCGTCGACGTCCGCGACGTGGGTGGAGATCACCAACGGGTCGGGGACGCTCCCGGCGGGAGGGGAGGTCGAGGTGACGGTGTCGCTGGGCGCCGAGGCGTACACGTTGGGGCAGGGTCACTACGAGGCGACGGTGGCGTTCGTGAACGAGACGACGCACGACGGGGACACCGAGCGATCGGTGGTGCTCGACGTGGGCCGGACGATCATCGAGGTGGGGCCGGGGTACGGTCTGGAGACGGGCGGTCCGACGGGCGGTCCGTTCACGGGGTCGGTGACATACACGGTGACGAGCGCGCGCCCGACGCCGGTGGAGGTGGAAGTGTCGGCGTCGGCGGACTGGATCAGCCTGAACGGGGAGGTGGGTCCGCTGACGTTCACGCTGTCGGGGACGGGGGCCACGCAGGAGGTGGTGGTCGGGATCGGCAGCGCGGCGGAGTCGCTGGACACGGGCCTGTACACCGGCGAAGTGACATTCACGAACGTGACGAGCGGGGAAGGCGACACGGCGCGTGCGGTCCTGCTGGAGGTGGGTCGTGTGTTGTACACGCCGACGGACGTGCCGCAGGGGATCGAGGACTACGAGACGATCGAGAGCACGCTCACGGTGCTGGACGCGTACTGCGTGGGCGACGTGAACGTGGATTTGGATCTGACGCACACGTACATCGGGGACCTGACGGTGGACCTGATATCGCCGAGCGGGGTGACGGTGCGGTTGCACGACCGCTCGGGCGGATCGACGGACGACATCGTGACGACGTACGACGAGCAGGGGGGGACGATGCCCGACGGCCCGGGTTCGCTGGCGGACTTCGCTGACGGCGGGGTGGCGGGGACCTGGACGCTGCGGGTGGAAGACCACGCGGGGGGCGACCAGGGGTCGCTGAACGACTGGGCGTTGCGGATCGTGCCGCTGGGGGACGCGTGCCCGCCGCGGGCGTACGACGTCTCGGTGACGATCCCGGCGATCGTGGCGTCGGAGATCGCGTTGGACGGGGAGTCGCTGATGGAGGAGCCGCTGACGTACATCGTGACGTCGCTGCCGTCGCACGGGGCGTTGCTGGACCCGGCGGGGGGGGCGATCGAATCGGTGCCGTACGCGCTGGCGGACGGCGGGTCGGTGGTGGTGCTGAACCCGGACGATGCGTACCAGGGCGATGATTCGTTCACGTACATGGTGAACGACGGGCAGGACTCGACCGAGGCCACCGTGTCCGTGATGATCGGGGGTCCGCAGTCGGTATATGTGTTCATGTTGGACGAGGACCCGGGGTGGGAGACGGAAGGGCAGTGGGCGTTTGGGGTTCCGACGGGGCAGGGTTCGCACGCGGGGGACCCCACGAGCGGTCACACGGGCGAGAACGTGTACGGGTACAACCTGAACGGGGACTACCCGTCGGGGATGCCGGAGTACACGCTGACGAGCACGGCGCTGGACTGCAGTGAGCTGTCGCACGTGGAGGTGAGGTTCTGGCGCTGGCTGGGGGTGGAGCAGGCGTCGTACGACCACGCGAAGTTCCAGGTGAGCGACAACGGGATCACGTGGGTGACGATCTGGGAGAACGAATCGGGGTGGGAGAACAGCTTGGACGAGTCGGCCTGGACGCAGCACAGCTACGACATTTCGGCCCAGGCGGACCATCGCCCGACGGTGTACCTGCGTTGGGTGATGGGAACGACGGACGGCTCGGTGGAGTACCACGGGTGGAACATCGACGACGTGGAGGTATGGGGCGTGGCCCCGCTGGCGGGGGCGTTGCTGACGCGCAGCGCGAGCGTGGGCTGGCACGAGGCGTCGGGCGGATACGCGGGGGGCGAGCAGTGGCTGGCGATCGACCCGGTGGTGGGCCTGATCGAGCCGCGTGAGACGACGGGTGGCGGCGTGTGGCTGTCGCTGACGTTCGACGCGGACGTGTCGGCGGAGGCGGTGGTGGTGTCGATGGCGCCGGACCCGGGCGTGTCGTACAGCGTGGTGGCGGGGGCCACGTCAGACGTGGTGGAGGTCCGTTTCGCGGGCGCGGTTCCGCGTGGGGCGTACGAGGTGACGGTGGAGGTGTCCGGCGCGATGGCGGGCGGTTTTCCGGTGTGTTACGTGGCGGGCGACGTGAACTGCAGCGGGGACGCGACGGGCCTGGATCTGGCGGCGATCCAGAGTCCGGGGAACTGGAACCGCGACCTGTCGGCGGGCGCGAGTCCGCGTGCGGACGTGAACCGGGACGGCCAGGTGTCGGGTCTGGACCTGGCCCGGGTGCAGAGCCCGGCCAACTGGAACCAGCCCGTACCGCCGCTCGGCTGCGGGTGCCCTTAGGTCTGTTTGGAGTGAGCGGCGGCGCCCGCGGCACCGCGACCGGCGGTACCGCGGGCGAGCCGATTCGCCGTCGGTCGATCAGCACGCGCCCTGAGGCCTCTCCATTGGCCAACACAGGAGCGGAGACGCAATGGGCAGATCGCCACATGCGGACGGTGGTCCTGCATTCTTGCTGAGCATTCTGGTGTTGGCCTGCGTGGCTCCCTCCGCCGTGGCCCAACTGGCGCGTGAGGACATCGCGGCGTTGCGCGAGCGCGGTCGTTCCGAGGGGTGGACGTTCACGGTCGGGGAGAACCCGGCCACCCGCTACGGTCTCGAGTCGTTGTGCGGCACGGTGGTGCCGCCGGACTGGCGCGACGGCGCCCGTTTCGATCCGATGCCGAGCGATCGGGACCAACCTTCGGCTTTCGACTGGCGGGACGTAAATGGCCGCAACTACTGCACCCGCATCAAGAACCAGGCGGACTGCGGCGCGTGCTGGGCATTCGCGGCCTGCGGCGTGGTCGAGTCGAACATCCTGATCCAGGGCGGGCCGGTGGTTGACTTGTCCGAGCAGTGGCTGGTCAGTTGCACGGATGCCGGCAGTTGTTCCGGAGGCTGGGCAGGGAACGCGTGCCGCTACATGCGGTGCAGTAGCGCCGAGACCGATCCGTGCGGCGATTGCGGCGCGGTGCTTGAGTCGGAATCACCATACGTGGCGGCCGACATCTCGTGCGGTTGTCCGTTCGAGCATTCGTATTGCCTTCACGACTGGGCATTCGTCGGACCCGAGTGGGACGTGCCGACGACGGAGCAGATCAAGCAGGCCATCCTCGAGCACGGTCCGGTGGCGGTGGGCATCAGCTCGGGTGATGCGTTTCACGCGTACACGGGCGGCGTCTTCAATCACGATGAGGAGGGGTCCATCAATCATGCGGTGATCCTGGTCGGCTGGGACGACAGCCAGGGGAGCGAGGGGGTCTGGATCCTCCGCAACTCGTGGACCAGCGGGTGGGGCGAAGGCGGGTACATGCGGATCGAGTACGGCCGTTCGCGGGTCGGGTTCGGGGCGTTGTACGTGGATTACGGGGAGTCATCGGTGGAACTCGCGTTCGATTACCCGAGCGGGCGACCGACGGTGGTGCCGCCAGACGAACCGACCTACCTTCAGGTGTACGTCCGCGGAGTGACGGGTACGCCGGTGCCCGACACGGGCCGACTCCACTACTGGATCAACGGTACATCGTATTCGTGGACCGAGCTCGACCGGATCTCGAGCGACCGGTACCTGGGACAGTTGCCGGCCCGCCCATGTCAGGACACCATTGAATGGTACGTTTCGATTGAGGAAGCGGTGGCGGGCACGGCCACCGACCCGGTGATCGCGCCGGCCGAGATGTACCACACGGTGGTGGCCGCCGAGGAGATCGTGCTCTTCGAGGACGATTTCGAAACGGACCGCGGCTGGACGGTGGAATCCGGGGCGGACACGGGCAACTGGGAGCGGGCGGTGCCGGAGCTGGTCAGCGGTGACGCCTTCGTGTCACAGCCTGGGGAGGATCAATCGCCCGACGGCACGCACTGCTTTGTCACGGGCCCCCTGGCGGGTTCCGATCCCGGCTCGTACGACGTGGACGGCGGTCCCACGCGGCTGATCTCTCCGGTGCTCGACGTCGAGGGCGTCGATGCGTACGTGAGCTACTGGCGGTGGTTCCACATCAGCACGGAGTGGGACGACGCGCTGGTGGTCGAGGTGTCCGGCGACGACGGTGCGTCCTGGGTGTCCGTCGAATCGGTGGTGTACCGGCAGACCTGGACGCGCGCCCGCTGGCGGGTGAACGACTACGTGGCGCCCGGCCCAGCGGTTCGGGTGCGGTTCACCCTGGACGACAGCCCCAACAACTCGCTGCTCGAGGCGTTGATCGACGATTTCCGCGTGGTCCGCTATTCGTGCGTCGCGCCGCCGAGCTGTGACGACGGGATCCTCAACCAGGGCGAGGATCGGATCGACTGCGGCGGACCCTGCCCGCCGTGTACGTGCCTGGACGATGCCACGTGCGCCAACGGGCAGTTCTGCGACGGTGACGAGATCTGCGATGCCTACGGCATGTGCCAGCCCGGCACGGCGTTGTCGTGCGGCGACTTGATCAGTTGCACCTTGGACGTGTGCGACGAGGAGACCGACTCGTGCGAGCACGTGCCGGATGACGCGTTTTGCGCCGACCTGATTTACTGCAACGGCGTGGAGCGCTGCGATCCGGTGTTCGGCTGCGTGGCCGGGACGGCGGTAGACTGCGACGACGGCGTCGCGTGCACCACGGATCTCTGTTACGAACCATTCGAATCGTGCCTTCACCTGCCCGACGCCGCCGCGTGTGACGACGGGTTGTTCTGCACGGGCGCGGAGACGTGCGACGCCGAGGCGGGGCGGTGCGTGTCAAGCGGCGACCCGTGTGTGGACGTGTCCGGCACGTGGTGCTGTGAATCGTGCGAGGCGTGCGAAGCGTACGGCACGGGTGACTTCGACGCCGACGGGGATGTCGATCTGGCGGACGGCGCGCGGTTCCAGGCCTGCATGGGGCAGTCGGCGCCCGGCCCGTGTTCCCCGGGCAATCTCGCGGGTGACGGTCTCATCGGGCTGGCGGACTATGTGGCGTTCGAACGGTTGCTCACGGGGCCGGGTTCGTAACGGCGGGCGCTGTTACGCGGACGGCCGGCGACCCGCTGCTCGTCCATCCGCTACTCATCAATCCGCAATTCGTCAATCTGCGACTCGTCGTTGCGCTGTTGGTCGATGCGCTATTCTGAGAACGGCGTCGGATCGAGAAGTTCCCGCTTGTCCTCGACGGTCTTGAACTCCTCCGCTTCGGGCAAGGGGGCTTTCTGTTGCGTGATCACCGGCCATTCCGGGGCGTACTGGGCATTCAGTTCGAGGTACTCCGCCCACTTTTCCGGCAGGTCATCCTCGGTGAAGATCGCGGTGGTCGGACACACGTCGATACACATGCCGCAATCGATGCACTCGTCCGGATCGATGACGAGGAAATTCGCGCCTTCATGGAAGCAGTCCACCGGGCACACGGCCACGCAATCGGTGTACTTGCACTTGATGCACGGTTCAGCCACTACATGCGTCATATGTCAATCTCCATCGCGCGAGCGATCAAGGCTCGTTGGTCGGCAAATGTATGCCGGATGCCCCTGGAATGTCAAATCCAACATCGCGCGAGGAGCGAACCATGCCGGCGCCCTCGGCGACGGGCCGCTTGCTCCCTTCTGACCGCCCATCTATAGTGTCTCGCGTTCCAAACAGGATGACGCGTCCGGCCGCCGATGCCGCGTTCGCCACGTGCCAGCTTTTGATACAGGTGTGACAGAATCCGCATGACGGAGAACGAGCCCAACGCTGCGCCCGAGCCTCGTGCGGTACCCGCGGGGTCCGCCGCGGCCGGGGGTTGGGCCCCGGGTCGCATCGGGGGGCGAAGCGTGCTGGGGGCGGCCGGCACCATCACGATCGCCGTGATGACATCGCGCGTGCTCGGGTTGGTGCGGGAGTCGTTGTTCGCGGCCACCTTCGGAGCGGGCAAGTTCGCCGACGCATTCGTGCTCGCGTTTCGGATCCCCAACCTGCTGCGCGAGTTGTTCGCGGAAGGCGCGATGTCGAGCGCGTTCGTCCCGACGTTCACCGCCGCGTTGGCCCGGGACGGCCGGGAGCGGGCCAACCAACTGGCGAACCTGCTGATCTCCGGGCTGACCCTGCTGACGGGCGGGCTGGCGGTGCTGGGGATCTTGTTCGCGGCGGCGATTGTCGACACGTTTGCCCCGGGGTTCGCCCATGATCCGCAGAAACGCCGGCTGGCGATCGACGCCGCGCGAATCATGATGCCGTTCCTGCCCCTGATCACCTGCGCGGCGGCGGCGATGGGGATGCTCAATTCGCAGCGACGATTCTTCGTGCCGGCGGTGGCCCCCGCCCTGTTCAACGTCGCGAGCATCGTGGTCGGGCTGATCCTGTGGGTGCGGGGTGAGCCGCTCGACCGGGCCGTGCTGGGCTGGAGCGTAGGGGCGGTGCTTGGCGCGGCGGTCCAGTTCGCGGTGCAGGTTCCGTTGCTCTGGCGGTTGGGGTGGCGATTCCGGCCGGCGGTGGGCCGGCTGTTCGCCGATCCGGGGATCCGACGGATCGCCCGGTTGATGGGCCCGGCGTTCATCGGCCTGGCCGCCGTCCAGATCAATACCCTGGTCAACTCGATTTTCGCGAGCAACCTGGGTGACGGGCCGATGGCACAACTGAACTACGCGTGGCGGCTGTTCTATCTCCCCCTGGGGCTGTTCGGCGTGGCGATCGCGACCGTGACCACGACCTCCGTGGCGGAGGAAGCGGCCCGGGGGGATCGTGACGGGCTGCGCGATCGCGTGGCGCATGCCCTGAAACTGACCTGGATGTTGACGGTGCCGTCGGCCGTCGGGCTGATGGCGGTGAGCGTGCCCGCGATCCGTCTGATCTTCGAGCGGGGCATGTTCGGGCCGGACGACACGTGGGCCACGGCGTACGTGCTGGTGGCGTACGTGGTCGGGCTTGCGCCGCATAGCAGCGTCAAGCAGATGGCGCCGGCGTTCTATGCCCTCGATTATCCGCGGGTGCCGATGGTGGCGTCGATCGCGGCGGTGATGGTCAACATCACGTTCAACGTGCTGACGTACCGGAAGCTCGGCGCGGTCGGTCTCGCCACCGGCACGGCGCTGGCCGCCACCGTGAACATGACCATGCTGATCGTCGCGCTGCGGTGGTCACTCGGGCCGATGCGGGGGCAGGGGGTGGCGTCGGCGGCGGCCAAGATCCTGGTGGCGTCCGGCGTGACGGGGGTCGTCGCGTGGCTGGTATGGCGAGGGCTTGAGGCCGTCCTGCCGGTGGCGGCGGCGGGGTTCTGGGTGGCCGGTGCGGTTCGCGTGGTCATCTTGCTGGTCCCGGTCGGGGTGGGGGCCGCGGTATACGTGGCCGCCTGCCGGCTGCTGCGTCTACCGGAAATCAACGAGTTGATCGACCCGATTCTCCGGCGGCTTCGACGCGGTTAGGGCGGGCCGCGTCAGGTAGATGCCGAGCCCGTGCCACAGATGGCGGAACTCGTCGGGGCCGTACTGCTGTCGACCGATGAGCGGGTCGCCCACCACCACCGACGTCTGGTCGGCCGACAGCACGGGCACCATGTGCGACGTGAAGTATCCCCAGTCTACGGTGACCACGCACGGCATTTCGACCTGGCAGAGCCGGGTGTAGTCCATGCCTTCGTAGTGGATGGCAACGTCCCGGTGAGCGAGCTTGCGCTGGAGGGCGGCAATGGCCCGCGAGTCGGTGGTGCCGTGGCCCGGCTCCGTGTGCGAGAGCCGCGCCATCTCCGTTTCCGTGGCGTCGACCCCGTGGGCCCGCAGCAGCGTCACGAGGGAGGCGGCCACGCAGGTGTAGTTGGTGGACTGCATACAGACGTCGCCGGCCAACTGCGTGGTGCCAAGGTCCGGCACGGGTGGAAGGACCATCCACTTTCCGTATTGGAGGAAGTAGAGGCCGCAGATGGCCAGCATGGCGTACAATGCGCGACGCTCGGAGCGCTGGGGCACGTGTTCGGCCGCGATGGCGAACAGAACGGTGGCGGGGACGATGATGCCGGTGACTTCAATGAACATGACGAGCCGCGCCCCCAGGTGCGCGAGCACGCTCGCTGGATAGAGGCGCATGGCGGGCCACAGCAGCATCAGCGCGACGGCCGCCGACGCGATGATCTTCCAGCGCGGCGAAGCCCAGCGGGCGATCCGCCGCCCCACCAGCAGGGCGACGACCGCCACCAGCAACTGCCCGGCGAACCATAGTGCGGATTCCAGCGTCATTCCAATCCTCCTGCCGCCTCTGTGCCCGTGCCCACTGATACGCGTGGGCCCCCTGGTGGTTGCGGTCGGCCCGCTGATTCTTACCCACGTGCGCGGCGTGGCAGGATGGCGCTGTCGGTGACAGCGCGGGACGGGCCTTCCGGCCCTCATCGCCCGGTCGCATCAGCCCGGATCGAGGATCTCGGCCGGGTCGAGCTTCTTGAACAGGATCTCGGCGGGGGCGAGGGCGTGACCGGCGGGGAGCTCGTCCGTCGCCCGGTCCCAGGCCAGCGCCTCCGCACCGAGTTGGAGCATGCCGAGGCACTTCTCCGCGGAGAACGGCAGGAACGGGGCCATGATGGTGGTGAGCGTCCGCACGGTTTGCAGGCAGATGTTGACGGCCCGGCCGCAGGCGTCCACGTCGGTCTTGCGGGTGCGGAACGGGGCGGTGGTGTCGAAGTAGCCGTTGCCCGACCGGGCGAGATCCATGACCTTGCCCAGGCCGGCCTTGAAGCGACAGGCTTCCAGATCCGCCGCGGCGTCGTCGGTGGCGGCCTGGCAGGCCGCCATCTGCTGCCGGTCGACGGCCTCCCGCGTTCCCGGCGGCGGTACCCGCCCCTCAAAGTACTTGTGGGCGAAGGTCATCGTCCGATTGACGAAGTTCCCCAGCGCGTTGAGCAGCTCGGTGTTGTTACGGGTGACGAAGTCGTCGAAGTCGAACGCGGCGCGGGCGTGCTCGGGGGCATTGGCGGTCAGGTAGTAGCGCAGCGGGTCCGGGTCGAATTCGGCGAGGTAGTCTTCGATCCACACGGCGGTGCCCCGCGACTTGCTGATCTTCTCCTCTTCCTTGCCGGGAAACTTGATGTTCAGGAACGCGTTGGACACCACGTTGTGAGGTAGCTGGAACTCGCCTTTCTCGCCCTGAACGGAACGGCTGTCGTGCGTGGCCAGCAGCATGGCCGGCCAGGTGATGGCGTGAAAGACGATGTTATCCTCACCGATGAAGTGCACGATCTTGCAGTCGGGGTCCTTCCACCAGCGGGCGTACTCCTCGGGGTCGGCGCCTTGCGATGCGAGGTGCTGGGCGGTGAACGACACGTACCCGATCGGGGCGTCGAACCAGACGTAGAGCACCTTGTTTCTGGCGTCCCGGTCGTCCAGCGGGACGGGTACCCCCCAGGTCATGTCGCGGGTCATCGACCGCTCCGGCAGCCCCTCTTTCTCGATTCGCCCGAGCGACTGGTTGATGACGGTGGTCCGCCAGTGGGCGCCGGCGACGTTGGGGTCCCGCTTGCTGCGGAGCCAGTGGGCGAGCGGCTCCTGCAACTGGTCCAGCCGCATGAACCAGTGGGTCGTGTCGCGGGGCACGGGCTTCGTGTCGCTCATCAGGCTGATCGGGTCGATCAGCGCCGTCTGTTCCATGATGCGCCCGCAGCCCTCGCACTGGTCCCCGTAGGCGTTGTGGCTGCCGCAATCCGGGTGGGGGCAGGTACCTTTGACGTAGCGGTCGGGCAGGAACTGCCGGACGCGCTCGTCGTAGAGCTGCTTGGTCACCTTCTTGGTGAACAGGCCCTTCCGCTCGATGGTGAGGAAGAACTCCTGGCTCAGCCGTTCGTGCAGTTCCACGAACCCCGGCTGATGCGTGCCGCCGTAGACGTCGAACCGGATGCCGAGCCCGTCGAAGCTGCGCCGTTGCGACGCGTTGTACTTGGCCGTCAGCTCTTCGACCGGGATGCCTTCTTCCCGGGCGCTTTTCAGGGCGGCGACGCCGTTGTCGTCGCTGCCGCAGATGAAACGCACGTCGGCCCCCGCCGCCCGCAGGTAGCGGACGTAGATATCGGACGGCAGGTAGGCGCCGGCAATGTGTCCGACGTGCAATCGCCCGTTCGAATACGGCAGGGCGCCGGTTACCAGAAAACGTCGATTGGCCATGAATCCCTTTCTGCCCATCGATGAGCCGTCGCAACCGCGGTCCGGGCATCCGGACGCGGGACGATTGTACCCCGCCGCGGGGTCGGTACAACCCGGACCGGACCCCGACCGATCCGTCATCGTGATCTCCGCGCCCCAGTGTCGCCATACTATCGGACGGCGCTTTGGTGACCCCGGTATCTCATGAGACGGCGGGTTGTGATCGATGTAGTTGGTAGAATTCCGGAGGCAGGACGGGCGGGACGCGGTCCGTCGCCGGGGCGGGTTGGCCTCGACGGTGCCGCGTGGCCGGGAGATACGTGATGCCGCTTCTGATGCGAGCCGATGAGCTGCGACCGGGCATGTGTCTGGCCGAGCCGTTCGTCTATCGGGGACGCGTCATGCTCGCGGCGGGCACCGCACTCACCGACAAAGACGTCGAGGCACTGCGGAAGAAGTTTCCCAAGGCCACCATCCGGGTGGGGGACGCCGAGCTCGACTCCGCGATCGAGTTCGAGGACGATTCGCACGAACGGGAGGTGGCCCAGACCGCGCAGGGGAAGATCGCCGACACGATGTCACAGGTTCAGGCGCGGTTCACCACGCGGACGTCGCTGGACGGGGTGAGTATCGCGCTGATCCAGGAGTCGATCGCCGAGGTGATTCGCTATTTGCAGGAGAACCCGGTCTCGGCATCGCTGCTCAACAACTTCATGGCGTCGGGCAACTATCTCAGCGAGCATGCGGGTAACGTGTTCTACCTGAGCATGTTGCTGGGGGCGGCCGCCCATCGCTACGTGTCGGAGGAGCGGCAGCGGCAGTCCATTGCCCGCGAACTGCTGCCGGAGGTGACAGCCAGCCTGACGCCGCTCGGGCTGGGGGCGATGCTGATGGACGTCGGCATGATGCCGCTGATCGACCTGTTCTCCGAAACCCGGCCGCTTACCGCCCAGGACTGGAAAGCGATTCGCGATCATCCCGAGGCCGGGGCCGCCATGCTGCCCGACGATTTCTCGGCCACGGCCAAGATGATCGTCCGCACGCATCACGAGAACTTCGATGGCAGCGGCTATCCGCTAGGAACGCCGGGGGACAGACTGCACGTTTTCACCCGCGTGGTGCGGATCGCCGACGCGTTTGACGCGGCGACCGCCCAGCGCGTCTACAAGGAGGCGCAGTCGCCGATCCGGGTGATCTGGGACATGACGGTCGGTACGCACCGGCACTTCTATGATCCGGAACTCATGCAGTGCTTCCAGCGGTTGATCCAGCCCTTCCCGATCGGGGCGAAGATCCGCCTTGTCGACGGACGCTACGCGGTGGTGGTGCGTTACAACCGCGGGTTCCCCCTCGCCCCCTACATCGTCATCGCCTTTGACCGGCGGAACCGGCGTCTGTCCAACCTGGAACTGGAGGGTCCGCTGCTTCTCGGGTCGACCAAAGAGAGCCGGGCCCGGTCGTTCCGGCGCGAGGATCTGGCGTATCTGTACGAGGAAGCCGAGTGCTACGCCAACCGCTCCCGGGTGGGCGTGTGGCCCACGCTGTTTGAAGCGGCCTACCCCTGATCCGCGCGCCATTCTCGATGCCCGGCCGGCGGGCCGACTACCAGGCCCCGCCGCCGGTCAGCGGCGTGGCAGTGCGGGCGGCGGACATTTGGCAGGCCAGCGCAATGGCGGCCTTCATGCTGCCCGGGCTGGCCTTGTTGCGACCGACGATGTCGAACGCCGTGCCGTGGTCGACGCTGGTTCGGATGATGGGCAGGCCGAGTGTCACGTTTACGGCGGAGTCGAAGGCGGCCATCTTGATGGGAATCAAGCCCTGGTCGTGGTACATCGCCACGATGCCGTCGAAGCGCCCCCGGGCCATCCAGAACAGTGTGTCGGCGGGGAAAGGTCCCTCGACGTCGATGCCGATCTCGCGAGCCATGGTCATGGCCGGCTCGATGATCCGCGCTTCCTCGTCGCCGAATCGTCCCCCCTCGGACGCGTGCGGGTTCAAGGCGGCCACCGCGATCCGCGGCCGGGCGATACCGAAGTACCGAACCAGCCCGTGATGAAGCAGGTCGATGGGTTGGAACACGTAGCCGATGGTGAACCGGTTGCGGAGGTCGAAGAGGGAGATGTGCGTGCTGGCCAGCGCGATGCGAAAACCGCCGCCCACGAACATCATCGCCACGCGACGAACGTCCAGGGCGCCGGCGAAATACTCCGTGTGGCCCGGCACCCGCGCGCCGGCCATCTTCCAACTGATCTTGTGGATCGGCCCGGTCACCACGGCGTCGATGCGGCCGGCTCGGGCCGCGGTGATGGCGTCGTCCACGAATCGAATGGAAGCGTGGCCCCCCTCCGCGGTGGGTTGCCGCAGCGCCGGTCCAAAACTCGTGTACTCGTCGTAGTCGGCCACGACCACCCCGCTCTCCACCTTGGATACGTCTTCGTGTGGCAGGCGGAACCAATAGGGGTTGATCTCCGCCTGGTCCGCCGCGTAGGACATCAATTCGTGCATGCCGTACACGATGAACCGCGCCCGCCCGCGGATGGCCGGGTCCGCCAGTGCCTTGACCACGACCTCGGCCCCGATCCCGGCCGGGTCGCCCATGGTGATCCCGATGAGCGGTTTGCCGTTTGGCAACGGATCCAACTGATGGCGCGGCTCGGTCATGCGAATCCGTGCTCCCGCAGCTTGGACAGCGTCAAGCCGCCCGAATTCGGCTCGCCCCGCACCTGCCGCAACCAGTGAACGACCGTTCGGGCGAGGATGTCGGTTTCCACGTTGACCGCGTCGCCGACCTGCCGCGCCCACAGGGTGGTCTCTCGGATCGTGGTGGGGATCAGGGCGACGGAGAACCGGTCATCTTTCAGGGCGGCTATGGTGAGCGAGATGCCGTCGATGGCAACCGACCCTTTGGGCACGATGTAGGGCTGCACGGCCGGGCTCATCTCGAACCACAGCACGCGCTCGCGGTCGGTTTCCGTCCGCTCCCGGATGATCGCGGTGCCGTCGACGTGGCCTTGCACGAAGTGCCCGTCGAGTCGGCCGTCCGGTCGCAGTGACCGTTCGAGGTTCACGCGATCGCCCGCCTGCAGGCGGCCCAGCGTGGTATGTTCGATCGTTTCAAGGATCGCGTCGAAGTCCAGGTGCGTACCGGCGATGGCCGCGACGGTCAGGCAGGCGCCGTTCACGCACATGCTCGCCCCGAGGACGATGCCGTCCGCGACGGGGCCGGCGTCAACGGTGAACCGGCGCCCGCCGGCCTCCTGCCTCACCCGGACGACGCGCCCCACTGCCTCGACAATCCCTGTGAACATAACTTCTTTCGTCCACTCGTTTTAAGGTCTATGGGCAGACCGCATTAGATGCTACGCTCATCGGCCGCGTTGTCAAGCGATCCGAGGGGCGTACCGGCGAGCCGTTGGGGTGGGATCGCGTCCGCGAAAGGGGGCGGTGGTGCGGCGCCGCCGAGGACGCTAGAGGCGCAGCAGGGCTTCGATGAGCTTCTCGTCGCGGATGCCCAGCTCGTCGCGCAACGCCTGGCGCTTCTCGTCGTCGGACATTTCGTCGTTGTCGATGATGTTCCGGACGTCGTCGAGCAGGATTCCCTGGCCTTCGTTCCCGATGGCGGCGAACGGGAAGACGGTTCGGTGCGTGCTCATGACCCCGCATCCGGAGGTCAAACTGCCGCCGACCAGGGCCAGCATCGCCATTGCGGTCACGTTTCCGAATCGCATTCGAGTTATCATGGTGGCCCGTTCCCGTCGTTAGGACCGATCGGCCCGGATCGGCACGCCCGGGCTTGCCTGCATTGTAGTGTCGGCCAGCCGCCCGCACAAAGTTTACCGTCGGGCTGGAGAATGGGCTCCGCGTCGCCCCGGATGCGTCCGGGGGCGACGGGCGACGCTTGATGCGGCTGCCACATAAACTACTATATGTTGGCAGGTTATGCCGCGCGATTACGCGGCGGCCGCCTAGGGGGACACGCAGGACGGTAATCCGGGAACGATTGGTCGCGCGAGATTGAAGGATGACGAGCGCATGGCCCTTCCGGTAGTGGCAATCATTGGCCGGCCCAATGTCGGCAAAAGCTCGCTGCTCAACTGCATCGCGCGGCGGATGATCAGCATCGTGGAACCCACCGCCGGCGTCACCCGCGACCGGGTCAGCCACGTATGCGAAGTGGAGGGTGTCTATTTCGAACTTGTGGATACCGGGGGCTACGGCATCGACGACAAGGACAACCTGCGTGAAGACGTCGAGCGCCAGATCCACCACGCGGTCGACGCGGCGCACTGGATCCTGTTCGTCGTCGACGTGCGTGACGGCATCGTGCCACTCGATGAGGAGGTCGCCGAACTGATCCGGCGGCACCGCAACCGGGTGACCCTTGTCGTCAACAAGGTGGACCAGCCGCACCTGCTGACCGGCGTGTCCGATTTCGCCCGACTCGGGTTCGGCGATCCGATCCCCGTATCGGCCACGCAAAACGTCAACCGGCGCGAGTTGATCGAGCACATCGTTGGGAAGGTGCGGGACGCCCCGGCCGACGCGCCCGGCGACCCGGTGATGAAGATCGCCCTGGTCGGCCGGCGCAACACCGGTAAGAGTACATTCATCAACGCCCTCGCGCAGGAGGAGCGGGTGATCGTCAGCGAGGTTCCCGGCACGACCCGCGACGCGATTGACGTGCGGTTCCAGATGAGCGGACGTACGCTGATCGCCATCGACACGGCCGGCGTGCGCAAGAAGAGCAAGCTGGCCGACGCCATCGAGTTCTACGGCTACTCCCGCGCCATGCGGTCGATCCGTCGGGCCGACGTGGTGTTGTTCTTTATCGACGCGACGGTCCCGGTCGGCCAGGTGGACAAGAAGCTCGCCCAACTGATCGTGGGCGAGAACAAGCCCTGCATGATCGTCATCAACAAGTGGGACCTGGCGGTGGGGCGGGCGAGTTCGGACGCCTACGGAGACTACCTGGCGAAAACTCTGCCCAACCTCGACTTCGCGCCGGTCGCGTTCACCACGGCCAAGGACGGTCGGAACCTGCAATCGACCATCGACACGGCCACCGCGCTGTTCAACCAGGCCCGGCACCGGGTCGGCACGGGCGAGCTGAACCAGGTCCTCAACACGGCGCTGGCCGAACGCACGCCGTCCCCCAAGCGGGGCGTGAAGCCGGTCCGCATCTTTTTCGCCACGCAGGTGGCCACGCAGCCGCCGACCATTGTCTGTTTCGTCAATGATCCGTCGCTGGTTCGCCAGGAGTACCAGCGTTATCTCCAGAACCGTATTCGGGAGCACCTCCCGTTCGCCGAGGTCCCGGTCCGCCTGATCTTTCGAGGCCGGCGCGGGCGGTCGCTGGACGGGGCCCTGCATTCCGACCACGGTTCGTAACGCGAGAGGAATGGACTGCCGTGCCTGTCAAGTTCCATTGCGGGAAGTGTGGGAAGCTGATCAAGGCTCCGGACGAAGCGGGCGGCCGCCGCGGCAAGTGTCCGTATTGCCAGCAGAGCGTGTATATCCCGTCGCCGCCCGACCAGATCGATGTCGTTCCTCTGGCACCCGACGAAGTGGAAGACGACCAGCGGAGCCGGGCGCTGGCGGAGGAGTCCGATCAGTTGATGGCCGATCTGGGGCGCGAGCGTGAGGGTGTCCCGGACAGCGCACCGGCGGCACCCGGCGGTGGTGCCCTTCACCGCCTGATCATCTCCGCGATCCAGGCATTGCAGGAGTCGGAGCTTGAACGCGTGGATCGAATCATCGCGCAGCTCAAGCGGCAGGGCGGTCAGGCCAAGGCCCGTGTGCAGGCGATGGTGCTCGACGAACTGCCGCCGGCCGAGCTCGAGGACTGTCCGCCCGCGTTGTACAAGGGGTTCCTCCGGACGATTCTGGACAAGCTGTAGGCCCCGGTCAGGCCGATCCGGGGGGGAACACGAACTCCATGCCCACGTGGTACCCCGAGCGGCGTGCGGTGCAGTGCCGCACGGTGGCCCGCCCGTGGAAGCTCATCTCGGGCTGATGGACGGCCACGGCATACTCCGCGCCGGAATCCAGGGCGACCTCGATTCGGATGCCCATCCCGCCTTCGCTCAGGTCGTGCAGCGTACCGAGCACATGGTGCTCGTTGCCCGCGTCATCCGGGACCCAGATCTCGACCGCACCGGGGAACGGCCAGCGGATGGCCTGGCGGCGTCCCAGTTCTTCATCGTCATGCTCGGTTCCCTGGCGGGACTGGAGGAGGGCTCGCACCGCCTCGCTGGTCAGGGGAACGATCTCGTCTGCGTCCATGCCACACCTCGTCACGCTGGTCTCGTGCATGCCTGCTCTCCGGGAGCCCCGACGGTGAACGCAGACGGCAATCGCAGCGGCCATGACCGTCCGGCACCGTGAGCTGCCCCCGCACCGGGCCCTTCCGGGTTATCGGCAAGTCAGACCAGTACGACTTTGGTGACTTCCGCGACTTTTTCGCGGAGGGCGCGTTCGACGCCGTGGGACAGGGTCATCTGGGCGTGGGGACAGCCGCAGCAGGCACCGTGGAAGCGTACCTGAACCTCCCCCGTCTCCAAGACGCTGACCAGTTCGATATCGCCGCCGTCGTTCTTCAGGTAGGGGCGAATCTCGTCCAGGACCGCGCGGACTTTCTGTTCCAGTGAGGGTCGGCTCGGGGTGTCGTCCGTCATCATTCCAGCTCCAGCACCAAGGGGCCATGCGCCAATCACGCTATCGTACGTTGCCGTGAGCGCGGAGACAAGGAGGCGGCGGTCGAAACGGTCTAGGCGGACAATTCGGCCACCTGGAAGGCGAGTTGCTCGAAATTGATGGCCAGATCCACCGATGCCACCGGCACGCCCGGCGGAACGTTCAGCGCCACCGGGGCGAAATTGAGCAGCCCGACGACGCCGGCCGCCAGCATCTGCTCGCTGACCCACTGGGCCTCGGCGGCCGGCACCGCGATGATCCCGATACGGATCCGGTGCTCCTGGACGACTTGCGGCAGGGCGTCCATGGGGTGCACGCACAAGCCGTCGGAGTGGGGCACCGGTTTGCCCACCACGTGCGCGTCCCGGTCGAAGATCGCCACGATCTTGAAGCCCCGTCCGGCGAAACCGCGGTAGGCGGCCAGGGCCCGACCGAGGTTGCCGGCCCCCACCATCGCGGTGGGCCAGATCCGATCGGTGCCGAGGATCTTCCTCGCCTGCTCGATCAGTTCGGTGACGGGATAGCCCAGACCGGGTCGCCCCAACTGGCCGAAATAGGCCAGGTCCTTGCGCACCTGGGCGTCGGTCACGCGGAGCGACTCGCCCAGCTGCTTGCTGGAGATGGTGGTCTTTCCCGTGGCCCGCAAGGCTTCGAGTTGCCGGAGATAGAGGCTCAGCCGACGGATCGTTGGCCCGGGAACGTTGTCGTAACGCGGCATCGGGTGTCCCAGTGAGTCGACTGGCCCAGTCGTAGAGTGGACGACTTCCACGGGGAGTATACCGGGGTCGCTTTTGCAGCGTCAAGCAGTGGGGGTCGACACGCTGACACCGCCGCCCGTGCTTGACAGTGGCGTTCCGCATCCGGTAGGGTTGGAACCCCCCTGGCGCCGCGATCGCGCGGTGCTGCCGGAGGGTGTATCCGGAGTCCCATGATGAGTGTGAATCGAACGGACCGGGTCGACGGAGCGGTCGATGTGCCGCGTCGGGTGGCGCGAGGCGCGGGGCTGGTCTCGTTGCTGCTGGTCGGCGCGGCGGCGTACGCGCAGAATCCCGAACCCACGGCGGCTGACCTGGCCATGGACAACCTGCGGGTCCGGGCCCCCGGCGGACCGCAAGACGAACAGATCCTGAACGATTGGATCGCCCAGGAACTCGGGCGGCTGGCGTCCGGATCATACACCCCCGCCGAATTCCGGGCTCGACTCAAGGCCCAACGCACCGACGAAAACAACGACAAGGCCGACAAGTTCGTGACCGCGCTGGCTGGGCAGGTGGGGCAAGCCTTCGGAGCCAAGCTGCGCGACTGCGACAAGCTCGATCCGGTGGCGGCCCGGACGCTGGCGTGGGCCCTGCGCGACTTCCGGCAGCCGGCGATGTGGCGCGGGCTGGAGGCAGGCCTCGGCTGCGCGAAGTATGCCGATGTGCGGTATCTGTGCGCCCAGGCATTCGTGGGATTGAAGGATGAGATCGAGGCCGATCCGCTGCTGCGGGAGCAGGTCCTCGCGGCGCTCCGGAACGCGGGGCGGGCCGAGACCAGCGGGCTCGTCGCGCAGCAGATCTACCAGGCAATGGACTTCGATGAAGACGACGCCCAGTTCGCCAACGCGACGGCGGCGATCATCGACGTGCTGAAGGCCCGCCTGGATCGGCGCAAGGCTCTCAAAGGCGGCCCGATCTGCGACGGCGGCGAACTGCCGATGCTGGGACTTTTCCAAGACCGCCGACCGCCCAACGAGAGGCTGACCCGAGAACTGGTGGCTCAATTGGCCGTCCTGCTGCGCCTGGACGTGCAGCGGATGATCCAGCCGGATATCGACGAATTCGAGCGGATCAACCTGGTCCAGAGCATTGATAGCGGCGAGACGTTGCTGGCGCTCCTCGTGTCGCCGCCCATTCCGGCCCCCGACGTTCGCGGTGCCCTGCGAAAAGGCGACGAGGTTCGCCCGGTCGAACTCCAGCTCGAGCTGATCAACTGGATCGGGGTCGAGGGGACACCGGGCGTGCTCAATGGGGCGCCCTGGAACGTGCCGATCGGCGCGCCGTGACCGTCGGCGGTGCCGCGAACCTCGTCCACCCTGCCTTCCTGATACTGATACCCGCGCTTGGTCGTCCTCGCCACGATCCCTCGCCGTCCTGTACCCGCCCGCCGGTCGCGACCTGCCGTGCGATGACTCGTGTCGCCGAACCGCGTTCCGCGGACTTTTTGTGGCCCACGGTTCCACCCTGGCGTATAGTGGACCCAGCGATGTCCGTGGCGGACGGGCGCGGAGGACAGCTAACGGTGGGGATCAGTCGATGCGCGGACACGAAATCAAACGGAACAACCCGTCCCACGATAAGCCGGGCACCCGTCGCCGATCGTGGGAGGGGGTAATCGCTCTCTGCCTTGTGCCGCTGCTGGCGGTGCGCGGATCCGCGTACGATCCGGCCGAGGACCCCGCGGTGAACCCGCCCGTGCTTTTCGCCACCGCGCCGTCCGACGCCGCCGCGATCGCCGACGACGAAACGATCGTGCGGCACTTGCGCGCCGATCCTGCATCGCTGAACCCGTTGCTGATGTCGTCGGGCCATGAGATGGCGGTCAAGGCGATGCTGTTCGACGAGCCAGTTGTGCTCGGCCCGCAGATGGAGTGGATGCTGAATCCGAACATGGCAGATGCCTACGTCGAGGCCGAGGATCATCTTTCGGCGGAACTGAAGCTCAAGCCCGACCTGAGCTGGCACGACGGTGCCCCGGTGACGGCCGACGACATCGTCTTCTCCTGGCAGATGATCCAGGACCAGCGCGTGCCGGTGGTGCGGGCCCCGCTCGGCGTCGATCAGATCGCCGACTGCACCGCGGGCGACCCGTTGACGGTGCGGTTTCGTTTCGCCCGGGCGCTGCCGACGAACCGATGGGCCATCCGGTTCCCGATCATCCCGCGCCACATTTACGCGCGGGGATACGCGAACGATCCCACCCTGTCCGAGAGCGCGTATCACGCGTGGGCCAACCGTAACCCCGTTGGAAACGGACCCTACCGATTCGTCGAGTGGCAGGCCGGGCACCGGATGGTTCTCGACCGATGGGACGGGTACCGCGGCGACAAGCCCCATTTCGCTCGCATGGTGTTTCGCATCGTGCCCGACGGCCACGCGGCGTTGCTGATGTTCACCCGTGGCGAACTGGACGAGATGCCGCTCACGTCAAACCAGTTCGTGAGCCAGACCACCGATTCCCGGTTCAGCGGGGTCGGCGTGAAGGCCTGGGCCGAGCAGGCGACGGTCTACTGCATCGGCTGGAACATGGACGGTTCCAACCCCTTCTTCGGCGACGTGCGGGTGCGGCGGGCGATGTGCCATGCGCTCAACATTCCCCTGATCATCAAGCGGGTGTACGACAATCTCTACCCGCAGGCCAAGGGGATCTTTCCGCCGGGGTCGTGGGCCCACAACCCCGACGTCAAGCCCTTTGCGTTCAGCCGGGACCGGGCGGCCAGGCTGCTCGACGAGGCCGGCTGGCGAATCGATCCGGATTCCGGCTGGCGATGCAAGACCGTGGAGGGCCCGGACGGCACGGCGCAACGCGTGCCGTTGTCGTTCCGGCTGGCCTACGCCCAGGAGTCGATGACGTCGCCCCAGGTGGCGGCGATTCTGCAACAGGATCTCAAGCACGTCGGCGTGGAGATGAAGCTGCAGGCGCTCGAGTACCTGACGCTGAAGCAGCGCGTCTTCACGCACGACTTCCAGGCCGTCGTGTGGGCGTGGACGGCGGAGGCCGAACCGGACAACGCCCGGCATCTGTTTTACAGCACCGCCGCCGAGGGCGGGCAGAACTTCGTCAGCTACGCGAACCCGGAGGTCGATGCGTTGTTCGATGCGGGCCGTCGTTCGTTCGACGTCGGCGAGCGGCGGAAGTGCTACCAGCGTCTGGCCCGCCTCATCTACGAGGACGCCCCCTATACGTTCATGATCAATGCGCCGAGTCTGTGGGCGTTCCAGAAGCGCATCCGCGGCGTCCACCTCAGCCCGGTCGGCCCGACCGGGTTTTACCCGGGTGCCCGCGGCTGGTGGGTTCCGGCGGGGGCGGCGATTCGCACGCCCCGCTAGGCCGCGTGGCGGCGCGGGGTGGCTCAACCATGCTTCGGTACACGATCAAACGCCTCATCCTCGCGCTGCTCACCTTGCTGGGGATTACCTTCGTCACCTTCCTCATGATCCGCGTGGCGCCGGGCGATCCGGCACTGGCCGCGATGAGTCGGGCCGGCCCGGCCGGCATGTCCGCCGGCACCTACGCCCGGCTCCGCGAGCATTACGGGCTCGACGCGCCGGCCTGGCGCCAGTACGGACGGTGGCTCGGTCAGGTGGCTCGCCTCGACTTTGGACGGTCCTTCCACGACCGGCGCCCGGTGGCCGCCAAGATCGCGGACCGTCTGCCCGCCACGCTCGCCCTGGCCAGTGGTGCCATCATGCTGTCGCTCGTGGTGTCCATCCCACTGGCGTTGCGTTGCGCGGCCCGGCGGGACGGCCCGTTCGACACCGTGGTGGGCGTTCTGCTCTACGGGTCGTACGCGATTCCGCGGTACGTGATGGCCATGTTGTTGATCACCGTCGTTGGTGTGCAGTTGGAATGGCTGCCCCCGTTCGGCATGACCTCGGAGGGCTTCGAGTCCCTGTCGTGGCCGGGCCAGCTCGCGGACCTCGCACGGCACTTCGTGCTGATCCTGCTGTGTTTCAGCTACCCGTTGGTCGCCTACCAGACGCGGTTTCTTCGCGGCACGCTGCTGGACGTCATGCAGGAGGATTACATCCGCACCGCGCGAGCCAAGGGGCTGCCCGAGAGCGTGGTGCTTCGTCGGCACGCGCTGCCGAACGCGCTGATCCCATTGATCACGCTGATCGGCTTGCTCGTGCCGTCGGTCATCGGCGGCTCGGTGATATTGGAGACCATGTTCGACTGGCCGGGGGTGGGGCGTCTGTTCTACCAGGCGATGACCCAGCGCGATTACCCGGTGGTCATGGCCCTGACGACGGTGTCGGCGGTAGTGGTGCTGGCGAGCACGTTGGCGGCCGATCTGGCCTGCGCCATCGTCGATCCCCGGGTGCGTCATGAGTAGCCGGATCGAGTCATCCTTGCCGGGCACGGGCGGTCCGCCGCCAGCGGGCGGTCCGCGCCGGGTGTGGCGTCGATTCCGGCGGCGGCGACAGGCCCGCCTCGGGCTTGCCGCGCTGGTCGCGTTGCTGGTGGTCGCGTTCCTGCGGCCGGTGCTGGCTTCGCACCTGCCGATCATCTGTCGGTACGAGGGGCAATGGCACTTCCCGGCCCTGGTCGAACTGGTGCGGTCCATTCCGCTCGTGGACTCGGTGGTCGGTCCGAGTCGCCCGTTCGCGCTGCCCACGTTCGACGTCCACCAGGCGGTGGCGGACAGCACGTTCGTGGTCCGGCCGCCGATCCCGTACGATCCGCTCGCGTACAGTGCCGAGATACTGGCACCGCCGTCGGCCCGGCACTGGCTGGGCACCGACGAGTTGGGCCGCGACGTGGCCGCCCGCCTGGTGCACGGCACCGCCGTTTCCCTCGCGGTGGGACTCGGCGCGATGGCGGTGGCGGCGGTGCTGGGCGTTTTGGTGGGAGCGGTGGCGGGCTACGCGGGTGGCTGGGTCGACGCCGTCCTTTCCCGCTGTATCGAAGTGGTCATGAGCTTCCCGGCCTTTTTCCTCGTGCTGTCGATCATGGTGTGGATGGAGGAGCCCGGGGCAAAGCACGTCATTCTCGTGCTCGGCTTGACCGGCTGGACGGCCATCGCGCGGCTGACCCGCGGCGAGGTGCTGCGGCTGCGGGAGAGTGACTTCGTGGTCGCGTCCCGGGCGTTGGGGGCTGGTCCGGTCCGCGTAGTCACGCACCACCTGCTGCCGCACGCAATGGCGCCGGTGATCGTGACGGTGACCTTCGGCGTCGCCCGGGCCGTCCTGCTGGAGGCGGGGCTGTCGTGGTTGGGGTTCGGCGTGCCGGCTCCGGCGCCGTCGTGGGGCAACATGTTGCGGTCGGCCTACGAGCACCTGCTGGACGCCTCGCACCTGGTCTATCCGCCGTGCATCGCGATCTTCGTGACGGTGCTCGTCTACAATTGGGTCGGGGATGCGCTGCAGGGCGCGTTGGATCCGCGAAACGAACCTTGGGTCGACCGACACCGGTGACGGGGAACAGTCGACCGGGAACAAGTGACAGGACTTGGCATCGGACCGGCGGGACGGAGTGCAAAGCGTTGGGCAATCGGACGGACAACAACCGCCAGGCCGCCCCGGACGCCGACACGGTGCTGGACGTTCGAGGGCTGCGGACGGAATTCACCGGCGAGTGCGGGACGGTGACCGCGGTGGACGGCGTGTCGTGGTCGCTCCGGCGAGGCCGCACGCTCGCCCTGGTCGGCGAGAGCGGGTGCGGCAAGTCGGCCACCGCGCTGTCCGTCATGCGGTTGCTGCCGTCGCCGGCCGGGCGAATCCGCGACGGGCAGGTCCTGTTCGCGGCGGAGCCGAACGACCCGCCCACGGATCTGGTCGCCGCGTCGGAAGGCACCATGCGGTCCATCCGCGGCCATCGCGTCGCGATGATCTTCCAGGACCCCATGACCGCCCTGAACCCGGTGTTTACCGTCGGGCGCCAGATCGCCGAGGTCGTCGAACAGCATCGTGGACTCGGCCGGCGTGACGCGCTCGGCGTCGCCGTCGAACTGCTCGAACGGGTGGGGATCGCCGATCCGCGCCGGCGCGTCGATGACTACCCGCACCGGTTGTCCGGGGGCATGCGGCAGCGCGTCATGATCGCGATGGCCCTGGCCGGCAATCCCAAAGTGCTGATCGCCGACGAACCCACCACCGCCCTCGATGTCACCATCCAGGCGCAGATCCTGGACCTGCTGCGCGAACTGCAGACCGCCGGCGGGATGAGCATGCTGCTGATCACCCACGACCTGGCCGTGGTCGCCCAGGCGGCCGACGACGCGGGCGTGATGTACGCCGGCCGCGTGGTGGAGCGGGCCGCGGTGACCGAGCTGTTCGACAACCCGCTTCACCCGTACACTCGGGCCCTGATGCAGTGCGTGCCGGGCGGCACCGATCGCCGGGGGCGATTCGACGTGATCCCCGGCGCGGTGGCGGACCTGGCCCACCCGCCGTCCGGGTGTCGGTTCCATCCGCGATGCGAGTTGTCCGCGAGCCGGGCGAAGAACGACGAACGGGCGAGTGTCGTGACCGGTGATGGGGGGGAGCGGCGGGTCGTGCTGCGCCGATGCGCCGACGGCGAGGCCTCGGAACCCGGCGTCGGACCACCGCTTCACGAGGTCCGACCGGGGCACGATGTCGCCTGCTGGGAAGTGTCGTACACATGAGGCAGACACCGGAACGACAACCGCCGACCGAAGACGAACGACCGCTGCTCCGCGTCCGCGACTTGCGGGTCCGCTGGCGACTGTCCGGACCGCTCGGTCGGAGCACGGGCACGATCCGGGCGGTGGATGGGGTGAGCTTCGACCTCGAACGCGGCGCCACCCTGGGATTGGTCGGCGAAAGCGCATGCGGCAAGACGAGCGTGGCCCGGGCGATCCTGGGGCTCGTGCCGGCCGCGTCGGGAGCGGTCATGTTCGATGGTGTCAACATATTGGCACTTCGCGGCGCGGAGAGACGGCGCTGGCGCCGCCGCGTGCAGATGGTGTTCCAGGACCCGACCGGCAGCCTCGACCCGCGGATGACAGCCGGCCGGATCGTCGCGGAGGGGCTGCGCATTCATCGGCTCGTCGCCGGGCGGGCGGTGCCGGCCCGGGTGGGCGCCCTGCTGGAAACGGTCGGCTTGCGCCCGTCGCAGGCGGCGTGGTACCCGCACCAGTTCTCCAGCGGACAGCGCCAGCGCATCGGAATCGCCCGCGCCCTCGCCCTCGACCCGCAACTGCTGGTGTGTGACGAGCCGGTCAGTTCGCTCGACGTGTCGGTGCAGGCCCAGATCCTGAACCTGCTGGCCGATCTGCAGACCCGCATGAGCTTGAGCTACCTGTTCATCGCCCACGACCTGGCTGTCGTGCGTCGCGTGAGCGACGCGGTGGCGGTCATGTACCTGGGCCGTATCGTCGAGCACGGGCCGGCCGACGCGATCTACGCCCGGCCGCGCCATCCGTACACCCACGCCCTGTTGGCGTCCGTCCCGCGATTCGACCCGGCCGCTCGTGCGAAACGGACGTGCCTGGTCGGCGAGGTGCCCAGCGCGTTGGACCCGCCCCGGGGTTGTGCGTTCCATCCGCGCTGCCCGCTGGCCACCGATCGATGCCGCGCGGAGACACCGGGCCTGGAGTCGATCGATGACGCCGCCGGGCGGCGCCGCGTGGCGTGCCATCGATCGGCGGAGACGGCGGATGGCGTGTTCCGCACCGGGACAACGGCGCTTTGACGGGGGGCGGTGGCCGCATGAGCGACAAGGCGGACGTGATTGTCATCGGCGGGGGCGTCATCGGCCTGTCCGTCGCCTGGCGCCTGGCCCAGGCCGGCGTTACGGTAACGCTGGTGGAGCGCGGGGCCTGCGGGCGGCAGGCGTCGTGGCACGCGGTGGGCGTGCTCTCGCCGGGCAACCCGAACTTCAAGCATTCGATCGCCCAGATGCACCTGCGGAGCCTCGACATGCAGGAGGCCTTCTGCGCGGAGCTGCGGGAGCGGACCGGGATCGATCCGGAGTACCATCGGTGCCAGCGGCTCGAGTTCTGCGACGGCGACCAGCGCTACCGCATGGGCCTGTCGGAAGTCAAAGCGGCCGCCGACCGCACGATGCCCGACGGGTCCGCCGTGCTCGAGATGCTGTCGCCGGACGAGGCGCTCGCGCTCGAACCCGGCATGCGGCGACCGGCGTTCGGCGCGTTGCTGTGTCGGGTCAGTGCCCGCGTGGATAACCCGCGGTTGCTGAAGGCGCTCGCCGGGGCGTGCCGGCTCGCCGGCGTGATCATTCGCGACCGCACGCCCGTCAACGGGCTGGCGTGGCAGGGCGATCGCGTGTGCGGCGTGCGGGTCGGCGACGAAATCGTGGAAGCCGACCACGTGGTGCTCGCCGCCGGCGCGTGGAGCAGCCGGCTCGACGCACGCGTGGCGGACGTCATCGAAGTGACACCGGTGCGCGGCCAGGCCGTCCTGCTGGAAACGGACGATCCGCCGTTCCATCGGATCATCCGCAAACGCAATCACTATGTCGTGCGGCGTAAGGACGGCCGCATCGTGCTGGGGTCCACCGTCGAGCACGATGCCGGCTTCGAGTTGCACAACACCGCGGTCGGGGTGCAAGCCATGCTCGATGCGGCGATCGACATGATCCCGTCGCTGGCCGACGCGCATATTGCGGACATGTGGTCCGGGCTGCGGCCCTGTACGC
>CAZBUJ010000036.1:0-39986 GCA_964495075.1 uncultured Phycisphaeraceae bacterium
GAGAAATACAAAGAATTAGCAAAATCAGAAAAAGTGGTGGCCCTGGGCGAGATCATGCTCCGGCTGGATCCCGGCGAGGGGCGTGTTCACACGGCGCGGTCGTTTCGGGTGTGGGAGGGGGGCGGCGAGTACAACGTGGCCCGCGGGCTGGCCCGCTGCTTCGGGATGCGGGCGGCGGTGGTGACGGCGTTTGTCGACAACCCGGTCGGTCGATTGCTCGAGGATCTCGTGCTGCAGGGCGGGGTGGACGTGTCGCTGGTGAAGTGGGTTCCGTTCGACGGGGTGGGCCGGTCCGCGCGGAACGGGTTGAACTTCACCGAGCGGGGGTATGGTTTGCGTCGTGCCCTGGGTTGTTCGGATCGGGGGCATACCGCGGCGTCGCAACTGAAGCCGGGGGACGTGGATTGGGATCATCTGTTCGGCGAGCGGGGTGTTCGGTGGTTGCACACGGGCGGCATCTTCGCGGCGTTGTCGGAGACGGCATCGGCGCTGGTTGTGGAGGCGGCCCAGGCGGCGCGGCGGCACGGCGTGATCGTGTCGTACGACCTGAACTTCCGGCCGTCGTTGTGGAAGGAAAAGGGCGGCGTTGCCCGGGCGCGGGTAGTCAATGGCGAGATTGCCCGGTACGTAGATGTGATGTTCGGCAACGAGGAGGACTTCACGGCGTGTCTGGGGTTCGAGGTCGCGGGGGCCGACGCGAGTTTGTCGAAGCTCGACGTGGACAGCTACAAGCGGATGATCGAGAGGGTGGTCGCGGCGTATCCGCAGTTCAAGGCGGTGGCCACCACGTTGCGGGCGGTGGTCACGGCGTCGATCAATGACTGGGGCGCGGTATGCTGGTGTGACGGCGCGTTTCACGAGGCACGGCCGTATCCGGGTCTGGAAATCCTGGATCGGGTTGGCGGGGGGGACAGTTTCGCGTCCGGCTTTGTGTACGGGATGATGAAGTTCGGGGATGCGGCGAAGGCGGTGGAGTACGGTGCGGCGCACGGGGCGCTTGCGATGACGACGCCGGGGGACACGAGCATGGCCACGCTGGCGGAGGTGGAGCATCTCGTCGGCGGTGGCGGTTCGCGTGTCGTGCGTTAGGTCGGCGGGCGGCACGTCGGCGGTGGATCGGGCGTGTGCGACCGGCGCGGGCACACAGGAGTGCAGATCGATGAAGGAGTTCTTCCCGGGCGTTTCGGCCATCGAGTACAAGGGAGCGGAATCGACCGATCCGCTTTCATTCAAGCACTACGACGCGAGGCAGGTGTTGCTTGGCAAGACGATGGCCGAGCACTTGCGGTTTGCGGTGTGTTACTGGCACACGTTCAAGGGTTTGGGCGGCGATCCGTTCGGGCCGGGCACGTTCATCCGCGAGTACAACGCGGCGGGCGACGCCATGGCGGTAGCCGAGGCGACGCTGCGGGCCGCGTTCGAGTTTTTCACCAAGCTGGGGGTCGGGTTCTGGTGCTTCCACGACCGCGACATTGCCCCGGAGGCGGACACGCTGGCGGAGACGAACAAGCGGCTGGACCAGATCGTCGCCCTGGCCGGCAAGCTGCAGGACGACACGGGTGTCCGTCTGCTGTGGGGAACAACGAATGCGTTTTCGCACCGGCGTTTCATGGCCGGCGCGGCGACCAACCCCTCACCGGCGGTATTCGCGTACGCCGCGAGCCAGGTCAAGAAGGCGATGGAGGTGACGCACGCATTGGGCGGGGCGGGGTACGTGTTCTGGGGCGGCCGCGAGGGGTACGACACGCTGCTCAACACGGACATGAAGCGTGAACTGGATCACCTGGGGCGGTTCTTGTGGATGGCGGTCGAGCACAAGAAGAGCATCGGGTTCGCCGGTCCGTTATACATCGAGCCGAAGCCCAAGGAGCCGACCAAGCATCAGTACGATTTCGATGCCGCGACGTGTCACGCGTTCCTTCAGACGCACCACCTGGTGGACGACTTCAAGCTCAACATCGAGGCGAACCATGCGACGCTGGCCGGCCACAGCTTTCATCACGAGCTTCAGTACGCGATTGACAACGGGATCTTCGGTTCGATCGATGCGAACCGGGGTGACCTGCTGTTGGGGTGGGATACGGACCAGTTTCCGCTGAACCTGTATGACACGACGCTGGCGATGCACACGGTGCTGCGTGGGGGCGGCTTCCGCACGGGCGGGTTGAACTTTGATGCCAAAGTGCGTCGCCAGTCGATCGACCCGGTGGACCTTTTCCACGCTCACATTGGTGGCATGGATGCGTTTGCTCGCGGTTTGAAGGCAGCCGCGCGAATGATCGAGGATGGAAAGCTCGCGGCGGCGGTTCGGGATCGCTATGCCGGCTGGGACGAGGGGCTCGGCCGCGACATCGAGGTGGGCAAGGTGGGGTTTGCCGAGTTGGAAGCGTACACGCTGAAGCACGGGGAGCCGTCGCTGCGGAGCGGGCGCCAGGAACTGTTGGAGAACCTTCTCAACGAGTACATCTAGAATTCGCCCAAGGTGGAGCCGCAGGGACAACACCAGCCGCCGCGCCTTCAGGCGTGGCACCCATCGCGGTCGCCGACGGCGACGGTTGACGGAAACGTCGCGGGCGGCCGGCGGTCCGAGGTGTGGTTTTGTCTGTCGGCTGCCCGGCCGCCGGTGGGTTGGTGGCGCGCCGAGCCCGGGGCGCCGTTCGCATTTCGGCGGGTGGAAGGCATTTATCGCTTGGCAGGCGTGAACGGTGGTGGTAGCATCCCGCGACGACATCGACCCTGGCTGATCACTCCTCGTCGTGGGCTCTTGTCTGTCTGCGGGGTCTTATCGAGACTGGACTGATCGCCGAGGCTTGATGATGCCGACGCCCGAGGAGGCCCGGTGACAGACGGGGCCCGGCGACAGAGGGGGTTCGGGTGTCGAGCGTGGGGTTCCGATGGCAGTCCACTGGTCGGGAAGGGGAGCCATGCCAGCGTGAACGCGGGTGGTGTCGATCACTTGCGGGGGTAGTCTGGTTGGTGCGGGTGACCGTCTGGTGGCGCGACGGGCGGTGGCCGGCACGGCGGGTCGGTTGTTCACGAAGAGTGCGGATCGCGGTTCCGTCCGCGAGTTGTTCGCGGTCGGCCGGGTCATCGCCGGATGAGGTGAGCGTATGGAGTTGCCACGTCGCAGTGCCGACGATGTGTTTTTGCCGGACGGCGAGTTTCAGGGGGCGTTAGCGCGGCTTCGGGCGCGGCGTGACGCGCACGATCTGCGGATCGGCATCGTTTACGCGTTCGACTTTCGAACGCACATGCTGCCGTACTGGTATGCGGACAAGAGCATGGCGCCCTGCGCGGTGCGAACGCTGGCGGACGTGTTGGACGCGGCCGGGTTCAAGCACGTGCGGGTGGTTCTGCAACAGTGGACGCCGAACTTCAAGCCGAGCGTGGCGGAGTTGGATGGTCGGCGGCTCGACATCCTGATGGTCTCGGCCATGCAGGTGCACGCCGAGCCGGCTTTCGAGCTGATCCGCGAGGCGCACCGGGCCGGCGATCGGCGTCCGTTGATTCTGGCCGGTGGTCCAAAGGCGATTTACGAACCGACGGACTGCTTCGAGCTGGGTCCGGAGCCCGGGATCGGGGCGGACTGCGTGGTGACGGGTGAGGCGTATGTGCTCCTCGACCTGCTCGAGACGATTCTGGACGAACGGGTGGGTGGCGAGTCGCCGTTGAAGGCGTTCAACCGGGCGTTGCGGTCGGGTTCGTTGGGCAACGTGCCGGGCCTGGTGTACATGTCGCCGGACGCCACGGAGAGTCGGCCGTTCGCGGTCAACACGGGTGTACAGCGGCTTCTTCGCGATTTCGACGAGATGCCGATGCCGGACGCGGGGTATCGGCGGCTCGAGCCTCCTCACCGCGGTCGCGGTCTGAAGAGCAAGGCGCTCCCGGCGAGCAAGGTGGGCAAGCGATCTCCCGTAGCGTCGGTGATCACGACGCAGGGCTGCAAGTTCAACTGCTCGTTCTGCCCCATTCCGGCGGTCAACCAGCGAACGTGGCGGTACAAGAGTCCCGAGCGTTTCGCGGCGGAGGTCAAGCATCTGCACGAGGCGTTCGGCATCCGCCACTTCTTCAGCACGGACGACAACTTCTTCAACAAGCGGGACACGGTGATTTCGTTAATGACGGCGCTGTCCCGGCAGGAGTCGGGCGGTGAGCCGCTGGGCAAGCGAATTCGGTTTTACACGGAAGCGACGCAGTTCGACGTCTTCAAGAACAGCGACCTTCTTCCGCTCTGTCGGGACGCGGGCTTGCGTGCGATCTGGTTCGGCATCGAGGACATCACGGCAGAGCTGGTCAACAAGGGGCAGACGGCCGGGAAGACGGAGAAGCTGTTCGGTATCCTTCACGACATCGGAATCGAGCCGATGGCGATGATGATCCACAGCGACGGTCAGCCCTTGCGGTCGGGGCCGGGCGACCTGTCGGGATTGTTGAACCAGGCCCGTTATGTTTTCAGGCGCGGGGCCGTTTCGTACCAGTGCACCTATCTCGGTCCGAACGTCGGGACGCGCGATTTCGAGCCGGCGGCGAGGTCGCGGACGATCTATCGGCGGGTGGGGGGCGAGGCGGTGCCCCAGGCGTTTCAGGACGGCAACCACGTGGCGGCCTCGAGTCATCCGCGACCGTGGCAGAAGCAGATCAACATTCTTCGGGCGTACGCGTGTTTCTATAACCCGGTGAACACGTTGCGGGCCCTGTTGGCGGTGCGGGGCGACGCGGCGTCCCGGAAGCGTCTGGCGTTCCAGGTCATCGGGCAGATCGGGCTGATCATGACGATCCCGAAACTACTCGGCTGGGCCTGGAAGCTCAAACGCGGTCCGATCGAGGTGTGGGACGGGTTGCAGCCGGCGCGGATCCCGATGGTCGACGCGCACACCGGCCGGCAGGTGAACTGGGGAATCGAGCACCTGCCGACCCCGGGACTGCCGCACGAAGGCGAGGGGGGCCCGGCCCGACGACTGCCTGTCGCGAACGTGGCGTGACGCGGCTGCATCCGGGACCGGCGAGAGGGGCGGTCGCTCGCCGGGCCGGCGGCGGGACCGGCGCGTGCGGGTCTCGCGGGTACGCGATGGCCACCGACGAGTAGTCGTCTCGTCAGAACGTCACTTCCATGATGGAGAAGTCGTCCTCGAACATTTCCTTGTTCTGGAGCTTGCGTGCGTGGGCGATGAGCCGTTCGATCTTCGATTCTCCAGCGGTGGCGTTCCGGCCCATGAGTGTCACGAAATCCTCGAACTCCCACATTTTGCCATCAGGGCAGGCGATTTCGAAGACGCCGTCGCTGTAGACGTAGAGTTGATCACCTGGCCCCACGTCGCACGCGTCGCTGGGGAACTCGACGGTCGGGTCGACGCCGATCATGAGGGACTGCGACGCGAGTTGCCGCACCGGGTTGGCCTCAGCGCATTGTTGCGGGATGAGCAGAGCCGGTGGATGACCGGCCCCGGCGAACCGCAGTTGGCGGGTGTTCGTGTCGTACACGCCGTACCACATGGTGAAGAACATGGAATTGTGCTCGGCCATTTGGAACGCATGGTTGAGTCCGGTGAGGACGGCGGTGGGGTCGTGGAAGTCGGCGCCGGGGAGTGCTCGGGAGCGGAGCACGTTGAGCACGGAGACGGACAGCAGGGCCGGGCCGACCCCGTGTCCGCAGACGTCGAGCAGGCAGATGGCGAAATGGGTGTCATCGAGCCATTGGTAGTCGAAGGCGTCGCCGCCGAGGGAGGCGGAGGGGATGAAGCGCCAGTCGGTTTTGACGATACGGTCCTCCGGTTCCGGGAGCAGGGAGCGGACGTACTGGGCGGCCAGCGTGAGTTCGGTCCGGAGTGCCTTTTCGCTTTTCTCGAGGGCGTCGAATGCTTCGTTCCGCTCGAGGAGGGCGATGTAGCCGCGTGAGTGGTATCGGATGCGTGCCACGAGCTCGATGGGGTCGGGGAGTTTGACGAGGTAGTCGTTGGCGCCCCGCGCGAAGGCTTCCGCCTTGGTGTCCGCCTCTTCCTTCATGCTGAGCACGATCAGCGGCGTGAGCCGCGTGGCGTCTTGTTGGCGATACTCGCGCACGAGGTCGAGACCATCGACATCGGGCATGATGAGGTCCTGGAGGATAACGGTAGGGCGCCGTTCCGCGGCTTGCTCCAGTGCTTTCTTCGGTTCCTGGCAGAAGTGAAACGTGATGTCGTCATGTGGCTGGAGCATTCGACGCACCGCCTCGCCGATGATCGCCTGGTCATCGACGAGAAGCACCACCACGTCGTGCTCAAACGGCCGCTCGGCATGATTGGCGGGTTCGGCTTCGCTCATATCAATGCACTCCGTGTCTGTTGGTTACGTCTGTGCGAGTTTTCGGCAGGCGGCGCTGCCGATGGCGTCGAGTGGCAGCACTTGGGACGCGGCGTCGAGTCGGACGGCGGCGCCGGGCATGCCCCACACCACGCTGGTGGCCTGGTCCTGGGCGATGGTGTGCCAGCCGGCTCGCTTCAGGGCCAGCAGGCCGGACGCCCCGTCCCGCCCCATCCCGGTGAGGAGCACGGCGACACCGGGGCCGATGCGGGCGGTCAGCAGCGATTCGTAGAATACATCCACCGAGGGTCGATACACGTAATCGAGCGGTTCGCGCACGTATCGATAGCGGCTTCCCGCATCGAGGATCAGGTGGTCTTCCGAGCACGCGACGCGTACGTGGCCGGGCGTCATCGGTTCGCCCGCCCGGGCCACGTCGACGGGCAGGCGGGTTTCGCAGGCGAGCCATTCGGCGAGCCCGGGCCCGAACGCCGGGTCCACGTGTTGAACGATGGTGACGGCGACCGGCATCGATGGGGGCAGAGCGGACAGGACCGCGACGAGTGCTTGCGGGCCACCGGTGGACGCGCCGATGGCGAGGACGGGCCCTGTGGGGGCGGCTCGTGTCAGGGGCTCGATGGTCGGGGCGGCCGGCATGGACACGGGCGTTGCTGACGCGAGGGGCGCCGTGAGCCGTTCCACCGTCCGGATCTTGCGAATCAGGTCGTGGGCCCCGGACAGTCCGCCACCGGGGCCGAGGACGGGCGTGTTGACGGCGTCGAGCGCGCCGTGTCCCAGCGCCTCGTAGACGCGGGAGGCGTGGCCTTCCACCGTCGCGGTCACCACCACGATTGGACACGGGCACTCGCGCATGATTCGGCGGGTGGCTTCGACACCATCCATGACCGGCATGATCATGTCCATGAGGATGAGGTCGGGCGTGTCGGCGCGACAGCGCCGCAGGGCCTGCTCGCCATCGTCGGCGGTCCAGGCGACCTCGGCGCCGGGGATCGATCGTACGATCCGGCTCAGGGCGGCCAGCGCGGTTTTTAGGTCGTTCACCAGCGCGATGCGCATCAATGGGGCCCTCCGATGAGGTCCGCTACGGTTGCGATGAGCGAATCGTCATGGAAGCTGCCCTTGGTCAGGTACGCATTGGCGCCCGCGTCCATGCCGAGCATGCGGTCATCCTCGCGGTCCTTGTAGGAGACGATGATGATGGGCAGTTCCGCGAATCGTTGTTCTCGTCGGACGGTGCGAATCAGTTCGATGCCGTTCATGCGCGGCATGTCGACATCGGTGATCAGCAGGTCATACTTCGCGGCCCGCAGGGCGTTCCATCCGTCCCGTCCATCCACGGCCACGTCGACGTCGTAGCCGTTCTTGCGGAGCAACTGCCGTTCCACTTCGCGGACGGTGATGGAATCGTCCACGACCAGCACGCGGCGCCGGGCGGCGGCGGCGCTGCTGGCCGGGGCGGAGACCAGTCCGCGCAGGCGGCCTTCGCCGAGCAACTGTTGCACGGACTGGAACAGGTCCTCGACGTCGACAATGAGCAGCGGCTCGCCCGTTTCGAGCATGGCGGTGGCCGCGATGTGCGGCACCTTGCCCAACCGTGCATCGAGCGGCCTCACCACGAGGTCCTGCTCTCCCACGAAGGAATCGACGGCCAGTCCGCACAGTTGGCCCGGCTGGCCGATCACGATCGCGCTGACGGTGTCCTCCAGCGGCGGGGCGGACCCGAGGGCGAACAATTCGACGGCACTGACCAGACCGACCGACTCGCCATCGAGGACGAACTGCTGGCGTCCTTCGACGGGCTTGATCCGGTCGGCGGGCACGCGGGCGACGCGGACCAGCCTGGTCAGCGGAAAGGCGTAGGGTTCGCCGTTTACCATGGCGAGGGCGGCCCGGATCACGGACAGCGTGACGGGCAGGCGGAAGGTGAACGTCGTCGATCGTCCCACCTGCGAATCCACGCGAATGGTGCCGGCCACTTCCTGGACTATGGACCGCACGACGTCGAGGCCGACCCCGCGTCCCGATACTTCCGTAACGTGCTTGGCGGTCGAGAACCCGGGCAGGAAGAGGAACTCCATGAGTTCGGCGTCGGTGAGTCCGGCGGCGAGCGATTCATCGGCCAGCTTTCGCTCGATCACCTTCCGGCGAATGGCTTCGGGGTCGATCCCCTTGCCATCGTCGCGGACTTGCACGGTGAGCATGCCCGCCTGATGGCGGGCGGTCAGGAGGATGCTTCCTCGCTCGGGCTTCCCGGCGTCTCGGCGCTCGTCGAGCGATTCGATGCCATGGTCGACGCTGTTTCGCAGGATGTGATTCAGCGGCGCTTCGAGCTTTCGGAGAATGTCGCGATCGACGGCCACGTCGGCGCCTTCGATCTTGAGGGCGGCCTTCTTGCCCAGGCCGCGGGCCAGGTCGCGCACCATGCGCGGGAACGCGGTGATGCCGTCCGCGAAGGGTCGCATGCGACTGCCGAGCACCTCGTGATAGAGGGCGCTGGACAGCCGTTCCGATCGCCACGCAACCTGCTCCAGCTCGGCGAGCCGTTGTTGAAACTCCTTGGCGGTGGCCGGATGGCGGGTCTGGAAATCGATCCAGTCCATGCCGCTGCGCAGTTGCATCAGCCCTCGGTGCACGGCCTGGAAGTGACGGGCCGAGATCATGGACTCACTGGCCAACTGCATCATGCGGTTGAGGTTTCGCGCGTTCACCCGCAGGGTGGCTTCTTCCGCTGCCTCGGCGGGTGGTTCGCTGGGGGCGGCGGCCGCGGGTGACGGTGCCACTTCGGCGGCGGCGGCGGTCGTGTCGGGCGGCACGGCGGGCGGCGTTGGCGCGGGTGTCGGCCCTTCCGCCGCCCGGGGCGCGTCGGCGGGGGCCGCGGCCCGGAGGTCGTTGGTGAGTGTTTCGACGGTCCGGGTGTTGGCCGCGGACCAGTCGGCGACGGCGTCTTCCGTGAGCGCGGCGATCCGGGCGAGGCAGTCGACGCCCCGGAGGAGCTGGTCGACCCGTCCCGACGTCAGTTGCTGCTGCCCTTTCTGGACGGCGACGAAGCAGTCTTCCATGGCATGGGCCAGGCCGACGGCGATGTGGAGACCGATGATCCGGGCGGCGCCTTTGATGGAATGGGCGGCCCGCATCATGGGCTCGATCCGCGACAGGTCCTCCGGATTGGACTCGATGGCGACGAGCCCGTCGTTCAACGCCGCGCAGTGTGTTTCCGCTTCGGCCTTGAACAGCTCGAACATGGAGAAATCGCCGAGGTTTCCGGTCATGTGACGCTCGCCATGAATCCCGCCGTAACCCGTTGCGTGTTCAGCAATGCCGCATGCGTGCCAGCCACGACCAGCAGGGATTCCGTGTACCGCACGAGTGCTCGCTCGACGGTCATCGGTGGTGCCTGCACGTGGTCGGGATCCACGTGGATGACGCCGTGGACCGCGTCCACCGGGAACGCCCAGCGTTGGTCGCGGTTGCCGACCACGAGCGTCCGGCGCTGGCAGGTCTGGCCCGTCTCGTCGTCGTCCTCCTCATCGCGGCCCGTTTCCGGTTCCTTGGCCGGTTCGGCCTCGATTCTCAGGAGCGATCCCAGGTTCGCGTAGAGCACCAGCTCGCCATCGATGTTGCAGATGCCGCGGAACACGTTGTTGGTTCGATGCGGGATGGAGTGTTCGCGGACCTGGCCGGTCACGCGGGCGACCTGCCCGGCGGGCCAGGCCAGACGCTCGCCGCCGAGTTCGAAGACGACCACGGTCGCGGTGTGTCGCCGCGCCGTCTCGATCGGCTGGGCCACGCGTTTGGTCTGTTCCGCGAGTGCTTCGTCGGTCAGCGGTCGATCCAGGAGTCGCTGGATCGCGGTGGTCTTTTCGGGTGCCGTGGGGCCGTTCCGTCGGCCTTGCGGTTTGTGTTCGGGATTACTGCTCATCGTTCGCCGTATCCCTCGCCAGGGTGTTCCGATGGGCCCGCGCGGCGCGTTGGCGATAGCGATTCGCCTGGTGCGGGTAGCCCATCTGGTCGCTGATGAGTGCCAGTTGGAGCAATGCCTCCTCGTGGTTCGGGTCGAGATAAATCGCTTTTCGGAACCAGTCGCGGGCTTCCCCGACGCGTCCGAGGCCGAGGTTGACGCTGCCGAGCAGTTCCAGGGTAGCGACATCAGACCGGTTTGCCGACAGGACGGTCTCCGCAACTTGCCGTGCCCGCTCCAGGTCGCCGCGATCGGCGAGTTCCCGCGCATGGGCCAATGACACGTCCGGTCGCGGAGGCGTGGCCGGGGCCGGCAAGCGCGGCGGCGCGGGGGCGGGCGGTGGCAAGGCGACGGGCAGTGGCTTCACGAACGTCCGCGGCGGCCGTGGCGGCGGGGCGGAACGCGTCGGCTTCGGTGTCGGCTCGCCTTCCGTGGTCGCCGGTTGCGGCCGCCGTTGGAGGGCGAAGGCATGGGCCCGCGCGACGGGGACGAAGAGCCGATCGGGGAGGCTCGGTGATTCCGCATGTCCGACGAACAGCAGCCCGCCCGGTTGCAGCCAATCGTCGAGGCGGGCGATCAGGGCGGCCCGGGCCTCCGCGTTCAGATAGATCAGCACGTTGCGGCAGAAGATGGCGTCATACAGGTGCGTGCGGCCAATCTGGTCCGTGTGTACGATGTCATCGTGGACGAAGTTGACGGTGGCGAGCACTTCCGGCGCGACGGTCAGGGCGTCGCCGGCGTCGGTCAACCAGGTCAGGGCCCAGGCGGGGATTTCCTGGCGGGCGGCCCGGGCGGCGTAGGTGCCTCGTACGGCCTGTTCAATGGCCTGGCGGCTGATGTCGACGGCGTCCACGACGACGCGATCGGCCGGCCAACCGGCGTGCAAGGCGGTGATGGCCATGGAGCAGGCTTCCTGCCCCGCGGCGCATGCGGCGCTGAGCATGCGTAGCCGCCTGGCATTGGAGGTCCGGCGTGTGCGCAGGTGGTCGGCCAGCAGCTCGAACGACGCCGGGTAGCGGAAGAACCAGGTTTCCGGCACGGCGACGCCGGCGACCACGCGCTCCCGTTCCACGTCCGAGTGCCGCAGTCGTTCGAGGTAGGTGTCTTCCCGGTTCAGGCCGCACTGTCGCATGCGTTCTTGGATCAGGTGCGTGAAGGCGGGGCCGGCGAGGAGTTCCGCCTCGAGGCGCGTGTTGCGGGCCAGCCAGTCTCGGATCGTCCGGTATTCCATCACGCCGAACCACTCCCCCGATCAAACAGGACCGCACGCTGCTCCGCGGTGAGCAACTTGGTCGGGTCCAGGAGCTGGACGGTGCCCGCCTCGGTGCAGGCGACCGGGCCGAGGTACTCGGCCTCCGGGATTCGGAGCCCGGGGTAGGCGGACGGGTCGTCGAAGTCCACTTCGTCCACGCCCAGGATCTGACCGACCAGCAGTCCGACGGCCTGGCGGTTTTCGTCCTCGGCCTTGAGACGCAGCACGAGCACGCGGTTGAGCATCGAGCGCGGGCGCGGCGGCCGTCCCAGCAGGACGGCGGCGTCGATCAGTGGCAGCAGGTCGCCGCGGTAGTTCATCAACCCGAGTACCCAGGGCATCGCGTGGGCGAGCGGGCGGGGGGCGACGGCCGGCACGACCTCGACGAGGTGGTGGGCGGGGACGGCGTAGCGTTCGTCGGCGATGGAGCAGAGGATCGCGTGCATATCGGTGTCTCTACGACTTCAGGTGGAACGACGCGATGGAGGACTTGAGCGATGCGATTGCGTTCTGCAGGTCGTCCGCCGCGCTGGCGTACTCGCGCATCACTTCCATCGTGCGGGACGCACTCGCGGTCAGTTGGGCCATCGATTCGCTGATCTGATCCGCGCCCTGGGCCTGGCTCTGCATGCCTTCGTTTACTTTGGCGAAGGCGGTCGTACTGGAGTTGACTTGTGCGATGATCCGCCCCATCTGCTGGCTGATCTCCGCCACGTCCGCCACCGTGCGTCGAACCTGGTCGGAGAAGCGATCCATCTCCATCACGCCGGCCGACACGGCCGACTCCATCTGATGCACCATTTGCTCGATGTCCAGGGTGGCGGCGGCGGTCTGGTCGGCCAGGCGCCGGATTTCGCGGGCCACCACCAGGAAGCCGACCCCATACTCGCCGGCCTTTTCGGCCTCGATGGCGGCGTTTACGGAGAGCAGATTCGTCTGGTCGGCCACCTTGGTAATGGTAGTCACGACGCCGGTGATGTTCGATGCCTTGTCGTTGATGACGGACAGCTTTCTCGCGATGGACCCGGTGGCTTCGTCCAGCCCGCGCATGGTGGCTTCCATGCTCTGGAGGCCGGCTTGCCCCTCGGTGGCCAGTTCGGCCGTGCTGGTGGCCACGTGGGAGACTTCGTTCATCGTCTGCACCAGTTCGCCGCCGGTGGCGGAGATCTGTTTGGCGGCGGCGGCGATCTCACTCGTGGAGGCCCCGAACGAGCTGGCGGTGGCTTCCTGTTCGCGGCTGCTGGCGGCCAGTTCGGTGGCCGTCGAGTGCAGTTGGATGCTCGCCTGGCGGACGTTGCCGACGAGGTTGTTCAGGTTGTCGGTCATGGTTGCGATGGAATTGAGGAGGATGCCCGCCTCGTCTTCCGTGCGGTGCCGTTTGATGTCCTGAGTCAGGTCGCCGTGGGCGACGCGTTGGGCGGCGCAGACCGCCTCGTTGATTCGGCGACTGAGGCGGACCATCATCACGACGAGGAGGATGATGACGATCACCAGTCCGAGCCCGGCGACGCCGGCGCCCATCGCGAGCTGGATCCACACCGGCCGGAGAATGCTGTGTTCGGATTGGCGAAGAATGAGTTTCCAGTCACCGCAGCTCATCCTGGCCACGGCGTAGTAGTATTGCTCGCCGTCCAGCGGGTCCTCGCCGCGCTCGATGGAGGTTTCGTCCTCGTTGTCAATCAGTCGCCGGAACAGGTCGGCATACGCCGTATCCTTCGTGTTTCTTGTTTTCAGGATACTCGCGGCGTTCGGCGACCTGTCGTCATTCGGATCGGTGGTGGCCGCGATGAATTTTCCTCTCGAACTGATCAAATACGCGTCCGCTTGGACGCGGCTTGCCAGATCCTGGAGGTCCGTCTCGATGTCAGCCAGGGCCCGGTCGACGCCCGCCACCCCCTTGAACTCGCCATCGATGATGATCGGATAGGTTTGTTCCACGATCATCTTGCCCTGGTACATGTAGGGCTCGGTGATCATGTACTCCGCTTGCTTCGTCTCCCGCCACACCTTTTTCACGCCGTCGTAGTAGAGGCTGGTGTCCATATCGACGGAAGGTTCCAACTTGATTGCCGTGCCGCCGGCAGGGGGGCGGAACCAGTACGGGAGGAAACGCCCGTTCTCGTCCATCGCGTTGGCGTCGACGGTGCCGAGGCTGTCGGCGTCTTTCCCGTCGGCGTTCGGTTCGTAACAGAAGTACGCCGCCGTGAAACCGGGCGAGTCCCGGAGCACCTGCCGGGCGTAGTCAATCGACACGTCTCGCCGGCCGAACATGCCGGCCGCCTGCGCGTCGGCCATGCATCGGGCGGTTGTCACGGCGAGGAGGTTCAGTTCCTCGATCTCGCTGGCGGCCCGGTGAGCCCGTTCGAGCAAATGCTGTTCGGCGGCTTCGGCGCGGGACGCGAAGCTGCGAATCGCGTTCAGGGCGATGACTGCGATCATGACGATCGCGATCGGCAGCGCCGCGAACAGCAGCATGCGGCTGACGAGTCGCTTGTGGACGGGAATGCATATTTGTTGCGTCGTTGCCGTCGGGCGTGACTCCTCGTTAACCACCTGGCACCTCCCACCGACTGCCATAAAGGGATCGTCGACGCAAAAGCGGCTGCGTGGCCCACCGAACGCGCCGCCCGACGGGGAGCGGAAAGTCGCCGGCGGCTTCGCCCGCGAACGGGGCGGTCCGGTCGGACAGACTCGCGTACCGGACGGCCGGGGCGGGATTGTAACCGCTTTGCCCAAGCGACTCGAAGTGCTCGATTGGTCGTCGCTCGAACAGTGCTGGGGCCCGGGTTGGCCGAGGTGTCATCCGCCGCGGTCCGGGCCATTCGCGGCGTGAGCTAACCTGCTGAAAACAAGGGCTTTGCAATGCGTTCTGGAGTGGCGGGCGTGCCGGTTGTCGGCCCGGGCAATCGCCTTGGCCAACGACCGCCGGCTCAGGGGTGGTCACGAAGGCGAGCCTATCGGTCGTCACGGCCGACGACGCCCGAGGGCACAAGACGATTCCGGCGGGCTGGCGGGTGGCGGATTCTCTCGTGTCCGCATTGTTGAGAGGTGGTTACAATGCGCGGCGGTTGATGCGGGCCGGATTCGATTTCGCGCGCCAGATTTGAATCGCATGTGCAGAGTCGCGTCGAGGCGGCGTGGTCGATGGTGGGCACGTGGGCGCGTCGAATCCATTTGGGGCGAGTGCCTGGCGTGAGTTGGGAACAGGAGGTAGCGATGCATCGGGTACAGATCGGATTGGTCGGGTTATGCCTGCTGTGGGGCTGCGAGTTGGAATCACAGCGGGATGCGTCGCCGGTGGAGACCGCTCCCGCCGCCACGGCACAGCGATCGGACGCGGGCAAGGAGGTTGAGAGCGTGAAGCAATCGGAGGCGGCGGAGAGTGTGCTGGGTTTTGTGGTCAAAGACATTGACGGCAATGAAGTGCCCCTGTCGCGTTATCGCGGCAAGGTCCTGCTGATCGTGAACGTGGCGTCCAGGTGCGGGCTGACGCCGCAGTACCAGGACCTTCAGGAGCTGCACCGTCGCTACGCGGATCAGGGTCTGGCGATCCTGGGCTTCCCGGCCAACGAGTTCGGGGCCCAGGAGCCGGGCACCAACGCGGAGATCAAGCAGTTCTGCACGGCGAATTACGGCGTCGAGTTCGACATGTTCGCCAAGGTCGTGGTCAAGGGTGACGGTCAGTGCGGTCTGTACAGCTTCCTGACGTCGGACGAGCGGAACCCTGGGTACGGGGGCGAGATTCGTTGGAATTTCACGAAGTTCCTGGTCGATCGAGAAGGCAAGGTGATCGCCCGCTTCGAGCCCCGCACACGGCCCAGTGACGCTAAAGTGGCGCAGGCCATTCAGCGGGCATTGTGAAACCCGGCGTGCCCGGCAGCGTGGCCCTTCCGTACTGCCCACAGGGGGCGGGCGCGTCAGCCGCGTCGGACCCACCGGGCGATGGTGAGCAGCAACAGGGCGGGAATCATCGCGGGCATGGCGCCGGACCCGCAGGCGATGGTGAGATTCGTGAGCCCGGCCCCGCTGTCGATGACGGGGCTGGGATCATCGCACAGTGATCGGTCGTCCACGAGGTCGCACGGGTCGCAACCGGTGTTGCCGATTTCCTCCGGGAGCAAGCCACTGTCGAGGGGCTCGCCGCTTTCTTCATCCACTTCAACGACCGTGTCGCGGTCCGTCACCCAGAACACGGTGGGATAGCCGTCGGCGTCGTCCGCGAACACGACGCTGCCGGACCGGAATCCGTTGTAGTACACGGTGTTGTCGGTGTCCACGAAGAGGCGGTCGAGCACGGTGTCTCGGCCGTTGATGATCACGAATTCACCGGTCCGTTCGATGACCGTCAACTCCAGTTGGGCCGTGTTGACGATGCCGCACTCCTCGTCCGTTTCGGGGTCTATGAAAAGTGCCCAGTCCTCGCCGAACTGTGCGAAGACGGGCGAGCACATCAGCAGGACCGCGGTCAGCGCGGTGAACGCCAACCGGGGCGAGGGTATATTCCATGCAGGGGACAGCATTGCCTGGTCTCCTTGGTCAACCGCGGCCCGATCCGGACCGCGCATGTCGCACGGTTTTTCAGTGTACCCTCCTGGCCGGTGTACGGTCAAACGGCTACGAATCGTGCCGCAGGGTCATGGCGCGCTTCCCACCCGCTACCGGTCCACGCGCCATTCCAGAATGCCGCCGGAGTACCCGTCCTGCAGTTGCGCTTCAATACGCAATCCGTCGGCCCGAACCGCTTCGAACGTGCATACGTTGAAGCGGTCGCACTCGGTGCCGTACCCGCTGGCGTTCTGGACGGGCTTCCAGGCGTCGCCGGCGCGGTAGAGCAGTTTCCAGGACCTCGGTGGTCGGCAGCGGCCGCGGCCCGTGTCGTCGAACCAGTAGACCTGCACGCCGCGCACGACAGTCGGCTCGGGCATATCGTATTGCACCCATTCGGTCGAGCCGGTGTGGTCCCACCACGTCATCCGCGGGATGCTGGGATCGTTGGACGACGCGGGGACCAGGCCGTCGTTGAGCGCGAACAGGCTGTCGTAGGCGAAGCAGTGTGACGCGCTGGCCGTGTAACGGGCAGCGACCGGCGGTATCGGGATTTTGTCCACGCTGCGGGGGATCCACACGGTCATCTCGTTCGGGCCGCGATGGCACCACGCGTAGTACGGTATGGCGGTGAGTTGAACGGGCTCGGTCGTGCGCCGGCCGTCCCTGGTGCCGCTGACGGCCCGGCCCGTGGCACGGATGACGGTCACGCCGCCGAGCAGATCGGGCCGGCTTTCGGTCTGGAGCCGGGCGTCGTCCGGCAGGGCGACGTCGAGCGTATTGGGTTCGTGGTCGGCGCCTTCGAGGCAATAGACGATGGGGCCGCGTTCGAGGGCGACGCAACCCCGGTTCTCGCGGACCTGGTCGTGGCAGAGCACGCGGCGGACGGGCATGCCCAGTTGCAGGTCGATCCGGTCGCCCGGTTCCCACTTGCGACGGAGCACGGCGTAGCCTTTGTCGGTCTTGATGGCGACGGGGGTATTGTTGACCGAGACGTTGATATGCGGTTGACCGGGGTTCGCGTATCGGTACAGGTCGCCGGGCACCGGCTGACCCGATGCCCACCCGGGTATCCGGAGTCGGAGTTCGAACTCGGCCGGGACGGGCGGCTCGACGATAATCGCCACGTCGCCGCTCCACGGGTAGTCGGTACGCTGTCTCAGTTGCACCCGATGGCCGCCCAGGGCAAGGACGCCGGTGCCCGACGCGTACAGGTTGACGTAGCCGACGTCTTCTCGGCTGGCGTAGATCATGCCGGCGATTGATGGGATGAACCGCACGACGTTTACGGGGCAGCACGAGCACTGGAACCACGGGCTTCGTTCGAGGCTGCCGTGGTTGAAAGGATGTCGTCCGTCGCAGGCGAGGGGGTTCGGGTAGAAGAAGGTATCGCCGTTCAGCGACACCCCGGCCAGGAATCCGTTGTAGAGCACGCGTTCGAGGACGTCGATGTACTGCGCGTCGCCGTGGAGCAGGAACATGCGATGGTTCCACAAGGCGTTGGCGATCGCGGCGCAGGTTTCGTTGTAAGCGCTGCGGTTGGGCAACTCGTAGTCGTCGCCGAACGCCTCGCCGGCGTGCCGTGCCCCGATTCCTCCGGTCAGGTAGAGTTTGCGGGACACGACGTTGCGCCAGAGGCGGTCGAGGGCGTCGATGTCGGCCTTGTCGCCGGTCAGGGCGGCGACGTCGGCCATACCGCAAAAGAGGTACCCGGCCCGGACGGCGTGCCCGACGGCTTCGCGCTGATCGACGACTGGGGCGTGGTCCTGGCAATACTCGCCGTAGAGTTTCGGTCGCCGGTCTTTGCGCCCGCGGGAGTCGAGGAAGAAGCGGGCGAGGTCGAGGTACTTCCGGTTGCCCGTCGTGCGATAGAGCTTGACCAAGCCGATTTCGATTTCTTCGTGGCCCGGTACGTCCACCCGCTGCCCGGGTCCGGGCCCGAAGGTCCGGTGGACGAGATCGGCGTTCTTGATGGCGACGTCGAGCAGCGTGCGTTTGCCGGTGGCCTGGAAGTGCGCGACGGCCGCCTCGTAGAGGTGCCCGACGTTGTATAGCTCGTGGCCGGACGCGAGATGGGACCAGCGTCCCTCCTTGCCCGGGTAATCGTACTTGGGGTCGTTGACGGTCCGGGCGGTGTAGAGGTACCCGTCATCCTCCTGGGCGGCGGCGATGTCGTCGATCAGGGCGTCGAGCGCAGCCTGCAGCTTGGGGTCGTCGTGCTGGGCGAGCGTGTACGACGCACCTTCGATGACCTTGTACACGTCGGAGTCGTTGTAGAAGATGCCTTCGAACCCGCCTTGGCGCCGGCCGCCGGCCTTGGCGAAGTTGCTCAGGCGGCCCGTCTCCTCGCATTTGCGCAGGTTGGACCAGAGGGTTACCTGCCGGTTCGTTTCGAGCCGGGGGCCCCAGAAGCCGTGGACCAGTTTGACCTCGGTGAACGGTACGGGCTGAATCGGGTAGTCGGCGTTACCGTCCGCCGGTTGTGCGACGCCGGTGGTGTTGCCAATCAAGAGGCAAAGCATGCAAACCATCGTTGACCTCCCTTCATCGAGTTGGCGTGGCGCGTCGTGTGCCGTGTCGAGCCGGGCGAGTCAGTCGCCGCGCGGTTGCCCGACGACGAGACACAGGCCGACATCGACACCTTGTCCGCCGGTGGTCTGGCGGCAGTGGACGGCCATTACGTTTTTTCCTTTCCGCAGGGCGCGGTACGCGTCGTCCGCGATTTGGGACAGGATGTGTCCGGTGACCCACCGGTTGAAGCTTCCGGCGAGGACGCCGTTGAGGTATACCTCGGCGTCTTCGTCGTGATAGACGCGGAGGTACACGTTTGGTGGCGGCACGTCGGCCAGTTGGAACTCGCGTCGCAGCCAGATGTCCTTCGTGGTCCACGGGGTGCCGACGTGCACCCCGGGTGTGCCCTCGCGGCCGAACATGCCCGGGCCGGACCGCCACTGCGAATCATCGAATTCCGGTTTCGTCCAGTGGTCGGCGGGTGCCTGCACCGTGTACCGCCAGGTCTGCGGTTTCGTCTCGGATGTGGGGACGACGGTTTCGATGCGAGGCGGCGGTCGGTAGAGTGTCTGGTGCAGCGAGGCGGCGGGCTCGGGGTCGAGTTTGAGGACGGCTCGATCGTAGGTCATCAGGCCGTTGACTTCAGTCTCGACGTCGCTGGTCTGTGTATAGACGGCGGCCGACAGCCCCTGCCCGATCATCGGCCACAGTCGCTGCACGATCTGGGTGTAGTGCTGTTGCAGGTCCTGCCGCGACAGATAGGATCGGTAGCCCCAGTTGTGCTGGTTCCGCCAGAGATGGTCTTTCACCGGCCAGCCGAGGCCGCCGAATTCGCCCAGCACGGACGCGCGGTTTGGCTCGGGCGCCGCCATGGAAGGGCCGGGGTAGGCGTGGATATCGATGACGTCGCCGACCCCGCGATCTGTCCACCCGCTGGCCGCGTCGACGAGGCGAGTGGGGTCGTACGTCTTGACCCACCGGGTGATTCGCGACGTGTCCCACTGGCCCCACCCTTCGTTGTAGACGACCCACATGATGATCGACGGGTGATTGCCGAGCGAGTCGATCATGGCCTTGAGTTCGCGTTCGAAGTTCTGGCCCGACGCCGACGTCCGCTTGATGTCCGGGTCGCCGCCTCCGATGAACGCGTCGCCGCTCGGCATGTCCTGCCAGACCAGCAGGCCGAGTTGATCGCAATGGTAGTAGAACCGGGCGGGCTCGATCTTGACGTGTTTCCGCAGCATGTTCATGCCCAGCTTCTTCAGTTGCTCCGGGTCATGGCGGAGCGCGGCGTCGGTCGGGGCGGTGTAGAGCCCGTCGGGCCACCAGCCCTGGTCGAGGGGGCCGAACTGGAACAGTGGCTGGTCGTTGATCAGGATTCGGGTGAGTCCGTTGTGTTCACCGAGCGAGACCTTTCGCATGCCGAAGTAGGAGTGAACCGTGTCGAGGATGTCGCCGCCGTGGCGGAGGCGCACGGTCAGGTTGTAGAGGTGCGGGGACTGGGGTGACCACAGTCGCGGGTTGGGGATGTTGAGTATGATCTCCCGGCCGGCCTGGCCGGTGGCTTCCGCGACGACATGGCGGCTCGTGTCGAGCACGGCGACCTCGACCTGGCCGTCGCCCGTGGCGATGGTTTCGACCTGCACGGAGGCGTGATCGACGTCGGGGGTGATCTTGAGCGCGCGGATGTGTGTCCCGTGCACGGGCTCCAGCCAGACGGTCTGCCAGATGCCGGTGACGGCCGTGTACCAGATCCCCTGCGGATTGAGGACCTGCTTGCCGCGGGGCTGCCAGCTCGTGTCGGTCGGATCGGTCACCTTGACGACGAGCTTCTGCGGCCCGGAGGGCGCGAGGGCATGGGTGACATCGAAGGTAAACGGGTCGTAGCCGCCCTGGTGCCGACCCACGCTTTTGCCGTTGACCCGCACCTCGGTGGCCCAGTCGACCGCGCCGAAATGAAGCAGGACGTTTTGGCCTGCCCACGTTTCGGGGATGTCGAATTCGCGGTGGTACCACAACGTCTCGTTCGGCTGAACGGCTTTCTGCACGCCGGAGAGGGCCGACTCCGCGCAGAACGGGACGAGGATTTTCCCGTCATACTGTCGCGGCGGGTGGCCGGCCGGCGTGACGGCGTAGTCCCAGAGGCCGTTCAGGCTGAGCCAGTCGGCTCGCACGAGTTGGGGTCGGGGATACTCCGGCCACACGACATCCGGTCTGACGTCGGTTGCCCACCGGGTCATGAGGGGGCCATCGGGGGGTTTCTCCGGCTGCCTGTCCTGCGATAGTGCGATTGATGTCATCGGCACGACCGCCAGAAGAACCGGTTTACACAGGCCCATCGCGTGCCCCTTTCCTTGCGTTACCCCGTTACCTCGCGGAGAACCGGTAGATCACGGTTTGACGATACGTTTCGCCGGGCCGAAGGATCGTGGACGGGAACTCCGGGTGATTGGGTGAATCGGGGTAGTGCTGTGTCTCGATGACGAACCCCGTACGGTGCTGGTACGCGTGTCCACCTTTGCCCACGTACCTGCCGTCGAGAAAGTTGCCGCAGTAGAACTGGAGGCTCGGTTCGGTGGACCGGACTTCCATGCACCGGCCACTCTTCGGTTCGCAAGCCACGGCCACGAGGCGCAGCTTCCCGTCCCACCGGCTCATTACGAAGTTATGGTCGTACCCGGGCCCATAAGCCAGTTGCTCATTATCGTCGTTGACCCGCTTGCCGATGGCGGTGGGCTTGCGGAAGTCGAACGGTGTACCTTCGACGGGCATCAGCTCGCCGGTTGGGATCAGGCCCTTGTTGACGGCCGTGATACGGTCAGCGGCGATCATCAACTCGTGATCGAGGATGGTGCCGCTGTCGTGGCCGCCGAGATTGAAATAGCTGTGGTGCGTCAGGTTGACCGGTGTGGCCCGGTCGGTGGTGGCTTCGTATTCGATGCGCAGCTCGTTGTCGGCGGTGAGCCAGTACCACACGGTGACGTCCAGGTTGCCGGGGTAGCCTTCCTCGCCGTCCGGGCTGAGGTAGTGGAATCGCACCCCGGCGTTATCCCCGCGCAGAACGCCCTCGGAGTCCCAGACGACTTTGTCATAGCCCTTGTTGCCGCCGTGCAGATGGCAGGGGACGCCGTTTGGTTTGTTGTTTTTCGCCAGCGTGTATTTTTTACCATCGAGTTCGAACTTCCCGTCGGCGATCCGGTTGCCGTAGCGGCCGACGATACAGCCGAAGTAGGGGGAGCCCTCAAGGTAGTCCTCCAGTCGGTCGAACCCGAGTACGATATCGTCGAACCGGCCGTTGCGGTCCGGGGCCGTGAGGGAGACGATGGTGCAGCCGTAGTCGGTGACCCGCACGGTCATCCCGGTCGGGCTCTTGAGTGTGTACAGATGGGCCGCCTGGCCGTCCTTCGTTTGACCCCACGTCTGCTTTGTCATTGACGCCGTGCCTTTCTCTTGCGTCATGGGGGCGGCCGGAGCGGTGCCCCCCGCGACTGCGAATGCGACCAAAGTTTTCCACAAAGCGACGGTGTACGGTTTGTCGAGCATCGGATGCCACCTCACGAGTTACCAGGGAATATACATCAGCGGGAGCTCGCCCCGTCCGAGCTTCCGGTTCGCTGCCTCGTCGTGTTACCCCCGCCGGCACTTGCCGGGGTTGCACGGCGCTCGTCGATCGGCGGAGCGTGCCATTCTGAATGCGGGGCGAGCACATTGCAAGCCTGGTGTGGGGTCGAGGCGGAGATCGTGTATGAGGCGGCGTGAACGAAACCTGGCAGAGGGGGGAGCGGGTGCGGCGGTCAGGTGTGCAGCTCGACGACATCCTTGTCGTGAAGCACGTGGTTGAGGTGCACGTTCTGGCCGTCGGCGAGCCCGAGCCCCCATGCCCGGGCGGACCGGACCTTGTCTTCCATTCCGCGGTAGACCTTTCGGGCGAGTTCGTGGACGTCGCTGCCGGCTGACAGAACGAAGGGATCGTCGAAGTCCGGCTTTTTGCCCGGCGGCTTGGCGTATACGCGGATGACGTGGACGAGCCCGAAGAGCAGTTCGGGCAGGCGGCCCATGTGGTCGGCATCAAGCGTGGAGAAGGGTTCGATGCGCACCCGTGAATCGAACAACTCGTTGAGCAGTTCGAGGTTGTCCTCGGCGCCCGGCACGTCGATCTTGTTGGCGAGCAGGAAGCCGGGGACCTGCAGCATGGCGTCCGGCTCGTCGGCTCGCTTCCGCGGACCGTCGGTCAGCTCGATGTGGCGCTGGGCGAGGTGGTTGAGGCACACGTCGGCATCCTCGAGCACCGAGTCGCTCGACACGTCGGTGACCACGACGAGGGCATCGGTCATTCGCCACAAGCCGGGGAAGCCGGTCGGGATGTGATCGGCGGTAACGGGGGGCGTGTCGACCAGTTCGATCTTGATGTCCTCGTAGGGCACCATGCCGGGCAGCGGCAGGGGGGTGGAGAAGGGGAAGTCGGCGATCTTGACGTGGGCCTTGGTCAGGCCGCCGACGATGGACGATTTACCGACGTTGGGCGTGCCCAGCAGCACGACCTGTCCGGCGCCCGATTTGGGAATGGCGAAGGGGTCGGCCTTCGACGGGCCGCCCTTGCGCCCGCCCGGCTGAACCGCCTTGCGGGCGGCGGACAGCTTCTTCTTGAGATCCGCCTGGAGCTTCTCGCTGGACTTGTGCTTGGGCAGCTCGCGCCACATCTCTTCCAGGGCGGCGAGCTTATCTTCGGGTGTTGTGGCGGCCCGGTATCTCTCTTCGGCCTCATGGTATTGTGGCGTGAGGTTGGCGGCCATCGGGGAGACTCCCGCCAGAGTATACCATGCCCGAAGCGCGGTGGGAACGTCGCGTTGCCGGCCGGTCAGGTGTTCGCGGGCGCCATTCGTTGGACGTCCCACCGCTGATGGAGTCGAATTGAATCGATCGGCGCGGCCACGAACGCGCGGTCATTCTCTGCGCGCGGCTTGGGGTGAACGGCGTTCGATCTTACAATGGCCCGGCGCCGGGGCACAGCGGGCGTGCGCGGATGCCACGTCGACCCTGGGGCCAACGATGTGCGAGGTTTCTTTCCCTTCCGCAGAATGTGAGGGCGAATCATGAGCGGCGAGTCCTGTTCCGGAGATTGCGATTGCGGCGGGCTGGGTCGGCGGGACTTTCTCAAGGCGGCGGGGATGGGGGCGGCGGCGCTGTCGGCGTTGGATCCGCGGCGGGCGATCGGCGGGCCGTTGGGGCGGCTGCCGGAAAGCGCCGGGCATCTCGTGCCGGCCGACAAGCGGTTGTCGGACGCGTGGCGGCGGTCGTTGCTGGAGAAGGGCGGTTCGCGTGTCTATCGCGGCGCGGAGCTGAACCTGATCGGCATGCCGGTGGGCGGCATCGCGGCGGGGCAGCTCTACATCTGCGGCGACGGGACGCTGGGGTCCTGGAAGATCTTCAACCAGACGTACTTCAGCGGCACGGGGGGCGACAACTACCGGCCGCACATGCCCGAGAAGCCGGTGGAGCAGGGCTTCGCCGTGGCGGTGCAGGACGGTGGTCAGACGCGAACCTGGACGCTCGATCGCCAGGGGTTCCCCGAGGTGGAGTTCGTGGGCGAGTATCCGATCGCCCGCGTGCGGTACGGGCACACCGAGTGCCCCGTTCGTGTCACGCTCGAGGCGTTTTCACCGTTTGTGCCGCTCAATGCCAGGGACTCCGCGTTGCCGGCCACGGTGCTGGCGTTCACCGTCGAAAACGTCACCGGGCGGTCGGTGCGGGTCGCGCTGCTCGGCTGGCTGGAGAATGTGATCGGCTTCCACACCACGCGCGAGCATCAGGTGCAATTGCTGCACCGCACGCGCACGGTGAACCAGAAGAACCGGACGGTACTTCTCCACTCGGCGGCGCCGTTGCCCGAGGAGACGGCGTCGCGGCCGGATGTGCTGCTGGCCGACTTCGAAGGCGAATCCTATGGGGATTGGACGGTCGAGGGTGAGGCATTTGGGACGAAGCCGGCCGGTGGAACGCTGCCGAATCAACAGGTGGTCAGTGGCTTCGAAGGGGAGGGGCTGGTCAACACGTTCCGGGGCGGCGACGCCCCGCACGGCCGCCTGGTGTCGCCGCGGTTCGAGATCGTCCGGCGGTACATCTGTTGCCTGATCGGCGGCGGCAATCACCCGCGTGAAACGTGCATCAATCTGTTGGTGGGCGGCAATGTGGTGCGTACAGCCACCGGACAGAATCGTGAGCGGTTGGAGTGGCGGAACTGGGACGTGCGCGAGTTTGCCGGCCGGGAGGCGCTGATCGAGATCGTCGACCGTGCGTCCGGTGCGTGGGGGCACGTGAACATCGACCAGATCGTGTTGTCCGACCGGCGGCGGTTTGGCCCGTCGGGCGAGTTGGAGAAGCTCGAAGATTTCGGCACGATGGCACTGATGCTGGCCAGTCCCGGCGCCGATGCGGGTGAAACGAAGAGGCTGCTGGCCTCCGTGCCGCGGGACGCCCGGCTGGACGCCGGCGCGGAGCTGGCATTTGCCACAGCGGACAAACGCACGCCGTCGCTCGCGACCCCGCTGGTCGAACTGCCGCCGGGGCAGACGCGGGGGTTCGAGTTCGTTCTCTCCTGGCACTTCCCCAATCGGTCGTCGGGCAACATGTACGCGAACTGGTTCGGTGACGCGGCCGAGGTGGGCCATTACGTGTTCGATCACTACGATCGCCTGGCCCGTGACACGCGTTTGTGGCACGACACGTACTACGACAGCACGCTCCCGCACTGGTTGCTCGATCGCTTGCATATCCCGGTATGTAACCTGGCCACCGGGACTTGCCTGTGGTGGCAGAGCGGTCGGTTCTGGGCGTGGGAAGGCGTCGGCTGCTGTAGTGGGACCTGCACGCACGTGTGGAATTACGCGCACGGCGCTGCCCGCCTGTTCCCGGAACTCGAGCGCAGCGCGCGCGAGATGCAGGACCTCGATGCGGCGTTGCACGCGGACGGGCTGGTGGGGTTCCGCGGTCAGCGCAACAACTGGTACGCGGCGGACGGCCAGGCCGGCACGGTGCTCAAGTGCTATCGCGAGCATCTGATGTCGGCCGACGATTCGTTTCTGCGCCGGAACTGGGCCGACATTCGCCGTGTCCTCATGTACAGTATCGAGCAGGATGGGAACGAGGACGGGCTGATCGAGAACAGCCAGCATAACACGTTCGACATCAACTTCGAGGGGGCGAACACGTTTGTCGGTTCGCTGTACCTCGCGGCGTTGCGGGCGGGCGAGGAGATGGCCCGCCTCGTCGGCGACACTGAATTTGCGGCACGCGTTCGTCGCGTCTACGAATCGGGGCGCAGGTTGACGGTCGACCGTCTCTGGAACGGTGACTACTTCGTGCAGGACGTTGATCTGGAGAAGCACGCGAAGCATCAGTACGGCGAGGGGTGCTTGTCGGATCAGCTGTTCGGGCAGGGTTGGGCACATCAGGTCGGGCTGGGGTACATCTACCCGGAGGACAAGGTGAGGCGGGCCCTGGAGGCCGTCTGGCGATACAACTGGGCGCCGGACGTCGGGCCGTACAATCAGCAGCACAAGCCGGAACGCTGGTTCGCGTATCCGGGCGACGCGGGGTTGTTCACGTGCACGTGGCCGCGGAGCCTCTATCTCCGGCAGGGCGTGCGTTATCGCAACGAGGTGTGGACGGGCATCGAGTACCAGGTGGCCGGTCACATGATCTGGGAGGGCATGGTCGAAGAAGGGCTGGCGATCGTCCGCGGGATTCATGACCGCTATGATCCGCGAGTCCACAACCCGTTCAACGAGGTCGAGTGCGGGGATCATTATGCGCGGGCGCTGGCGAGTTGGGGTGTCTATTTGGCGCTGAGCGGCTACGCGTATGACGGACCGGCGGGCCGGTTGGCGTTTGCGCCGCGCGTGCAGGCGGACGAGTTCCGGGCGGCATTCACGGCGGCGGAGGGGTGGGGCACGTTCGCGCAGCGTCGGGAGGTCGGCCGCCAATCGGCCCGCGTCGAATTGAAGTACGGCCGACTGCGTCTGCGCGAATTGACCCTGGCACTGCCCGGCTCCGTTGACGGATCAAGTACCACCGCACGGCTGGACGGCCAGCCGATCCGGGCGACGGCGACCGCCGACGATCGGGCGCTGGCGTTGCGATTCGAGCCGGCGGTTGAGCTGGCGGCGGGCCAGGTGCTGGAGGTCACGACCGGATCTTAGTCGCGCTTCTTGTTTGGAATCGGGGTCGGCGCGGTTTAAACTGAATGGGGGTCACTGCATGCGTTCGGCCGGTGCGCATGTGCCTCGTCGCAAGTCAGGTGTGCGCACGGCACTGTGGGAATCGAGGGGTCATTTCGCAAGGAGGATGCCATGAATGAGGCAAAGCATACCGTCGGCGTCCTTTGCGTCGGCGTTCTGGTCGTGTTGGCGGCTGCCGGATTCGCGGTGGCCTGCGATGAGTCTACGGGGGACGGTTTCGGCGCCGCGGAGTGGGCGGCGGAACCGTGGGCGGGGACACGGGTGCCATGGTCTGACACTGGGGTTAGACCGTTGCTGGCCGCCGGGGAACCGGCTCCATTGTTCGACAGCGTGGACGAGCATTTCAACCCGGTGAGCATGGCCGACATGATCGACGGTCGACCGCTCGTGCTGACCGTCGGTTCCTGTTCGTGACAGCCCGGTTTTCTGAACTTCCAGGTCCTGGAAGAGGTGTATCAGGAATACAGAGACTCCATCAACTTCGTGTGGGTCTATAGCCGGGAGGCCCACCCGGAAGAGGATCCGTTCTTCCGTCCCGGGTTCGAGACGCGGGATCTCGGGTGGGATCATCGGTACTTCATCACGACCACCATGGACGAACGGGCCGTTCGGGCCGGTTGGATGAAGACGGACCTCGAGCCTGATGCCGAGATGCCGATGATCATCGACTACATCAACTCGCCCTGGGGCGAGGACGATGCGATCAAGAGCGCCTACCTCGGCGGCGGTTACTACTCGGGGTACATCATCGATTGTGACGGGAGCATCATTCACTCGGTGAACTGGGCGTGGCAGGGGCCCGGCGGCGAGTGGTATGGCTTGCCGGTGGTGGACGTGCAGGAGCTTCGCAACTTCCTGGATGAATACCTGGCCGCCCCACCGGCATGCTACGCGCCGACGGCGGACCCGCCGTCGCCTCCACCGGGCAAGCAGGGGTCGCCCACGGTTCTAGTCGTGGACGACGACGGTGGCGCGGCGTACGAAGGGTACTTCAAGATCCCGCTGCGCCACTTGAAGAAGCGCATCCAGGTGTGGGACGTGTCGACGAACGGTTCGCCATCGGCGGGCACGTTGGCCGAGTTCGACGCGGTCGTCTGGTTCACCGGGGCCCAGAGCGAGTTCACGCTCACGGAAACGGACCAGGTGAACCTGGCGACGTATCTCGACGGCGGCGGGAACCTGTTTCTCAGCGGCCAGGATATCGGGCAGGACATCGGCGACACGGCGTTTTACCGCGACTACCTGCACGCGGACTTCGTCGAGGACGACATCGACTACTTCCGGCTGGACGGCGACGACATCCTCGACGAGTTCCGCTTCTACATCACTGGCGGCGACGGGGCCGAGGACCAGACATCGCCGTCCCGGATCGAGCCGTTGGCGGGTGCCACAGGGCTGGCGCGCTACATGGTGAATGGTGACCCGGCCTGGGGCGCCCTGCGATGGTCGGGGCATTACCGGGTGGTGTACTTCGCGTTCGGACTGGAAGGGGCCGGCGAGCGCGGTGCCGCCGTCTACCGGTTCAAGATCATGCGGAACGTGATGAAGTGGTTCGATGCGGCGGCCTGTCCCGGCGACATCAACCTGGACGGAGTGGTGGATCTGGCCGATTTCGCGTTGTTTGCCGTTTCGATGGGCGGTCCCGGCGTCACGGAGCCGACGGCGGAAGTGGATCCGGTCCAGTTCGTGATTTCGGACCTGGACGAGGACGGCGACGTCGACGCCGATGATTTCTCGGAGTTTCAGTTGCGGTTCGGCACACTCTGCGACTGACACATCCCGGCACGGAAAACTCGCGCCGCCTACGCGGTCGGGGACGGGGTTGTCCGCTGCGCGTATGGCGTGTTCACCGGACGGCCGAGGGACGGAATGCTGCCGGTCCGTTGGTTCCGGATCAGGCACGGGAAGGAATGGGCGGCGCGGAGGACGGGGTCGACGGCCCCTCGTTTCATGATCACGGCGTTGCCAGGTGAGTCTACCGGCCCGGGGGCTGTTACAAACCTGCAATAAACATCCCTTACCGGCACCTCGTACCTGTCATGAGGCGTGCCGATTGGCGGTGCGCGGCCACGGCGAGATGAACACGACCGGGAGGCGAACTTTGCGAATCGCGCGTTCGTTTTGCGCCATGCCTGCTGGTATTCGCGTGATGCCGATCAAGCCCGGCCGTACGGTGGACATCGAAGGAGGCGAAGCATTTTGCCGGCTTCGTGACAAGGACGGGTAGAGAAGGGTGCTAGTGAAGTAGCACCGCCACACGCCGGCCAACGGCGCAGGCGACCGGGCCTGCCCCGTTCGGTCGCCGCGCTCGCGGTCGGCGTCGTTTTGAGCTCGGCCGTGGGCAGACCATTGATTGCGGCTTCCTTCCGAGCCGGTACAATCACGGCGTCGGCCCTTCCGGTGGTCTCCGGTGGTCGAGGGGGACAGGCCGGCCGGCCAGAGGAGAGCAGCATGTGGTGGAGAGGCGTTTGCACCGTGGCGATCGGGTTGACGGGTCTGGCCGCGGGGTGTTCGAAGCCTGTAGCGGACGTCGTCTACCATAATGGCAGGATCTACACGCTTGACGACCGGCAGCCTTGGGCGGAGGCGGTGGCGATCAAGGACGGCAAGTTCGTGCTGGTCGGCACCGACGCCGCTGTGCTGGATCTGGCGGAGCGCGAGACGCGGCGCGTCGATTTGAAGGGCCTGATGGTTCTGCCGGGTCTGTTTGACTCGCACATACAACCGCTGTGCGGGCAGCTACGGCGACTCGAATTGCAGTTACCCAGGGCGGCGTCGCCGGCCGAGATCCTGTCCGCGGTCGAGTCGTACGCGGCGGCTCATGCGGATACGGAGTGGATTCGGGGGGGCAAGTACGACGCGAGCCTGTTCGCGGACGCGGCGCCGCACCGGCAGATGCTGGATGCCATTGTGCGTGATCGGGCGGTGTACCTGGAGGAGCGGCGCGGCAACGCGGTATGGGTGAACTCCCGGGCGCTGGAGCTCGCGGGGGTCACGGCGCGCACCCGGTCACCGGTGGGCGGCTTGATCGAGCGGGACGAAGCGGGCGAACCAACCGGCGTGTTCCGCGGCGAGGCGATAGCGCTGATCCGGGACCATATCCCGCCTTATGATTACGGCGTGCAGCGTGATGCCGCGAAGGACATCGTGGCGGAGTTGCATTCGTATGGCGTCACGGGCGTGAAGGCGGCGCCGGGTGATCGTGTGGCGCTGAAGGTCTTCAACGAGTTGGATCGCCAGGGCAATCTGCCGATGCGGATCGCGGTGGCCACGCCCTGGCGTGATCCGTGTCCGCCCCAGTTGCAAGCGGAGCGGGAACTGATTCTGGAGGATTGGTTTCCGTGGCATTCGCCGCATGTGTATTCGCAGTATGTCAAGATCGATGCGGACGGCGCTCCTACGGGCACGGCGGCGATGGTGGAGCCCCACCGGGATGGGAGCAACGGCCGGTTGTTGCAGTCGCGCCGGGCGTTTCGCGCGGCGGTGATCCGGTTCGACTATGCCAACCGGAGCATCATGTTGGATTCGATCGGCGACGCGGCGGCCCGGTCGGCGCTGGACTGGATCGCGGACGCCCGGGCGTCGAATCCGCGCACCTCGATGCGGCACCAGCTCGCCCACAGTATGTTCGTGAGTTCGATCGATCTGGCGCGGTGTGCGGCCCTGGATGTGGTGGTCGAGTTCTCGCCGCCGTTGTGGATGCCGACGGCGGCCTTTCCGGGCGTGCTGGAAGCGTGGCTGGAGCCGGAGCGGATTGAGCGGGCGTTTCCTGTAAGAACGGCGTTCGAGTCCGGGGCGGTGGTGGTGTTCGGGAGCGACTGGCCGGAGGGGCCGTCGCCGAATCCGTGGCCGGCGATCGAGGCGCTGGTCACGCGGGCCAACCCGACGGGCGAGCCGCACGGCGTGTTCGGCGCGGATCAGGCGATCGGCCTGGCGGAAGCACTGAAGGGCTACACGATCAACGGTGCGTACGCGATGCACAAGGAGGCGGAGACGGGCTCAATCGAGGCGGGCAAGTCGGCCGACATGATCGTCCTCAACCAGAACCTGTTCGAGATCCCGCCGGACCGGATCGGGGAGACGCGGGTCTGGTGGACCGTGTTCGAGGGGCGGGTCATCTACCGGTGGGACGGTCAGTCCCCGCCGCCGCGGGGGGATGGGGGGATGGGTATGACAGATCGCTCTGGAGCGTGCGGCGGGGACAGGATTCTCGGTAGCGGATCGCGAATGTGAGGGACACGAGGTCGGGGCGGCGGGGCGGTGATCGGGGGCGGTCGTCTTCGGTGAAGTCAGTTCACATCCGGGCATGCTCATTTGATACAATGCATGAGTGTGGAGTGAGGTCTGCGTGGGCCCGAGACGGTGCGTTGGTGAGCGTGCGGCAGATGACGATTGACGCGATTGCCACTCGAGGCCGGCGCCGGGCGTGGGTGGCGGTCATGATCGTGGTCACGGCCGGTTGTTCGCCGGTGCGCGGGCAGGGGGTTTCGTTCGCTGACGATTTTGACGACGGCGGATCCGCGGCGAACTGGACGCTGTTCAGCCACGGCGGGGACTACACGGCGGATTTTGCCTTCGATTACGGTGGGTTGGGTATCCCGCCGGCGCCGAACTCGACGGGGGGCACGACGATCGGCTTGCACCTGACGGTGAACAGCGGCGACGCGGTGCCCGCCACGGAGGCGGTCAGCCTCTATCCGAACGGGCAGACGTTCCACGGCGACCACACGCTGACGTTCGACATGTGGCTGAACTACAACGGCGGTCCGGGCGGCGGCGTCGGCTCGACCGAGTTTGCCACGGCCGGCATCAACCACGCCGGCGCGCAGGTCTGCTGGGCGGAGAACCCCAGCAGCGACGGCTATTGGTGTGCGGTAACCGGGGAGGGCGGTGCTTCCGACGACTACCGCGTGTATCGCAATGCCACACTGCTGTCAGTGGCCGAGGCCGGCTACGCGGCGGCCAGCCGCAATCACACCGACGTGTTTTACCAGTCGCTGTTTCCCAGTCCGCCCTTTGAGACGGCAGGGGCGCCGGGCAAGCACTGGGTCGAGGTGGCGATCCGGCAGCGCGGCGGGGTGGTCGAGTGGCGATTGAACGGCATGCTCATCGCGGTTCGGCTGGACACGGTATTGACGGCGGGGAACATCATGCTCGGCTACATGGACACCTGGTCGTCGATTGCCAGTCCGGCGGACGAGAACTTCGTGGTCTTCGACAACGTGCGGGTCGAGTTTCCGGATTGCAACGAGAACGGCGTGCCCGACGCCCGTGATCTGCTCGACGGGACGAGTCTCGACTGCAACGGCACGTCCGTGCCCGACGAGTGCGAGACCTTCGCGGGCGGCGATTATGACGTGGACGGCGACGTGGACGGGGCGGACTGCGCCGCGTTCGGCGCATGCCTCGGGGGCCCGGCCTCGGGGCCGGCCCCGCCCGATCCGGCCTGTGCGGCGGCGTGCCTCGATGCCTTCGATCTGGGCGGGAGCGAGGCGGTTGATCTGACGGACTACGCGGTGTTGCAACGGGCGGCCACGTCCGGCTTCGCGCCGCCCCGCGCGGCCGGCGCGCCGACGGGTACGCAGTTCATGGCCGAGGTGGCCGGCGTGTCCCGAACGGTACGCGAGGCGCGGATCGTGGAAGAGATCACCGGCGGCAACGTTCCGGGGTTTCTGCGCCGTTTCGTGCCGATCGATGTCACCGCGATGATCGGCGGGTCGCCCGTCGAGGCGACGTACTACGTTCTGATGGACTACCTGTGCATCGGGCGCGACGACGATTTCGTGCGGATTCCGATGACGCCGCTGATTGCCCAGCCCATCGCGGACGCGTTCGAGTGCCTGTTGCCCACCCGGAAGATGGTCGACGACATCCATGCCGCGGCCGCGGTGAAACTCGACCCGGCCCCCATCAGCCCGACCACGACCGACATCACGCGGGCCGCGACGTTCCTCCGCCACCACGAGATGGTGGAGGCGCAGCGCGGGGGGCAGCCATTCGCGCTCATCGCCGGGATCAAGAAGGACGTGGTCATCACGCCCCGATTGGAGACGTCGCCCGGCCGGGTGGCCATCTACGGCTGGCACTATCCCGACGGCACACCGATTCAGCCTCTGTATCTCGGGCACGTGGACTGGTACGTCGACTACAGTCACGGGATTCGGCTGGTGCACCAGCGGATGCTCGTGGACGGCGTGGAGATGTCGGTGGCCGAGGTGCTGGCGGACCCGTCCCTGCACGTGTTGCTCAGCGACGAAGGGGTGATCACGAACCCGCGTTACTGATCGAGCGGTCTCGCGTCTTTTTGGATCCACTGTTCGTAGGCGGCCGGGCCGAAGAAACGGCCGGCTTGGCCCGCGCGCGGCGTGGCGAACGTCATGGCGTACGCGAACCCGTTCTTCTCGACCATGACCGTGTGCAGGATTTTGTTGTCGGGATTACTGAGGATGATGACGTCGAGGCGACCGCCGAGGGCCTGGTAGTGGTCCCCGCGGGGATGCGGCGTGTGGGCAACGTCGAGGTCCTTTCGTAACCGTTCGAGCATGCGGTGGGTCTGTCGATAGGTGCCGCCGGTCGGGCCGACGATCCGCTTGCCGTTGAGCTCCACGTTTCGGTCGTCGTAGGCGAAGATGCCGAGCGCGTCGTCGGGTGCCGCCTGGAGCCATCGAATGAGTTTCCGCCCGTGCTTTTGCTCCTCGCTGAAACCGTAGTTGGCGTCGAGAAAGACGATGCGCCGGATCCACGGCGGAATGGTCTCGACGTGATCGATGAAGCCGAAGATCAAGCTGCCGCCGCCGCTGTGGCCGGCTAGCTCGACGGTCGTGGTCTTGTCGGGAAAAGGGTTCCGAATGGAATCGATCAGGGCGGCGATGTGCCGGCCGCTGTCCGTATGGGTGTGTCGCCAGCTCGGCCAGCTCCGGCCGCCGGCCTCGACGTACGCGACCACGAGGTTCTGGTCGTCGATCACGTCGCGCAAGAGCCGGGTCTGGGCACCGATGTGCTGGATGAGGAAGTGCCAGTCCAGGTCGGGGCCGGGTTGCCGGCCGATGGTCTGGGCGATGGTGTTTCCGTTGGGCAGGGCGTAGATCACCAGCCGTGTCGGTTTCAGTGGATCGAACGCGGCGGCGGACGGGGCGTTGATGTGCACGGTGACGTCCGGATCGAAGGTGTAGGTCTTGACCTGTTCCTCGAAATGGGGGCTGCGATCGAAGCCCGGGATGGCGGAGCCGGCGGCGCGGTCGGCCGCCGCCGTGGCGACGAGGGTGATGAGGGTGATGAACCGTGTTGCCGCGGGACGAGGCATCGTGGCACTCCGTGGTCCGATAGTCAACGGCTGTTGTAGGTTGGCGGACGCGAGTGTAGTCGACGGTCACGGTCCTGTCATCCATGCGGCTTTTCGGTGGGGGGGTGTCGGGGGTGATCCGGCGGCGGGGCGGGATCCAGTCTCACGGCGTCGTCGTCGGATGCCGACATATCAGTCGAGGGCGTCTTCCCCGTGGGGGTGATGGTTCGCGTCCGCGTAATGCGCACGCGCTTCGCCGGAGCGAGCGTCGGGGCGGTGTTGATCGGGCTGGTTCACAGATTGATGCGGTGGATGGGTCGCCAGGCGGGCAAGAAGTCGCCGTGCCGCGAGTTGGCGGCGGACGGTACGGGCGAATTATCGGACGTGAACCGGCAGCTGGCCGCGGAGATCGCGGACCGCCGGCCGACCGCGGCGGCGGTGCGGGAGTCGGAGGCGCGGTTTCGCAGCGTGGTCCAGTGTTCGCCGATGGGCGTGCACCAGTACGAACTGCGTTCGGATGGGCGTCTGATCCTGATCGACGCGAATCCTGCGGCGGACCGGTGCACGGGAATCGACAACCGGGCCTTGCTGGGGCAGCCGCTGGAGGAAGCGTTTCCGCGGTTCGTGGGCACGGAGGTCCCGGATCGGTACCGGGCGGCGGCGGAGAAGGGCGAGCCGTGGACGGTGCTCGGCCTGGAGTACCACGACGACCGGATCCACGGTGCCTTCGACGTGCACGTGTTCCAGACGTCGCCCGGTCGGGCGGCCGTAATGTTCACGGACGTAACGGAGCGCAACGAGGCGGAGCGCGCGTTGCGGGAGCGCGAAGAAGAGCTTCGCACCATTGTCAACGCGAGCAAGGATGCCATCGTCACGATCGGCGAGGACGGGCTGGTCACGCTGTTCAACCCGGCGGCGGAGCGGATGTTCGGCTGGTCGGCGGCGGAGATGCTGGGGGAGCCGCTCGATTGCCTGCTCCCCGATGAGTATCGTGAACAGCACGCCGAGTATGTGCAGGGCTACTTCCAGCGTGGCGATCCTCATGGGGCGGTCGGCCGCACGGTGGAGCTGCCCGGCATTCGGCGTGCGGGCCAGCGATTTTCCATGGAGCTGTCTCTCTCGACCGGACAGGCGGGGAGCCGGCGTTTCGCGCTGGGCGTGATTCGTGACACCACGGATCGCAAGCGTGCGGAAGCGGAGCGGCATCTGAACGAGAGCCGGCTGGCGGCGCTGGACAAGATCAACCAGATGACGCGGGTGACGGTACGTGAGCTGACGGATTACGCGCTCGAGGAAGGCATCCGCCTCACGCGCAGCGAGATCGGCTACCTCGCGTTCATGAACGAGGACGAGACGGTTCTCACCATGCACGCCTGGTCGGAATTGGCAACGGCTCAGTGCCGCGTGCAGGACAAGCGGATCGAGTATCCGGTGGAGAGTACCGGTCTGTGGGGCGAAGCGGTTCGCCAGCGACGTCCGATCATCACCAACGACTACGCCGCCCCGAACGTGCTGAAGCGCGGGCAGCCGGACGGACACGTCCAGACCCATCGTCATATGAACGTTCCGATTTTCGACGGTGACCGGATCGTGGCGGTGGCGGGCGTGGGCAACAAGAAGGAGGAGTACGACGAGTCGGATGTGCGGCAGCTCACGCTGCTGATGGACCGCATGTGGACGATTCTGCAGCGGAAGCGGGTGGAAGAGAGCGTCCGGGACCACACGCGTCGACTCCGTGCCCAGAACATGGAACTCGAAGCGCAGCGGGAGCAACTGCGTGCGCAGCAAGTGGAACTGATCGCCGCCAACCAGGCCCTGGAAGACGCGACGGCGGCGGCCCGGGCGGCCAACCAGGCCAAGAGCGAGTTCCTGGCGAACATGAGCCACGAGATCCGCACGCCGATGACGGCGATCCTGGGGTTCGCGGAACTGCTTCTCAGTCGCGTCGCGGAGGGGGAGGAGAGCGACGAGTTCAGCGAGGCGGTGGCGACGATTCAGCGGCAGGGCGAGAACCTCCTGGGCATCATCAACAACATTCTGGATCTGTCGAAGATCGAAGCCGGGCGCATGACGGTGGAGCGGGTTCCCTCGTCGCCGTGCGAGTTGGTGTCGGAAGTCGCTTCCCTCATGCGGGTGCGGGCCGACACGAAAGGTCTCGCGTTCTGCGTCGACTATGCCGGTCCGGTACCCGAGACGGTAGAGACCGATCCGACACGGCTGCGTCAGATCCTGATCAACCTGATCGGCAACGCGATCAAGTTCACCGACACGGGCTCGGTGCGCCTGGTGGTTCACGTGGCCGGGGCGGAATCGGCGTCCCCGCTGCTTCAGTTCGATGTGGTCGACACGGGCATCGGCATGACCGCCGATCAGGCGGCCCGCTTGTTCGAGCCGTTCACGCAGGCGGACTCGTCGACGACGCGGCAGTTTGGGGGCACGGGCCTGGGGTTGGCGATCAGTCAGCGCCTCGCCCGCCTGTTGGGCGGCGACGTTCAGGTGGTGGATACGGCGCCCCACGCCGGCGCCCGCATCCGGGCATCGGTCGCGACGGGGCCGCTGACCCGGGTGAAGATGCTGGCCGCCCCCGAGGCGCTGGCAGTGACGACGAAGGCGGAGCCCGTCGCCGAGTCCGCGAGCGTCACAGATCTGGCACTGCGCTGCCGCGTCCTGCTGGCGGAAGACGGTCCGGACAATCAGCGGCTCATCGCTCACGTGCTCGAGAAGGCCAGTGCCGAGGTGACGGTGGTCGAGAACGGGGCGATGGCCGTCAGCGCGGCGATCGGGGCACGCGACCGCGGCATGCCGTTCGACGTCGTTCTCATGGATATGCAGATGCCGGTGCTGGACGGGTACGACGCCACGCGACGGCTTCGCGGGCGGGGCTACCGGGGCCTCATCATCGCCCTGACGGCCCACGCGATGGTCCAGGATCGCCAGCGGTGCCTGGATTGCGGATGCGACGAGTACCTGAGCAAGCCCGTCAACCGGAAGACCCTTCTCGAGACCATCCGGCGGCAACTTGCCGCCGCTGGCGCGGTGCGCGAGGCAGACCCGGAATGACCACGCCGCGCCTGCACGAATCCGCATGGAAATGGTGCGGATTGCGATCGAAAGACCGATAACAAGCCAATCTGTTTCGGATGATTCACCACCGATCGGGCTCACCGGCGGGGTCGCGCGTTTGCGCAGAAATACCGTGTTGATCCCCGATGGCGGCGCTTGACCTTCGTGCCGTCGTTCGGATACGGTGAAATGCAGGAGATGCTGGCAGGTCGGCGAACCAGGGAACAGCGCCAATTCTTTGCAACGGACCAGACAGCCAGCCCCAGCGCATGTCCAACGACCCACGCCGGGTCGTCGCACCAGCGTGAACGGCGATCAAGCCGGTACCGGGAAGGTCGGCACCGTGAGGGTCAAGGCGATTGACACGATCCGAACCCACCAGACGTCCGCACCGGTCGACGTGCGGTCGTAGTTGCCCGCGGTGGCTCGTGGAGGATGAGCCGGCTCGTGACGATCGAACGTCGTGGGCCGGATTCGGCTAATCGTTGGAGGACAGTCAACAGGGGAGGAGTGACGCATGATCGGAACAAGAACTCGAAGTATCGCCGTGTGCCTGACATGCGCGGTGGGAATGCTGGTCGGACTTCAGACACCGGTGGCGGCACTGGACGCGGAATTCGAGCATGTGGTCCGGGTGGGCGATCCGGTGCCCGGTCGCGAGCACCTGCCGGTGGTCTTCAACGGCCGGGCGACACAGCCGTCCTCCGGTACGGCCGGTGGGGTGTTGAGCCGCCCGTCGATCAACGATGCCGGCGAGCTCGTTTTTCGCGGTCGCAGTTCCTACCCGTCGGACTTCAATCGGTACGCGGCCATCGGACTTTATGCCAAAGTCCCCGGTGAGCCGCTGCAGGTGCTGGTGGATAACAGCGAGGTGAGCGCGGGCGTCCCCACCCATCCGGTTCCCGGGCGGGGGGCAGATGCCCGTTTTTCCGACTTCAAGCCCCCCCTGATCAACAACAATGGCGACGTGCTGTTCTGGGCCAGTTCGGTCAGCCCGACGGACGGCGTGCGGACCGGGTTCTACGCGACGGACGTTGCCGGCGGGCCGCTCGTCAAGATCATCGACAACACGGACGAGGTCCCGGGCTATCCCGGGCAGGCGTTCGATCGCGGGTTCGCATTGGGCGGGACGTCCCAGAGCGATGTGCCGGCGTCGATGAATGATGCCCGTCAGGTGGTGTTCTACGGCAAGTTCCAGCTGCCGTCCGAGCCGTTCGAGGATCAGGGTCTGTACGGCACGACGGTGGCCGGTGACCCGGCGGTTCGCCTGATCGACACCACCGAAACGGTGTACCCCGTTGACGACACCATGCCGTTCAGCCACCTCTCCGAGTCGTATCGTCCGGCGATGAACGGTGATGGCGTCGTGATGTTCCAGGGCGGGGTGAGCGATTCTCCGGGAGCGCTGTTCTACGGCGTGTACGTCATTCCGGTCGACGGCAGCGCCGCGGCCGTCACGCTGGCTCGGCAAAACACGTTGTCGCCGCCCCTCTCCGACGGCGAGGCTCGGGCCTACTATTCCCTGTTCGGTGGGCATGACCTCAACGACAGTGGTCAGTTTGTGTTCATCCACTCATTCAGCGGCGGGTACGGTGCCGTGAGCGCCATGATCGGCGGACACGTGAGCACCGGGGCCGACCGTGCTGTGGCGGATAACGTCGGCGGATTCGACGTGCCGGAACGGGTTGGCGCTGACTTCGTCAGTATCTCCGCCGCCACGATCAACAATGCGGGCAAGCTCGGCTTTCACGCCACGGACGATCTGCCCACAGGCCACGGTCAGGGGGTCTATTCCGCCAACCTGGACGGCGATCCGCTCCGCTTCGTGGCGAGCAATGACATGGTGCCCCCGGGTCGCGAGGCGCCGGCTCGATTCACGAACTTCAACGCGCGGAGCGCGGCGATCGGCGACGCGGGCAACATGATCCTGGCCCCTTCCGCCTACGACTATGACGTGAGCCGACCGGTGATCGGGTTGTGGTACTACTGCCAGTGTTCCCGGCGGCTCGAGCGGCTGGTGGATGACGAAACATCGCCCCTCGATCCGCCCGAAGGACTGGGCGGCGACTTCTTTGCCGACACGGGCGATCGCTTCATCGAGATCTATGACGGGATGGAGGGGCGGTCCGGTCACTACCGATCGATCAACAGCGGCAACGACGTCGCGTTCCTGGCCGTGTTTGCGACGTACGACGCGGGGATCTACGTCGCCCACGTCGGCGGTGGTGGCAGCGGCGAGGACGGCACGTGCCTGGAGATCAACCTGTATGCCGAAGTAGGCGAAGCGAACGGATTGGATTCCGGCGACATTCTGATCCCGTCGACGGAGGATGTCGACATCACGATCGACGGCGTGGGCGGCCCCTTCAGGACCGGCGACGTGACAGATCCGATCGCGCTGCCGGTGAATGTCCTCGTCCGGCGGCGAGCCGGCGGCGTTCAGACCGCGCAATGGTTCACGATCCCCGATGGCGCGACCTCGCTGGACGTCAGCTTTGCCCGGCTCGATGTGAACCTGTACGCCGACGGTGGCGGTGATCCGGAGGTCCTGGACGATCCGCTGGACGAACTGATCCCGAACGACCCGGACCACGCCCACGTGCGCCTGGACGTGGACAACTTGGCGTCGGATGTTCGCACGGGAGATTCGATGTTCGCCCCGCCGAACGCGAACGTTCTGGTGCGGCAGCGGTCCTACGGACTGAACAAAGCCATCTGGTACAACGCCGGGCCCGGTACGGTCCATCCGTTCGACGTGAGTTACGTGTTGTGGGACGTTCGTTTGATGGCGGACGCGGACGGCAACGAGGTATACGACGAGGGCACGGACGACGTGCT
>CAZBUJ010000036.1:40086-54789 GCA_964495075.1 uncultured Phycisphaeraceae bacterium
ACGGCGCCGGCCAATTGCTGGTCTGGCGGACGGGTGACCGGGTCATCCTGCCCCGCCAGACGAACGTACTGGTGCGTCAGCGTTCGTACGGTTTGACCAAGGCGGTGTGGCATTACAGCGACGTCGGCCTCCAGGATCGCGACATCGGCTTCGCGGCGTGGGACGTTCGTCTGATGGCGGACGCGGACGGCAACGAGGTATACGACGAGGGCACGGACGACGTGCTGATCCCGAATGATCCGGCGTACGCGCACGTGCGGGCGACGTTCGACAACGTTACGGACGGCGCCGGCCAATTGCTGGTCTGGCGGACGGGTGACCGGGTCATCCTGCCCCGTCAGACGAACGTGCTGGTGCGTCAGCGTTCGTACGGTTTGACCAAGGCGGTGTGGCATTACAGCGATGTCGGCCTCCAGGATCGCGACATCGGCTTCGCGGCGTGGGATCTGTCACTGGTCATTCCGGATCCGGCGGGCGATGCGGTGATCCCCGACGATGGTGTTCACGAGCCGGTACGGATCACGATCCACAACGTGAAAGACGCCGGCGACGAGCTGATCGAATGGCGCACGGGTGCACAGCTCATCCTGCCGAGAGAGACCAACATCCTCATGCGGAAGCGGTCCCATGGCTTAAGCAAGGCGGAATGGCACTTGTCCGGGGGGGGCCGGCAGGCGTACGCCGCCTGTTTCGCGCGGGTCACGTTTGGCTGTTCCGCGTCGCCTTGCCCTCATGTGACCACGATCGACCAGGTCGAGGACGGGGCGGGGAATCCGATCGAGTTCCGGGAGTTTGACGCGGTGATTCTACCGCCTGACCTGACGGTCTGGTTCCGTGTGGACGATGGGATCGACAGCTGGACGGAGCTGATCAGCGGCGGGTTCGGTTGCGGCGAGCATGCGTATGACTGGTAGACCGCGCGTCGCTCACGAGTAAACGACAGCGTTGTTCGCTTGACCGGCGGGCGCTGCGACCTGTGAAACGCAGGCGGCAGCGTCCGCCGTCGTTTACCGGGGCGGTGGATCTGTGCAATGGCCGCCTGGCCCCGGTACGCCGTCAGCGGGCCGCGAAGATCGTGACCGCCGGGCGGCAGGGCAGTCGTTCTTGACGACGCCGGTGCGGAGCGGCATGCTATCGGTGCGGCGGCGCAGACTGTGGAGGAGCAGGCCGTGCGACGTGGGTGCCGCGGACTGACACCTGTCTCAGGGCGTCGGAGGCATAGCGGCCGGCCATCCGCGGTCCGGGCGGCGCCGCGTGTCACGGTCGCCGGACGGTACCGGGTTCGGTTGGGCATTGAAGGCCCGTTCCTCGTTGCGCGAGCGCCTACGACGGGGTCCTCAGGATCGAACCGGTGGAGGGGGTCTGGATGATCGCCGCAACCGGCCTTCGGGATGAGCGGCGTATTTGACGGCATCACGCCGTCATAGGCGGGCGGAGCGGATGCGATGATCGCGATCAAGAATCTCGAGTTCGCGTATACCCGCGGGCGATTCCGGTTGCAGATACCGGATTTGACCGTCTCGGACGGTACGCGCCTGGCCGTCATCGGGCCGAGCGGCTCGGGTAAGACCACCTTTCTCAACCTCGTTTCGGGCATCGTTACGCCTTCGCACGGTCTGGTCCGCGTGGATGAGCATGAGGTTTCGGCGCTGAGCGACGCGGCCCGGCGCGACTTCCGGGTGGCGAACATCGGGTTCGTGTTCCAGGACTTCGAACTGCTCGACTACCTCGACGTTCTGGACAACATTCTGCATCCGTATCGTATCGGTCGGACGCTGACGTTGTCGGGCCCCGTGCGGGAGCGAGCCCGTGAACTGGCGGAGGCGACCGGGCTGGGCGACAAGCTTCGGCGTCGTCCGCAGGAGTTGTCGCACGGCGAGCGCCAGCGGGCCGCGATCTGCCGCGCGCTTCTGCCGAACCCGGGATTGGTACTGGCCGACGAGCCGACCGGCAACCTGGACCCGGCCAGCAAAGACCGGATCATGAGCCTGCTCGCCACCTATGCGGTGGGGGCTCACGCGACGCTCGTTACCGTAACTCACGATCACAGCCTGTTGGAGGGGTTCGATCGGGTGATTGACTTCGCGACTTTCCAGGCAGTTGAGGGTCCATGATCGACAGCCTGTACATCGCATGGCGGTACATCCTCTACCATCGGGTGAAGAGCTGCATCCTGGTCGTGTCGATCGCGTTCATCCTCTATCTGCCGCTGGCGTTGCGGGCGCTGGTGCAGGCCTGTGAGCGGGAGTTGGTTGCCCGGGCGGCCGCGACGCCGTTGCTGGTCGGTGCGAAGGGGAGTTCGCTCGATCTCGCGATCGACAGCCTGTACTTCCACCCCAAGCCGCTCGAGCCGATACCCCAGCGCGAAGCGGATCGCATCCAGGAGTCCGGGCTGGCCCAGGCGATCCCGCTGTACACGCGGTTCCGTTCCGGCGACCACACGATCGTTGGCACGACGCCGGAGTACTTCGAGTTCCGCGGGCTCCGCATCGAGCGGGGGCGCCTGATGACACGCCTCGGGGACTGCGTCGTCGGCGCTGCCGCGGCAGGCGACTTGGGTGTCGGTCCGGGTGATTATGTACTTTCGTCCCCCGAGACGCTGTTCGACCTGGCCGGCACCTATCCGCTCAAGATGCGGGTGGTCGGCGTCTTCGCGCAGGCTCACACGCCGGATGACCTGGGTGTGTTCGTGGATCTTCGCACGACGTGGGTCATTCAGGGGCTCGGCCACGGTCATCAGGATCTCGCGAAGGTGGACGACCCGGACGTCCTGCTCAAGCGTGAGGGCAACGTCTACACCGCCAATCAAAAGTTGATGCAGTACAACGAGATAACGGACGAGAACATCGACAGTTTCCACTTCCACGGCGATGTGAGGGACTTTCCCATTACGGCGGTGATCGCCGTGCCGCCGGACCGGAAGTCCCGCGCCATCCTCTGCGGGCGGTACCTCGCCCCCGGTCTCACCACGCAGATCCTGCGGCCGATCGACGTGATCCGCGACCTGACGGCCACGATTTTCAAGATCGAAGCCATGCTGAACTGGATCTTCGCCACGGTGGCCTGCGCCATGCTGCTGATGATCACACTGGTGATCATGCTCTCGTTGCGTTTGCGTCGCCGGGAGGTTCAGACGATGTTCAAGCTCGGTTGCAGCCGACTGAAGATCGCGGAGTTCCTGGCTTGTGAGTTATTCATCATCGGTATGGTGGCGGTGCTCTGCACGATCGGTCTCACCGTCGCGACGGCTTATTACGCCGACGAGGTCCTCCATCATTTGATTCTGTAGTTCCCGCCGAAACTTCGTTTCGCGGACCGGCAATCCAGGCTTCCGATCGCGACGGCGGCGATGGCCCGGGCCGATCTTGTCTGCACGATTCCGGTGGCGTCGGACACGCCCGTGCGGAGGATCGTGGCGGGCATCGACAGCGGCGACGAGCCGGTCATCGGAGAGAAGCAGGACGTCCGCCGGTTCTTCAGCTATCTCGATGCCCCGCGCCGCGAGGCGATCCCGATTGTCGTGCGGTGGCGCGCGACCGGGCTCCAGGAGGACAGGGAGGAGTTGGGCGAGCTTCTGGACACACCGGAGTTCAGCAGCAGAAGTTCATCGTGGCACGCGGCCCGGTGCGGCGTGCGCCGGCGGAGACCGCCGTCCCGGCGCGCTCGCTGCGGGGGATGACGTTCGCCCTCTTGCAAGCGATCCGGCGGCCCGAGGAGCACGTCGGGTCGGGGCTTGCAAGCCGGGCTAGTCTTCGGCGGGTGTCGCCTCCGGCCGTTGACACGTGTTCGACGCGCCCTGGCAGATCAACTCACCGAGCCCGCAGTCGCCGTTGGTGATGCATGACCTGCCGATCCCTTCGATGTCCTCGCCGCCGGGGAACTGGCAGGTCCCGCTGGCGAACTGGCAGATCAGTTCGTCGATGCAGTCCTCGTCCACCGCGCACGCGTTGCCAAGCAGGGCGGGGCCGGGGATCCCCGGGTCGTCGTCTTCCAGGATCTGGCAGGTGTTTGTCCGTTCCTGACAGAGCGTGTCACCGGTGCAGTCGTTGTTGTTCCGGCACTCCTCACCGGCTCCGTCCGCGTCCGCGTGTTCCTGGGTCTGGCAGGTACCGGACGTTTCCTGGCAGACCAGCCCGAAGCGGCAGAAGGTCTCGTCGTTGATGTCGCAGGCGTCACCCAGTTGACCGGTCCGCGCCGTGCCTGAGCCGCGGCAGCCGATCAGCCACACCAGCAGCAGACCGGTGGACGGCAGCGCCTTGTGTGCAAGCCGTGAGAGAGCGGTCATCGTTTGGTGGTCTCCATCCCGGGCTGACTAATCTTCCTTGTACTTGGGAGTTTCGCGATTTTTCAGGATGTCCTTCCCGACGATCACGAAGCGGCGTAGTTCCTTCGGCATGTTTTCCACGTACTCGTAGCCGGACTTGAACATTTCTCCTTTGAGTCCGCCGCGCCGCAGCAGCAGGAAGTTCTCGTGGGCGTCGATGATCAAGTCGGCGGACACGTAGGTCGAGGCATCGCGGTCGAACATCACGAGCCGCTCGTATCCGTGGAAGGGCCCGTGCTTCACCTTGCCGTAGTCCAGGGTATTGTACGAGCCCAGGCCCAGGATCATCGCGACGGCCTCGAGGAATGCGTCGCCATACAACTCCTCCATTCGCAGGTAATGAGCGCCGACATCCCGCTGCAGGGCGATTACTTCGTCGGCGGTGAGGGGCCGCAGCCGATGCCGTCCCCACGTGCCCGATTCGGTCACGGCAAGCCGGTCGTCCACCATGTCCATGTCGATGAGCGACGCGCCGACGTCGTCGATGAGCTTGATCAGCCGGTGGTAGGCGAACTTGCCGGCACTGTTCTGGAGGGCGACCACGATGCGGTACGGGTCATTCCACTGGGCCATGTTCCGCAGGGCGATGTTCGGCGCGTCGAACAGATCCTCGTCATACTCGAGCAGCGACCGGACCTGGACGATGAATCGACGGCGATACTGAGACAACAGGCTCTGGTTCTGGTGGGGCGAGGCCGCGATTAGCCGTCGGTTGAACAGCACGCGGGTTCGATTCGCCTCAAACACCTGGATGGGAACCCCGCCCTGGAGCCGGTTGGGGTTGAGCCAGCTGGAGACCTTCATCACGCGGGCGGGGTCGAGTGTCTCGAACATCCGGCCAGGCGTCATCTGGGCCAGGCGATCGAGCGGGTGCTCGGAGCTGGACAGGAAGGGGAGATCGACCTGGCTCAACGGCTTCTTGCCCATCGGGAGCTTGAAGTAGCCCAGATAGGCCCCCTCGTCGCGATCCCGAATCTCGCGCTCATCGTGGGGGAATCGGGCCCGAATGAGCAGGTGGACCATCGCCTTCTCTTCCCGCGATCGTTCGCCGCGGGCCACGCCGGTCAGCGAGGAGCTGTCGGCCGTATCGCTCGCCGTCTTGCTGACGAACGACGAGATCGGGGTCACCTTGTTGGGTCTCAACTGTGTGGTGAACGACGTCAGTTCATTCGAGTCGCCCAGCGACGTTGCCCCGGGCTCGGCCAGGATAATGCCCTGGCTCGAATAGAATGTCATCGCGATCTTCGAGTTCCGTTCTTTCTTCTCGACGGTGGCCACTTCGTTCATGTCTTCGAAACGCGAACCGTACAGGTAGCCGAACGAGCGGGCGTCGCGTCCCGGCCGCACGGGCCGCGAACCGTATTCGTTGAGCAACCGGGTGAGTTCGGTCGACAGGACCTCACGGCTCTCGGTTTCCACCAGCTCCGTCTTGACATTGACGTCCACCAGCGGGTCGCGAAGAAGCATGGTCATCAACACGCGGTCGCGTATCTCCTGCATTTCCTCGTCGCTGAGGGCGGTCGACGACCCGGGGGTCGGGATGATGTCGAAGTCCTTGACGACCAGCCAGGAACCTGCCGTGGCCGACAACTTGCTCTGGGCACCGGTGCCCGTCGACACCACGATTTCCTGGTTTTGCTGGGAGATCAGCGCGGCGATGCCCTGAAACGTCTTGGTTTCCGGGCCGACCGGTACCGTGAAGTTCTGCACGTCGGGGGTCTTCTTGATCTTGTGCACGATGAGGTTGCGCTCGATCCGCTCCCAGAACCGGCGGAGGCTGTCCATCGTCTCGAAGTTCAGGACGTGACGAATGCCGTCCGGTCCGATGTAGCTGAACCCGAGTGTCTGCCTCCGGCTGTCGAAGAAGACCGGGTCCGCCCCCGTGGTGAAATCGGTGCCGAGCGTGGTGACCTCGTCGGGGCGGGTGAGCCCCGTGATGTCGAGCCCGGGCATGACAATCGGCTCGGTGCCCGCCGGCACGGTGCCGGACGCGATCTGGCTGGCGTTGAGGACCGACAGTTCCCGGTTGGCGACCGCGGTCAGCGCGTTGACGCCCAACTGGCGAACGTAAAGCGAGTGGCGTACGCCCACGTTGCGATCATGGACGCCTTGGAAACTGCCCTCCGCCCGCGACGCCACGACGCCGTCCTCGATGTCCCGGTCGGTGAGGCGGACGACCTCCACGCTGATCATACTCTCCTCGGCCATCCGCCGTTCGAGCAGGTCTGCTTGCTTCAGAAAGCGCTCCATGGCATTGCGGGGCAACAGGATCTCGACGTCGCGCAGGTCGGCGTCGAAATGGATGCCCGGCGTGTCCACGGGGAACTCGTCCGCCGTGAAGCCGGCGGCCTTCATGTCCGCGTTGATTTGTTCCACCATCGGCCTGAGCTTTTCGATGAATTGGCCATCCTTGACCACGTACGAGAACCGCCGTGATTCCTTGACCCACTCGGCCCGGGACTCGTCGATGTTGCCGTTTTCGTCGTAGACGCCCAGCTCGTCGCCGATCTGGCGCCGCACGGTCTCCTTGTCCTTGATGGTGTCGACCATGGCGGCCACCTCGCGGGTGGCGGCGATCTCGTAGTAAGATGGGCTCAAGCGGTCCACCGCGGGACTGCCGGTGCTCAGCAACTGCCGCGCGACCTGGAATACGCGGATGGCCACCTGGAGGTACTGCTGCTCGTCGATCCGGTGCAAAAGGAACCCGACCACCTCCGTGGTCGGGCCGGTGTAGGCGCCCTCCGGCAGGTCGGCGGTTTCGATCGTGACCCGCTTATCCTTGGACACCGGGGTGACGATCAGGTCGTGATCGGGGTCGAAGCTGTCCGCGTAGGTGCTTGTCAGCAGCGGCATGAGTTCCTGGACGACGGCTTCCATGCTGACCCGCCGCAGGGCGTTCAGGGCGTCCGTGCGGTTCGTTTCGAACTGCATCGGAATCGGAAGCAACTCCACCCGGTCGGTCAGGATCGGCTCCAGCGCCTCCGCGCTGAACTGGGCCGTGAACGTGGCGTGCGGCGTTTTTTCAGCCGGCTCGCCCAGCCCCGGGAAGTTGATGACCAGCGATGGCTCGGCGGCTGGTGGTTCCTCATCTTCGGCTCGTACCGCGCCCGCGCAGACGAACGTCAAGCTCACCAGGAGCATCATGACTCTGGAGTTTGCCATTGCATGCTGCCTTCGTCATTAAACGGGCAGCGACCGTGGCTCAGCGACTCCGTCGCGCAGGGCCAATCCCCTCCGCGTTCAACCGGTGCCCTCTGATTCGAACTGAAAAGCTGAGGACCACGTCCGCGCTCCGTGTGTCCAATCGGATTCTCCACTCGCGCCGGCCGGACACAGGTACCGGCCGTTCTTCAGCGCCAAAGCTGTCTGCGGTCAGATCCCGCCGTTCAACAGGTTTTCAATAGTATCTGTTGTGAACGAGAGGATCCCCGGTACGGTCAACAGACCGATCAGCAAGTAAAAAAGCCAGTCGAGTAGCCCGAACATTTGCCTATCACGCTCCTTCCAGTGTGATTCATGACTCCGCGAGCCGGGCGCACGCCAGCCGGGGGAGATCGCAGGGAATGGTATCCGATCAGCGGCGACCCTGGCAAGCGAAACGGCGGCGGCCCCCGTGCGGCGACGGCCCCGCCGGGCGATTCGGCGAATCCTCTATCTCCGCTGCAATGGCCGACCTGGCGCGGGCCTTGGGCGACTTGGCCGCTTGACGCGTCCGACCGGCACCGAAACGAGTAGCCTGCGAGCCGGCGCCGCAAGCGGTAATCAACGCTCTCGCACCGGTCGTCGGGCAGTTGGGGTTTTCGCCTCGCGGGGCGAATCGTGATGAGCCTCTCGCGGGGGGCGGCAAGCCGTTCCGCACGGACGTTGAGGAAGGGTTCCTTCCGCCATGGTCGGCCAGGTCGAGTCCGCGTCGCTCTCCGACGTAAGCTCGCCGAGACGGCGGCCGCCGAGGCGGCCACGGAACCGGTGAATGACCGGCGGGGTCGCGGCGCGACATCGCTATCCGGCACGGCCTCGCGAAAGCAGACCGGATGCGGTTGTGGTCATGGAATTCCGTGCCTGGCAAACTCACAGCGTCCGCCCTCGCCGTGGCCGCCGAATCTTCCTCGCGGGCGGCGACCGTTGCGCCACGAGCGTGGGACAACTGGGGTGATCGGCTGGACGGCGTGGGGAGTTCGCGGTGGCTCGGCGTGCTGGTGATGCCGGCCCTGCTGGTGTTGGTCTCTTGGCTGAGGCTCACCCCAGCGCCAACCTGCCTGCCCCCGGGGGATTCCCCAGAGCCAACCAGTGTTTGGTCCCACGGTTGACCGGCTGCATGCGCCGTCGCGGGGTTCAGTGCGCGCGGCCCGGGCGGCCGCTGGGAGCCAGTGCCGCTTTATGGCACGTGGTTGCGGGTACGAGGATCTGCGTGGCGACGCGGGTGTTCGAGTTTCGAGTTGGGGCGCGTGAGGGCAAGGTCTGAGGGCCTGCGACGTGTGGGTGGCTCCGTATCTGGATGGGCAATCGGACACGTTTTTGCGCGGTGCGCCGGTGTGGCGGCCGGTCGTCGCTGAACTGGCGTGGCGGGTGGAAAAACGCGTGTTTTGATTGGCCCACGGTCCGATCGTGATGTATGTTTGCAGTGGGCACCGTGTACCTGTCTTGGTTTGGTAAGAGCTCTGGCGAAGGCTTCACCTGAAGCGGGGGTGGAGGCAAAGCTGAAGTTCGTGTCTCGTTTCGCGCGGTCGGAGCGGGAGTAGCGGTTACCAACCGAACGCCTGCGATCACCGAGATTTGCGCGGCATTCATAGTTTGACACTCTCTGTTGGGGCGCGAACGGAATCGTAGCCAGAGGCTCAACCCTATGCATGGGACAGGTCGGGTCCATGATGGTGCAGCGATCGCGTTGGGTGGGCCCGCACCACTTCGCATCGTGGTGCGAGACACATTCGGCAATACCCAGGCGGGGCGGGCGAAGACGTGTCGCGTGCGAACAAGGTTCTCGTCCGCCCCCGCTGTTTTGGTCGGGGACGGGCAGGTGCAAGCCTGTCCGGGCGCCGGGGTGGCACCTCACCCCACTTTGAGTTCCGTCGCGGCCGCGTCACGGGCGGTCTGAGGCGGCGGATGGGCCAGCAAGTGATAGTGAGTGCGGGATTGGTAGGGGCAGAGAAGCATCACGTCGATGGAGGCGAGCCGGCCCGCACCGGCGTCGCGCACGGACAGCGTCTTTGCCGCCATCGTATTCCAAGGATTCATGAAGCAGCATACGAGAGGTTCGCATGCCGCGATCGCGTGACCGCGCGGATCGTCCGCGCAGGAAGGAGGCTAGAACAATGACTGGGTGGGTGAAAACCGTCTTCATGCTGGGCGCAGGCGTGGGTGTGCCGGCCGTGGTGGTGGCCGCCACGGGCGACCGACCGGCCGTGAGTCGCCTGGTGATTGCACAGGATCTGGCACCCCCGGCCGGTGACCCGCTGCGAGCTGCATGCTCGATCGTCAACATTCAGGGGTCGATCGCCGCGGGGTACCTGGCGTGGCCGGTGCCCGACGCGGGGATGGCCATTTACTTCGACCCGGAAGGGACGGGGGCGGCGGGCGATCCGGGCTGCGGGGCGAACCCGTACTCGTTTCTCATCGAGGACGTGGACCTCACCTTCGCGGACTCGTCGATGTTTACGGGCGGTGAGTCCGGTCCCGGTACGCTCGAGTTCTCGGTGGCCATCAACTGTCCGAACGAGGACGGTGAGCCGTGTAGCGAGCCGGGCACGGAGCTTTTCCGGTCCGACACGATCACGATGACGGTGCCGCCGGAAGGCGAGCTGCGCGAGTTCAACGTGGCGATCGACGTCTGCGTGGACGGCCCGTTCTTTGTGATCGTGCACTACGAGACGTGGTCCGGCGACGCGGACAAGGTCCCGAGCCTCCTCTGGGACGACGTGACGCGCCCGCGTTGCCGTCAGTATATCACCGGCGACGGCGGCTTGAGCTGGACCGACCACGAGGACTACTTCACCTCGGGCGACACCGGCTGGGCCCTGGTCACGGTGAACGGCAACACGCAGGATAGCTGCGGCCCCAGCGGCAACTGCGGTGGACCGCCGCCCGTGGGCCCCTGTTGCCTGCCGGACGGCAGTTGCGTGAACTCCCGCACACCGGGCGAGTGCGCCGACCTGGACGGCATGTGGATGGGCGCGGATCTGTTCTGCTTCCAAGTGGAGTGTCCGCAACCGCCGCCGGGCGCGTGCTGCTTGGAGGACGCCTCGTGCGACGACGTCGATGAGTTCGTGTGTGCCGAAACGGCGGGGTCCATGTGGCTCGGCGCGGATACCGAGTGCGGCGCAGATTGCGATGACGACGGGGCGGCCGACATCTGCGAAATCGAAATGGGCCTGGCCGAGGATTGCCAGCCCAACGGTGTGCCCGACAACTGCGATATTGCCGACGGGACCAGCGCCGACATCAACTTCAACGGGGTTCCGGACGAATGCGAATGCCGGAGCGGGGACGGTGACGCCAACGGCGACTTCTTCGTGGACCTGGCCGACTGGGCCGTCATGGGCGGCTGTCTCGATGGCCCGATGGTTTACCGCGCGGACGGGTGCGAGGACGTCGATATGGACGGCGACTGTGACGTCGACCTGGCCGACGCCCAACGGTTCCAGCTTGCCTTCAACCAGTTTACCCAGACGGAGATCTTCCGCGTGGAGCTGGCGGGCAACTCGCTCGACACGTACCCGTACTTTGAGTACGTCAAGGCGTTCAACGAGAACGCTACCGTCGAAGTGGCCCTCGACCCGACACGGTACCCCGACATCGTGGGGCTGACCTGCGATATCTACGTGGTCGAAGCCAAGACCACCGCGGGCTGGATCGCCGACCCGTCGCTGACGGACGTGCGACCGGACGGCCCGCAGACGGAGACGTTCGGCGGCACCACGATCCAGGAGAACACGTTCCTGGTGGCCGATCCGTTCGATCTCGACGCGGACGCCGGCCTCGGACTCGGCGTCGGGTATGACGTCGTGCTGGACTGCGACCGCGACGGCGAACTCACGTTCGGCGACTACATCGACGGGCTGGGTAACGAGGCCGGTCTGTACGCCGTGCACGACACGTCGGCGCCCGGTCCGCTGAGCGTGGTGGAAATCCCCACGTACAACGTGGGCGAAGTGTTCGGTATCCCCACCGGTTTCACGCTGGAGGACATCTACTACCCGTCCAACATCGAGGACTTCGACGAAGTGCCGATGGTCGTGATCAGCCACGGTAACGGCCACAACTACCAGTGGTACGATCACCTCGGCAACCACTTCGGGTCCTACGGCTATATCGTCATGAGCCACCAGAACGCGACGGGAGCCGGCATCGACGCCTGTTCGTTGACGACCTGTGGCCATACCGACGCCTTCATCAGCCAGCTCAGCTCCATCGGCGGTGGTATCCTGGACGGCCACGTCGATACCAGCCGGATCGTGTGGATCGGGCACAGCCGCGGTGCGGAAGGGGTGGCGATGGCTTACGACCGCATCGCCGTGAGCCACACGTACAGCCCGACCTTCTACAGTGTCGACAGCATCATCCTGGTCAGCAGCATGCTGCCGACTGATTTCTACGGGGCGGGTTTGACGACGGGTATCTCGAATCCGCGAGACGCGAACTACCACCTGTGGACCGCATCCGGTGACGCCGACGTACGCGGCGTCCCCTGGAGCGACGTCGCCCAGACGTTCCACCTGCACGACCGGGCGACCCGCTTCCGCCACTCGACGGTGGTGCAGGGCACCGGGCACGCGTGGTTCCACGACGGCGGCGGTCCGTCGGTCCAGACGGGCCCGTGCCCGATTGGTGAGGAGAATACGCACCTGATTCAGCAGGGGATGTTCCTGCCGCTGATCAAGTACTACGCCGAAGGCAACATCCCGGCGACGGACTTCTTCTGGCGACAGTATGAGCATTTCCGTCCCATCGGCGTGGGAACCGGCGGATTCTGCTCCGCGTCGCAGGGCGACGCGATTGTCGTCAACAACACGTATCGCAATGGGGCGGACGGCAGCCGGTTCGTCATCGACGATTACCAGTCCGAGTCCTCCTCGGCGGTCAGCAGTTCGGGCGGGGCGGTGACGTTCACGGTGACCAACCTGAACGAGGGTCGCCTGGACGACGCCAACGCCACGTTCACCTGGACGTCGGCCGACCCGATGAACGGGATGACCTATGGGGCGGCTCGTGACGACACCCGCGGTGTGGTGTTCGATTGGAACGGGACGGACCGGTACTACGAGTGGGAGATCGTCCCGGAGGGACGCGATTTCACGGGGTACAACTACCTGACGTTCCGTGCCTGCCAGGGCACCCGCCACCCGTACACCATTGCCGAGTTGGGTGACGTAACGTTCAACGTCACGCTGCGGGACGCGTTCGGCACCACGGCGTCCATCAACATCGGCGCCTACGGCGGCGGCATTGAGGAACCGTACCAGCGGTCCGGCGCGGGCGACGGCGTCGGCTGGGGCAACGAGTTCGAGACGATTCGCATTCGCCTCACCGACTTCCTGACCAACGGAACGGGGCTGGATCTCACCAACATCGAGGCCCTGCGGCTCGACGTCGGACCGTCGTTCGGCTCGAACGAAGCGCGGTTGGGCGTCGACGAAGTGGCCCTGACCAAGGACAACCCGCCGTTCTTCATCCCGCTGTCGATCGACGTGCCGAGTCCGCCGATTCTGCTCAGTTCGACCGAGCCCACCACTTTCGCGGTGGAGATCAACCCGGGCACGGACGACCTCGTCGACGGCACGGCCATGCTGCACTACCGCTACGAAGGCGGGGCCTTCCTCAGCGCTCCGCTCACGCTGGTGTCCGGCTCGCTGTACGAAGCGACGCTGCCGACGCCGGAGTGTGACGACACGCCGGCGTTCTACGTCAGCGCGGAAGGCGCCGTGACCGGTGAGGTCACGGATCCGCCCGGTGGGGCGAGTGCGCCCTACACCGCCGACGTGGGTGTTCTGGTCGTCTACTTCGATGACGATTTCGAAACCGACCACGGCTGGACGGTCGTCAACGACCCGAGCCTCAGCACCGGGGCGTGGGAACGCGGCGTGCCCTTCGCCAGTGGCGACCCGGCGGGTCAGGGCGATCCGCAGGAGGACTACGACGGGTCCGGCCAGTGCTACGTGACCGGCAACGGGCCGGGCTTGGACGTGGACGGCGGGCCGACCCGGCTCATTTCGCCGAACATCGATCTCTCGTCGGCCCAGGATCCGACGCTGCGGTACGCCCGCTGGTTCGTCAACATCGAGGACGACCCCACCGACTTCGACTTCTTCGACGTCGAATTGTCGGACGACGGCGGTTCGACCTGGGTGCTGGTCGAGCACACGGGCCATGATCCGCCGTGGAAGCTCCGCGAAGTGCGTGTGCTGGATTACGTGTCGCTGACGTCGCAGGTGAGGATGCGCGTCACGGCGGACGATCAGGGCTTCTCCCGTACCGAGGGTGGCGTGGACGCGGTGAACGTCTTCGACATCATTTGCGAGCCCTGACGGCCGCCTCGAACGGAACCAAGACGGCCGGAACGCGCCGCGAGAGCGGCGGCGTTCCGGGCCGTCCCAGATACCCGTGGAAAGGAAATCATGACCATGAAACGGATAATGGTGATCGGATGTCTGTTGGCCGTGGCGTCCGTTGTCTATGCCGGTGACAATCCGTCGTCGTCGGCCGGCCAAGGGGCTGAGGCGTCCACGCCGCCGCCCATCCCCGCCACGCCGGCGGCGGTGGACGACCTGGTGTATGCCCGGCCGTTCAAGCTGAACAAGGGATACGTCCACTACTGGTCCAAGGCCCGGCCGAACGTTACCGGCGGAACCCTGCTGGTGATCAAGGTCGACCCGGCTCTTGTGTACCCGCGGCAGGTGGCGGAACCCGTGCTGTACGTGGGTGACCAGACGGCCCAGCGGATCAACGTGGGCGACAAGTCAGGCCAGGTGGTCGCGGTGGTGCCGGGCGAGGTGGACCTCACGAAGGCGCCAATTTGGTTCGGCCAGCCGGACCTGCCCGAACGGGTGGATGGCCACATCATCAAGGCCCAACGCAAGCTCGCCGATGGCGCCGGCATCAAGCCGTTCTCCAAGGAGAAGGTGCAGGCGGCGACGGCGAAGGGCGGCGACCCGGCGAATTACGCGGATCTGGCCACGCTGATGGCCGGTCCCATCGCGGACCTGATCCTCGAGTACTCGCCGCAGGAGAAGGAGATGGCCGAGTCGTTCCGGGTGCCCGTGGGCAACCCGGCGGCGAAGAAATAGCCCGTTCCAGACAGATCGGCACACGGTTTGCGGCGGTATCTTCGCAGCGGTGCCCGATACCGTTGCACCGTGAATGCAGTGCTAGAGGCGGTCGGATCG
>CAZBUJ010000037.1:0-42576 GCA_964495075.1 uncultured Phycisphaeraceae bacterium
GGGGCGCCCCGGGCGGGTTGCACGGGTTTCACGGGGATCACGGGGGGCACGGGGGGGCGGTACGGGCGGGAGACCTCACCGGTCTGACCACGGGCCGGGGTCCGGACGCGGGGACCATGCTTAAACGGGCCGCCCCACGCCCATCAACCCTCGGCGAACTGCAGTCCGATCAGCCAGTGCTCGTCACTGTCCTTGGACTTGTGGCAGTAGACGACGTTCGCCTGACGTCGGATGGACCGCCCGTTCTTCATGGGCAGTTCGAGGGCCATGGCGTCCGCGATGGACATCGGCCAGGGCACCCGCAGTTTCATGCCACCTTGACTGATGTCGATGGCCTGAAGCTGGATGACCTCGCCGATTCTCGCGCGGCCCGGCTCGGCCTGGTGGAGAATGACCGCGTTGACCATCGCGGGATACGGGCATCGCGGATGGCGACGTCGCTCGTCCTGCGGTTCGTGCAGCGCACGGGGATCGCCTTTGGTGGCCACCACCTGGACCAGGTCGTCGAGGGTCAGCGCCGTTTCCGTACCCATCGACGGCACCGCCCGTTTGGGATCCTCGGCGATCAGCCGCTCGACCAATGCGGACCACTGTTCGAGCATCGCCAGGTCGAACGTCCCCTCGGCGCCCTCCAACATGATCTTCAGTGTGTCCCGCGGCGGCGTGGGACCGCGGTACGGACGGGTCGAGCAGATCGCATCGAAGGCATCGACGATCGTGCAGAGCCGTACATGCTCGCCGATGTTGTCCCCGGAGCGGCCGTAGGGGTAACCGTTGCCGTCGAGGCGCTCATGATGGTCCCGGACCATCGAAAGCACCAGGTCCGGCACGTGGGGTTGTTCTTGAAGTTCGTGGTATCCGATCAGCGGGTGCGCCTGGATTTTCTCCCATTCCGCCGGTTCAAGCTTGCCCTCTTTGTTGAGGATCTCCTCGGGCACGGCGCGTTTTCCGATGTCGTGCAAAAGGCCACCCTGCATGATCTGGGACTGGAATTCCAGGTCTTCTGGCCGGATTTCCTTGGCCAACAGTCCGCACCCCACGCCGACGTTGACCATGTGCGTCGCGGTGTAATAGTCATGCCGCGACATGTCGAGGAAATAGGAAAACGTGCTGCTGTCGTGCTCGGACCAGATGGCGAAGCGTTTCGAGATATCGCGCACCGACTCGATCATCTCGATACGGCCGGGAAACAGCAGCACATCCTCGATCATCTTCGTACAGGCCGCCCGGATGACCCGGGCTCGCTCCGCCCGACTGGCCTTCGGGTCCCGGAACAGCTTGTCCAGCCGCTCCCCGAGGACTTTGCGATAGATCGCGTGCTGCCGCACCGGGACGTAAACGTACTTCACGCGCTGGCGCACGAGGCGTTTGCGATCTTCGGGGGTGAACCGCACGCCCGTGGAACGATAGAGCACGGGCCCGGCGCCTTCCTTCGGCTGGAGATACAGATCCATCTCAAGGGTCGAGTCGTCGAGCGAATCCAGCGCGACCGGGAAGAAGCGGGTTCCCGTCGGCGCGGTTGTTGATGTGGCGTTGGCTGACACGTCGGCACCCCGGATCAGGCTCTGTGATTGGCCTCACTTGTTAACATCGGACTCCGTCAGGTCGAGCTTCACATATGTCGACCCGCGGGCGACACAATGTCTCCACGAACGATCAACCGCCCCCCCGCCGAGGGGAATCCTGGGGGCCTGTCGTGGATAAAGTGGCGCTGAATGGCCGCCGTCTGGCCGGCTGGCGCGCGGATGCGCCCCACCCGGGCATCACGCGGTTCCGCGATAATCATCGCTCTGGCGGGCGACCGTGCCCGTGGGAAGTGCGGCGACCCGCGAGGCCGCCACCGTTCGCGGAGGCCGTTGTGCCGTGTGGCGGCGCGGACGGCGGATACCTATAGTGGACGGAATCAACGGTGCCGCCGGGTAGTGCAGGAGCAGGGGAATGGACCGGTTCAAGCTCGTCAGCGAATTCGAGCCCCAGGGTGATCAGCCGCAGGCCATCGAGGCACTGGCCAACGCCTTCGCGGCCGGTTCCGAACGCCAGTGCCTTCTTGGGGTCACCGGGTCCGGCAAGACCTTCACCATGGCCCACGTGATTGCCCGCCTGAATCGGCCGACCCTGGTGATTTCGCACAACAAGACCCTCGCCGCGCAGCTCTACGAGGAGTTCCGGGAGCTCTTCCCGGAGAACGCCGTGGAGTACTTTGTCAGCTACTACGACTATTACCAGCCGGAGGCCTACATCCCTCAGCGGGACATTTACATAGAGAAGGACGCCTCCCGGAACAACGACCTGGACCGGTTGCGGCTCAGTGCGACGTCCTCCCTGGTGGCTCGGCGAGACGTGGTGATCGTGGCCAGCGTCTCTTGCATCTTCGGCCTCGGGTCCCCGGAAGACTACAAGGCGAGCGTGATTTCCATTCGGGTCGGGCAGACGATCGAACGCGACGCGCTGCTCAAGCGGTTCGTGGATCTGCAGTACTCGCGAAGCCCGTTGGATCTGGATCGCGGCAAGTTCCGCGTGAGGGGCGACGTCGTCGAAATCCAGCCCGCGTATGAAGAGATCGCGTATCGCATCGAAATGTTCGGCGACGACATCGAGAAGATCGAGTTGATCAACCCACTGACCGGGGAGTGTCTGGCCTGCGAGAAAAAACTTTTCATTTACCCGGCGGTGCATTACGTCATGCCGCAGGACCGCCTCGAGACCGCGGTGAAGTCCATCGAGGCCGAGCTGGAAGCCCGCCTGGATGAGTTTCGGCGGCACGGCAAGTTACTCGAGGCGCAACGCCTGGCCGCCCGCACCCGATACGACATGGAGATGATGCTCGAGGTTGGGTACTGCTCGGGGATCGAGAACTACTCCCGACATCTGGCCGGCACGGAACCCGGCGCCAAGCCCTACACGTTGATGGACTACTTCCCCAAGGACTTCCTGCTGATCATCGACGAGTCCCACGTGACGATACCCCAGGTGCGGGCGATGTACGCCGGCGACCGCAGCCGCAAGCAGGTGCTGGTCGAGCATGGCTTTCGATTGCCCTCCTGTCTCGACAACCGGCCCATGCGGTTCGACGAGTTTCAGGGGATGTGGCACCAGGCCCTGTTCGTCTCCGCCACGCCGGCCCCCTATGAGCTCGATCTGTGCGGAGGCGAAGTGGTGGAACAGATCATCCGACCGACCGGGCTGGTCGATCCGGACATTGAAGTCACCGCGGCTCGCGGGCAGGTGGTGGATCTGCTGCACCGCGTTCAGCAACGGATCGCCGCCCGGGAACGCGTGCTGGTGACGACGCTCACCAAGCGATTAGCGGAAGACCTCGCCCAGTACATCCAACAGGAGGGGCACCGGTGCCGCTACCTGCACAGCGAGATCGACACGCTGGAGCGGGTGGAGATTCTCAAGGCCCTGAGGACGGGGGATTTCGACGTGCTCGTCGGCGTGAACCTGCTCCGCGAGGGCCTGGACTTGCCGGAAGTGTCCATGGTGGCGATCATGGATGCCGACAAGGAAGGGTTTCTGCGCAGCGAAACATCGCTGATCCAGACCATCGGCCGCTCCGCGCGGAATGTCAACGCCCAGGTCGTGCTCTACGCGGACAAGGTGACGCCGAGTATGCAACGGGCCATCGACGAGACGCTGCGGCGCCGCAAAATACAGGTGGCCTACAACGAGGAACACAACATCACGCCCCAGACCATCCGGAAGGCCATCCGGGCCGGGCTGGAATCGGAACTGTCCGCCCGACGCATCGCGGCCGACGCCGTCCGCGAAAGCGAGATGCAACTGGATCGCACCGAGCGGATCGGGGAACTCGAGCGGGAGATGCTGCAGGCGGCCGAGGAACTCGATTTCGAGAAGGCGGCGCGGTTGCGCGATCGAATCAAGGAACTCAAGGAGGCGCCCCAGCTCCTCCCGTTCGACACGGTATCCGAGGCGGCCCGACCGGCCCAGTTGACCGGAAAGACGCCGACCGGAAAAGCCCGGGGCGGGCGCAAGCGGTAGCACACGATGACAGCGTCATGCGACATCCCGCTCTGCATGGAGGACGTCCGGAGCCGGGCCGCCCAGTTGGCCCGCCTCGCGCGGGAGGAGGACCTGGGTCGATACGGCGACATTACCAGCGCCCTCGCACCCGAAGCGGACGCCGGCACGTTCCACCTGATGGGCAAGCAGGCCGGCGTATTCGCCGGTCGGGAAATCGCCGCCGACGTGCTCGACGTCTTCGGGTCGCGGGTGCGCATCAACTGGACCGACGTCGGGCAGGACGGCCACCGGATCGATGGGCCCCCGCGCCACCTCGCCACGCTCTCGGGCCCCCAGGGCACCATCCTCGCCGCGGAGCGTACGCTGCTGAATTTCCTCCAACGTTTGAGCGGCGTGGCCACCGCCACCCGTCGCTTCGTCGATGCGGTGGCCGGAACGGGGGCGCGGATCTACGACACCCGCAAGACGGTTCCCGGGTGGCGCCTGCTCGACAAGTACGCGGTGCGCTGCGGTGGCGGGCACAGCCACCGACTCGGTCTCCACGACGCCGTGCTGCTCAAGGACAATCATCTGGCATCCATTCCGACCGAGTCACTGGCCCACGAGGTCACCCGGCGGTACGCTGCGGTCGCCGAGCGGCAGCCCCCGCCGGCCTTCTTCGCGGTCGAGGCGGATCGGCTGGAGCAGGTGGAGCAGTTACTCGCGGTGGACGGCGTGGACGTGATTCTGATCGACAACTTCTCGATTGCGGACACGAAGACGGCGGTGGCGCTACGCGACGAGATGGGACTCCGCGACCGCGTCCAGCTCGAAGTGTCCGGTGGGGTCACACTCGAGACGGTGCGGACGATTGCCGAGACGGGCGTGGAGCGAATCTCGGTGGGGGCGATCACGCATTCCGCACCGGCGCTCGATCTATCCCTGGAACGCATCGCGAACTAGGCTGGAAACCACGACTCGACCCGGGCCGGGCGGTGGCCCCGCAACGAATATGAAGTCTTGCGTTGGACTCACCATCGATATTCACTGCCATTACTCGCTGACCCAACGGCGATGGGAGGTCCCGTCGCCCTTTTCCTTCGAGCGCGACGGGGACCGGCCCTTCGCCAGTTACGCCTCCGCCCGCCAGATCGCGCGCCCCCTGTCGCGCCTCGGCAAGCTCTATTTCATCGGGAGTCGCAACTGCACGGGCGACGAGTTGGATCGCGCGTTCGAACGGAGGCAGCTGGAGCACCTGACGACCTTTCGACAGGTGGATCGCGTCGTGCTCCTCGCCCTCGACGAGGTGCACGACGAGACCGGCCGGGCGTACGGGCCGGACGCGGAAGAGAAGAGCTGGCAGACGGACCTCTACGTTTCCAACGGCATCATCCACGCCCTGTGCGAGGCACACCCCGAGCGGTTTCTCTTCGGGGCCTCGATCCATCCGTACCGGGAGCACGCCGGTCGCGCCGCGGTCGAACTGCTCGACGAGGTGGTGGACGCCGGAGCCGTGCTCATTAAATGGCTTCCCCCGACCCAGAACATCGAGGCCGGCGATCCGCGGACCGTAGCCTTTCTCCGCCGCTGCGCCACGCACCGAATTCCGTTGCTCGTGCACTACGGTCCCGAGTTCACGCTGGGGACCCGCAATCCGGGGGCGGCGGATCCGTCCACCATGCTGGAAACGCTGCGGATGTTGCGCAGGGAAGGCGCGATGCCCACCGTCATCGTGGCTCATCTGGCGACGCCCGTCTTGTGGCCATTCACCCCCGCCCGGGAGTACGAAATGCTGGTCGACGCGTTGACGGGCGAGTTCGCCGATGCCCCGTTGTACGCCGACATCGCGGCGCTGGCGTCGCCGGCCAAGATCCACTGGCTGCGCACCGTCGTCCGGATGCCGGAGCTCTGGCCCAAGCTCGTGCACGGCAGCGATTTTCCTATTCCGGCCATGCCGCTGGCGGTCCGGGACATCCTCGGTCACCGGTACCGCTACGTGGCGTCGCAGCGCAACTGGATCGATCGCGACATCGCCCTCAAGCGCGGAGTCGGCCTGCCCGAGGAAGTCTTCACCCGGGCATCGACGCTGCTGCGGTTCACGTCTTGATCCGATCCAGCAGCACGACCGACAGCGGCGTGAAGATGATGATGGGCATCCAGCCGGGCAGAGCCGGCAGGCCCGCCAGATCGATATTGTGCCCTACCACGGACACGGTGAAGCACGTACCGCACATCAGCAGGCACTTCGCGGCGTCACCGATCAGGTTGCCCGGCATGCGGCGCAGAAGGTAGGGGATCCCCAACAGCAGCATGACCAGGTTGACCATCGGCGTGGCGAACCGTTCGTGCCGGATCTGGCAGATGTTCTGCGTTTCGGGCAACTGGAGCCCGGCGAGTTCGCGCAGTTGTTCCGAGCTGAGATAGCGCACCCACTGTGATGACTGACGCATCTGGATATCCTTGGGCGTCAGGTCGCTCTCGTAGTAGCGCGGGCTGAAGTGTTCGATCTCTTCCCGCGGTCCGATGCCCTCGCCCTCCCGCACCGTCCGGCGGCTCTGATCGGCCCGTTCGAGTCGCCACCGCCCGCCCCGCGGGTGACCCTCGCTCGGCTCCCAGATCGCCTCTTCCGCCTCGAGCGACGTGTGCAGCGTGCCGTCCGCGTCCCGGAACAGCACGAGCAGACGCCGGATGTGACCCGTCGACGGTTCGAACTGCTCCGCGTACAGCAACGCGTTGTCCCGGTCGTTGATGAACGGAATCGTGTACGTCCGCTCGCCGTACGGGTCGTCGTGGCGGCGGGCGAGGCGGTGGGCGAGGCTCGGCATCACCACCTCCGTGTTGACGAACCACAGGATCGTGGCGGCGATCCCGAACGCGATGACGGGAACGGCCACGCGATAGAGGCTCACCCCCGACGCCATCACCGCCGTCAGTTCGTTTGCCCGTCGCAGGCGGCCGAGTGTCATCATGCCCGCCACGACGGTGATGACGCCCGATAGCTGACTGAAGTACTTGAACAGGTTCGCCCCGTAGAAGGCGAGGATCCCGCCGATGACCTGCCAGGCCGACCGGTCGCCCTCCGTGAACTCGTCCATGTTGAAGAACAAGTCGAACAGCACGTACAGACTGACCATCACGCCCAACGCGATCAGGTAGTTGGCGAGCATGGATCGCAGAATGTATCGATCGAGTGTGGTCATTTCGTAAGCCCGGCGCCTATCTCCGCACTCGCCGCGCCAGGACCCAGACGTCGAGCCCCGCCACCACCGCGATTCCTGCCCAGATGACGAGCACGCCGATGAGGACCGTGCCGGGCTCCTTGGCGAGTTGCCGTCCCATGATAATGGTCACCGTGACGCACGCGGAGGGGATGAAGCTGATGCCGAACGCGGTCAGCACGTGCGAGCCGCGGAAGAGGATCCCCAGCGCCGCGCCGAGAATCACCAGCACGAGCGGGCTCGCACTCAACGCCAGCCGGGAATGGATCAGCGAAACGATCTTGCGTGACGCCGCGCCGTACTCTTGCAGGAGCTCCGCGTGCTTCCGCTCCACGCGTTCCCCTAGTTGCAGGTCGGCGTCCGGGTCGAGCAGGTAGCGGGCGGGGAAGGCGGTGGCCTCGTCGATCACCGACGGCGGCAACTCGAACTCGTCCAGGTCGACCTGTTCCTTCTTGATCGAGTGCTCGGGGTCGTCGGGATCGATAATCTCGACGCCATCCAGCAACGCCAGCGTCACGGTGGCCCCGTCGCCGGATTGCGCGGGCCGCACGTCCAGCGTCGCCCGGCGGCAACGATAGTCCAGCCTGGCCTCCCCGCTCAGGGTCCTGACCGTGACGGGGGCCTCAAACATCGGACGTCCGTCTTCGAGGTCGGGAGTCAGGTTGCCGGACGCCAGGAGATACGAAACCCGCTCGTCGCCCAAACGCACCTTGCCGTCGTTGTCCTGCCACTCCCGTGCCACCGACGCGAAGTACGACGCGCAGGCCACCGCCGATCGCATGGCGATCATCTGGTCCTTGATGTCCGGGATCTCGGCCGGATACCTCTGGAAGTACATCAGCTCCGACAGGTTCCGCCACTTGAGCTCGAACTTGATGGTCAGCGGTACGGCCCACGGCTTGAATTCCTGGAATTCCTGCTCGTTCCATTGTCGGTGGCGGCGGTCGTAGTAGCGCACGCCCCGCATCTCGCCCGACACCAGCGGCTGGCTGCCGTTCATGTCGATCCGGATGATCGCCTGGTTCGCCGTGCCGTATCGCATCCAGGCATCTTTGCGCCGTTCGAGAAACACGGCCCCCGTCAGGATCAACTCGTCCGGCGTGTGTTCGCCGTCCACCGTCTCGCCTTCCACCAGCGTCACGTCGTCGGCATAGACCAGGCGATCCTGGATGGCCAGCCGCTCCGGCGACCGCAGCCGGTGCTGGATGAGACGGATGATGTTGTCCTTGCCCAGCATCTGCGGAACCTGCCGAAACAGACTCGGGATGACGAAGTTCATGCAGTAGAACGTCACCACCGCCGACAGCAGGCTGAACAGCGTCGTGGGCAGGAACAGCCGGTGAACGTTGATCCCGCTCGCCCGGCAGGCCACCAGCTCGTTGTCGGCGCTCAACCGCCCGTAGGTGACGGTCGCGCTGAACAACGATGCGATGGGCAGCGTGACCGCGACGGCCAGCGGAAGGGTCATGATCATGATGCGCAGCAACTGATCCGCCGTCACCTGCTCCGCCTCGATCATGTTCATGACCCCGCCGCCCAGACCGATCAACGCGGTCAGGGCGACCGACGTGAGCAGAAACGTCTTCCCCATCTCGCGGAAGATGTACCACTGCAAGGTCAACAGCATGGGCGGTAACAGGCCTCCACCACGAACGGATCGAGCACCGTCGCCGGGCGGGAATGTCGGCGGACGTCTCCGTTTCCACGGCGCGGAGTCCGCGCCGGCGCCAATACCAAGCCGCCCAGCGTATGTCCGATAACGAGGAAATGCAACCAATCCGCGGCCCGACGCCAGCCGGCTTGCACTTCATGCCCCAAAACGACCGATATGCCCGGGAGAGTGTCACGACCGGCCGGCGGTCGATCCCGGCCGCCGGTGGACAGGACGCAGAGGTACCGCGGATGTCGTCCAGCTATCAACGCAAGATCGTCAGCCTGTCCGCGTTGCTCGACGAAGCCGACCGGGCACGGCGCGACGGCAAGGTCGTCGTGCAATGCCACGGGTGCTTCGATATCGTACACCCCGGGCACGTGCGGTACCTCGAGTTCGCGCGGCAGCAGGGCGATCTGCTCGTGGTGACCCTCACCGCCGACGCACAAATCTCCAAGAGCGCGGCCAGCCCCTATATCCCGCAGGAACTGCGGGCCGAAAACATCGCCGCCCTGGAACTGGTGGACTACGTCTACATCGATCCGTCCCCTACCGCCGAGTCCGTGTTGGACGCGATGCGCCCCGACGTTTACGTGAAGGGCAGCGAGTACGAAACGTCGAACGACCCCGGCTTCCTGCGCGAGCGGGCCATCGTGGAGGCCTACGGCGGACGTGTGATCTTCTCCAGCGGCGAGACCGTGTTCAGCTCCACGCAGTTGCGGGCCACCATGCCGAATGACGGAGAAATGGAATACCAGAAGCTGGAGTTCATCCGACGGCGACACCGCATCGATCGCCGGACGCTGCTCGATGCCCTCGACCGGTTTCGCGGACTCCGGGTCGCCGTCCTCGGCGACATCGTCGTTGATCGCTACGTGTACTGCGATACCATCGACGTGGCCGGTGAGTCCCCCATGATGTCGCTGGCCCAACTCCACGAGGAGCGGTTCGTCGGGGGGGCCGCCATCGTCGCGCGTCACCTGGCGTCGCTGGGGGCGGAGCCGTTTCTCTTGTCGGCCACCGCCGACGATGAATCGGCCGAGGCCGTGCGCCACGTGCTCGACGACGAAGGGGTCCGCCACCACTTGCTGCCGTTGCGCCCCGCGATGGTGGAAAAGACGCGGTTCCTGGTCGAGTCGACCAAGCTGCTCAAGGTCGACAAGGCGGCCCGCGTGCCGCTCGACTCCCGCGCCGAGCGAGACGTCGCCCGTATCCTGCTCGACCGGGCTCACGGCATCGACGCCCTGATCGTGTGCGACTTCGGCTACGGCATGGTGACCACCGGACTGATGCAACACGTGCTGCCGCGCTGCACGCAGCGCGAAATGGTCGTGACAGCCGATGTCACCGGCTCGCGCGGCGATTTGCACGAGTTCCAGCACGTCGATCTGCTCTGCCCGACCGAGCGGGAGCTGCGCACCATTCTCAACGACTTCGATCGCGGACTTTCCAACGTCGCATGGGAACTGATGGGCCGCACCCAGGCCCGGCAGATGATCGTCACCCTCGGCAAACGCGGACTGGTCACGTTTCAACGCCGCAGCACCGAGTCGGGTAGCCCGGAATGGTCGGGCCGCCTGCTCAGCGAACACATCCCGTCGCTCGCCAAGCACAGCGTCGACCGGCTCGGGTCCGGCGATGCCCTCCTGGCCGTCGCCACGCTCGGGCTCACCGCCGGCCTCAGCCTGATGCAGTCGGCGTGGATCGGGATTCTGGCCGCCAACACGGAGGCCTCCCGCCTCGGCAACGTGCCCATCGGCAGTGGGCAGCTGCGCAAGCGGATCGCGTGCTGGACCGATCTCCTGCCGCTCACCCGTCGCGCCGCGGAACTCCTCCCGATCGGTGGGCCGGGGTAGCCTCACGCCGCCCGGCGGACGACCGATGACGCCCCGGCCCGTTAAAGTCGCATTGAAGATTTGTCGCGGCTGCATGCCGACAACAGGTACAGCCATACGACTCGCCATCTGAAAAACCATCTGATCGGTATATCAAACATCGGTTCGGCGATATAATGACCCCGTTATGGATGCCCAACACCCCGACGTCTGGAAGGAATTCGAGCGGAACGTGGTGAGCCATTCGGCGGCCCACCATATCGTGGCGATCGCCGAACTGCTCGAGCGCTATGGGTACGCGCGCGTGTCGGACGTCGCGAAGATGTTGAATATCACGCGCGGGAGTGCGTCCCTGACCCTGAAAACCCTGAAACAGAAGGGGTTCGTGGTGGAGGACGAGAATCGGTTTCTCCGCCTCTCGGCCAAGGGGGAGGTCGTCGCCCACGCGGTGGTGGGAAAGAAGTTCTTGCTCAACAAGTTCCTGGCGGACGTGTTGGGTGTGGCCGAGGAGACCGCGGAAATCGACACCTGTAAGATCGAGCATCTGATCGGTCCCCGAACCGCGCGGCGGCTGGCCCAGTTTCTGCGGTACGCACAGTCCGACGACGCACGGGCGAGGGCATTCATGGCGGGATGGTCCGAATTCAACGCGGCGTGCGAGCGGGACCCCGACGAATGCCCCGCCTGCGTTCGCGAGTGTCTGGACGACCTCTACGCGGAGGACGACAAGCGGGCGTAGGGCCTTCCGGCCGACGGCCGGCTCCGCCGCGTCGCGTGGCGGTCGGTCTTGGGCGTGTCAGCCCGTGGTGATTGAATGTCTTCCGAATCCTCCTCGAACCCCACCCGCGCGACGGACATCCACGAGCAGATTGCGCGCGATTACCAGATGATCTTCGAGCAGGACGGTCGAGGGCAGGTCAGCCGCCGCATCGACGTGCTCCGGGCCGTGCTGCGGCGGGAAGGGCACTTCACAGACGCGGACATCCGGGGCGATCTTCAGCGGTCGGGTCGCCCCGCGGATGCCAGCTTCGTCAAGAGCACCCTGGAGTCGTTCGTCCACTACGGTCTGGCGTGGGCGATCCGCGCGGAGGACCAACCCGTGCGGTACGAGCACGCCCACATGCAGCGACACCACGATCATGTGATTTGCGTGCGGTGCGGGCACATCCTTGAAATCGAGGTGCCTATGCAGCGTTGGCTTGGCGAAGTCGAAGGCAGCAGCGGCTTCCGCATTCTCCAGGGCCGCCTGCAGTTGCGGGGGCTCTGCCCGGCGTGCGTGTTCGATCGGACCGAGGTGTTCCCCCTGGCGGCGGCCGGGGTGGGGGAGGCCCTCCACGTCGCCCGCGTCGAACTGGAGGGCCCCGAGCGCAAGCGGCTGCTGGCGATGGGACTGGCCCCCGGGGCGCCGGTCCAGGTGCTCTCGTACAACGGGGAGCGCGGCTCCATCATCGCCGTGGATCAGTCGCGGGTGGCGGTCAGCGCGGGCGTGATGCAGCACATCCTCGTACGTCCGGGCCCGCCGCCCGATCGCGGCCGCGCACGACTGACCTTCCCGTTGACGGAACTCGGAGTGGGGCGTTCCGCCCGCATCGTGCGGATTCGCGGTGGTGGTCCGATGCGGCACCGGCTGCTGGAGATGGGGGTGACGAAAGGGGCCACGGTGTTTGTCGAGCGTGTGGCACCGCTGGGTGACCCGATCGAGGTGACGGTCAAGGGATACTACCTGGCCATCCGGCATGAGGAGGCGGCCCAGATTCTGGTCGAGCCGTAACGCGACTGCATGGTGCTGTTCGAAACCATCCCAACCGATCGGGCCACGCTCCGGGCCGCCATTGCGGGGAACCCCAACTGCGGCAAGACGTGCCTGTTCAACGCGCTGACCGGGGCGAACCACAAGGTCGGCAACTACCCCGGGGTGACCGTCGAACGGCGCGAGGGACGGGTCCGCAATCTCGCGACCCCCATGTCCGTCGTCGACCTCCCGGGCACGTACTCGCTCACCGCGCTGTCGGCGGATGAGACCGTCGCCCGCAACGTGCTGATCCACGATTCGCCGGACGTGGTGATCGACGTCGTCGACGCCGCCAATCTCGAACGCAACCTGTACCTCACCGCCCAGTTGATGGAAATGGAGCTGCCGCTGGTCATCGCCCTCAACATGGTCGACGTGGCCGAACGGCATGGGCAGGTCATCGATGCCGAGCAGATGTCAGCGATCCTGGGCCTGCCCGTCTGTCCCACCGTCTGTCACCGCAGTCGTGGCGTCAAGACGCTGGTCAAAGTGTGCCGGCAGGTGGCCGAGCAGCAAGAGCCGTCGTCGGTTCGACAGGTGACGTACGGGCACGGGGTGGACGAGGAGGTTGACGAGCTGGCCGGCGTCATTGCCGCCGACGACTCACTCGCCGGCCGGTACCCCGCCCGGTGGATCGCCGTCAAGCTCATCGAGAAGGATGATGAAGTCATCGCCGCGGTGCGATCCGGGGCGGTGGATGCGGCGGCGATCGAGGCGGCCGCCGACAAGGCGATCCGGGCCCTCGAAGCGCATTTCGGCGAGCCGTCGGAAGTTGTGGTGGCCGAGGGGCGCTACGGCTTTGCCGCCGGCGTGATCCGCGAATGCCTCGTGCACAAGAACGTGTCGAGGCGATCGGTGACCGACAGCGTTGACGCCGTGGTCTGTCATCGGCTGCTGGGACCGCTGATCCTGGCCGGCGTGGTGTACGCTCTGTTCGTGGCGGTGTTCAAGATCGCCGACGAGTGGGCGTGGCTGTTCGGCCGCAGCCCCACCGGCTGGGTCGAGCGTTTCTTCGAGTGGATGGCCGGCGCGGTGGCCGGCCTGGCTGACGTGTCGCCGATGCTGCACTCGCTGCTGGCCGACGGCGTCATCGGCGGGGTGGGCGGGATCATGGCGTTCGTGCCGCTGATCTTCGTCATGTTCGCCTTCGTCGCGGCCCTGGAGGACACCGGCTACATGGCACGGGTGGCGTTCGTGCTGGACCGCGCCCTCAAGGTGTTCGGACTGCAGGGCAAGAGCATCATGGCCATGATCGTGTCGGGCGGGCTGGGCGGCGGCGGGTGTGCCGTGCCCGGCGTGATGGCCACCCGGGTGCTGCGGGACCCGCGTGACCGGCTGGTGACGATGCTCGTCGCGCCGCTGATGAACTGCGGGGCCAAAGTGCCCGTCTACCTGCTGCTGATCGCCGCATTCTTCTCGCACGTGCAGGCCCAGATGCTGTTCCTGCTGTGGGCCCTCTCGTGGTTCTTCGCCCTGATCGCCGCCCTGGTGATTCGCAAGGTGGTGGTGCGGGGCGGGCAGTCACCGTTCGTCATGGAGCTGCCCGTCTATCACGTGCCGACGTTTCGCGCGGTCATGCGACACACGTGGAACCGCACGTGGATGTTCATCCGCAAGGCCGGCACGCTCATTCTGGCCACCAGCATCATCCTCTGGGCGGCCATGTACTTCCCCCGACTGGACACGCGTGCGTACGACCGGAAGATCGCCGCTATCCAGGCCGAGGTGGGCCCGGACGAGCGGTCGGACGAGTGGGCGGCGCTCCAGCGGGAGCGACAGGCGGCGGTGCTTCGACACAGCCTGGCCGGGCGCCTGGGTTCGATCCTGGAGCCTGTCTCGCGGTGGGCGGGCTTCGACTGGCGGGACAACATCGCCCTGATCGGCGGGTTCGCGGCGAAGGAAGTCGTGGTCGGCACGTTGGGTGTGGCCTACGCCATGGGCGAGACGGACCCCGATAATTCGGAGGCGCTGGCGACCCGGCTGGCTGGCGATCCGACGTGGACGCCGCTGAAGGCGTTCGTCATGATGCTGTTCGTGATGATTTACGCGCCGTGCGTGACGGTGCAGATCATGACCCGACGCGAGTCGGGGTCATGGAAATGGTCGGCGTTCTCGTTGGCCTACACCATCGCGCTCGGTTTGGTGGTGGCGGTGGCCGTGTACCAGGCGGGGCTGGCGTTCGGCCTGGGAACGTGACGGCCGGCGGCGGTCGCGACGTCGAATGACGCGCGGCGGGAGGTGCGCATGTCCTGGGACGCAATTATCGTTGCCGTGATCGTGGGCATCGCTCTGGCGTGGTTGGTGCGGCGTTTGCGCCGGCGGGTGAGGGTCGGCGGGCGGGCGGAATGCGACGGCTGCGGTTGTTCGGTTCGCACGTCCACGACAGATTCGCAGTCCGTTCAGGTCAACGTCGACACGGAAGGGCGGTAAGGTCCGCGGACCGGGCTCGCCCGATTCACGTATTCTGTTTCAGCCGCTTGTTACCGGATGTCAGTCGAGATCGAAGCCAAGCTCAAAGTCGATGCCCTCGAGCCGGTGCGGGAGCGCCTGGTCGGCGTCGGGGCCGCCTTCGTCCGGGCCGTGACCGAGCACAACCGCCAGTACGATGCCCCGGACGGACGATTGCGCCAGGGCGACTCCGTGCTGCGCATCCGCTCGCTGACCGTGCACCGCGGAGAGGACGCGCCGTCGACGTTGACCTACAAGGGCCCGCGGCAGCCCGGCAAGGTCAAGCGCCGGCCCGAAATCGAGCTTCCCCTCGCCGACGTCGAAACGGCGACCCGACTGGTCGAATCGCTGGGTTTCGTTCTGTTGTGCACCATCGAGAAACGGCGCGAGACCTGGAAACTGGACCGCTGCCTCGTCGAGCTGGATGAAGTGCCCTATCTTGGCACGTACGTGGAGATCGAAGGCCCGGACGAGGCCGCGATCGCCGGGGTTCAGGCGACCATCGGCCTGGCCGACCGGCCCCACGTCAAGGAGGGCTACATCGCGCTGCTGCTGGATCATTGTCACCGGCAGGGTCTGCCCGTCGACCGGATCGCGTTCGGCTGAGCGACCGGCGGCGGAGGGCCGTTGCCCGCCAGCCGATGGTCAATGGGCGAGATCGACGGTCCACGCGTAGTCCCGCCCCGTTCCCGTCCACTTGGTGTTGTCGCCGTCGAACGTGACCACCCCGTCCGGCTCGACGTCGTAGCCAAGGCTCGCCGGTGATTGAACATCCCCGTGGGCGTCGACCCAGAGTACGCCCGCTCGCCCGAGGTGTCGGTCGTGGGCGGCGGCCCGCGCTGGCGGGCTGCCGTCGAACTCCGCCATCTCACCCCGCCCGGCGTCGACCCGCGGCGGGTCGAGGTTGAAGCCTTCGTTGCCGTAGTACGCGGCCTCCCGCGCGTTGTTCTCGTATTCGCCTCGCTCGCGGGTCGGCCAGGAGGCCGCCGTGCCCGTGCAGTCCGCCACCGCTACCGTCGAGCCGGGGAACTTGATCCGCGTGATCGGCACCGACCAGTTCTTGTAGGACCGGAGATCGTCTTCGTCGAGCAGCCGCGAGTTGCCCAGGAACTGGTAGTTCCAGCCGTAGCACCCGTTCCGCTCGTCCGTCCACCAGGCGACGCTGGGACAGACGTAGGTCGCATGGCTGTAGTTCTGCCGGTCGCCCGCTTCGCCGAACCGGTCGACGTCGGTTTTGCACGGCTGCGGATCGTCGAACGGCGGCACACCGACCTCGTCGCCCATCATGGCGAGGAAGGTCGGCCGGTACTTCCGCCCGCCCGCGATGTCGGCCGCCGTCTCGCAATCGCCGTTCTTCGGGAGCCGACTCGGTGGCATGACGCCCGAGTAGCGATTGGCGTACATGGCGATGCCCTGCCCGAGGACCCGCAGGTTCGCGAGGCACATCGTCGTTCGCGCCTGCTTCCGCGCCCGGCCCAGGGCCGGGATGAGAATGCTGATCAGCAGCGCGATGATCGAAACGACCACCAGCAACTCGATGAGCGTGAACCCCGTTGTTCCCGTCCGGGTTGTTCCGGTCCGGCGTTTTTCCGTTCGACTTGATATGGTTCGACTTGTTCCTGTCCGGCGTGTCACCCGGTTTCTCCAGCGCGAAGTCCCCTCGCCTCCTCCCGGTAGCGTAGGGTGATCGCCGCGTTTGATCAAATCGCGCGGACCGGCCTCGCGGGCGCAGTCCCTTGAAGCGCCGCCCAGGGCCTGGGAAAAGGGTGATCGGTTCGCACCCCTGCACGAGGCGTGCAACGCGCCGTGACGTCGAGCGATGCCGCCCCGTACCCGCCGCCGAACGACACCGCGGAACCCACGGCCGACGGCCGCCCGGTGCCCGCCGCCGCCGTCGCCGACCTCGTCCGGATTGAGCGGCCGTTCCATGCTCGTCGCCGCCCGCGTGAGTGGCCGGTCGTCCAACGCCCGCCCGCTTGAGGTTTCCGCGGCGGCCAGTACCCTATGGTTACCCGCCCGTGGCCGGCTGGGTCGGGCGATCGGGCGGCCGGCGCGGTTGGACCGGGGCACATCAGGCAGGCGGCACCAGGCAGGCAGCACCGTGCACGCGGCGCCATGTCGGCGGCACTGCCGCGCGGGCGGAGAGGTGGCCATGCGGATCCGCTGGAAACTCCTGAGTCTCCTGCTTCTCATCGCGCTGATCCCGCTCGTCGTGGTCACCACGTTTACGTGGGTGCGGATGCGACAGCTGGGGGCGGACGTCGGCCGCCAGTCTGCCGAAACGCTGGTCCAGAATGTGAAGGACCAACTCCAGTTGTTCGTGGCCGACCGCGCCGCCCTCCTCCATCGCGAGTTGATGATCATCACCCTCGCCATTCGCGCCCAGGCCGACGTGGTCGACCGCTGCCTGGCCATCGAGGACCCGCCCGACACCCCTGTGCTGTTCTCGAAGGACTTCGCCGCGATGACCGCCGACTCGCCCGGGATTACCGTGTCGGACCGGTTCATGACCATCACCCCGGACGGCCGCCGCGAGCGACTTCCGCACTCATTCGAGCAGCCCGTGTTCGTCCTCGCCCCCGGTGTGAAGCGGGAAGCCGTGGCCGGCGACATCCGGCGACTCAGTCTCGCGATGCAAGAGTGTCGCCAGTTGTTCGATGACACGGTCCCCCGCGAGGACGAGCGGCGGTTCTCCTTCTGGCATTTCACCAGCCTCGAAAACGGGATTCATGTCTGCTACCCCGGCCACGCCAACTACCCGGCCGATTACGATCCGCGACGGCGAGACTGGTATCGAGACACCCGGGACCGGGCGTCCCGCCCCGACTTTACGGGTAAACCCGTCTGGTCGCTGCCATACATGGATGCCTCGACGAGTGAGGTCGTCATGTCGGTGTCCTTGCCCGTCTCCCGGCCGAACGGGGCGTTCGCCGGCGCGACCGCCCTCGACGTCAGCGTCGCGGAACTGGCGAGCTACGGCAGCTTCGCCCGCATCCCCGGTTCGTTGGCCCAGGTGGTGTTGTGGGGCAAGCGGAAGGACATCGAGGACATCGTGGCCGGTCGGGACTACGACTTCCAGCCGTTCAGCGACGAAGAACGAACGCAACTGCTCGCCCGCGTGGACGAGATCGGCATGCTCGTGGTGGCGGAACCGACCGACCCCGCCGGGGGCGTGCGGTGGCAGATGCCCACCGCGGCGTTGTGGCTCGACTCCGACGACCCGGCCCTCGACGACATGAAACGTGACATGCTGCGCCGCCAGTCCGGCGTTCGCGAAATCCAGTACAAGGGCAAACGATGCCTGTGGGGCTACGGTCGGATCCTCCAGCAGGCCTGCCTGATCGTGATCGTGCCCTACGACAAGATCCTTGCCGAGGCGAAGAAGGCGGAAGGTCGAGTGCGGGAATCGACTCGCGCGCAGCTGGTCCTCTCCCTGACCATCTTCGCCGTAGCGGTCGCGGTCGTGGTCGTCGTCGCGTTCTTGAGTTCCCGGGCCGTGACGCGACCGATGCGCCGACTGGTCCGTGCCGCGACCCGTATCGCCAATGGCGACCTGCGCGCCAAGGTGGACGTGCGTTCGCAGGACGAGATCGGCGAACTCGGTCAGACGTTCAACGACATGATCCCCAAGCTTCAGGAGCACGTGCAGATGGAGCAGTCGCTGGCCGTGGCCCAGGAAGTACAGCAGAGCCTGCTGCCCGCCGAACCGCCGCATGTCCCCGGACTCGATGTCGCCAGCCGATGCGATTACTGCGATGAAACCGGCGGCGATTACCTGGACTTCATCGACCTCTCCGACCGCGAGCCGCACACGCTCGGGGTGGCCGTGGGGGACGTGACCGGCCATGGCATCGGCGCCGCCTTGATGATGGCCAACGGCAGCGCCCTGCTCCGTGGTCGGGCGGAGGAGTCGGAGAGCCTGGGGGCCTTGATGAGCCACCTCAACCGGCACCTGATCCGCAAGGGGATCCGCTCCCGCAAGTTCATCACCCTGTCCTACCTGGTGATCAACGGGCGGACCCACGTTGTCCGGTGGACCGGCGCCGGGCACGACCCGCCCATCGTGTACGATGCCAACACCGGGGCGTTCTCGTCGCTGACGGGGGGCGGCATTCCGCTCGGCATCGACGCGACGTGGGAGTACAAGGAGTACGGCCCGCGAACGCTCGGCCCCGGACACGTGATCATCATCGGCACCGACGGCATCTGGGAGGCCCGCAACGCTTGCGACGACATGTTCGGCAAGGACCGTCTCTGCGACGTCATTGCCGAGACCCACGACCGGCCGGCGGAGGCCATCTGCGACGCCATTGTCGACGCCGTCGTTCAGTTCCGGGCCGGACATCCCCAGGAAGACGACATCACCTTCGTCGTCATCAAGACCGCGGAGTAGCCGGGCGCGAGGCCGGGTGCCGTTTCCTCCCCCGAATTCGCCCACCGCCCGCCGTGGTCGGCTCGCCTGTGAGTTGTCTCGCGGGATGCTTGTGAATTGTCGCCCGCCACCCGTGTGTACGACAGTCGGTGGTCGCGCACGCCGCGAGGGCGGGCATGTCCTGCGTCGGATCAGTCCACCCCTCTCGTGGCCAGCGCCAGTACCCTGGCACTGGCCACGATCGCCCGCGTCGCGGGATGCCCGATTTCCTTGCCGCTCGGGCCGGTGCGTCTATAATGCCGGGCATACTGGCGCACGAGAGGATGATCGGATGCCCGGTGGCGGAGCCGGGAATCCGTCCCTGAATTTGCAGATCGAGGAGGTCTACCGATGAGCGGTTCAGGCTCGTATCGAAGGTACGGCGTGTGGGGAATGTTGCTCGCCATGGTGGCGCTGACCGGCGCGGCGGGTTGTGTTCCGGTGGTGGGGCATTGGACCGGCGGTGATCTCCAGCCGGAGATGGCCCGCGACCAGTTCAATTTGTTCCGCCCCGAAGGCTCCCGGGATAACTTCGTCAACGCGGAACTGCGCGTTCAACAGGACAGCACGTTCACCGGGGCGGTCAAGTACGGCGATCGCCTGGTCAACGTTGCGGGCCGATGGAAGTACGATCAGAACGTTCCCAGCCTGACTCTCACCGATAACGAGGGCCACACGCAGGCGTATGGGGTCAAGAAGCCCGATGACAGCACGCTCAAACTCATAACCGGTATCAAAGGCTCGGACGTCACCCTGACGCTCAAGAAGCAGCAGCCGCAGTAACCGTTCTGACCGTGCACCGGGGGCCTGACCGCCCCGTCCGGCCCGGTCCCCGGAGCGGCACGCGGAATTACCCCGTTACCCGTGCCGCGTCCAGCGCCATCCCGCCCGCCGGGGCACTAAGCCCAGCGCCCCGTCAGGGCCGCGCCGAAAAATCCGAGGTCGTCGGCTTTTTGCCGCGGGCGTCGAAGCCTTGGTCCACTCCGGGAGCGCCTTCGCCGTTCCCGTCCCGCCCATCGAAGATCCAGTAGACGATTTCGCCGGTGTTGACGGTGTCTTCGATGGTGTGGTCGCCGGTGAACGTCCCCAGGAAGGTGGCGATCCCGTTGTCGTTCACCTTCACAACGGTGTAGGTCGAGCCGAAATCGGCGTAGTCGCCGGGCCTGAACGTCGCCGTGAATTCAAAATCGCGCTGGTCCGCACCCACCCAGGGATTCGCGACCACGAACGCGAGCGTTCCGTCCAACCCGCGGAACATGCCGGGCGTCAGAACCTCCTCGATGAAGAGCGGCATGTTGCCCGCCGGCGGGCCGGGTTCGCCGGGGAACCCGGCGGCGTTCGTGACGGTGAACGCGGGCAAGCGCGCCATCGTGCCATTGTGCCAGCGGAAGAAGTCCCGGTCCCGCAGAAACTGGCAGATCTTGGTCATGAATCGATAGTAGGGCACGAGCGGGCGATAGTGGAACGTCGGAATGGCCTCCTGGACGGTCGAGCCGATGCCGATGATCTGCCCAAACGTCAGTACGTTGTTCGCCACCGCCCACGAACTGTAGCCGGGATCCAGGCTGGCCGACGCCGTGCCCATGACCCGGGAGATCTTGACGTTGTCGTGAACCAGGCGGAAGAACGGCACCACCGTCCGCGGCGTATCCTCGTCCGCGTCCTTGACGTGAAGTGGATTGGTGAACATCAGCGGGATCTCTTCTGAGTACCGGCCGTGCACCGTCTCCATGCACAGCCCGAAGTACGCGGGGGGGTTCGGCAGGTAGGCTAATCGGTCCTTGAGGACCTGCAACTGCTCGATGCGCCCGTCGTACGGATACGTGCCGCCGCCTGGGCGATGGCCGTGGGTCTGCGAGTAGCAGATGAAAGAGCCGAAGTAATCCAGGTAGGCACCGTGCATGCTCGTGAAGTCGGTGATGTCCACGATGTTCTGAACGAAGATTTCATCCCATGGGGTCCCCCCGTTGCACATCATCGCATTGAGCCCGCTGATTCCGAGCGGGGCCCATCGCGTACCGTCCTCGAAGATCACGGCCGAGGCGTGAATGTCGAGGTTCATCTGGGTCGGATCGCCGGTGAAGTCCGGATCGACGGAGTAGTCGTAGGCGGCGGTTCCCTGGATATACGGGGCCGAGATCTGATGGAACTGCTTCTCCGATTCGCGGATCGCAGCGGCGAAGGTCGGCCGTCCGGGCAGGTAGCCTCTGTTGTAGAACGCGCTGAACTCATCGGGCCAGTGACACCCGTACCACCGTGTATAGACACCCTCCCCAAACACCCGGGTCAGGCGCATGATGTCGCGGGCCATGATATCGAGGCTGTCGCCGGGATAGTTCGTGCCGTACTGCGCGTGGGCCACCAGGCGCTTGACCGGTTCCGGCATGGGGTTGGATGGCGCACCGACCGGTCCCTTGTACCAGTCGCACCCGGTGGCCAGGAACGCCCGATAGGTTTCGGCCACGTCCACCCAGTCGCCTTGCAGCGCGCCGATGCGGGCACCGTACGGCGTGGTGAAGTCCAGGTTGGTGAAGACGTCGTCCGGAACGTGGCGCATGCAGAACTCGAGCCGATTCTCGTCCGGATTGTCCTGCACACAGAGCACCTTCCACCAGTAAGACGGGTCGTTATCCGTGAAGTAGAGGCACCGGCCCGTCGTCGTTCCGTAGTAGGCGAGCAGCGGCACGCTCAACGCCGACCATTCGAAGTCGATGCTCAGGACCGACCAGACCGGGCCATTGGTGATCGGGTTCTCGTGCAGATACCCGCAGAGGACGGGGGCCAGGAGTTGGTCCGTGGCGTCGATCTGCGGCACATGGAGATGAGGATAGAGAATGTGCGACATGTAGAAGGGCACCTCTCCCGGCGGTGGTGTGAAGGCCACGCGAATCGTGGTGTCGGCCATCGGCGCGGTGGGATTGAGCGTCCAATGCGTGTAGACGTCGAAGCCGATGGTCGTGCCGAGGAACGCGGCCGTGCCGGCCCAGTGGGCACTCCATTCCGTCGGACTCCCCACCACCGATTCAAGCGACAGCGTCGTGGCACCACTTCCGTCCGACGAGATCGTCAGGGTGTTGTCGTAGGCGGTCCGGTCGCGGAGCACAATGTCCCACCGCCCCGAGCCGGGCTGCAAGTCGATCGGCAGGCCGATTCGCTTGTTGGTGATGCTCGTCAAATCAAGTTGCGTACCGTTCTCGTGGAAATCGAACCGGACGAGATCGTTCTCCAGGACCTGGGCCTGGGCGGCGCCCGCCCCCACCAGCGCTGCGGCGAGCAACATGGCCAGCCACCGGTGGCGCATCAGGCCGGCCACCGCCGTGATCAATAGCCCGATCGCCAGGCCGCCAACCAACGCCGGGGGCGAGATCGACTTGGCGTCCGTCCGCCATCGTGCGGGGAGCGGGGCCGGTTGGAGGCCGTTGCCGTATAAACTGGTGTACACGTTGAAGTACGTGTCCGGCGCGCCCTCCCCCGCCCGGCGGTCATCCCAGATCACGGCGGCCTGACCGTTGGCGGCGAGAATACGCGGATAGGCGGACCGCGCGATGCCGTCCGGGCTCGTGTTCACCTTCTCTTCCGGGACCCACGTCAGCCCGGCATCCGGCGTCTCCCGAATGTAGATGTCGAAGTACCCGTTGCGGGGATCCATCCAGACGACATAGGCGTGCCCGCCGTCACTGGTGATCTGTGGATACATGATGTTGAAGAGATCGGGAACGCCGGTGGCGATCACGCTCTCCCGACTCCAACTGATCCCGCCATCGGTTGAGACGTTGGCGTACACGTCGATGGTGCCGCTGCGGTTGTCCATGTAGGTGGCATAAAGAGCCCCGGCGCCGCCGAAGTGAAGATCGATCAGACCCGCCTGGGTGCCGCCGGCTCCGTTGACCTGAACGGGAGCGGCCAGCCACGTGGCGCCGGAATCCGCCGAGCCGTTCGACCAGAGAGAGGCATTGTTGACCGCCCAGGCCACGTGCACCTCACCGGTCGGCCCCGCGACCAGATCGAGCCAACCGGCACCATCCAGGCCCGTGTCGAGACGAATCTCCGTGGGGTCCCACGTGACGCCGTGGTTCTGCGAGCGCCGGAAGTAGACATGGCGGTACCCGCCGCCGGTGCGACCGTCGTCGACGTAGGCCAGATAAACGTCGCCGTCGTCATCGCAAGCCAGCTGTGGCGTCTCCGACCAGGACTCGCCCGGGGGATTCGTGTTGATCCGGATCGGTGCCGCCAGCCAGGTCGACCCCGCATCGGCCGAGGCATTGAAAAAGACCTGCTCGGTCTGGCCATCATACTCCGCCCAGGCGACGTAAACGTGGCCGCGGGCGTCGCAGCAGATCGTCGGTTCGGCGACGGATGCCCGGTGGGCGTTCAGCGTGATCTCACTCGCCAGCCACGTTGCTCCCGCGTTGGGCGAGCGGTTGAAGCAGATACGCTCTTCACCGTTCTCGAACGCCAGCCACGCGACGTACACGTTGCCGGCCGGATCGGCCACGATCTGGGGTCGTTCGGCGTTGCCCCACTGGCTGATGGGCACGTCCGGTAGTGGCCAGGTCCGTCCCCAATCGGACGATCCGCGGAAGTAGATCTGCCACCGGGGGCCTCGATAGTCCTGCCAGACCGCATACAGGTGTCCGTCTTCGGTGTTGGTGCCCGCCAGTTGGGGAAGGCACGACGAGTTCTGCCCTGCGGGGTCAGTGTCGAGGCGAAGGTCGGAGGGCCAGACTCCGGCCAACGTGGGACCGACACCCACAAGCAACGCAAAAGCACCGCAGAAACAAACCACACGTGGAACAGGGGTCGCGCCGATCATGGTTCTTACCTCCTCGGTGGCACGCCCGGACGCGAGTCCAGGTGAGCCGTCAGCCATTGCATTCCCAATCTTCCGAAACGCCTTGCGCCGCTCGCGGGTGTGCCGGCCCGGGCCGTCGACCGCACGCACTTCGTGTTCCGTGGAAGTCGGCCGAAGGGCCCGTGAGCAACCCGTCAACGCCGCCGTTGCCTTTGACGACGGGCAAGCGGCGCGCCAGCGTTCCCGCCGGGTGGGTGCCCGGGCAGGCCGCCACGCCAGGAAAACGAGGACATGAAAAAGTGACGGCATGCCATGCAGGAGTGACACGATCGGCATGCCTGCCCCGGTGGATCGGGTCGGAAGCAGACGTGCGTTGTACGAGGCAGATAGGAATGCTACCTTGATGGAGCAGGAATCGAGCGATCCTGTCGACTATCTGCCTGCGCCCTCAAATGATCGGGTCCAATGGATCGCATCATTGGAAAAACCGTCGGGGGGACCTACCGCGTCGTCCGCCCCATCGGCCGAGGGGGGATGGCATCCGTCTATGAAGCGGTGGATGAACGAAACGGTCGGACCGTGGCTCTCAAGCTGTTGGCCGGCACGGCGAGCGGCCCGACGCACACCGAGCGATTCCGGCGCGAAGTGCAGGCCGTAGCGCGCCTCGATCACCCCGCTATCGTCAAGGTGCTCGACTCCGGTCTTCACGAGGGGCGGTATTACTACGTCATGGAGTATGTCGCCGGGTGGCCGTTGTCCAGGGTGCTCGCCCGGTTGCGTACGGGCGACCTGCCGGAGCCGGGCCTGGCCGGCGCGGTCAGCGCCCTCGGCGGGTCGGCCCCGGCGTCCGGTCGGCTGGCCGATACCCAGGCGGATACGGTGCCCCCTCGTAGCGCCGCCGAGCTCGATTCCAGGGAAGCCGACGTCGCGTCCGCCTCGGCATACGCCCGTGGCGAACCGGATGGCCGGCCTGGCGCGGGGCGGTCGCACGTTCCGCCTTCCCGCGAGCGCCGCCGCTATGTCGACGAGATGTGCTGGATCGCGCTGGCCGCCGCGCAGGCGTTGGCCCATGCCCACGCCCGCGGCGTCGTGCACCGCGACGTCAAGCCGGATAACCTGCTGCTGGACCACGAAGGACACGTGCACATCAGCGACTTCGGGCTCGCCAGCGTGGCGGAGGAGGACACGAGGGGGCGGCTGACCGTCGCCGGCGAACTCCTGGGCACCCCGTTGTACATGAGCCCGGAACAGATTGCCGCGGGGCGGGTTCCGATCGATCAACGAACCGACGTCTACTCGTTGGGGGCCACCCTCTATGAGATGCTGGCATTACATCCGCCGCACGCCGCTTCCACCCGTGAAGCATTGCTCCAGGCGGTGGCCGTGAAAGAAACGCCACCGCTCGGGTCGCGGAACGCCGCCGTACCACCGGCGTTGCAGGCCGTTGTGCATCATGCGATGGAGAAAGACCCCGACCGCCGCTATCAGACCATGAATGACCTTGCCGACGATCTGAAGCGGTTTCTGAACGGGGAAGGGGTGAGCGTGCAGATGGTCGGTCCGCTCCGTCGGGCGTGGCGCCGGCAGAGCGTGACCGTCCGAGCCACGGTGGCTGTGCTGCTCGCTGCGGTCACGCTCGTCGTGGGTGTGGCGTACCTCGCGGACCGCGACCGGGGCGACGGAATCGCGTCGCCGATTCAGCGCGCCGAGTTTGTGGATCGTGCACGGGACGCCGCGTTGGCGGAAGACTGGGCGCGGGCGTTGATGTGCTATGCGCGGGCCGTGCCCGTCGAGCCACGCGACGTGGTTGCGATGGAGATGGAATTCGCCATCCAGCGCGTGCTGCCGCCCGTGGCACGTCTGCCCTACTTCGGCCCGGGGCCTCGGTTCGCAGTGAGTGGCAGCGGGGCGACCACGGCGGTCTGCAACGGGCCCCACTCGGCGTTGATCGTTCCCGCCGTTGGCCGGATCGGCAATCCGATCGCCGTCAGCCACGGGGTCGATGATCTGATCGAGGAGGTCCGGTTCACGGCTTCGGGTGAGCAACTGCTGACGCTCGGCACGCGAGAGCTGCGGTGCTGGCAATCGGGCGGAAGCCTGTTGGCGACGTGGACGATTCCGTCCGATCGCCTGGTCACGGCGTTCCAGGTGGATCAGAACGGCAGATGGTTGCTCGTGCGATCCGCCACGGCCGAGGGTACCGAACCCGGCGATGCCGCTACCCTGTGGCGACGGGACGAAGTGGAACCGCAATGGCAGCCGATTGCCGATTTTGGTCCGGTTGTGGATGCCAGCCTGCGAATGGAAGGCGATGCGGCCGCGGTCGTGCAACGTACGGGGAAGGCGTCGGTCATTCTGCTGGACCGCGAACGGGAGCATCCTGTGTACCTGCCGATGTCTCGGATGATTCCCTATTGGCGGATCTGGTGCCCGCAGGGGACGACACGGTTGATCACGCTCGATGCGGAGGGTCGTTGGGAATCACACGAGCGGCCGCCGGGGGGCACAGAATTCGCGTCGCATACGATTCGCCAGTCGGACGTCCCGCTGGCGCCGTCGGCTCGGGATCGTGCGTTCGTCCGCTCGATGGCCGGCGGGCGCAGGCTTCTGACGGGCGCTCCGGTCCGAGACGGGGAACGCACTCGTTTCGACCTGCGCGTGCATCTCGCCGGCGATCTGTCCAGCGTCGGTGAGCCGATGCCCGCCGAGAGCGTGTGGGTCTCCCCGATGGCCGATCGCTTTGTCATCGCCCGTGGTCGTGTGCTCGAGGTGTGCGAGGTGGAAAGCGGTCACGTGGTCGCGCACCTTACGCTGCCCGGCGACGATTCGGATGGCGACCCGCCACCGCGCCGGCGAGCGATGCCTTCCGCACCGGGGGAACGTCGCATCATGGTGGGAGATTGGGAGGGGTTCCACGCGACCGATCCGCTGGTGCCGTGTCCGTGGGTGTCGGTCGATTTGCCGGGTCGGACCGTACTCCGGATGGACACGGTGGCCGACGGGCATCTTGTGCACGTCTGGGATGTGGACGCCGGCACGGTGATTACCCGCTGGCGTTCATCCGACCCCGCCTTGACATGGGCGAGCCTGCATCCGTCCGGGCGATGGGTATGGCTGGGCTATCGCGACGGCCACATCGTGGTTCGAGACCTTGACGCGGTGCGGCAACCGTTCGCGGGTGGCCTCATCGAGGGTACGGAAGCCCGGCTGACGGCGGCCGCCGTGGACCGGGATTCGTACGGGATCGCCGTGGTGGCGGAGGAGGCCCGACGCGGGCGGACGGTTCTGAAAGCCAGACGCATAGCGGAGGCGCCGATGGCCACGGGTTCATCCTGGGAAACGGAAGGCGATGGCCGCGTCTGCACGGCGATCAGCCCGAAAGGTGACCGGCTGGCACTGTGCGACGACGATGGCCGGTGTGTCATCGTCACGAACGGCGATTCCGAGCGGGCGGTTGTCGGCGTGAACGCCGCGATTGATGCGTTTGCGTTTGACCGCGAACGGGGCGACTCGTCAAACAGACCGGTTGCCCTCGCAGGCACGCGGGCTGGTGAGTTGCTGATCATCGGCCTGGAGGATGGCATTCCGGCCCGCCGAATCGCTCCCGGTCTGCGGCGCGTGGTTGCGATTGATCGCGACGAGCAGACGGTCGTCGCGCTCGATGAGCGGATGCATTGCGCGCTGGTCCATGTCGGCGAAGACACGTTGCCCCGTACGGAATCGCGGACCGACGTCCCCGAGCCTTTCTCGCAGCTGTCCGGCCGCGCAGTGGTCTATGATCTGAGCGACGCGTTCCCTTCGGGTACGGAGGACGGCGCGCCGGGGGAATCCGCCACCGCCGACGTTGGCCACCGCGACAGTCGCGACACCCTCGTGGCCCTCACGGGCACGCGATCGCCCGACCTGTTTCTACTTGCCGTCTGCCGCGCGGAGGAGATCGGACTGTGGATGCTGAAGCGGCCGGCTTTCGGTCAAGCTCAGGGCTGGGCGCAGAGGTTCGGTGGACCGTTGAAAATCGCCCCGCCGGTTCCCGACCGAGGGCGGGCTGCACGCCCGGCCCGCCCCATCGTCGGCTTGGCGTTTCTCGCGACCCCCGACGGGGGGCTCGAGTTGATCGCCGTACGGTGCGACGGTATCGTCAAGCGATGGGGCGTGTTCGCGCCTCCGGTGCCCGTCGATGCCACAATCAGTGCCGACGAGATCTGGCGTCTGCGAATCCGGTCCTGGTTGGGGCGTGAGTGGGACATCAAGACAGGCCGGGTGCAGCCCCTGCGCCACGTTGTCTGGGACGCAACGAGGGCCGAGTTCGATCCAGCCCGGCCCTGAGGGGCCACGGAGGAGACCGGCATGGAGATCGTGGCGTTGAGCGGTCCGCAAGCGGACGCGAAATGGCACGTCGGCCGTGAATCCGTCACGATCGGCCGTTCCAGCGGCGTTCAGCTCCAACTACGGGATGACGCCGTTTCCAAACGCCATGCCCGTATTGACTGGTCACGTGAACACCCCCTGATTCATGATCTCGGCAGCCGCAACGGTACGTTCATCGACGGCGTCCCGGTTACGGGCCCGACACCGGTTGTTCACGGCGCCCTGATCACCCTGGGCAACACCATTCTGCGGGCCGATCTCGAAGGGCCGCTTCCTGCCACCCAGGCTGCTTCCGTTGCCGACACGGTGATCCACGAAACGGCCCGTGTTGTCGTGGGCGGCGTGCAGATGAGCAGGATCGAGCGATGTCTTCGCTCGATGATCGAGTTCGCTCGGGAGGGGTCGGAGCCGGGCTGGACCGCGGACGGCAACCGCCGGTTGCTGCGAACCGTACTCCGGGTGACCGGCGCCGATCACGCCGCGATCGCGCGGGCGGCTCCGGAGGGCGGGGAGGTTTCGATGCTCGGGGCCTGTTCCTCGGACGAAGCACGCCCATCGAGTCTGGTGATCAGCCGGACGGTGGCGCGTCAGGTGGCCGAATCGGGCCTTCCCCAAGTCTGTGAAGAGACTGTGCCCGGGGATCATGCGACTGAACGCGGGGGGAGCGCTCTGAGACGCTCGGTGATTTGCGTGCCGCTTCGGTGGCAGGCGGGGGAGACCGCCGATGTGCTCCAGGTGTGGCGGGGCGAGGGACAACCGCCGTTCGACGAGGCCGACATGCGAATGGTCGTTGCGCTGCGTGATCTGGCCGAGGTCGTTGCCCGATCGCGCGGGACGGACGAGCCCGGCGGTTGCCTTGATCCCGTCTCGAACCGCGTTGAGGCCGAGGCTGTCCCCACCCTGGTGGTGGCGAGCCGGGCCATGCGGTCCGTGGTATCGATTGTGAAGCGAGCGGCCGCGTCCGGGGCGACCCTGCTCTTGCAGGGCGAGAGCGGGACCGGGAAGGAGATCCTCGCCCGTCTGGCTCATCGCAGCAGTGACCGGGCCGGCCGACCTCTGGTACGCGTGAACTGCGCAAGCATCGAGGAAAGTCTTGCCGAGAGCGAACTGTTCGGGCACGAACGCGGCGCGTTCACGGGAGCCGTTCGGCGGCACCGAGGCCGATTCGAGCAGGCCGACACCGGCACGTTGTTTCTCGACGAGATCGCGGAACTGTCGCCCCGATCGCAGAGCAAGTTGCTGCGGGTGCTGGAGGACGGGGTCATCGAGCGGGTCGGGGGCGAATCGGAGGAGAGAGTCGATGTACGGGTGATTGCCGCGACCAACCAGGATCTGCGAAAAGCGACGGCGGAGGGGAGATTCCGGGAAGACCTGCTCCACCGCCTGGCGGTCCTGCCCATCACCATTCCCCCGTTGCGGGATCGTCCCGAGGACATCCCCGCGTTGGTCGACCATTTTGTTCAACGTTTTTGTCGCCAGTACCTCAGCGCCGGCGTCATGGTCGAGCCGACCGCGATGAAGGTCCTGACGGGCTACCCGTGGCCGGGCAACGTGCGGCAGCTTCGCAATGTCATCGAGCAGGTGATCGTGCTGCAGGATGGCGATCCGGTCGGTGCCGAAGCGGTGGAGGCGGCGCTGGCGTTCTATGCTCCGTTGCACGACCGGCGAGCCGTCGGCACCTCCGCGACACTGGAAGAGGCACGGCGGGAGTTCGAGCGTCAGTACGTCTCCAGCGTGCTCGAGCGTTGCGGAGGCAATCGAACGCGGGCGGCCCGCATCCTCGGCATCGCCCGGCAGAATCTCGCCCTGAAACTCAAGAAGCTCCACCTGGCCGGGCCCGCTGCCCCGGGGGCCGCACCCCCTGACCCGCCGGCCGAATGAGGGGCAGATCGTGACCGTCGGCACGTCCACGACCCGTTACGGACCCACGAGCCCGCGTTCGCGGGCGATCGGCACCAGGTCGAGATACGGGTTCAACGTGTAGTGCGGTGTGATGTAGTAGCCGTGGTACTGCCGCACGAACGCCACGTGATTGTCGAAGAACAGTAGATTATTCGTGTCCTTCTTGCCGTGGAAGCTGTACTTCTCGGTACGGGATTCCGGGTCCGTGTTGATCACGAGCAGCCAATCGTAGTCGCCGCCGGCGGCGAGGGAAGCGTCCGGGACCGTCGGTTGAATGGTGGTCACGTTGCGCACCCGCCAGTCGAGTTCCGGGAAGTCGTTCAGCCGCCTCGCATTGGCGGGGTGGGTGGGCGGCAATTCCGGGTGATAGCGTCGGCCCATCAGGACCGGGCTCATCATGTAACTGTTCTGGGCCGCCGGGGTGGTGAAGGTGGGCCAGATCGCTCGGTCCGATGGGCAGCGAAACACTTCGACCGTCTTCAGGTAGGGGTCCAGTTGTTCGCGGAACTTCCGGTGGACGTTGACGCCCTCGGGGTATTCGTCGTGGTAGTCCTGCAGGTAGGCGGCCCAACCGATGCCGATTTCGCGCAGGTTCGCGGCGCACGCCGTGATTCTCGCCTGTTCGCGTGCACGCCGCATCCCCGGCATCAGAATGGCCAGCAGGATCGCGACCACGCTGACGACCATCAGCAGTTCGATGAGAGTGAAACCTCCAGGCTGTGATTGAGACGTGCCGTTGTCCATCGCTGCCACTGCGAGGTGATGCTTCCTGTCCCGATCTCTCAAGGATATCTGTCCGATGCGGCTCGGTCAACGGCGTCGCGGTTTCCGGACCGGCAAGAGCGCCCGCCGGACCCACCGGACAATGACACGCAGGTTCGGCGGTCCGAAAAAACGCCTGCTGAGGAACCGTTCCAGGAGGTCGAAGGCTTGACCGCATTCCGGGCAGCGTCTCGCGGCCAGACCGCAGAGATCGTAGCCGCATCGCCGGCAATGGAGATGACCCCGCACCGTCGGGCCGGTGGCGCCTCGGGACTTGGCCGGCGGCTTGGGTACTGTCATCTTTGCGTGACCTCCCGCCTGCGCTGCGTGACCACGCGCTACAATCGGCGCGTGGCCACGGGCCCATACAGGCACCGCACGCACGTTACGTGCCCGCTTGCCGGTTCAATGCGGCGGGCACGCCGTCTGCAAGCTGAGTGGGCAAAGCGGCGCTCATCGGGGTGCGATGTCGCGGCGAAACAGGTATAGTGACACGTAGGGCATCGGGAGGGGTAATGATGATGGCTGTTGTCGAAGGGCCAGGGGAGCGGGCGTTCTCCACCCCGCGATGGGCACGATTGCCGATCGCCGTGCTTGCCGTGGGTCTGCTCCTGGTACCAATGGACGCGCCGGCGTGTGCCGGTTCGGTGATGTCCCCGCCGGATCCGCATCTTCGTGATGGCTGCCCGGGGGTGGAGAATCCCCAGGCGGGTGATACGTACCTGCTGGCCGAGGGTCTGGTCTTTCACGTGGATACCCCCGGCCCGGGCGATGCCGTCTGCGTCGCGGACGCGCCGGGCTTCATCGCGCTGTCGGGCATTCGTGACGGCACGCTGATCGCCGTCGCCGCCGACGGTTCACTTCATTCCATCGATCCGATAACCACATCGACCAGGCTGATCCCGGGCGACCCGTTTGTGACGCCGGTTGACATTGCCGTGGCTGGAACCGGACACGTTCTGGTGCTGGAAAGCGACGCGGGAGGGGGCGTTCCCGGGGTGAGTGATGTGGATCCGGAGACCGGAGACGTGACACCGCTGACTCCGCCTGATGGGATGAACTACCTCGGCGCGGACGGCGCGGTGCCCACGAGCATCGCGTATCAGCCCGGTGGCGGCTGCCTGGTGGCCCAACTGACCGATACGTGGTTCAGCATCGTCACCATCGCCCCGGATGGTAGGCAGTCGCTGTGTCGGTTCGCCCCGCCCGGCGAACTTACGGCCACGCAGTTGGCGGTGGATTCACTGAGTTCCGGGGCGGCGATTTTACTCACGGATTCCGGCGACGTCATCACGGTGGGCCTTGAATCCTGCGGGGCGCATCACGTGGGCAACCTGGGCGACGCGGCGAGCGACCTCGACGTGGTGGCGACGGGGGTGCGGGAGGCGGTTGTGGCGTGCGGCCCGAACCTGTACGCGATCGGTTGGAGGCGGGGCGAGGAGGACTTTGTGGTCGAACCGATTCGGACCTTTGCGGACGCGGTGGTCAGCGTGTCGGCCAACCGCGGCCCGGTCCCCCCCGGCGCGGTGCTGGCTGCCCACACGTTCGACGATGCGGAGTCGTTCGCGGATGCCTTCTCCGTGCACCGGTTCGGAGCCGACGGGACGGCGCACATCACGATGATCGGTACGAACGGTGTGTTGGAGATGACCACCGGCTGGTCCGAAGGGCCGGTTCCGATCGCCGTGCGCACGGAGAGCCCGGTGCCACTTACTGGCATTCATATCGAGTACGATTATCTGTTCCAGCATCCCCGGGCCCGGGTCGACGTTTTCGTGAATCAGCGATTCGCGTTTTCGTTGCCCTCGCCGCCGGCCGGCCGGCCCGGCGGGCCGGGGTCCGAGCAATTCGCCCATGTGACGCGCGAAATCATCCTGGATCGGCTGGGGCTGCTGGGGGCACCGCGTCTCGTCGTGGAAATCCGCCTGACCGGCATGATGGGGTCCCCGGGAACGCCGACCTACGTCGGCGTCTGGTTGGACAACCTGAGCCTCCTGTCGAGTACCTGCGGCAGTGCGTTCGGCGACCTCACGGGCGACACCATTCTGGACCTCTGCGACGCCCACGAGTTGACCAAGGACTATGGGGCGTACGAGCCCGACTGGGGCTGCAACGATCTGAATCTGGATGGATACGTGGATGCGATTGACTATGACATCCTCATGCAGTTGATCGAGCGGGATTACCTGGGCTGCTCGCCGCCCAGCAACCCGGATAGTTGCGTCGAAACGGAGTGGGAGCCGATCGGGGAGGGGAACCTGATCATCGTCGCGAAAGACGCCTATTGGGTGGACTGGCTCTACGAAGTCGAACCGGACAGCCCCGACGCCAGGAGCCCCGCGGTGTGCCTGCGCCGGTTCCGGTTGCCGGACGCCGATCCCGACGCACCTCCGGTGTACACGAGGATCCGGCATGACGGGCACGGAAAGCTCTACGCGGTGAGTGTCAGCTACCTGGACATCCCCGGTACCGGCTGGGTCAGCGGATGGATCGAGAGCTGGCACAATGACGAGACCGCCCTCGCTCATAGCATCATCGAGATCGAGTTGCCCCCGGCCATCGCCGACCTGGAGGCCATCGATGTGGCGGTGGCCCACGACGTCGGCCTTTGGGGCAGCTACGCACCGACCGGCTGGGCGTACGAATCGCCCGAGGCGATCGACTTCCGCTTTGTGCACTACCAGGACGGCGAGGTGGACGTGTACACGCACGGCCTCTATACGCGCGGGCGGGCCGTGGTGGCTGGGGCCCCCGGGCACGTGTGGGGCCTGACCGCCCAGGGGGAAAGTGGCGTCGGCTCTGACCGGCTGATCAACCCCGTGACCCAGCAGGTCGTGGACGTCAGTGCCATTAATGCGACACTGAGTGCGGATCTGATGCGGTGGAGTGGTCGGCTCTACCTGGGAGGCTCGGTGAACGGTGTCGCCGGGCCGGAGGGCATCCTCCACGCGTACGACGTGTCGGGCGGCATGGAGGGCGTGTCCGGTCCGCCCCTCTGGTCGCTGCCCCTCGCGGACTGCACCGCGGTGACGGGCGCGGCGGAGGATTCGGCCGGGGCGTTGTATGTGTGTGGATTCAAGGTGGTTCAGGTGACGGGCCTCGATTGGTGGTACATGGAGCCTCGCCTGTACCGGGTGACGAACTACCTCGAGGGCGATCCCCAGGCGACGGACATCACGCCCGCGACGTGCCCCGGCGATTTCGCGATGCCGCTGAGCCTGGCGGTCTTTCGGGCCGCCACCGCCGGCGATTATGACGCGGACGGCGATGTGGATCTCTACGACTTTGCGGCGTTTCAGGGGTGCTTCAACCGCTCCGACGCCGTCTGTCTGGATGACTTCGACTTGGCTCCGGACCCGCCCAGCGAGGACATCGTTGACCTGGACGATTTCACGCTGTTCGTCGGTCTGATGACGGATTGAGCACCGCGGACGATGGAGGCCGTTTTCCGGCTGGGGATTCGCCGCGGAGTCAGATTACCCGGCAATCGGCTTCAGGGCCTCTTGTCCCGCGGCGGGCCGAATCCATCCGTTCGAGATCAAAACCGTCAAGGTCGTACGATGGCGGGCGTCCGGGCCTCGCGATCGCCGACTGATCAATGTTGCCCCACTCGGCCATGATCACCAAACGGGCGTGGCGGCATCATCCGCACCCCAATCTCAAGGGTTTTCCGTTGGCGATCATTCGACGCTCGAGGTGGTGAGGCGGTCGAGCCAAACCGCCCACAGCGCCAAGACCCGGCCCCACCGTGTGCAACCGGAAATCCGAACGGCAACGGCCGGAACGGCTCGGTTCACACCGTCCAGCCAACCACCATCGGCGCCCGATACGCGGGGCTTACGTCGCACTATCGACCTGGATATGATGGCTGTGAGATAGGGACGTAGTATGCCAATGGGCTGGCAGATCGGGTCTTCTCGGACGCGATTGTCTTGCCGGAGGCGGCGGAAATGCGCTGCGCTTAGATTTCGGGGGTCGAATCATGAAGCCCAAAGGGATGCTTGTGATGGTACCGTTATTGGCGATCAGGCTGACAGCGGCGTCGGCCTCGGAAACGAGTTTTCAGGGCTTGGGCGATCTGCCAGGGGGAAGCTTCTACAGTCGCCCCTTTGACGTCTCCAGCAATGGCTCGGTCGTTGTCGGATTCAGCATATCGGCCTCGAGCGATCCTTTCGAGGCCTTCCACTGGACGGAGGCCGGCGGGATGGTCGGACTGGGCAGCCTACCGGGCGGAGACTTCCACAGCGTTGCCCGTGGCGTGTCCGCTGATGGCACGGTCGTCGTCGGATACAGCAGTTCCGAATTGAGCCAGCCTGATGATGAGGCCTTTCGCTGGACGGAGGCCGGCGGCATGGTCGGACTGGGTGGCCTGCCGGGCGGAGACTTCCGAAGCTACGCCATGGGCACCTCCGCCAACGGCACGGTCGTCGTCGGCTACGGCTTCGTCGAGGGTGGCGAGACTTGGTGGTCCCCGGAGGCCTTCCGCTGGACGGAGGCTGGCGGGATGGTCGGACTGGGGAGCCTGCCGGGCGGGCACTTTCCTCTCGCCAGCAAGGCCTTTGATGTTTCCGCCGACGGCGCGGTCGTTGTCGGAGAAAGCAGTTCCGAGTCGAGCGGTGATTATAATGAGGCCTTTCGCTGGACGCAGGCCGACGGGATGGTCGGGCTCGGTGACCTTCCGGGCGGAGACTTCCATAGCAGTGCCCGCAGCGTCTCCGCCGACGGGTCGCTGATCGTCGGAGACGGGAACATCACGCCGGTTAATCCTGCTGAGGCCTTCCGTTGGACGCAGGCCGGCGGGATGGCGGGCTTGGGCGATCTGCCAGGCGGCAGCTTCTGGAGCGACGCCACCGGTATCTCGGCCGACGGCTCGGTCGTCGTCGGACGGAGCATCTCCGCGAACGGGTGGGAGGCATTCATCTGGACCGAGGAAACCGGCCTGGTGAGCCTGCGAGACCTGCTGGTGCAGAGCTACTGCCTCGACCTGAGCGGTTGGACGCTTCGCAACGCTTGGGACGTCTCGCCTGACGGGAGGATGATCGTGGGCGATGGCACGAACCCCAGCGGACAAACCGAGGCTTGGATCGTCGCGCTCTGCCCTGACCAGGACGGCGATGGTCTCTGTGATGACTGGGAGGTCAGCGGGCTCGACTGCGATGGCGACGGCACCATCGACCTCACTCTGGTCGGTGCCGACCTGGAGCACAAGGACCTGTACGTCGAGATCGACGCCATGGCGGGCTTAGCCCCTGACGCCGGTGCACTGAGCATGGTAGTCAGCGCCTTCGCCAACGCGCCGGTGGACAACCCGGACGGAACGACCGGGATCAACCTTCATCTGGACATCGACGAGACCGATATCCCCGTGGCGGCCTGGCCGAATGCCTGGGATGGATTCGAGGCCGTCAAGGAAGTTCGTTTCTGCACGGCGGCCCAGCGCAGCGACCCGAACTACGACAATATCCTGGCCGCCAAGGAAAAGGCGTACCGCTACTGCATCTTCGCCAGTTCGCACAGCGGCAGTACCAGCTCAGGCCTGGCCGAGTTGCCTGGTGACGACTTCATGGTCACACTCGGCCTGTGGACCACGCCCGGCGGAACCGTGGAGCAGCAGGCGAGCACGTTCATGCACGAACTCGGCCACACGCTCGGCTTGGACCATGGCGGCGACGATGACATCAACTTCAAGCCGAACTACTACAGCATCATGAACTACATGTGGCAGATCCGGATTCCGGCCGCGATCGCCGGCACGGCCCCGGAACTTCAGGCTGTCCACGACAGTTGGCAACTCGACTACTCGCACAGCGCGTTTCCGACGCTGGAAGAAAACGCGCTCGACGAAGACGCCGGCCTGGCCGGCAACGCTGGCGTATCGCTGCTGGTGGGGCCGCCCATGGGCAGGCTGGCCGCCCAGGTTGTCCGCATGGGCGGACCGGTCGATTGGAACCGCGACGGGGACACGGTAGACACCGGCGTAGCCGCGGACATCAGCCGGATCTACTGGCGTGATCCGGCCTCGCCGGGGCAGTTGCTCGAGGGGCACGACGACTGGGGCAATCTGCGGTTCCTTCGCGGACACGCCAACTTCGAACGTGGCGTGCACGAGAGATTCCCAACAGACGAGCTGACGCTGGAGATGTATCAGATGATGTTCGACCCATGCACCGGCGACTTCGATGGTGACACCAACATCGACCGCGACGACTTCACAGCGTTCGGGATTTGCATGACGGGCCCGGAGGGTGGTCCCGTTGGCTTAGAGTGCCAATGTGGCGACTTCGATGGAGACGAGGATGTCGACCTCGCCGACTTCGGCTGGCTTCAGGTAGCTTTCACGGGGCCGCTCCCATAACGTCCGAATTACGCTCGTGACAATACCGAGCCCGCTACGCCTGACGAGAACCACGAAGCCACCGGCAACAAGCCCCCGAGGTGGCGCTTCCGTCTTACCGACCAGCTGACCGAAAAAGCACGCACGTCGGTCGATCTCAGTGGATTTCGGTGGACACCAACGGCGTTCCGTGGCCCGCCCGCAGACTCTGGCCGGTACGCGAGAAACGGCGATTCCGGCCCGAAGACGCGAAAGCCACCGGTCGGATTCGAACCGACAACCTGCGGTTTACAAAACCGCTGCTCTGCCAACTGAGCTACGGTGGCAAGTCATTGCTAAAGAACGACTTACGAACGAGAAACGGATTGCGGGCGACAACCGTCACGACAACCGCTTCCTGGGCTCGTAGCGGGGGTAATGGTACCAGAATCCCGCCGCAGAGCCAGCAAACGCAGTTCCGACCTGCGGTTTTTTCATCCGCCGCGTTGTCGCCGGAACGCGTACCAGGTGGTCGTGGGCAATGGGGAGGGCGCGTCGCGCCCTGACCCCGGTAGGGAGGAAAAACGCTCGTGAAACCCAGATTCCCGGCTTGACAGGCAAGCAGTCGCTTGCCTATACTCCTCCTCCGATAGGCAAGCCACTGCTTGCATGAGTCGAGTTTCATGGACGATGAACTGTACCGTGCCATCGCCGACCCGACGAGACGGGCGATTCTCGATGAGCTGGTTGACCGTGACGGACAGTCGCTCTTCGAACTCTGCGGCCGTTTGACCATGAAGCACGGCATCGGTTCGTCTCGGCAGGCGATCTCGCAGCACCTGGGGGTCTTGGTATCAGCTGGGTTGGTCATCGTCAGGCGAGAGGGCAGGTACAAGTTTCACTGGTTCAACGGGAAGCCTCTCAAGGCGATTACCCAGCGTTGGCCCACAAACGGACATAGGAGCTGATGCACTATGAGAGTCAACCAATCCAGCGTGCTCGTTGATGATCAGGAGAAGGCCCTCCGCTTCTACACCGAGACGCTGGGCTTTCAGAAGAAACACGACATCCCGCTGGGCGAACATCGCTGGCTCACCGTCGTGTCCCCCGAGGATCCGGACGGCACCGAGCTCGTCCTTGAGCCCGATGAACATCCTGCCGTCAAACCGTTCAAGTCCGCTCTCGTCGAAGACGGCATCCCCTTCACGTCGTTCGCTGTGACGGACGTCGCCGCCGAGCACAAGCGGCTCGAAGCGCTTGGGGTGCGGTTCACGCAGCCGCCCACCGAACTCGGCACGGTGATCACGGCGGTATTCGACGACACGTGTGGGAATCTCATCCAGATTGCGCAGGAAATCCACAAGTCATGATCACGACACCACTCCATCGCGGCGTTGCTTTCCCAGTGCTTGATGCGTCTCCAGGCTCAGCAGCACGATCGCAATCGTCAGCCCCACCAGATTACCGGGCACATGGTTTGCTTTCTCCGCTCAGCGCCGCGATACGGCCGGGATGCCGAATCGGGCATAGCATGGTCCGCAGACGTCGAGAGGCGGACTTCCGTTCGATCAACTGCTAGCCCGCTTCAGGAGCACATAATGCGACCCCTTCGGTATTCCATCAACGTCACATTGGACGGGTGCTGCGATCATCGTGCAATGCCCACGGATGAAGACTTGCATCGTCACGCGGCCGAGAACCTCGCGCAGGCCGATGCCCTCCTTTTTGGCCGGGTAACCTACGAAATGATGGTGGCAGGGTGGCGGCCGCTGGCGCGGACGGGAGTGAGGCCTGATTGGATGGCCGATTGGATGGAACCCTTCGCCCGGACGATTGACGCGGCAAAGAAGTACGTCGTGTCGAGCACCCTGGACCTGGTCGATTGGAACGCGGAGCTTGTGCGCGGGGATCTGGGCAACGCCGTTCAGCAGCTGAAGCGGGAGTCGGGTAAGGGACTGTTCGTGGCAGGCGTGAAGCTCCCGCTGGCGTTGGCGGAGTTGGGATTGATCGATGAGTATGAATTCGTGGTGCAGCCCAGGCTAGCGGGCCATGGGCCGACGTTGTTCGCTGGCCTTTCGAAGCACATCGACTTGAAGCTCGTGCGCCGGCTGGAGTTCGGCTCGGGGGCGGTGGCGATGCGATATGAGCCGAGAAAGTAGCCAACGGATTCGAATGTTCAGTACGAGTCACCTTGCTGAAGTGCCCGCTAACCTGTGGCTGCAGTTGACCGGCGACGCCCGCGATGGACATTGATGTTGGCGTGGCTGGACCACCAGCTTCCGGTGCCCGGCGGCCACGGGTCGTGCATGACCCGCCGACGTTGTCATTGACCAGAAGGGAGCATGTCATGAAGAAGTTCGCAATCGTCAGTATCAGTATCGCCATCGCGCTGTTCGTTAGCGGTGTGCTTGCGCAGTCATCCAAGCCCGCCAAGGGTCAAGACAAACCAGTCAAAGATCAGGAATGGCTCAAACAGCTTGTGGGTGAATGGGATATCCAATTCAAAATGTACATGCAGCCGGATCAACCGCCGGCGGAGGCCGCCGGCACAGATTCCGTTCGCGCACTTGGCGATCACTGGATCGTCGCCGAAACCACGACCACGATGATGGGTGCCCCCTACAGCGGTATTCTCTCGCTGGGTTACGATCCGCAGGAGAAGCACTTTATTGGAACGTGGATAGATTCATTTGGCGGGCATCTGTGGGTCTACAAGGGCACGCTCAATGAAGACCGCAATACACTCACCCTCGAAACCAAAGGCCCGAGCTTGGAAGGCCCAGATAAGACCGCACGGTACAAGGAAATCATCCAGATCACCCGCAATGACAGCCGCACGTTCACGTCATCCATGGAAACCGACGAGGGCACGTGGATGCGGATTCTCTCGGCGGAATACCGCCGGAAGACCGGCAATACTCGAGCACACCAGGAGCGATCCGCGCCCGACACGCAAAAGGCCATCAATGTCCATTACCTCGAGATCGTGACCCCCGAAACGGATGCGACGTGCAATGCGTTGGAGAAAGCGCGCAGTGTGACCTTCGGCGAACCGGTCGCCGAACTCGGAAACGCCCGCACAGCCAAGTTGAAAGACGGTGGACGGATTGGCGTGCGTGCACCGATGCGCGAAACGGAAACGCCAGTCGTGCGGCCTTATGTCTTGGTGGATGACATTCAAGGCGCGGTCAATGCTGCCGAGACGGCCGGCGCACAGGTGGCGGTGCCACCCACGGAAATCCCCGGTCACGGTACATTCGCCATCTTTATCCTCGGCGGGATCGAGCACGGACTCTGGCAACTTTGAACGGACGACCCGGCACCTCGCCCGAAAGTTCGACCTCAGGGATTCAAGCTATGACCGTAAAAGAAATCCTCGCACAACTCGAATCGCTCGGCGATGAAGCCCGGCGCAAACACAACACCAAGGCCGGCGCACCCGACAATCAGTTCGGCGTGAAGCTCGGCGACATCCGCGCGATCGCCAAGAAGGTCAAGGCCGATCACGAGCTAGCACTCAAACTCTGGGATACCGGCAACGTCGAAGCGCAGCTCCTCGCCACGCTCATCATCAAGCCCAGGTCGCTCTCCGCTTCGGAACTTGACAAGATGACGCGCTCCACGACCTGTGCGCAGGTGGCCGACTGGCTGAACGCGTACGTCGTCGCAAAACATTCCGAGAAGGAATCGCTGCGCGAGAAGTGGATGAAGGACAAGGATCGCTGGGCCGCCCGCGCCGGCTGGCACTTCACCGCCAGCCGCGTGAACAAGGGCGCCGATGGCCTCGACCTCGATGCGCTGCTCAGCCGCATCGAAATGGAGATGCCGAAGGCCAAGCCGGAGGTACAGTGGACGATGAACAACACCCTCGCCGCGATCGGTATCAAGCACACCAGGCACCGCAAGCGGGCGATCGCCATCGGCGAGAAGATCGGCCTGTACAAAGGCTGGCCGGGGTCAAAGGGATGCACACCACCGTATGTTCCGGTGTGGGTCAACGAAATGGTGAAGCGGAAGGGGTGAAGGGATCACAGAGCAACCGGATGATGAAAGGCACTGGAAAAACGAGGCGTCTGGAAGTCAGGCGTGCGCACGTCGTTTCCCTCTTGGAGCGACTTCCGGAGGCGAGAGGCGTGGCGCACGGCACTCACCTGAGCCTTGAAGTTCGCGGGAGACGCTTGGGATGGCTCCTCAATGATCATCACGGTGATGGCAGGCTCGCCATCAACTGCAAGTCGAGTGGCGATCTCCGAGAACGCCTCCGTGAATCGATGCCGGGCGCATTCCACGTGCCAAAGCACGTCGGCCACCATGGTTGGGTCGGGCTGTGGCTCGACACGGGCAGCGTGGACTGGGCGCATGTCGAACGCGCCCTGGTGGAGGCCTATCGAATGACGGCGCCCAAGACATTGATCAAACGGCTCGAAGGATAACGGCGCGAACACGAACGGAGTCTACCTGATGATCAATGGCGTCCATTTCCGCACCAATGCTCGCCTGCAGCCGGCGCGCAGACCAGAAGCGCGAAGTTCGTTTGCTATTCGATGTTAAAGTCGGTGCGGGAATCAGGCGGTTGTCGCGACAACTGGACGCGCCTATTCGTGCGCCTTCGATCGGCCGTGGTGTTTCAAAATCCGCGTTTGCGTAAGTCCTTGCAGAGCGGGGCTTTAATTACAAAACCGCCGCTCTGCCAACTGAGCTACGGTGGCAAATCGCTTAATGGCAAGCAGCTACGCCGGTTCTGGCATCGCCATCAGGATTTCGATGCCGACAGGCTCTGACTGAAAGACATTGGTGACCCACGGCCTGTCACCGACGACAGCCACGGCCGCATTCGTGGCCGCCGGAGCAGGCCACGACGGCCCGACCCGCACTGCCGTTCGCCCACCAACGAGCGTTGCCGCGATTACGGCCAGGCGGCGATCGGTTTTTCCGCGACCCGGTTACCGGCGCGACCGGTAGCAGTCCCGGCAGTACACGGGCCGTCCCGACGTCGGCTTGAAGGGCACCGTCGTCATCGTGCCACAGGCGGCGCACTGAACCTCGTACGACTCCCGCGGGGGCCGGGGCGGACCCTCCCCTCGTACAACGCAACCCCCGCCCCCTTTCCGCAGTAGATTT
>CAZBUJ010000037.1:42586-52665 GCA_964495075.1 uncultured Phycisphaeraceae bacterium
TTCTCCCGGCACGGGCGGCACCGTTTGGGGTCGTGGGCAAAGCCGCGCTGCGCGTAGCGGGCCTGATCGTCCGCAGAGTGGATGAACTCGGCGCCGCACTCCGCGCAAACGATCGTTCTGTCTTCGAAAGACATGCCAGGGTACCTCCGGTTGAGGGTCAAGCCATCACGTAATGACCATCGAATAAGGACCGCGCGGGATTTGCCGGAAGTGAAAGGGGAATCATGAAGAGGGACGGTCCTGTTGTAAGAGGATCGGCCATGCTCCTGCGAAGGCCCCTCGTACCTGGGCGACCCGCAAGCCGGCGGCGGTGAAGACGACTCACACGCCATACGCAGTATGACCCCAATCCCCCGAATCGTCAATCAGGGACCTGCCACGGTCGACGCGGCGGGTTGCGGACGGCCGATCGCCCGGGCAGACGGCCGAAACTGTGCCGACCCCCGTCACGGGCGGGGCAGGACCAACGATTCCCGGCCCAGCAGCCCCGTTCGCTTACGCAGCCCCGACAACGTCTCGAACGGACCCTGCACCAGCAACTCATCGCCCGGCTGAAGCTCGGTATCCGGGGGCGGAAACAGGCGGGCCGCCGCCGTGCCCGACCGTAACTCCACCACCGCACAACTCATGGCCGACATCACCTCACCGATCGTCTTCCCCACCAGCGGACCGTCGGTCTGAACCGTCCAACGATGCATTACCACCAGCTGGTCCCCCGCCAGGAAGCTCGACACGATGGACGGATCGATCGCCGACATGGCGAAAGCCGGTGCCGCGAGGGCCGATTGCGACAAGGCGATCTCAATGTCCAGGCCGCTGCGCACCTTGTCCGCGAGCCTCGGATCGAACATGCGTACGACCACGCGGATGTCCGGCCGCAGTTGGCGGGCGTCCATCGCGATCTCCAGGTTGGCGAGGTCGTTGTTCGTGGCCGCAATGACCGCCCGCGCTTTCCTCGCGTTGGCTTCCATGAGCAGGTTCTCGTTCCGCCCGTCGCCGATGATCAGGGGCGAGCCATCCCGCCGGACATCCTCCAGCAACGGATGGGACCCGTTGGCCTCGATCACCACCACCTGCTCGCCGATGTCTCGCAGTAATCGAAACGCACGCCAGCCCAGCCGGCCCAGGCCGACCAGCACTATGTGGTCCGTCATTGAATTTGCCATGATGACACACCAGTTTCGTTCGTAGCGTCGCCGATCCCGGACCAGGCCCGCGAAATACAGGATCCCCTCGAGGATTACGGTCAGCCCGAGCACAGGCATGACGAAGAACAACACTTGCAGAACCGGCGCCTTCGGAAAGGCCTCCGGCGGCTCGCCGAAAATCAGACACCATGCGTAGAAGACCGCCTGGGCCAGCGAAAGGTCCTGCTCTGGTTCCAACCGCTGAAACAGCAGGCCGCCCCCTAAGAGAATCATCAGCATGATCGCGAATCGCCACCACAACTGGCGGGTCGCCATGCGAATGAAACACCACTCCCGCCACACCCGGAACCGCAGGACGGAGAATCGCGGGGTCGCCAGTTTGAGTTGGTCGAGGCGCCGCACTGACATCAAGACCTCCGCCGCCGGACGCATCGCTGCGTGCCGTTCCGCACGGCCGCCGCACGGCAACGGTATAATCGAAACCCGTCCGTTCGCAAATCAGGCGTGCCCGACGACAGCCGCACAGATCGTCCCCGCCCCCGGGCAAACCGGGAGAACTTGTGCAAGCTCGCCGCGATCGCGTATAGTGACGCCAGGGCGGGGGCGACGAAGCAGCGTGGTGAAACAGGCTGCCGCTCACGCGACCGGTGCATGGGAAGCAGCTCGGGCCGACCTGTTGCACGGAACCGTAACTTTACGTCAATAATAAGTTTACGATTAATGCCAGCGCTGGGGGTGCGGGGGGCGTGGCGTGAGGATTGCCTACGGAGTACATGGATTCGGTCGCGGACACGCAATGAGGGCCCTGGCCGTATTGCCAGAGTTGGCCCGACGCCATGATGTGCTCGTTCTGGCCGGCGGTGACGCCTACCATGCGTTGGCGCCCCACTACTCGGTGACGCGCATTCCCACCCTCCGGTACCACTACAACCGGCAGGGGAGACTGTCCAACTACCTGAACGTCAAGCGCAACCTCTCCATGGTCCTCGACATGTTCTGGCACGGGCCGACCTGCCAGATGGTGCAGGACGCGCTGCACGAATTCCACCCGGACGTGGTCGTGACGGACTCCGAGGGATTCACCCATCGCGTCGCTCCGCGGATGGGCCTGCCCCGCATCACGTTCGACCATTTCGGACTCCTGGCCTACTGCCGGTTGCCGCTGTCCGGGCTCGACCGGCTCGTACGCTGGGGCAACGCGTTCGTCTATCGCCTGCTCTTCGGCGAGCCGGACCGCGTCGTCGTTTCGTGCTTTTTCGACGCCCCGACCCGCCGACGCGGTGTCACCCTGGTGGGAGCCGTGATCCGACCGGAACTGCGCAACACGACGCCGACCCGCGGCGAACACCTCCTCGTGTATGTGAGCAAGCCGGACGAATTCACGCCCCAGTTCGAGGCCGCCCTGCGGGCCCAGAATTGCCCGGTGCGGGTCTACGGGACCCCGCGGCGGGGTGTCGATGGCCCGCTTGAGTTCAAGGAGCTCGGCAACCTCCCGTTCATCAACGACCTCGCCTCCTGCCGGGCCGTCGTCGCCACGACGGGCAATCAGTTGTGCGGAGAGGTCGTCTTCTTCGGCAAGCCCATGGTGGGCATGCCCATGGCGTGCCTCGAGCAACGGCTCAACGCGGATGCGATCGAGCGGATGGGCATTGGCCGGCACGTCCCGCGTCGCCGAATCACGGCCGACTGGCTTCGCGACTTCCTGCGGCGGGACGAGCAATACGCCGCCCGCGCCGGCGATCGGCGGCGCGACGGTGCCAAGGAGGCGCTGGCGGCGATCGAGCAATACGCGGAGGAACTGGCGTACGGTCGGCCGCGGCCTGGCGGCCACGCCGGCGACGAGGCAAGGCCACCCGGCGAACACGCAACCTCCGCAACGATGGCACCGGGAATCGTGGACCAGGAGCGCTCTTGAGCTGTGAGATGGCAGTGAATGAAAACAGCACCAGGGCTGCCGTTCCGCCACACAAACCCGACAAGCGGTTCTACCGAAGCGTGTGGATTTCGGATGTGCACATGTGCACCAAGGACTGCCGGGCCGAAGTCCTGTATACGTTCCTCGACTCCATCAAGTGTGATTACCTTTATCTCGTCGGCGACATCATCGACGTGTGGGCGATGCGCAACAAGTGGCATTGGCCCAAGCCGTACAATGAGGTCGTGCACAAGCTGCTGAAGCGTTCGCGGAAAGGGGCCAAGGTCTACTACATCCCCGGCAACCACGACGAATTCTTCCGCGGCTTCGTCGGGTACCAGTTCGGTGACGTCGAGATCGTCGATCACGCGTACCACGAAACCGCCGACGGGCGGCGTTTCCTCGTGCTCCACGGGGACGAGTTCGACACGCTCGTGCGATACCACGCCTGGGCGTCCCGGTTGGGGTCGTGGGCGTACCGCTACCTGATCGCGGTCAACCGGGCATTCAACGCCGTTCGCCGCCGATTGGGCCGACCCTACTGGAGCCTGGCCGGAGCCATCAAGCGAAAGGTGCAGCAGGCGGTTAAGCACCTCACGCACTTCGAGGACTTGCTCGCCGGAGAAGCCCGGCGTCAGAAGGTCGATGGCGTTATCTGTGGACACACGCACCAACCCGCCTTGCGGGAAATCGAAGGGATCCTGTATTGCAACACGGGCGACTGGATCGAAAGCTGTACCGCGTTGGTCGAGCTGGAATCCGGCGAACTGGAGATCGTCTGGTGGAGCGCGGAACTCGAACGGGCCGGCGAGGCGCGGCGCCGGAAGGTCACGCACGCGGACGGTTCCGTCGCGTTGCCCGGGCATTGGGCCGCCGAACCGCCCGCGCCGGCCGGCTCGCACCGTGGACCGCAGGCGCCCACCGAGACCCCTGTGGGCGCCACTGCCGGGCAACCCGCCCCCACACGTGAATCGCTGTAATCGTAATAGCGCATCCGGAACGCGCAACGAGGCGTTCACAGAGCTGTTGGCCGGACGGAAGTCGTTGAGGAATGGGAGGCGAGGGGGGCTACGAGGTATGGGAACACGCGCGGACGATGTAATGGGTGAAGCCTAGCAGGTACCGTTTCAGCCGCGGGTCGTGCACTCGCAGGATGGTCGCCGCTTCGTCCGGGGTCGCGAGGAACAGTTCGCTCACGCCCAGCCCGTTCGGGTGCTGGCTGCGTCGCTGCGACGCCCGTCGAATCGCTCGCAATCGTCTGGCGTTGATCTTCATCCCCACTACTCCCTCTCGGCACCGCGTTGTCTCCGGCCCGTTTCCGTCTGCGCTTGTTATCGCCCGGGCGGAACGGACCGCTTCATGGGGTATCCGCCGCAAATCGCGCCGCGGCGCGGTGTGGTTCGCTCGCCGTACACCATCAGGGCCCCATCAGTCAGACACCCACCAGCCTTGGTGGTGGGCGGGATGTCGCCCCGTTTCGTTCCTCACATGACGGTAGCCCTGGCCAGCGGTTCGGCTGACACCAACGCCGCAAAACGGCCATCAATCCCGCTCCCGGGCTCCTCAGGCGACCGTGACGCGGAGCGAAAGCGGTGGCAACGGAGGGCGCGGGCGATGCGGTGCCGGTGGGGGCACCTGGCCCGGCCAGTGTGGCTTGAACCGCTATCGGCGGCCAGCGAGTTCAGCCTGCGCCGGGCGGGGACCGGACTTCATTTCGCGGGCGGCGGAATTCGCGGTAAGTACTTGCGTTCGCGAGGCCGCCGCGATATGTAGGGAGCGCTCGCGGACCAGCGGGGCTCCCAGGCGGTCAGGTGAACAGGGTCCGCGAGCGGCAACTGCGATGTGTACAGCGATGCCACGAATCCGGTGTCGCGAGAAGGCGCGGCAGGCGGATCGACCCCAGGCGGGGGTTGAGCGGCCGTCTGCCCGGCGCTGGGATTCCAGCAGGACGGATTCGCGCCTCCGATCGAGCGGTCGCGTGACCGGACCCTAGGCGGGAGGACCGGCGGTCGAGGGCGTGATGAGGGCGAGACGCGGGTGGATACCACCAGGGACGCCGCAACGGGTGGGGCGTCGATGGCGCGAGCAAGGAGAAACGAGAATGATTGTGAAGCGGGTTTACATGGGACTTCTGATCGGGGCGTCGGTGTTGCTGCTGGCGTTGGCCAGTGCAGCGCACGCCGGAACCTCTGCGATCGACGGAACGGATGACGTGGTCCTTGCGGCGAGCGATTCCACGACTTCCTTCGGCCTTCGGATTGCGGACGACCCTCTGCGCAAGGCGGAAGGCAACGGCGGACCGCCTAAAAAGCCACTGGCTCAGCCGCCCGACAAGGGCCCGCCGCCCGACAAAGGTCCGCCGCCGCCCCCACCGCCTGCGCCGCCGATCCAGCCCGAGGCGCCGGCCCCTGAACCCGGCGTAAGGCCCGTCCCGGTCTACGAGGAGACGCGGGTCGATATGAGGGAGGAGCAGATGGCTGCGGCGAGCGCGGAGACCGCCTGCCCGTTCAGCTTCGACATCAGTTACACGATGGTCACGGACTGGATCTGGCGTGGTGTGAACCAATCCGAGTACAGCGGAGAGGGCCGAGAGAGGCTGAACCATCAGATGCGGTACACTATGGGGTTCGACATCGCCCGGTTGCTCGGTGAAGAGAAGGGCAAGTACGGTCGTTTCGTCTACGGAAACTTCTTCACGTGGTACGGCGGGCAGAGCGCCCTGGACCCCGTCCACGGCGGGCAGAACTTCCAGCGGTACGACTTCTACTTGAGTTATGAGTATGACATCGAGCAGATTGCCACCACGATGGCCGCGGGGTGGAACTACTACGCATACGCGAACAACAAGGACCGGAACACCCACGAATGGTTCGTCCGCGCCGACCACAACGACGCGTGGATGTGGAAGTGGCTATTCCCGGACAACGACGAGGGCATCCTGAACCCGTACGTGCTGTTCGTGCAGGACATTGGCAGCGCCACCGGGATCTGGATAGAGCTGGGTGTCAGCCATGATTTCGAGCTGTTTGAGAACTTCACGCTGACCCCAAGCTTCATGACGGGTATCGATCACCGTTACCTCCAGAAGCTCGCCCGGACCGACCGGGTGGGAACGACCCAGTTTGCCTTCGGGCGGTGGGGACTTGACGCCACCTACGACTTCGCCCCGCTCCTCCAGTTGCCGGAGTGGATCGGGTCGATGTACATCAACGGCTTCCTGTACTACCAGGACGCCTGGGGCGATGCCCGCCAGTCCGGGGCGATCCACGACGAGTTGTACGGCGGGATGTCGGTCGGTTGGTCGTTCGGCGGCTAGCCGAATCCGGACCGTTGGATCGGCTCCCGGCTGGTATGGGATGATCCTCACACGCCGCCGTCCCTGATCCCGGGGGCGGCGGCGTTCTTTACGTCTTGCGGTGAAGCCGCGGCGCGAGCCGTTCCGGCGTCGCTTGCACGCAACGTGAATCGTGTTAGACTACCGCACCTCCGTCGGGCGCCTCGGGGTGGTCGTGCCGCATCGTCGGCCGGGACCGAACGGCGTTTCGCAGTGGAGTCCCCGCGTGTCGGGCCGGACGGGGAAGGGTGATTTCACGGGACAGGCGGAAGAACGGCACGCGATCGACCGCGGGCTGCACTGGCGCGGGGCGAGTGGCCCGCGTTTCATTGTTCGTGAACAGGGGATACCGAGCATGCTTGTCGGAGTGCCCAACGAGTCGTTTCCGGGCGAGCACCGCGTCGCGATTATTCCCGACGCGGTGCCCATGCTGACGAAGGCGGGGTTCGCGGTGGCCGTCGAGGCCGGGGCCGGCGACGGTGCCGCATGCCCAGACGCCCTCTATCGGGGCAAGGGGGCGAGGGTCGTCTCGCGGGCCGAGCTGTTCGAGACCGCCGCGATCATCGCGCAGGTCCGGGCGGCTGGTGCCAACCCGGACGCCGGGCCGGCGGATCTGGATCACTTCCGGACCGACCAGCTCCTGGTCGCCATGTGCGACCCGCTGACTGACGCGGCGGCCGTGCGGGCCCTCGCGGAGAAAGGGGTGGTCGCCTTCGCACTCGAGTTGATGCCCCGCATCACGCGGGCCCAGAGCATGGACGTCCTGTCGTCCATGGCCACTATCGCCGGGTACAAGGCCGTGCTGCTGGCTGCCGCGGCGCTGCCCCGCATGTTCCCCATGCTGATGACAGCGGCTGGCACCGTTGCCCCGGCTCACGTGTTCGTGGTCGGAGCCGGCGTAGCTGGTTTGCAGGCGATCGCGTCGTCCAAGCGGTTGGGCGCCGTGGTGCACGCCTACGACGTCCGGCCGGCGGTCAAGGAACAGTGCGAGAGCCTCGGGGCGAAGTTCGTGGAGATGGACTTGGAGGCGGGTGAGTCCGAGGATGCGGGCGGGTACGCCAAGGCGATGGACGAGGAGTTCTATCGCCGGCAGCGCGAACGGATGGCCCGCGTCGTGGCGGAGAGTCACGTCGTCATCACCACGGCGGCCGTGCCGGGCAAGAAAGCGCCGATCCTCATCACCGAGGACATGGTGGCCGGCATGATGCCCGGGTCGGTGATCGTAGACCTGGCCGCCGAGCGGGGCGGGAACTGTGCGCTCACCGAGCCGGGCGACACCGTGGTCAAGAACGGGGTGACGATCCTCGGTCCCGTGAACCTGCCCGCCACCGTCCCGTATCACGCCAGCCAGATGTATTCGCGCAACCTCGTCACGTTTCTCAAGCACCTGGCTCCGGAGGGCGAACTGAACATCGATCTGGACGACGAGATTATCCGTGACACGTTGCTGACCCTTGGCGGCGACGTCGTCAACCCGCGGGTGCGCGAGTTACTCGGACTGCCGATCAGGTCGGCCGGTGAGGCTCCCAACGTGGAAAGCCCCGGCGCGGAAAGGAGCTGACGCATGATCATGCTGCTCACCATCTTTGTACTTGCGATATTCGTGGGCTTCGAGATCATCACCAAGGTCCCCCCCACGCTCCACACTCCGTTGATGTCCGGGTCGAACGCGATCTCCGGCATCACCGTGGTAGGAGCATTGCTGGCCGCCGGTGCCGGGCACGGTGCGTTCTCGACGGCGCTGGGATTCCTGGCCGTCGTGTTCGCCACCATTAACGTGGTCGGGGGATACCTGGTGTCCCATCGCATGTTGGAGATGTTCCGAAGGAAGGGTTGAGAAGTGGACGCACTGGATCCAGTCACGATACGGAACGTGGCCTACCTGTTGGCCTCGGTGCTCTTTATCTACGGGATCAAGGGGTTGACGCACCCCCGCACCGCCGTCCGCGGCAACCTGATCAGTGCCTTGGGCATGCTGGTCGCGGTGGTGGTGACGCTGGTGGCGGGCGACATTGTGTCGTGGACGTGGATCGTCGCCGGGCTTGTGGTCGGCGGGGTTGTCGGCTCGGTGCTGGCCGTCAAGGTCCCCATGACCGGCATGCCGCAGATGGTTGGCCTGTTCAACGGTTTCGGCGGCGCGGCGTCGTTCCTGGTTGCTGGGGGTGAGCTGGTCCGGGAGTTCGTGCACCGGACCCCCGAATCCGCCGGCGATGCCGCCGCGACCACGGCGCAGGCCGCCGCGGTCGTGGCGGTCGATCCGCGGCAGGCGCTCGTCGCCATCGCCGCGTCCGGCCTCATCGGTTCGGTGACGCTGTTCGGCAGCCTCATTGCCGCCGGCAAGCTGCAGGAGCTCGGCTTCACGTGGAAGGGCGAGAAGATCTGGCTGAGCGACTCGATGCTCTTGCCGGGTCGGCACTTTCTCAATGGCGGGTGCTTCCTGATTAGCTTGATCCTGTGTGTGTTGGTGGTGGCCGATCCGACGACCCAGATCTGGTACTGGTTGCTCGTGTTTTTTGCGGGTGTGCTGGGCATCCTGATCTCCATTCCCATCGGCGGTGCCGACATGCCCGTGGTCATCGCGTTGTTGAATTCCTATTCCGGGCTGGCCGCCTGCGCCACCGGATTTGTCATTGACAACAACGTGCTCATCATCGCCGGGTCGCTGGTGGGCGCTTCGGGTCTGATTCTCACCAGCATCATGTGTAAGGCGATGAACCGTTCGCTGGCCAACGTGATGTTCGCCACGCTCGGTCCCACCGCGACCGGTCCCTCCGCCGCCGACGTATACGCCGGGAAGATCAAGTCGGCCGGGCCGGAGGAAGTCGCGATGCTGTTCGACGGCGCCCAGCGCGTGGTCATCGTGCCGGGCTATGGATTGGCCGTATCGCAGGCGCAGCACGCCGTCCGGGACCTGGGCAACTTGCTGGAGGGACGGGGCATCGCGGTGGAATACGGCATCCACCCGGTAGCCGGCCGGATGCCCGGGCACATGAACGTGCTGCTTGCCGAGGCCGACGTCCCGTACGACAAGCTCAAGGAGATGGACGAAATCAACTCCATGATGGCGCAGACGGACGTGGCGATCGTGGTTGGCGCGAACGACGTGGTCAATCCGGTGGCTCGCACCGATCCGTCATCTCCGATCGCCGGCATGCCGATCATCGACGTGGACAAAGCCCGGACGGTGGTAGTGATCAAGCGAAGTCTGAGTCCCGGTTTTGCGGGCATTCCCAACCCGCTCTTCGCGATGGACAACACGTTGATGTTCTTCAGTGACGGCAAGAAGGCTTTCACCGACCTGATCGCCGCCGTCAAGGAATCCTGACGCCCCGCCTGATGCCCGGGCAGCCGACCGGCCTGCACGCCGCCGAGGGCGATCTTGGCCAGAGCACGGCCCGGCGGCCGTTGACCTGTCGTCGGCCCGACTGGCTGCCGCCCGAACGGGGGTCCAGTTCCCCTGCTCGCATGTTCCACCGTTGACGGCTGCGTCCGTTCAACGGTAACTGGGCTGCCTGCTCGACGGCTCATCCGCCGGCTGGTTGTCGAGCGACTCCACTACGCATGAAGTGCCCGGGCGCTGCTCCCTGGCGGCCGACGCCACAACGTATTGTGTGCCCGGGCGCGGCTCCCTGACGGCCGACACCGCTGCGCACGAATCGCCCGCGAACGGCTCACCGACGGC
>CAZBUJ010000038.1:0-51769 GCA_964495075.1 uncultured Phycisphaeraceae bacterium
GGCTTCGGTGGCGGGGGCGGCGGCTTCGGCGGCGGTGGTGGCGGCTGCGGGGGGGGTGGTGGCGGCTTCTGCGGCGGCGGGCTCGGCGGCGGCGGCGGGCTCGGCGGCGGCGGGTTCTCCCCGAACGTCATGCACCACGGCCAGTTCGGCGGCGGCGGCGGCGGGTTCGGTGGCGGCGGGTTCGGCGGCGGGGGCGGCGGCTTCGGCGGCGGCGGTGGCGCCGGCAACGAGCAGGACCGCGAGGAGCGCATCGAAGAACTGCTCGAACTGATCCGCGAGACCATCGAGCCGGACAGTTGGCGCGAAAACGGCGGCGACGTGGCCGCCATCATGGAGTTCAGTGGCCAGCTCGTCGTCACCCAGACGGCCGCCGCGCACGCCCAGATCGCCGACCTGCTCGACAAGCTGCGTGCCCAGCGAGCCATTCAGGTGGCCGTGGAGACGCGGTTCCTGACGGTGATCGCCAACTACCTCGAAGAAATCGGGATCGACCTGGACGTCATCCTGAACCAGGGCAACGCCGGGTATGACATTGCGGCGGGCGACAATGGACCGCTGATCGGGCCGTACGGCGAAACCGTTCTGCTACCGCGCGAGTTTTCGCGCCTGGGCTTCACGCCGGGCATTCCGGGCGTCGGCACCCAGTTGGAACAGCAGGGCCTCATCCAGCCCTACGGCACGGTGGCCTCCGTCCCGCCGCCCGGTCGGCACATGAGCTGGAACAAGTCGACCCCGATCCCGATCATCTCGAACATTCTGGACATCACGGCACCGGCGGCGACGTCGGTCGACGGGTCGTTCGGCGGCGGGGCCGTTCAGCCGGCCCTGCAGATGTTCGGCTCGTTCCTGGACGGTATCCAGGTGGACTTCCTGCTACGGGCGACGCAGGCCGACCGCCGCAACAGCATCATGAACGCGCCGCGGCTGGTGCTCTTCAACGGACAGCAGGCCTACGTCGCGGTCATCAACCAGACGGCCTACGTCCAGAGGCTGGACGTGGTCACTGACCAGGGCGCGGTGGGCACGGAGCCGGTTCCGGGGCAGTTGTTGACCGGCGCCGCCTTACGGGTGCGGGCGACCGTGTCGGCGGACAAGCGGTACGTGACGATGAACCTGACCCCGACGGTTTCGGAGTTGGTGGGATTGTTGACGCTGCCGACGTCCGGTGGTGCGGCCGGCGGTGCGGCCAATGACGCCTTCATCCAGTTGCCGTCGATCCAGGTGCAGATCATTCGGACGACGGTCACGGTGCCGGACGGCGGCACCCTGCTGTTCGGCGGGATGAAGAAAACGGGCGAGATCGACGTCGAGGCGGGCGTTCCGATATTGTCCAAGCTGCCGGTGCTGAAACGGCTTTACTCGAACCGCAGCCTGGTGAAGGACGAGTCGGTCCTGCTCATTCTCGTCAAGCCGTCGATCGTCATTCAGAAGGAAGCCGAGCAGAACGCATTCCCGACCTTCGAGGAAACGGAGAGCTGATTGGTGGACGCCCGCGTACCGGCGGGCGCCGAGGACACTGCTGAAACGCGTACGGCCGCCCGGGGTGGCTTCGGCCATCAACGGCGCGGCCGTTGTCGTTGCGCGGAGGCCGTCATTCGGATCGCACTCGGCGGCGGCGGGGCACGGTGGTCTGACGCCGACGCACGCCGAGCGCCGGGGACGATCGCGGTAAGGGCTTGTCGCGCCCGGGCTGCTGCACCATAATGGGCCGGCCATGAAGCAGCAACTCACGGATCCATCGCACACCGCCCCGGGGCAGGATTCGCAACAGCGAATCCTCGAGCTGGGCCGGGCCGTCCTGCGTAAAGAAGCGGCCGCCATCGAAGCGGCCGGGCACGCGTTGAATACCGCGTTCGTCGACGCCGTGCGGGTGATCCTGGGATGCGGCGGGCGGGTCGGCGTGGTCGGGATGGGAAAGGCGGGCCTCATCGGCAACAAGATCCAGGCGACGCTGGCCAGCACGGCCACGCCGTCGTACCGGCTGCATCCGGTCGAAGCGCTGCACGGGGACCTGGGCATGATCTGCCCCGACGATGTGCTTCTGGCCCTGTCCCGTAGCGGCGAGACGGAGGAACTGATCCACCTGATCCCGCTCGTGCAGTCGATCGGCTGCAAGGTGGTGCTGCTGACCGCCCGGCCGCCGTCGCGCATGGCCGCCCTGGCCGACGTGGTCATCGATATCGGCAATGTCCCGGAGGCGTGCCCGCTGGGGCTCGCCCCGAGTTCCTCCACGGCCGCGATGCTGGCGGTGGGCGACGCGCTGGCGCTGACGGTCATGGAATTGCGCAACGTGCGTCGCGAGCAATACGCCCGGTATCACCCCGGCGGCGCCCTCGGTCGCAGCCTGATGAGGGTGGACCAGATCATGCGGACCGGGGACGATTGCCCGATCGTGGGGTGGGACCAGTCACTGCACGCGTACTACGACGCCGTGCTCCGCGCCCCCCGTCGGGCCGGTGCGGCCTCGGTGGTGGATGCGGATGGACGCCTCGTCGGGTTCTTCACCCACGGCGACCTGTTCCGATTGATCACCGATGCGGACCGACTGGTGGACCGGCCGATCGCGGATGTCATGACCCGCTCTCCCAAGCGGGCACGGTCCGCCGATCGCGTGGCCGACGCACTCAACCTCATGCGGAAACATCGGATTGACGAACTGCCGGTGGTAGACGAGCAGGACGTTGTGGTCGGGCTCCTGGACGTCCAGGACCTGATCGCCCATGGGTTTTCGGTGTTCGACGAGCCGTAGGCGCCGCGGGCTCAACGTCGCACTGCGTAGGGGCGGGCCGCCGCGGCACCGCCACCGGGCGAACAACGGCACAACACGAGGACTCCATGAAGCTCTCGATCGTCATCCCTATCTTCAACGAGAAGGCGACCCTGGAAGAACTGGTGTCGCGCGTGCTGGCGGTGGATGTCGGCATGGACCGGGAGATCGTGCTCGTCGACGACGGGAGCGTGGACGGCACGCGCGAGCTTTACCCGTCCATCCGGCAGCGATGGCCGGACGAGTCCATCACCGTCGAGTTGCACCCGCGGAACCGGGGCAAGGGCGCCGCGCTGCGAACGGGTTTCGCGCTGGTCTCGGGTGACATCGTCATCATCCAGGATGCGGACCTCGAGTACGACCCGAGAGATTACCCGAGCCTGCTCAGGCCCATCCTGGACGGCAAAGCGGACGTAGTGTACGGATCCCGATTCGTCGGGTCCGAGGCCAAGCGCGTGCTGTTCTTCTGGCACATGGTCGGCAACTGGATGCTGACCACGCTGTCCAACGCGATGACCAACCTGAACCTGACGGACATGGAAACCTGCTACAAGGTGTTTCGTACGGAGGTCGTCCGCGCCATGCAACTGAGGAGCAACGGCTTTACCATCGAGCCCGAGCTGACGGCCAGGGTGGCCCGCGGGAAATGGCGCATCTACGAGGTCGGCATCAGTTATGCCGGTCGCGACTACAGCGAGGGGAAGAAGATCACGTGGGTGGACGGCCTGCATGCCCTGTGGGCCATATTCAAATTCCGTTTCTTCGCGTGAGACGAGCCGGGTCGGACCGCCGACAACCGACCGGCGCGGCGCCGCGATGTCATCCAATGGAACCTGCAAAGGGGAACTGCCCGATGAAACGCGTGACAGCCATGTGGAGTGTCCTTGTTCTCGCCGCTCTGCCGCTCCGGGTGGCGGGCGAACCGAAACCGAGCCCGCCGTCGGCCGATCCCGCGACGGCCAAGAGTTTCAGCTTCCTGGTGGTGAGCGGTGACGCGGACCCGCACGATGACGCGTTCGGGCAATGGCTGGCCAGGCAGGCCGGTCAGCCGCAGGCCATGCCGCCGTTCGACCTGACCGCGCCCGCCCCCTCCTTCGTGCTCGAAACGGGGTCGGCGTCCGGGGCCGACGGCCGGGCGGCCGCGACGGCAACGCGACCATCCCCGGTTGGGCTGCCCATTCCCGTTCATCGGATCGTTGCGGACGGATTGCGGAGCGAGGGGGCCAAGACTTGCTTCTCGTTTGGCGCGATGGGCTGCCACTTCGTCGGGTTTTCGGCCATCGGCGGACCCGGACCGCTGGCCACGCTCGACGCGCGAACCATCTACTGGCTTCGGGAGGAGCTGGCCAAGGTGGGCGTCCAGACACCGGTGTTCATCATCTGCCACCGTCGTCCGGACGATCCCGTGTTCGCCCGGCCCGCGGAGTGGAGCCGTCTGTACGCCACCCTGGCCCGCTACAACGTGGCATTGCTGCTCACCGGCGGCGGCACGGCGGTGCACACTCAACTTGACGGCATTGACGTGCTCGGCGGCGGTGCGACGAACGGCGACGGCGCGGGATGCACGGTGGTCTCGATCCACGACGGCCACGTGCGGGCGATCTACCGGCCCCTGGACCCCCGCAAGCCGGTCCAAAAGCTGCTCGAGAAGCCGCTGAAACCCGGGAGCGGACCTGGGCTGTCGTGCAGCCTGCGGTCGCTGATGCCAGCCGTCCGTGGCGGGCACTTCGCCCTGCGCCCGCGCCTGCGGGGAGGATCGGGCAAGACGCGGTACACGGTATCGATTGATGGCCAAGACGTGCCGTTCACGCAAGGCAATCGCGGCGACCTGAAGGTGCCGACCCGCGGGCTGTCGATCGGCGGGCACACCCTGGAACTGCGGGCGGCGGGCGAGGGCGGCCAGCCGTTCATCGGAATGACGACCGGGCGCTTCTACTTCGACGACCGCTCGATCGACGTGGCGTGGCGGCGCTACCTGCCCTCTTCCGTGCTGGGCTGCCCGCTACCCGTCGAACGCGGGAATGTGTTGCTGGTGCCGGAGACCGGCGGCGTGCTGCGGGCCATTCACCGCAAGCAGACGTCACAGGTCTGGGAATTCAAGACGGGCGGTCCCATCGCCGGCTCACCCCTTTCTGAGGGAGGTGCCGTTTTCTTCGGGTCCGGGGATGGGTTCGTCTATTGCCTGGACCACAACGGCAAGGAAGTCTGGAAGTACAACGCGGGCGGGCCGGTGCTTGGCACCGCGGTCATGGCGGAGAACACCCTCTACATCGGCGACGAGCAGGGCCGACTGCACGCGATCGGGGCGTGGACCGGCCGCAAGAAGTGGATCACCCAACCGGCGGGCGGGGCCATCGTGGTCGCCCCGACCCTGGCCGACGGACGCGTGTGGTACGGGACGGTGAACGGTATGGTCGGCTGCGTAGACGCGGCGACCGGCAAGCTGGTCCGAAAAACGCCCGGCCCGTCTGGTCAGGCCGGCGGTGGCCAACGTCGACTCGCCCCGATTCTGTGCAGCCCGGTGGCGTACCGGGGTTCGGTGCTCGTATGCGACGCGGATGGCGTGCTCGGTGGTTACAAGAAGGACGTGGAAGCCTACGCGGCCGTGGCCGAGGGGATCGTGGGGATTGCCGCCTCGCCGGACGGCGAGTCGTACTACGCCCGCGGCCTGGGGAATCGCGTCATGCGGTTCGACGGGTCCGGCGGTTCCAGGCCGACCTGGGAAGCGACGGTGCCGACGGGTCGGCTGCCCATTCCGCCGACGGTCGCCCATGACCGCGTGTACGTCTGTTCCGACACCGGCCTGGTCAGCGTGCTGGACGCCGGCTCCGGGGCGGTACAGTGGCAGTACCAGGCCACCCCGGGCTCTCTCGTGATGGCGCCGGTGGCCGTCGATGCGGCCGGCGACTGCTACCCGGTCGGCATGGACGGCACGCTGACGCGGATCCGCGGCAAGGCCAAAGGCGCGAGCACGGCTCCGGGCAACACGAAGGCGGACTGACCGGCGGTCTGCGGATCAGCAGGAGGTCGGTTCAGCGGCGCAGTCGCGATTACGCAGGGCCTGGATGACAAGCGACGGCATCGCCGAGGGTGTCCCGGTGATCTGCGCCGCGTTCAAGTCCACCGCGACCTTGGGCATACCGTAGACGACGCAGCTTTCACGGTTCTGGGCCAGCGTCACGGCGCCGGATTTGCGCATGGTGAGCAGGCCCTCGGCCCCGTCGCCGCCCATCCCGGTCAGCAGGATGCCTACCGCATCCTTGCCGATCGCTTTGGCCACCGAGTCGAACATCACGTCGACCGACGGGCAGTGCAGATTGACCGGCTGGGTCGAGCCGAACGCGATTCGCCGGGTGCCCCCGGCGCGGCGCACTTTCATCTGGACGCCGCCGCGGGCCACCAGGGCGACGCCGGGTGCCAGCGTGTCGCCGTCCCGGGCCTCGCGCACCATGAGCGTGCCGAGGTGATTGAGGCGATTGGCGAAGGCGGCGGTGAAGCCGGCGGGCATGTGCTGCACGATCGCGACGGGCGGAAAGTCGACCGGTACGCAAGCCAGCAGGTCCCGGATCGCCTCCGTCCCGCCGGTGGAGGCCCCGATGGCCACCAGGTAGCGGGCCGGGTCCAGACCGGCCGCCTGCAAGGTGGTCGCCCGCTGGGCGGCGGTGGATATCGGCGGCGGCGGTCTCCGCAGTGCCACATACGCGGCACGAACCTTGAACGCCACCTGCTCACCCAGGGCCCGAAGCGCGTCGCGGCTTCGCGCGGTGGGCTTGATGACGACATCCGTCGCCCCTCGTTCGATCGCCTCCAGGGCCCGATCGCGGCTTTGGTCCGAGGGATCGGCACACATGATGACCGGGACCGGATAGTGCTCCATCAGCTTGCCCAGGAAGGTAATGCCGTCCATCCGCGGCATTTCCGTGTCGAGGATGATGACGTCCGGGCGGCACTCGATAATCAGGTCGCGGGCCTCGTACGGATCCTTGGCCCCACCGGCGACCACGATGTCCGGCTGGGCGTCCAGGACCCGGGTCAGGGCCGACCGCACGAACGGCGAATCGTCGACGACCAGCACCTTGATGGAACCGGACTGCATCGGATCACTCTCCCCCCGCCCCGAGGGCCAGCAGTCCGGGCAGCACCCGGATTTCCAATCGGCCACTCGGCATGTGGAACCTCACCGACCGGCCGATCGCGCCGCCCGTCTCGTCACGCAGGACCGGGATGCCCCAGGCGGCGAGGATTTCCATGGCGAGCGCACGGTTTGCGTCCCCCACCGACGCGCGGCGCGACGCTCCGGCGGGGCGACCGCCTCCCACCACCGCCGCCTGCACCGTCGCCATCACGCCGCCGCAGGCCAGCACCTGCTCGATCAGGGCGGGGATCGCGAAGATCCCGTACCGATGCGCCGCCTCGGCGTCCGCGGTGGGGCGTGGCAGCAGGTAGTGGTTGATGCCCCCGACGCCGCGGCCGGCATCCCACAGGCACACCGCGACGCAGCTTCCCAGCACCGTCCGCACGGTCATGGGCTGGGCACTGGCCAGGACCTCGCCCGGCTGAAGAAAGCAGTCGTCGCGGGGGTTGCCGTCCGGCATGGGGTCACCTCCGATAGACCGTCGGCTCGACGTAGGTCATCGGATGGTCGATGCCGTTGAGGCTCTCCGAATGCCCGATCAGCAGGAGCCCGCCGGGCTGGAGGGCGTAAGCGATCTTGTTGACGAGCTTCGTCTGGGTCTCTCGATCGAAGTAGATCATGACGTTCCGGCAGAAGACGATGTGGAATCCGCGCCGGAACGGGAAAGTCGGGGTCATCAGGTTGAACCGGGCGAAGGTGATGAGTCGACGCAGCTCCGGCACCACCTGGAGCATGCTCTTGCCCTCGTGCCGCACCTTCTTGAGGTAGCGTGTCTTCAGATCCGCGGGGACGGTGCCCACGCGGTGTGGCTCGTACAGTCCCAGCTGGGCCCGGGCGAGCATCTGGGTGGAGAGATCGCTGGCGAGGATCTTGACGTTCAGGCCGGGATACGCCCGCAGCACGTCGGCCACGACCATCACGATGGAGTGCGGCTCCTCCCCGCTCGAACACGCGGCGCTCCAGATTCGCACGGTGTCATTGCGTGCCCGCCATTCCTTGGAGGATGCCCACCTTTGGATCGTCTCGCGGAGCAAGTGGAAGTGACGGATCTCCCGGAACAGATGCGTGGTGTTCGTCGAGATGGCATCGAGGAGCGAGCAGAGCTCCTCGCCGGTCTGGTCCCGCTCGACATGACGGATGTACTCGCCGAACGAGCCGAAGCCGCCCTGCCGCACCCGCTTGCCCAGCCGGGCGCGGACGAGCTGCATCTTCTGGTCGCCCAGGTTGATGCCGCTCTTGGCATAGACAAGCTTGCGAACGATTTCGTACTCGCGTCGGGTGAGATCGTTGATTTCCGCACACACCGCGGGAGGGCTCCACGAAGAGTATCCGCGCCTCAGCGTCTCAGGTCTCGGCGTGATAGATCACCTGCAACCTGTGGCCTTGCACGGTGAACGCCGCCGCCTGCCCACCGCGGGTATCGTTGAAATCAGGCGCCGGGTCCACTTCGCGGATCTCCGGGATGGTCAGGTCGAATACGTCCTCGGTGCCGTGCAAGGCGGTTATCAACTGACCGCAGAGAATGTTCATGAACTCCTTGACCGCGTCGCAAGCCTGGTGTTCGGAGTCGGGGGCCTGCGGATCGATGCCCAGCAGGTTGCCGGCCAGCAGGACGGAAAAGTCGCGGGGGCACCGCAGCCGCAGCGTGCCCTGGGCGGGCCCGGTGTACCCGATACGGGTCTCCAGCCAGCGGTCACAGGCCACCGTTTCGGCCTCGTCATCGTCACTGAACATGAACGCCAGGTTCTGAAGAACTTCAGAAAAAATCGTCGCCAGCGTCGCCGCCTTCTGGTCCTGCATCTTCAACGACTCCCAACAGGGGTTTCAGCACGTCGCGTAGCTGTTCGGGCTGGAACGGTTTCCGCACGTATCCGTAGGCTCCGAACTCCTCCATCTGCTCGATCCGTCTCTGGCTGCCTTCGGTGGAAGCGATGACGATGGGGATGTCCTTGAGCCGCTCGTTCTCTTTCATCCGGGTCAGCAACTGGATGCCGTTCATCGTGGGCATATTGATGTCCACGACCATGACCTTGACTTCATGATCATTGAGCTGGGCCAGGGCCTCGATCCCGTTGGAGGCCTCGTAGACGTCGCCGATGTCCAGGCCGGCTATCTCCATGGTCCGCTTCACCATCTGCCGGATGGTCGCCGAGTCATCCACAATGAGTACATTCGAGGACATCGTGTCGCTCCTACTTTCCAGTCGTCTGGAGCCCGCGCGGGGCCGGCTCATCGGAAGCGAACATTCCCTGCACCCGCTTCAGATCCACCAGAATCTGTGCCCCCACGACCTCCAGATCGTTCTCGTGCAGTTGGTGCCGTTCCATCACCGCCGCATCCGCCCGATACGACAGCCCGTCCGCGCCCAGGCCGAGGCCCAGCAGGAGACAGGTACAGTCGGCCAGGTGCACCACATCCACCAGCGCGTCGGGTACGTCCAGCGCGCCGGGATCGTGATGGTGCCGGATGCACAGCACCATCGGCTCCGGAAGCTTCCATCGTTCGGCAACCATGCCGCCCACTTCCTCGTGGGAGAAGCCCAGCACCTCGCGCTCCGCCTCGAGGAAACTGGCGTGCTGCTCGGTTACGCGGCGGGCGATCTCGCCGAACTCCGCCCCCACGTATTCGTTCAGGACGACCTTGCCGATGTCGTGCAGCAAACCGGCCGTGAACGCGACGCTCCCATTGGCCACCTTCATCCGGTTCGTGAACTGCGCGGCGGCCAGGGCCACCGCCACCGAGTGCTTCCACAAGACGCCGGGATCCAGCCCGTAACCCGTCTGCTCCCTGGAAAGCAGACCGGTCGTGTGCACGGACATCACGAGCTGCATGACTTTCACGGTGCCGAGACACAGCATGGCATCGTTGAGCGAGGTGATCTTGCGGGACAGGCCGAAGTACGCCGAGTTGCACAGCCGAAGGACCTCGCCGGTAATGGACTGGTCATACTTGATCGTCTCGACGATGTCGTCCACGGTGCTCCGCGGGTCGTTCACGACACGGATCAGCTTGAGCGCCGTGTCGGGAAGCGGGGGCAGGGTCCCGATCTTCTTGATGATGTTATCGACTTCGCTCACAGTTCAAACTCCCCGGTTCGCGTCTTGAGCGTCACCTGCCCCTCGCCGCATCGCAGACGCATGGTTCGACTGATCGATCCCCCGACATCCTCGCCCTCGATCAAGATCCCGTTCTTCCAGAAGATCTTGCGGAGCATGACGTAGTTGCGTTTCCCGATGTTGAACGTGCCGTTGTCGTCCAGCAACTGGGACCCCCCGGCGACCTTCACCTTGATGCGCTTTTTCGCCGCCCCCAGGGCGTAGGCGGCGCGGAACATGGCCGGGATGCCCGTGTCCGCGAACATCGCCGGGTTGGCTTTCGCCTTGTCGGGAGACATGGCGGACTCGGGCAGCATGTAGTGCAGCAATCCGCCGACCTTGACCTCCGGATCGTAAATGGCCACGCCGATGCAACTGCCCAACGAATAGGTCACCAGCGTGGTCCGCGGGTCATCCGTTACGGCGAAGTCGGCAATGTCAACTACCTGCTCCACTGTCGTCGCCCCCTGTGCTCGACCACCCGTCGAGCGATCCGCGCGACAAGTCGTCGAGGAGAAGCTCCGTGTCGGCCCCCTGTGGCCTCCGCGCCGGCCGCTGCGGCTCAGTCCGCGGTCCCCGGCAACGCGACCAACTCGTCGCCGTTCAATACGCGATCGATGTCGAGGAGAATCTTCACCGCATCCTTCGTCTTCCCCATGCCCAGGATGAACTCCGTGTCGACGCCTTCGCCCAGCGTCGGCGGCGGGTCGATCTCGTCCGTCGCGATGTCGTGGACCTCCTGCACGGTGTCCACGATGATGCCCATCAGCATCCCGACATCCACCACGATGATGCACGTCTGATCGTTGTATTCCGTCGTGGCCAGCCCGAACTTGGTGCGCAAGTCGACGATCGGGATCACCTTGCCGCGCAAGTTGATCACGCCCCGCACGAAGTCCGGCGTGTGCGGGACCAACGTGATGTCCAGCACGCCGATGATCTCGATCACCTTGAGGATTTCGACGCCGAATTCTTCGTCGCCGAGCGAGAACGTGAGGAACTTGCCGCCGGTTACGCGGCCCGGGGCGGACGCCGCCGAGGACGCCATCGGCTCGACAACGGAATCCATGACTACTTCCATGCCGGCAACTCCTGTGAACTAGCTGGCCAGAGACTCCGCCGGCACGAGCTCGGGGACCGGGTCGTCGTCGGTCTCCGACCGGCACGCCGTCTCGGGGGCGTCGTCGGGCTCCGCCTCCGCCGACGGGTCGGGCGGTTCGCCCGTCGCCTCGCCGCCGCCGTCGTCGTCATCCGCGCCCGTCGCACCCGCGGACCCATCGGCCGACCGAACGATGCGGTGCGTCGGGATGCGGTACTTCTCGTGCACCGCGGCCAGCCCGGCCATTTCCAGGATGAGCCCGACCCGCCCGTCACCGAGAATCGCCGCCCCGGAAATGCCCTGCAACTTCTTGAATCGCTCGCCCAGCGCCTTGATGACCACCTGCTGCTGGCCGATCAGTCGCTCGACCACCAGTCCAATCTGTCGCCCCTCGCAGTGGACGATCACCACCATCGCCTCGCACGGGTCCACCCAGCCGGTCAGGCCGAACAGTTGGCCGAGCTGGATCAGGGGAATGAGCTGGCCCCGGTTGTTGAGCAGTTCGCCGCGGTGCTGGACGGTGGTGATCTGGTTGGCCGTCGGCCGAAGTGACTGCTCGATCGTGATCGTCTGAATGATGAACCGCTCCGAACCGACCCGCACCACCATGCCGTCGATGATGGCCAGCGTCAGCGGCAGGCAGATCGTGAACGTGCTCCCGCTGCCCTTCTCGGTCCGAATATCGACGCGACCCCGCAGCGCTTCCAGGTTCCTCCGCACGACATCCATGCCGACCCCGCGACCCGAGATGTCCGTCACCTTGGCGGCGGTCGAGAAGCCGGGTGTGAAGATCAGGGCGAACGCCTCCGAGTCCGTCAGATCCGCGCTCGCGTCGATGAGGCCTTTCTCCACGGCCTTGCGGATCAGGAGGTCCCGGTCAAGCCCTTTGCCGTCGTCACTGATTTCGATGGCGATGTTGCCGCCCTGGTGATACGCGCTGAGGCGAACGTTGCCGATCACCGGCTTGCCGGCCGCCACGCGATCATCGGGCGACTCGATCCCATGGTCCACCGCGTTGCGGATCATGTGGACGAGCGGATCGCCGATCTGCTGGATCACGTTCTTGTCGAGCTCGGTGTCCTCACCGGAAATGCGCAGTTCAACCTGCTTGCCCGCCTTGCGCGATACGTCGCGGATGAGACGGGCCATCTTCTGGAACGTCGGGCCGATCGGGACCATCCGCATGGCCATCGCCACTTCCTGGACGTCACGGACGATCTTGGTCACCTGGCCCACGTCCTTGGCCAGCTTGGGTTCCGCGTTGATCTGGGTGTTCGCGCCGACCTGGGTCTGGGCGATGACCAGCTCGCCGACCATGTCGACGAGGGCATCCAGCTTGCTCGTATCGATGCGTACGGACTGGTCGCCCACCGGCCCCGCCTTGGGCGTCCCCGGCGGCTCGGGCGTCGTCCGGGGCCCGGCCTGGGCCCGCAGGGCCTGGCTGACCTGCCGTGGCGTGGCGACACCGCTCTCGATCAGGATTTCGCCGGTGCGTCCCTGCGTCTGGCCGGTGTCCTGGGCCTGCAGGGCCGCCTCGACCGCTTCCGTCGACGTCACGCCCTGCTCGACCAGCGTCTCGCCGATCGGCTGAGCCGGCCCGCCGGCCGGGGGTTGACGACCCTCGGGCTCGAGCCGTCCGGCGTTGATCGCCCGCAGCTTCTCGATCGTCCCCGCCACGGGCGGCTGGGGCACGACACCGCCCTTCGGGTCGGCCAGGTGGGTGGCGATCACCGCGATCTGCGCTTTGAGAACGTCCACCACATCGAAGATGCAGTCGATCATGCCCGGCGTAATGACCCGCTTGCCTTTGCGGCAATGGTCCATCACCGTCTCGGCTTCGTGCGTCAGGCAATTGATATCGCGGAGGTTGAGGAAGCCGGCCATCCCCTTGATCGTGTGGAAGGGGCGGAACAGGTCGTTGATCAGGCCTTTGTTCTTCGGATCACGTTCGACGTCAAGCAGGGCCGTTTCGATCGTTTCGACGTGCTCCTGCGCCTCCTCCACGAACGCCTTGATGAAGTCGTGCTCCCTCTCGTTCAAGTGCAAGGGCGTGGATTCGTACGGGGGTTCCGGCTCGGCGCCGGTCGCGCTTTCGGCACCGACGCCCGGGTTGGTCACGTGGCGGGCGGCGGGCGGCGACACGATCGGCTCGGGGGGCGGGGCGGACGGGGCGTCGTCAACGGCGCCGGCGCCGACGGGTGCCGTCGCGTCGTCCGGTGCATCCTCCGCGTCGGGCGTCGGGGTCGGGGCCGGGGCGCCCTGCTCCACCAACTGGACCAGTTCGTTGACGGACGTGGTGACGTCGTTCAGCGACTGTTCGGCGTCCTCGGCCTCGCCAAGAATGAGCCCCTCGAGGAGGTCGGTAAGTTTCGCGGCCTGTTCGCACAGGTCCGGGGACGGATCGTCGGCGTCCGGCTTGGTGGCCGCGACCACGCGTTCGGCCCAGCCGTGCATCTTGGCCAGCCCGGCCAGGTCATCCACTTCGACGCCGTGGGCGACGGCGGACAAGTCGCCGATCAGGGCGGATACCACCCCCGCGCTACCGTCTTCGAGACTCATGGATCACCCCTTCGAGCGATTCGACCGGCCATCCGTGTCCGTTCGGCGACCAATCCCGTTGAGTCGACCGTCCGCGTGAACGGGGACCCGCGCGTCTAACCGAAGCGCGTGGTGTCGGTGCCGGCCGTGTGCTCTTCGATGTTCTCGCACGCATCATCGATCACGAGCAGTTTTTCGGTCGTCAGCACCTTGTCCACGTCAAGGAGGATCTTGACCTCTTCTTCCACCTTACCCATGCCCAGGATGAACGAGGTGTCGAGGCTGCCACCCATCGACGGCGGTGGCTCGATGCTGTCATCGCCGATGTCGAGCACCTCGGAGACGGTGTCGACGATGATGCCGATCTCCCGGCCGACATCCACGACGATGATGCACGTCTGGTCGGTGTGTGCGATCTCCTCCAGCCCGAACTTCAGGCGCAGGTCAATCACCGGTATCACCTTGCCGCGCAGGTTGATCACACCCTTCATGTACGTGGGCATGCGAGGCACGGCGGTGATCCCCATCATCCCGATGATCTCGCGAACCTTCAGGATCTCCACACCGTATTCCTCGTCGTCCAGCTTGAACGTAAGGTACTTCCCTCCGTTCGCTCCAGCCGCGATGGCTGCCTCCACCTGGTTCGCAATCGTCGTGGTCATGGTGTGTCACCTTTCTCGCAAGAACTCAACACTCTCCAACGTGTTCATGCCCGAAGCGGCTCACGTGCCCCGGTGCGTGTGGCGCGATCGTTGTTTCGTCGCAGCACGATGGGGTCGTGGCGGCGTCCCGCCCCACGCGCACTCGGCCGCGCGGCAGGCACGGCGGAGATGCCGTGTGGTTTATCGGTTGATCCGCGGGGGTGCTTGACGAGTGAAGCTCGGCCGACGACGGACACCGGGAACACGGGTTATCGCTCCCGGACGCATCGCGTTATCGGGCGCGCCGGGGCGAGCCGGTCGCTCACCGATCGGTGCACGGCGCGTCGGACTCGCATGTTGAGTAAGACTGCGTGGCGCATGTCCGGCAGCGCGAGGCGCCGATGGCCGCGGCCGGCGTGATTCGGCGCGGTGGGGGATGCCGGTCGACCGGGTCCGGTCAGAGCAGATTCGCCGCCAGCTCGGCCAATTCGCTGCGTTCGCCCTTCCGCAACTCGACATGGGCGGCGATCGGCTCCGGTCGAAACCGGTTGACGAGATAGTTGAATCCGTTGCTCGACGAATCCACGTACGGGTTATCGATCTGGTACGGATCACCGGTCATCACGACTTTGGACGCGTGTCCGACCCGCGTGATGATGGTCTTCACCTCGAGCGGGGAGAGGTTCTGCGCCTCGTCGACCACGATGTACCGGTTGCTGATGCTCCGCCCGCGGATATACGACAGCGGCTGGATCTCGATCAAACCGCTCTTGAACAGCGATTGGAAGTCCCCGCGCCGCGCGATGGACCGGGCCGAGTCGAACAGAAACTCGATCGTGTCCACGATCGGACGCATCCACGGCACCATTTTGTTGTCGATGTCTCCCGGCAGGAAGCCCAACTCCTTGCCCACCGCGACGGTCGGCCGCGCCACCACCACCCCACGGCTCTTCTTGCGAATCAGCACCTGGTACAGCGCCGCCGCCACGGCCAGGAGCGTCTTGCCCGTGCCGGCCTTGCCCATCACGGTCACGAGTTTGACTTTCTCGTCGAGCAACGCGTCCAGCGCGTAGAACTGCTCCTTGTTGCGCGGCACGATGCCGCAGATACCCCCTTCAAACCGGTCCAACCCGCGCAGCACCGGCGCCGCGCCGTCCATGCGGGCCAGAACCGTGCTCTTTGACCCGTCGTCCGGCTTGACCAGCACGTACTGGTTGGGGCTCCACGACGTCGTGCCCGCCGGCATGGGGATGGCCCCGTCCTGACGCAGCTTCTCCACGTCGCGGAGTGGGAGCGTCCACTCCGTGTGACCCGTGTACAGGTCGGCCAGGACCACCCGGTCGGATTCATAGTCCTCGGCCCGCAACCCCATGGCATCCGCCCGGATGCGGAGATTGATGTCCTTGGTGACGATGATCACCGGCAGGTCGGGCTGCTCGCGTTGGATCGTCCGGGCGATCCGGAGGATGTTGTTGTCCGCCTTGCCCCCGTTGGCGGGAAGGGGATCGTCCGCATCGCAGTACACCCGCAGCACAATGCCGTTTTCCAGTTGCACGCCGTGGGCCAGGCTGGACCCGTTGCGAAGGGAATCCAACCGGCGGGAGACCTCTCGCGCGTTGTGTCCGCGCTCCGTCTGCTCGTGCTTGAACCGATCGACCTCCTGGATGACGTCGATCGGGATGATCACGTGGTTGTCCTCGAAGCGGAGCAACGAGGCCGGGTCGTGCAGCAAAACGTTGGTGTCAAGTACGTAAACCTTGCGCATAGCGGGGGCAGTATAAAATATCGAACACCGACGGCCAAGGGGGAGGATTACGAATTCCAGATCACCGAATGGTAGCTGGTCATACCACTCTCACGGGGAAAACGACGTCTGCGCGGGGTGATCGTCCATGATCAACACGTCGTTGCCGGACCGCCCGCGTGCCGTCGCGCGTCCGACCCGGCGCGGAGGCCCCCCACCTCACCGTGGTCGAAACCCACGACGCGGCCCGGGAGGGAAAGGAAGGTCGCATGGGTGGCGCGTAATCCATACGAACTCCCGCGCAGCCTCGGCCGTGAACGCGCCTGCGGCGACGCCTCCCGCGTCATTCGTCATTCGTCATTCGCGAAGCGCCCAGACGTGCACCACGGCGGCGTTCATCTCTTCCTCGCCCAGACCGCGTTCGACCATGAACAACCGTCCCCCTGCTTCGTCGAACGCCATGCCGCCGACGTTCCAGCACGGGTTCGCCCCGAGGTAGAACTCGGTCGGGCGCCAGACGCTGTACGGCAGCACCACCCACGGGTTCTGCTCGCCCAATGCGGTCTGACCCAGTTCGTGAACGTCGTAGAATATGACTTGCCGCTCGTACGGCTGGCAATGGTATCCGTGCGACTGGCTGCACGGATCGTTACACTCGACCGGCGGCTCATCGTAGCAGTTCTCGCCAAGCCCCTTGTACCCGAGAAGCAGCACGGCGCGACGCGCGCCGTCGTCGACGAACGCACCGCCCGTCCAGTCATCGCACATCGTGTAGCCGGGATAATCGCAGGCGTCCGGATCGCCCACGTTGGGCCCCGCGCAGCCGGGGAACGCCACGCGATAGTAAAGCATCGGCAGTGCGTCCAGGTCTCCGCTCGGGCTGTCGGTGTCCCACGGGGCGAAGGCGATCAGGGTGGGGCCCGCCGATCCGCCGTCGATGCTGACCGGCTCCGCGCCGTCCACCGGCGTGCCGCGGGCCCGGCCGGTCACCAGCGTGCGACCGCCAAGATACTGGTCCGCGTACCACGCGGGCACGGAGAACAGGTAGGAACCCATCTTGCGGCCATGGTACGGCGCCTCGTCCGGCCCGACGTGAAACATGCCCCGCGCCCCGCTGCCGTCGAGGTTGGCGAACCAGACGGTGGGGAAGGTATCCGAGCCGGCCACGCCCTCGGCGTACCAGAGGTTGATCGAGCCGTAGAGCTTGTCGCTCGTCTGTGTGCCACGCCGTGGCACGTACGCCAGCCCGGACACGTACACGTACTCGCGGTGTACGCCGGCGGCCAGCCCGCCGTCGAAGCTCGTCGGCGCGGTGAGCGTCGTAGCCAGAGGCAGATCCTCCCAGTTCGACGCGCGGGTCGGTGTGGGGATCGCCACCTCACCGAAGTGGGCCTGGCAGTCCCACCCCGAGTCCCAGCAGGACTCGCCGGGGTGATCGTCGTCGTACAGCAGTTCGAACCCCGTCACCAGTAGCGAGCCGGACCCTCCGTCGCCGTCCGGGTAGAACGCCATCCCGCGCGCCCCCCAGTTGAAATCGTCCGGCAGGCGGAAGGCGCCCAGGTACGCGAAGTCGTCCGGTTCCAACCGCTGGGCCGGGTCGCCGCCGATGGCGGCGCTGTCTTCGCCCATGGGTGTCGAGTCATCCGTGGTGTCGCTCGTGGCGGCTGGCTCGGTGTCGTCCGGCGAGCCGCTCCAGCCGGCCAGCCGGGCCAGCATCCACCAGAAAGCCCGGCCCTTCTGATAGCAGTTGTAGCAGACCGAGTGGGCGCAGTCCTCGCAGCTCGGACACGTGTGCGTCGCGCACCACGCGTCGCACCACTCGCAGTAATCGCTGCCGTCGGGATGGTAGCCGCCATCCGGGTCGTACGTCTCGATGTCCGCGAAGTCGAACAACACCTTGTTGTGCGTACGGCAATGCTCGCGGATCTGCTCGTTGCGAACGAAGAGGTTCTCGTCCTCGCCGGATCCGTCGAGGTGCCCCGTCATGTAGACGAACACCACGCCGGGGTAGTCGTCTTCGAGTTGCTCCAGGGCCTGGCAGTACGCCTCGATGCCGGCCTCCGTGTTGTCGCTGACACCCCCGCACCAGGACCACATCACGATGTTGATGGTGCCGCCCGCCTCATCGAGGGCGCCACGCGTGACGTCGACCCAGTACGGGTCGGGATAATCGCCGGCCTGGCCGAGATCGTCGCCGTCGTGATCCTGCAGGCGGAGCGTGCCGGACCCGGCGTTGAACGCATAGCCGTCGTCTTCGCCGGCGAGCATCTCCATCCCGGTGACAATCTGGCTTCCGTGCGACGTGTGGCCGTAGAAAATCCGAAACGTGTTATGGGCCAGGTCGCGAAAGGCCGGGGGAATGGTGTCGAACGCGGCGGCGGCCAGATGGTCGGCCACCAATCCGTCGGTCGGCGCGGTCACCGGTCCGCCGCCCGCGGCGCCGCCCCCGCCGGCGTCGGCCTGGTCTGTACCGGCGCGTGGACCCGCCGACGACCCCTCTCCGCCGCCCGCCGCCGGCCCGATGTTGCACGCGAGGAAGGCCCCGCCGACCAGCATCACGACACAGCACACTACCAGGATTCCCACGTAGCGATACATCGTTACGACCTCCTCTCCGACGGGTTGCGTCGCGTCAGACAAACGGCACTCTCACGATATTATCGGCCCGTAGCGCTTGATACCAGCACTCGACGAGCATTACAAACCACTCTTGTCTTGTGCCACTGAATCGACGTTGCCGAATTCGCGGCGCGGCAACGGGTACGATGAAACGCATGCACGGCGCATGCCCGGCGGTGCCGTAGCGGGTGCAGGATCAAGTAAAGGGGACTCGGCGGCGGCACGGGTGAATGGAGTGGGCACAATGCCCCAACGCCGCGCCGGGGGATCGGGCAGGGGAGCCCAGAAAGCATCACGAGTTACCGACTACCGGTCACCAATGAGGCCTGTGGATTGAGGGGTTCGCCGGCGTGCGGGTGTGAAAGGCAAGCGGGCCGATTGCGATTCGCGAACGACACCCCCGGCGTCGGAACGCGTTGCCCGGGCACGCCCTGCGCGGCCCCATTCGTAATTCGTGATTGGTGAAAGGTAATACGGACCTAGCGATTCCGGCGCCGCAACATCGCCGCTCCGCCCATCGCCAGCAACGCGATCGCGCCAGGCTCCGGCAGCGCGGTGATGTCATCGACATCTAGTCTCGCGTCAATCACCTCGCCAATGTACTCCGGGGCGGTCGACGACAGAATGCGAAGTTCGTTCACGCTTGACAGGACGTCCTCCAGCGACGCCGTGCCCAATATGCTGACCATCCCCGCTTCGGTAAGGTCAAACGTGACGGGGTACCAGTTGTCGTCGGCCGGAACCACCACGGCTTCCGCGGACGACCAGCGGTTGCCGCCGGCGCCCTGAATCGTGACGCGCATGTTGAGCGGCGCACCGCTCGCGCCCGCTCGCATCCACGCGGTGATCGTGTCGACGCCCTCGGTCACGTAATCGCCCGTCCACTGGGCAAAGTTGAACATGACCATGCGACCACCGGGACCACCGCTACCGGTGCAGTAGTTTCGCAGAAACGCATCGCCCGCACCCGATGGACCGCCGTCCGCGACGACGATTGGCGGGTTCGGGCTCGGTGCCCCTTCTTCCCAGCCCATCACGGTTCCGTCCTGGAAGTCGTCGACCTGCCCGAACTCGATCCCCAGCACGGTGGTCGGCATGACCAACAGCGCACCCAGTCCCAACGCCACGAACAACTGCTTCATTGCAACACCCTCCTTTGAGCAGGTTTTGTTGGTTACTTCGTTTCCCTCAGAGCGAGGGACCCCGAACACTACTATTCAGGCAAACTACGTCCCGCAAGTCAAGCGCGTCTTGACGGAATGTCCGCAATCGGTGAATTCTGTCCGGCCTTGGGCGCAGGGATTCAGCCCTGACGGAAATGCGCTCCGCGTGTTGCATAATCGCGCCGCAAAACCGCACGCACCGTTTACCGCTCGACGCCCATCATCGCGTCGTACCGTCGTTGGTCGGCGTACATCCGCTGATAGACGTCGTACTTGCGGGCGTGATACGCCCGCACCGACCCCGACGCGGGGGCCACCGCTCGGCCCATCCGATTCATGGCGTTCATCGCAGCCAGGCAGTCCGGGTAGGCACCCGCCGCCACGGCGGCGAGCACGGCGGTCCCCAGCAGCACCGCTTCCGGCTCCTTGGGCAGGCGGATCGCACACCCGGTGATGTCGGCGTGCTGCTGAAGGAACAGCGGGTTCTTCGTGCCGCCTCCGCACGCGATGATGTGCCGGATGTCGAATCCCTTGGCGTTCATCGCCTCGATGACATGGCGCGTGCCGTAGGCCACCGCCTGAATGGTGGCCAGGTACGCGACCGCCAACGCGTCGACGGTGTGCTCGAGCGAGAGGCCCGACACCAGCCCGCGGGCAAGCGGGTCGGCCCGCGGCGACCGGTTGCCGTGATGATCGCCCAGCACGTGAAACCGCCGGGTCAATTCCGCCATCGGCCCGCGGCCGGCGAGTCGCTGGAGTCGCGCGTTCAGCAATTCGTACACCGTCACCCCGCTCCGCCGGGCCTCGTGAGTCAGCGCGGCGGCATGGCAGGATGACTGGATGCAGTGGTCGACCAGGGCTCCCGTGGCGGATTGACCGCCCTCGGTCAACCAGAGCCCGGGCACCATAGCCGAGTAATACGGCCCCCACACGCCGCGGATGAACTGCGGCCGGAGGGCGACCGCCATGTGGCAACTCGACGTGCCGCCGATCAGGGCCAATCGCTGATGGGCGTTCGACGCGTCAAACCCGCCGCCGTCGATCCACGCGCCAATCATCCCCAGGCCGCCGGCGTGGGCATCAATGATCCCGACCCCGACCGGCGTGCCGGCCGCCAGTCCGAGACTCCGCGCCGCGGCCGGCGTGAGCCCGTCACCGGCGGGCTCCCCCATCGGACGCACGCGCTGCCCGATCCGCCGGTAGCCTTCACGAACGAAGTCGCTCAGCCCGACCTGTGCCCAGAATGTGTCGTCCCACCGTCCCGTGCTGCCCTTACGACCGCGCAGGTGCCCTTGATAGGTCCACTTGCACACCGTCGTGCAGAGTGACCGCACATCGGCACCCGTCGCGCGATAGGTCATGAAGTCGGCGAGATCCAGGAACCGGCCGGCGTTCGCCCAGGTGCCGGGCAGGTTCTCCTTGATCCACAGCAGCTTGGGCGGCTCCATCTCGGGCGACACGCCGCCGCCGACGTAGCGCAGAACCTTGTGCCCGGTGGCGTTGATGCGGCGGGTCTGATCCATCGCACGGTGATCCATCCAGACGATCACGTTCTGCGCGTCGCATCCGGTGGGCGACACGGTCAGCGGCTTGTCATCCGCGTCGAGACAGACCAGCGAGCAGGTTGCATCGAACGAGATGCCGGCCACCGACCCCCCTTTCATGCCCGCCTGCTTGAGCGCGGCCTTGACGGCCGCCCCGCACCGCCGCCAGATGTCCTCGGACGACTGTTCGACGAAGTCGGCCGCCGGCCGCCACGTGGCGATCGGCCGGGCACCGAAGCCGTGGCCCTTGCCCTTCAAGTCGAACACACCGGCGCGTACGCTTCCGGTCCCGACGTCCACGCCGACAACGAATCTCGACTTGCCCATCGTGGTGTCTCCGTGCTCTGGACCGGACGACCCGCCGGTGTTCCCATCGACCGGCCCCGCCCGGTCAACCGCCTCGCGCCGCCGGACGCGGGCAGCGCCGCTGCCTCGCCGTGCGACCCGCACGCCTCATTCGCGAAACAGCCGCCACCGATCTTGCACCGCAGAGAGTCGTCAGCCTATACGGTTGTCGATATGGAATCAAACGGCGTTTCACTCGTTTGCATCACCGCTCGTGCCGGTATACTACGCTCAGTGGTTGAGTGTGATTCCGATTCTCCAGCTTCCAGAAGGTGATCGCCATGACGAAAGCACGCATCCTGTTCAGCATCGGTTTGGTTCTCGTCGCCGCCAACTCCGGGGCGGCGGCCGGAATCTCCGTCGAGTCACTCCTCAATGAAATGGTCGATCTTGATGAACTCACGCGGTTCCCCGACCCGCCGTTCATCTGTAGACAGTTCTCCAGCTACGATCGGGCCGCCAAATCGCCGAGCGAGAACTGGTTCGCCAACGACGACCGGGGACACTTTCTCCGCCAGGAAACCAACGGCGATCGGACCGAATACGTGATGATGGACGCGACCGGACCCGGGGCGATCGTGCGCGTGTGGTCGGCCAACCCCCAGGGCACGTTGCGGTTCTACCTGGACGGGGAGGCCGAACCGGCCTTCGAGGTGCCGATGGCCGACTGGCTCGGCGGCAAGGTCCCGTGGAACCCCGTCCCCGTGGCCGGCGAGCGAAGCCGCGGCTCGAACAGCTACTTCCCCATCCCGTACGCGAGCCACTGCAAGGTCACTAACGACGCCAACGATTTCTACTACCACGTCAACTACCGCACCTACCCCAAAGGTACCGCGGTGAAGACGTTCACCACCGAGGAGGCGGAAGCGAACAAGGCCCTGATCAACACGATCGCCCGGCAACTGGCGTCGCCGCGAGCCGCCAGCCAACCGCAACGGGAACGGAAACTGTCCATCGCGGTCGAACTCGGACCGGGCGACATGAAGACGATCCGCGTGGCGGAGGGACCGCGGGCCATCGTCTTGCTTCGCATCTTCAAGCTGCAAACCCCGGCCGTGGACGACGCCCTGCGGGGCGTGGTCATGTCCATCCTGTGCGACGGGGAGGAGACCGTGCTGGCCCCCATCGGAGACTTCTTCGGATCCGCGCCCGGGCTCGCGGCCTACGAATCGCTCCCCCTCGGCATGGGCGACGGCAAGGAGCTTGAGCTGTGGTCCCATTGGCGCATGCCGTTCCGCCAGGAAGCGGCCATCACGTTCGAGAACAGGTCGAAGCACCCGGTGTCATTCCGCGTCACCCCCGCCGCCGACCACTATGAGTGGGACGGGCGGAGCATGCACTTCAACGCCAAGTGGCGAAACCGCCGGCAACTGTCCACCGAGCCGAAGTCGGACATGACGTTCGTCGAGGTGACCGGAAAGGGCGTGTACGTCGGAACCGCCGAGTATATCGCCAACCCGAACCGCATCTGGTGGGGCGAAGGCGACGAGAAGATCTACGTGGACGGCGAGACCTTCCCCAGCCACTTCGGCACCGGCACCGAAGACTACTTCGGCTACGCCTGGGGATCGCCCGCCCCGTTCTCGCACGCGTATCACAACCAGCCACGCTGTGACGGCCCGGGCAGCTACGGTCACACGGCGGTCAACCGCTGGCACATCATCGACAGAATCCCGTTCACCCGCCGCTTCAAGTTCGACATGGAACTCTGGCACTGGCAGAATTGCAAAGTGGACGTCGGCAGCATGTGCTACTGGTACGCCCGGCCCGGGGCTACCGACAACACCCCCGCCCCCACGGCCGACGACCTGAAGGTGCGCGTGATCCCGCCCTACGAACCGCCCCGCGTCAAGGGCGCGCTCGAAGGCGAGGAATTCCGCGTGATCTCCGTCGCCGGCCAGGTCCGGCCCCAGGACCTCGGCAACACCAGCGCCGAGAAGCACATGTGGTGGACCCACAACAAGATGGGCGACCGGCTCGTGCTCGGCTTCAACGTCGACAAAGCCGGCCGGTACACGGTGCGGGCCCGGTTCGTGATGGCCGCCGATTACGGCATCGCGCGGCTGTCCATCAACGGGCAGCCGGTCGGCGACCCGATGGACTTCTACAACGACGGGATCAAGGTCACCGAGGAGCGGGACCTGGGCGTGCTGGACCTCAAGGCCGGCGAGAACCAGCTCACCGTGGAGGTGGTCGGCAAGAACGAGAAATCCACGAACTACATGTTGGGGCTCGACTACCTGCTGCTGCAGCCGGTCGCGCCCCAGTAACCATCGCGCCGGCGGCCCAGATCAGTCCGCGGTGGCACCCGCTACCCGGGCATGGGCGCGCGTAACGAAGCGGCGTGAGGAGAAACCGAGATGACCATCAAGGCCTACGCGGCGTCGGCCGGCGCGGGGTCCGCGAGAATTGCTAATGACTAATGACTAATTACTAATTTGACAGCCCTACAATTTGGTTATAGCCCTCTGGCGCTGTCAAATTAGTCATTAGTAATTGGCAATTAGTAATTCGCGCAGCGCTTGACCTTCCCGTGCCGCCGTTGCTAGAACGAACCCGATGACCCGCTACCACGTCCCCAAGCATCCTGTCCGCGTCGAAACGCGCGTGTCGAACTCGCGGTTCATCACCACGATCGCCCGCGCCGACACCGCCAGGGAGGCCCGCGCCTTCGTGCAGCGGGTGCGGCAGGAGATGCCCGACGCGACCCATCACGTCTACGCGTTTCGGATCGGCTTCGGGGCAAGCGTCACCGAAGGGCTCAGTGATGACGGGGAGCCGTCGGGGACGGCCGGCCCGCCCACCATGGCCGTCGTCCGCGGCGCCGACGTCGGCGACGTCGTGCTGGTCACCACGCGGTACTTCGGGGGCACGAAGCTCGGCACCGGCGGGCTGGTGGCCGCCTACACCCGGGCGGCCCAGGCCGGCTTCGAGGCCCTGGAGACCGAGGAAAAGGTCAACCGTCTGGCGTTCACGCTGACCGTCCCCTACCCGCTGCTCGAACCGACGCGGCGGCTACTCGACGCCCACCAGTGCGTGGTCGAGGACGAGCAGTTCGGGGCGGCGGTGTGTCTTCGATATCGGATCCCGGAGGAGGAAGTGGAGGGGTTGGCCATCGCGGTCGGGAACCTGACGGCGGGGAAAGAGGCCCCGCAGCGGGCGGAAGCAGAGTAACGGGTTGGCGAACAGCGAGTCTGTGATCGCCTGCGGCGATCGCCATCCGTCATGATTTGTTTCGTTATTCGTGATTCACTCGCGGTTCGCCGTTGGCCAATCAAGGCAGTTCCCGATACGCCTTCCCCGCTTCGTACGTCGCCACCTGTTGCCGAATCATCGCCGCCGTCGGCTCGTCGCCGGCCGCCGTGCTCAATTCGGCCGCCTGCTTCGCGACGCGGACCGCCTCCTCGAACGCGCCCGTTTCCGCCAGCGCCGCGGCCAGCGCCGCCAGCACTTGCGGGTCCTTGTCGCCGACCTTCTCGTGGGCGGCCCGCGCCAGCCGCAACGCCTCGGCCCCGTCCCTCAGCGCATCGTCCCATGCCGTGGCCGACACCCAGCCCAGCGCGGCCGACAGCCCCGGATCACCCGGGCTCCGGGCCAGCGCCGCGCGGAGCACCTCGATCCGCTCCTTCGGCCGTCCGGCCGCGGCCAGCAGGTTCGCGAGTTTCAGTGCCGCCCCCTCCGCCTTGGGGTTCGACTTCAACTGCTCGCGCAGCTCTTCGATTTGCGCCTCCTGCCTGGCGGCAAGGTGCATCGCGCCCTTCAACACCTGGTTCGCCTTTTCGTGATCGGGTTGAATGGCCAGCGCCTTGCGGCACTCGTCGGCCGCCTGCTGGTACCGGGCCCGGGCCCCCAGCGTCACCGCCAGGTCGGCATGGGCGTCGGCGGAACCGGGGAACATCGCCACCGCCTCCATGAGCTGCACCTGGCTCTCCTCCATCCGCTTCGCCTCGGCCAGCGCCTTGCCCAGCATGTGCACCAGCACGAACGACTCCGGGCTGCGGGCCACGCATTGCTCCAACAGATCGATCGACTCGTTCACCCGACCGGCGGCCAGCCACGCCTCGGCCAGCCGGTAGTTGTAGGCCACGTCCACCATGTCCTTCGGGTTCTTCAACTCGACATCGTCGGACACCGGCGCGGCCACGTTGCCCACGTACCCCAGGCTGCGCAGCGCCGCAAGATCGTCCGCGTCCAGCGAGACCGGACCGCTCGCCCGCTGGTGCATTCCCGCTTCCCGTTCCGCCAGCGCCCGGTCCAACGCGTCCGCCACGTCCATCTTCACTGCCGCAAGATTGTTGATTTCGCCCGGGTCCGCCTGCAAATCGTACAACTCGGGCTGCGGAGCCCGGATGTACTTCCAGTTGTCCTGCACGATGCAGCGCAACGGGCTCCACCCGAAGCTGTTGTATGGATAATCCGTTTCGCTGTACGCCGACTGCGGGTCCAGCGGCTCGCCACGGAAGACCGGCACGAGGCTTCGGCCGCTGAGCGCGTCAAGGGCCGGCCACTCCATCACCTCCAGGATCGTGGGCGTGATGTCCACCGTTTCCACAACCTCGTTGCAAACCACCCCCGCCGGCACGCTACCCGGCAATGAGACGATCAACGGCACCCGCATGATCGACTCGTATACGAGCAACGAGTGCCACTGGAAGTTGTGCTCCCCCAGCGACTCCCCGTGATCGGCGACGGCCACCACCATCGTCCGGGACGCGAGATGGTTGGCCTCCAGCCAGTCGATGAGCCGGCCGATGTTCGCGTCCATGAACGCGATCTCGCCGTCGTACGGATCCGGGCTGAGGCGGCCATAACCGGTGGGCGGCTGGTGCGGCGTGTGCGGATCAAAGAAATGCACCCAGCACATGAACGGCGCCGCCTTCACCGTGTTCAGCCACGCGAGGGCCCGATCGCACACCAGGTCGCCCGAGATCTGGGACCGCAGCGGGCTGGCCGGCGTCTTGACCATTTCGTCCTTGTACTCATCGAACCCGCGGTTGAGCCCGTACCGCGAATGCAGGACGGCGGCCGCGACGAACGCGCCCGTCCGGTAGCCGTGCTGGCGGAAGATCGCCGCCAGGGTCGGCAGACCCGGACCGAGCGCGTGCCGCCCGTTGTCACGGACCCCGTTCTCGGGCGGGTATGTCCCGGTGAGCATCACGGCATGCGACGGCAACGTGATCGGCACTTGCGAGTACGCCCGCGTGAACCGCGCGCCGGACTGGGCCAGCTTGTCCAGCACCGGGGTCGACGCCGTCTCGTAACCGTAGCAGCCGATCCGGTCCGCCCGCGTGGTGTCCATGGTGATCAGAAGCAGATTGACCGGGCCTTCTCCGTCGTCGACCCCGACGCCCACCTCGCTGCCGGACCCCTCGCTCCGATCGCAGCCCGCGGCTATGACGGAGAGAATCAACACTGCTACCAATCGTACCGCACGCATCGTCCATACGCTCCTTTTGACCGACTCGTCCGGTCTCCGGCAACCATACGCGCTGCCGTCAGTCGCCGCAACCGCGGACACAACGGTCGGCCGCAAACCGTGATTGTGACCCTGATGGCCAACTCGTACAATGGGGGCCCGACGAAAGCGGCCATGGGGAACACGGACCGCCGGCATCGTTCTCCGAGCACCAACATGGGCCAGAAGAAGCGAAATCGCCACCGCGAACCGATCCGCAAGCCGGGCGCCGCGGACCCAACCACGCCTGAGCCGATTCCCTGGCCGGGGCGCCGCTTCTGGCCGACGCTCGCCGTCATCCTCCTTATCAGCCTTGTCGGCCGCATCGTCATTCTGAACGAATACGTCACGTCGAACCCGCTGGCCGGCACGCCTATCAACGACGCCAACACCTACTGGCAATGGGCCGAGCGAATCGCCCGCGGGCAGCTTGTTCAAGACGAGCCGTTCTTCTCGGCCCCACTCTATCCGTACCTGCTCGGACTGCTTCGCCGACTGGGCGGCGGACTCACCACCGTCTACGTGGTCCAGATGCTGACGGATCTGTGCACCGCCACCGTGCTCGCCTGCGCGGGCCGGCGCCGGTTCGGCCCCGGTGCCGGATTACTCGCCGCCGCGTCCTTTCTGCTGCTGCTGGAACCCGCCTCGTTCTCGCTCCGCGTACTGACCAGCACGCTCCAGCTCCTGCTGGTGGCTCTGGTGTACTACCAGTTGCTGCGCGTTCAGGAGCACCCGGTCAATACGCAGCGCGTCATCACGGGCGTCGTCATCGGGCTGCTGTGCCTGTCGTACCCGCCGGCCATGGTGCTGGCCGTCGCGGTCGTGCCCTGGCTGTTCTGGCCGTCGCGGCGACGCGTGGCCGACGTCGGGCGGGCCGCCATACCGTTCGGCGTGGCCGCCCTGATCATCGCGCCGGCCACCATCCACAACTACAACGCGTCCGGCAACCTCTTCTTCATCCAGTCCGTTACGGCCGTGAACCTGCGACAGGGCAACCAGCCCGAGTCGGTGGGGATCTACACGGCGATCCCCGACACCCACACCGGCCGCGAACGACTGTTCGAAGACGTCAAGCGGCTGTACGCCGAGACGACGGGCCGGGAAGGCACCTGGGCCGACATCGACCGCCACTACCGCGACCAGGTGATCGAGTTCTGGCGCTCGAAACCGACCCGAACGATCTGGCTCGCGAGCCGGAAAGCCTGGTACTTCCTCTCCTCGCAACGCTATGGCGACATCTACCAGCCCGTGGCCGAGATCGACATCGGGGCGTCGCGATGGCTGCGCCTGACGCCCCTGCCCGTCGCCTGGCTGATGGGCCCGGCGCTGGTCGGGCTCGTCGTCATGCTGCGCCGGCCCGTGCGATACTTCCCCGAATGGATCCTGTTCGCTGTTCCCTTCCTGCTGGTGACCGTGTTCTGGTACTCGCCCCGGTACCGACTGCCCGCCATTCCCGTGATCGTCATCGCCGCCGCGTGGGCGGTGGCCTGCGCCCTGCAATGGCGGCGGCACGGGAAGATCGCTGTCGCGACGGGGATGGCCCTGGGTTTCTGCGTCGCGATCGGGTGGGCCGGCTGGCAGAGGAACATCGACCGGTACGCCCCCGAGGCCACCCTGTTCCACATCGCGCACGGGCTCGAACACCAGGGCCAACCGCAAGCCGCGCTGGTCAAGTATGCCGAGGGATTCGAAGTCAATCCCGATGTACCGGCCGCGCTTCTCCGGTACGGCGACCTGCTGCTCGAGTTGGGCCAGCGCGGTGACGCCCTCGCCGCGTTCGAACGGGCCTACGCCCTACAGCCGCGCAGCCCGTCCGCGCCCCGCCGCATCGTGAAGTTCCTGCTCGAAGACCAGCGATTCGGGCAGCTCGACCAGTGGCTGACCCGCTACCTGCAAACGCACCAGAACGACGCGACTTACGTGGCCGTGCTCGCGAGCGTCAAACAGATGCTGGGCAAGATGGACGACGCGAAGGCCCTCTATGCCCAGGCGATCGAACGCGATCCCGACAATGTGGATGTTCGCCTGGACTACGGGGCTCTGCTCTTCCAACTCCAGTTGTGGAACGAAGCGGAGGCCCAGTACACTCGCGCCATCGCGCTGCAACCCGCCAACGCCCGTGCGATCGCGAACCTCGGCCGCGTGCAATACCAGCAAGGCCGCGTGGACGACGCCCGGCGGAGCCTCCGGCGGTCGGCGGAGCTCGATCCGACCGACGTGCGCACGCTTTGCGACGCGGCCAGGCTGGAGCTTCAACAGAATCGGCATGACGACGCGACAGCCCTGGTTCAACGGGCACTCGAACTGAAGCCGGACGACCCGGAATGCCGGGCCATCCTGGCACGCATCAAACAGCGCCAGCGGCAGGCGACGCCGGGCGACGGACCGTAAGTTTCGGAACGTGGAACGATGACCGACGAACACGACATCCCTATCGTTTTCCTGGAAGGTGAGGCAATCTACCTGCGCCCGATCGAGATGAGCGACCAGAAGCGGTGCCAGCGGTGGATCAACGACCGGGCGACCCGGACCACGCTGGCCGCCTACCTGCCGATCAACGAAGACGCCGAGCGCGGGTTCATCGAATCCGCGGCCAAGGACAACAACACCGTGCATTTCGCCATCGTGCGGCGGGACGGCCATCAACACATCGGCAACTGCAGCCTGATGGGCATCCACTGGAAAGACCGCAAGGCCGAGTTCGGCATCATGATTGGCGAGGTCGACCAGCGCGGCAAGGGATACGGCACCGAGACCACCCGACTCACCGTCCAGTTCGCGTTCGAAACGCTGAACCTCAACCGCGTCCAGTTGTGCGTGTTCACCGACAACGAGGCGGGGATCCGAGCGTACGAGAAGGTCGGCTTCGTGCGTGAAGGGATCAAGCGCGAGAACACCTTCGTCGACGGGCGGTACATCGACGAGGTGATGTACTCGCTGCTCGCTCGCGAGTACTTTGCCAGCAAAGATGGATGAGACGCCGCGGGCCCGGGTTCACTCCGCCGCGAGCAACACGTCCACCGTCACGTCGGCGAGGCTGTCAGCACGCCGGTCGACGCCGGGCAGCGCCTCGGCCGGACCGATCCCGAACACCGCCATACCCGCCCTTCGGGCCGCCTCGATGCCGGCCATCGCATCCTCGACCACCACGCACTCCCCGGCCGGCACACCGAGCCGTTGTGCCGCCAGCAGAAACACCTCGGGATCGGGCTTGGACCGGATGAGATCGTTGCCGTCCGCGACCGCGTCGAATGTGGTCGACCACCCGAGCCGTTCGAGAATCGTCGGTGCGTTGCGGCTGGACGACCCGACGGCGATGCGGATCCCCCGCCCGCGAAGGCCCGCGATCAGCCGATTCGCTCCGGGCAGCGCGTCGGCCGGCGTGAGGCTCCGCAATCGCTCGCGGTACGCATCGTTCTTGGCCGCGGCCAGCCCGCGCTTCTCGTCGTCGGTAAAGGAACGATCGGAGCGGGACAGGATGACGTCGAGACTCTCCATCCGGCCACGGCCGCGAAGCTGATCCGCGACGGCGCGATCGAACGGCAGGTCGAGCGAATCGGCCAACTGCCTCCACGCTTCGTAGTGCAACTCGTCCGTGGACACGAGAACGCCGTCGAGGTCGAACAGCACCGCCGTGATCACGCCGACACCTCCCAGCCGACCGAGTCGCCCGGCGGCACCTCGCGCTGCGCGTCACACACGCAAACGGCCAACGGCGATTCGCCGCGGTTGGTCACAGTGACGTGATCTGGCACTACCTCCACGGTCACCGGGCAGCCGTGCCACACCACGGGGAAGCGGAGCCGGGTCCACGCCGCCGGCAGCCGCGGGACGAGCGTCAGCATGTCGGTCTCCATCGCCGTCCGCATGCCGGCGAAGCCGAACACGGCCATCTGCCACACCGCGGCCGCGCCGGCGATGTGGATTCCCTCCGCCGCCCCGCCGCGCTCGAAATCCAGATCCAGCCCCTTGCCCATCTGCCAGAATCGCCATGCCTGGTCCACCAGCCCCAGCCGCGCGGCGAGGATCGCGTGCACTCCAGCCGACAACGACGAGTCGTGCGTGGTGTACGGCAGGTAGTAGTCCCAGGCCCGACGGACTTCCTCGCCGCTGAAGTCCCCGGGGAAGAGCAGCATCAGCATCAGCACGTCGGCCTGCTTGAGGCACTTGCTGCGGAACAACCGTTCCTGCGAGACCTGGGCGGCGAAGGGGCGGCTCCGGTCGCGCCAGAACTCCTCGAACCGCGGCTCGGCCAGCAACTCGAACTCCTCGCACTGGAGCACGAGATCACCCTCTTCGTTCAGGATCAGCGGCAGGGCGTGCCCCGCCCGGGCGAATGCCTCTCGCTCCTCCGTCGACGCGCCGCCCGACTCGCCCACCGCCGCGGCGATGTCCAGGGCGAACGCGACCAGCTTATTCGTGTAGCTGTTGTTGCTGCTGATCGGCGTGTACTCGTCGGGGCCCATGACCCCGAGCAGACTGACGTGCTCGTCGCCCGGCCGACGGTCGAGGCGGGCCAGCCAGTACCGCGCGGTTTCCACCGCGACCTCGGCGGCCGGGCCGCGAAGATACTCTTCACCCCCCACCGCCCGGGCGTAATGAGTTAGCCCGTATACGACGTCGGCGGTGACGTGCACTTCGTGATCGGCGTATTGCCAATTGGGGCAGCACTCGTGGCCCTTGGCGTCCGACTCCCAGGCGTACCGGGCCCCCGGGTACCCGTACCGCCCCGCGTTATCCTTCGCGCCGGGCAGCGTCTGCAGCCGGAACTCCACCATCGTACGGGCCCGGGCCGGGTCCGTGTACAGGCAGAACGGCAACACGAACGTCTCCGTGTCCCAGAAGAACCGACCCCAGTACGCTTCACCGGCGTACCCCTTGGCGTCGATCGCCACCCGTGGATCGTCGGTGACGTGGGTCCGCAACAGGTGGAACAGGCACACCCGCATCGCCATTTGCGACGCCGGGTCGCCCTCGATCACCACGTCGCACGTTTCCCATCGACGTCGCCACGCCTCGACGTGCTCGGCGTGCAGCGCGTCGTACGGCACATCCTGCAACTGCGTGAGGCAGGAGACCAGGTTCTTCGGCTTCAAGTCGCGGGTCGTGCGCACCGCCGTCCGCTTCTCGACCACCCACTCGCTGCCGCCCGACAACTCCATCTCCGCCACGAGATTCGCCCGCCGCGGACCCGGCTCGTAACGCCACGGCGCGTCGTCCGGCCGAACCTGGGTGAGAACACCCAGTTGCTCGTTCGCGTCGGTGTGCACGAAACACACGAGCGCCGTGCCACTCGCCTGGCCCAACTCGACGTACGCGAAGTGATCGTATCCGTTCGTCCGGACGTCCGCGTCGATCCCGGACTCGACCGCGACCTTCGCCGGTCCGTCGACCGACAGCTTCATCCGCTGGACCGTCAGATACGGGTGAACCAGGCTGACGAAGCGCTCGAACGCGATGTCCACGACCACGCCGGACGCCGTGCGCCACCGCAACGTGCGATTCAGCGTCGCCGTGTCGAGCCGCAACTCGCGGCGGTAGGACGACAGCTCGCCCCGCTCGACGTCGAGTCGCTCGCCGTCCACCGTCGGGGCGATCCCCAGGAACCAGGGCAGGTTGATCATCTCGTTGTTCAGCAGGGGATGCCTGCCGAACAGACCGGGCACGTACGTGCCCCATTTCGCCTTGGCGGGGCGGAACGCCTCGGTGGTTACGCTCGTGGGCAACCGGGTGAACTCGACATTCTGCGGCGCGTCGGAGAGATGTTCCTCCAACGAGCCGCGAACGTGGACGTATCCGCTTCCGAGCGTGAACAAGCCCTCGTAGGCTCGACCATGCTCCGGACGGAATTCCGTCTCGACGATCGACCATCCATCCGACATCACCCGTCGCTCCACCGCCACCGCCGCGACACCCTGACGACCTGCCCGCCCCGCGACCGTTCGACGGGCGAAACCGAGCACCGGATGCTACCCGGAATCCCCACCCGCGCACAGTGCGAAACGGGCGGCGCCCGAGAAGTCCGGACCGGCCCCGTCAAGATCACGCCGCACACCCAGACCGTTCATTCAGCGCAGAAACTGCGGAAACCGCATCTCGATTCCGACCATGGTGGCGTTGTAGGCGCCGTGCAGGACGATCGCCAACACCAACGAGTGGAACGCCCGCGTGATCCGGGGACGTCGATACTCCGTCACGGCGTTCCGCCAGACTTCGATCAAGCCGCGCGTGGCCAGCGTCGTACAGCCCACGTGCAACGCCACACACACCATCCAACGCCACGCCACCAACGCCCCGCCGGGGTTGCTCACGTAAACAAACAGGTACATGAGATTCTCGATGACGGCGAAGACCACCGCGGCGCCGATCGTCGCCACCTGGATCTGCTCGATCCGGCAAAACCAGTACGGCCGCAGCTCCACCACGTAGGCGCCGGCCGCGATCTTCATCACCTCCTCGATCGCCGGTGCGTAGACCACCGCCGCGATGAACAGGCTCCAGCCGCCCCCGCCCCACCGCTGCGTGCCGATCAACGAGGCAATGATCGCCCACAAACCGCCGATCAGCGCCGCGCCGATCGCCACCGTCCAGCACAGCTCCGGCGACGTGTTCGCGATGCGTGCCTCAAGCCACCTGCGGTAGCTGTCCACCCCCGGCGGCGGCGGGCGGTACAACTCGATGTGACCGCACTCCGGGCAGGGCCGACCAGGGGCCAGTCCCCGCAGGTTGTAGCCACACGCACTGCAGAACCAGTCCTGCACGATCTCGTTGTCCCGGCGGCCGGGCAGAAAGTCCGGCTCGTCCCACACGCTCTGCCCGTCCCGGTACGTGCCCTGCGCGGCGGCCGGCGCGTACCGCAACGTGCGATCCGCGGCGGCTTCCGACGGATCGACGTCATGGGGTGGGCCGGCCTCATCGGGACGCAAATGGGGCTCACCCGAGACCGAATGGTCGTCTGAGTTGTGGACCATCCCCTCGTCCTACTGCGGGCGGGGCGAATCGCCGGACGGTCACCGGCCGGTCACGAAGTCGATCGACTCCACCGCCGGCACCAGGCCCGCCTCCGCGCCGCGCCTCAGCAACTCGTGGATCGCCGCACGCCCGACATCCCCGTAGTCGAGCGTCCATTCGTTGACGTACATGCCGATAAACCGGTCCGCCAGGCCGGCTCCCATGTCCCGCGCGAACTGCAACGCATACTGCACGGCTTCGTCGCGATGGTCCAGGCTGAACTGGATGCTGGCGCGAAGGATCGCCGTGATCTCCTCCATCGCCGGCCGCCCGAGGTCGCGCCGGATACAGTTGCCGCCCAACGGCAGGGGCAGACCCGTCTGGCCATGCCACCATTCGCCCAGATCAACGATCTTGACCAGGTCGTGACGGGAGTACGTGAGCTGCCCTTCGTGGATGATCAGCCCCGCGTCAACCTCTCCCGCCGCGACACGGTCAAGAATCTCGTCGAACATGACGACCTTATGATGGAAGCGCCCGGCCCCGAGCAGAAGATTGAGCCCGAGAAAGGCGGTGGTCATCTCGCCAGGGACGGCCACGGTCTTGCCGCAGAGGTCGGACACGTCCATGGCCTCGCGGGCCACCACCATCGGCCCGTACCGATCGCCCATGCTCGACCCGCAGGACGTCAAGGCGTACTTGTCGGCGACGTACGGGTAGGCGTGAACGCTGATCGCCGTGATGTGGAGTTCGCCGCGAATCGCTCGCTCGTTCAGCGTCTGGATGTCCTGCAGGACGTGCTCGAACCGCCACCGGCCGCTCGGAATCAAGTTGCCGGCCAAGCCGTAGAACATGAAAGCGTCATCCGGGTCGGGACTGTGACCGAGCCGCAACGTCTGTACATCGCTCATGGATTCGTCCAAGTGAAAAAGGTGGCTGTGAAATTCGCCCGCGGCTATACTCTCCGACCGACGACGGGGCACCGAGCCAGCCGCGCCGCCGCCACGACGTCGATGCACGCGAATCGGGGGTAGCCGCACTGACCGCGGCCCCCGGAGGAGCCGATCCACGCATGCAGATCATCGTCCACGATGGCCACGAAATCGTGCGGAACCTCACCTTCGAGGACAGCGCGATCGCCATCGGCTCGCACACCAATTGCCCCGTCTATCTTCCGGACATGCGGGTCGCATTGCAACAGGCCGTCATCGTCCCCATGCCCGGCGGCGGCTGGATGATCGATCCCGTCGACCTGTCCTACCGGACGATTCTGAACGGGCGGCAGATCACCGGCCGGACCGAACTCGAACACGGCGACGAGATCCTCATCTTCGATTTCCTGATCAAGGTCTTCTTCGAGTATCAGTCCGATGCCCAGATCACCAAGACCGCCGCGGGCGAGGAAGTCGCCCGGATCCGGCAGTTCCCGCTACCCGCCGGGGCCTTGATCCGCAAGCCCAACGAGCCGTTCACCCTGCCCGCCGGGGCCGAGCGGCGGCTCGCCCAGTTCGCCCGCGCTCTACAGGACTGCACCGACATCGCCAAGCTCATGGACCTCACGCTCCGCACCCTCCGGGCGGAGTTCGACCCCCGGCTTGTCTGGTTCGGGGCGCGACGACAGGACTACGGACGACTCGAGTTCATGGAAGGCCACACCGCCGAAGGCACCACCACCAAGGCCGAACCACCCAAACTCGAGACCTACAGTTACCGCTGCCTCGAACGCACCCAGTTCATCGTCGTCCCGCGGACCGGCGACGAACATGCCCAGGCGGTCATGGCCGTCCCGCTCGTCGCACGCCGCGGCCGACTGGGCGTGCTGTACGTCGACTCGAAACCCGACGGCGTCGTCTACGATCTGGGCCACTTGGACATGCTCAGCCTGTGCGCGGCCATGGTCGCCACCCAGTGGGAGGCCCTGGTGGAAGACCAGGTCCATTGGCAGGAATCCATCACGGCCGGCGAACTGTCGTTCGTCCGCGAAGTGCAATCGAGACTCGATCCGACCAACGTGCCGCAGTGGGACGAATTGCAGTTCGCCGTCTACTGCAAGCCGGGGTCCGAGCGGTCGGGCGACGTGTACGACGTGATGCGAATGCCGAACGGGCTGGCCACCTTCTTCGTCGCCCACGTGGACGCGCCGCCGACCCGGACCGCCCTCGCCCTCGTCGAAATGCGAACGACCTTCCGGATCGCGGCCATGCACGCGGACCCACCCCATATCCTGCTCCGCGAGTTCAACTGGCTGCTGGGAGCGGAGGACCAGGACTGCACCGCCGGCGCGGCGGCCATCGTCATGAACCCGCGCACCGGGGCCGCCGAGTACGCCCTCGCCGGCCACGTGGGGGCCCTCGTCATTGACGACTGCGGCGAGCCCAAAGACCTGGTCGATCCGGTCGTCCCCACGCTGGGTACCATCCGCAACTTCGCCTACGCGTCCCGACCGCTCCGGATCTTGCCCGACGAAACGGTCGTGCTCTACTCCGCCGGGTGCCTGAGCGTCACCGATTCGGCCGGCAAGCCCCTTGGCCGAAACCGCCTGATCGAAGCGCTGTGCGACGGATTCGGCATTTCCGCGTCCGACGCCTTGAATCATCTGCTCAGCGATCTGGGCTGCTTTTTCAAGGATGGACGGCAATCCGACGATATCACATTCGTCTTCGTCCATCGTACCCGCGCGTGAGGCGGCGGCCGACCGTCGCTGTAACTCGCAAGTATGAATGACGTTATGACTGGTCGCCGCCGCTGTCCCCACGCAGGGCCGCTCCGGCCGGCTTGTCGGTAATCGTAAGGTCCGGTAACGCGGACCGAGTTACACGGAAGTTACGTTGCCGAAACCGCCCGTTGCCGTACACTAGAAGCGGTGCAGCGGAGGTGGCGTCGCTGACGCACGCGGCGTCGGCGAGGCGGGAGGACGGCATTGACGAACCACCCAGGAATCATCCGCTTGAGCGTTTTGATCGGACTCTCCGTCGTGGCCGCGGGTTGCTCCTCGACCTCGACCGTCCAGGTCCGCCTCCCGGAGGCGGACGACGACGCGGACAAGGAAGTCACGACCGCGCTGCAATGCCAGCCACCCGACAACGAAGAGCATCTGGTCGTCGTCCTGTTCGAACGGATCCAGACCGAGCGGGAGATCGAAGGACTGCCGCCACTCGTACTCAATGACACCCTCTCATCCGTCGCCGAATCGTACGCGTGCAAGATGGCCGACGACGGCTTCTTCGACCATATCGACCCGGAAACGAAGTCCAGCCCCGGCCAGCGGGTCACCGAAGCCGGATACGAGTTCATCTCCGTCGGCGAGAATCTCGCCGCCGGGCAGCGCTCGGTGGACGACGTGATCGAGCAGTGGATGGAGAGCGAAGGACACCGAGCCAACATCCTGGGATCCACGTGGCGGGAAACGGGCATTGGGGTACGGCTCGGCGGCGCCTTCGGCGTCTACTGGGTCCAGATCTTCGCCGACCCGCTCGAAATGGAAGAAGTGGCGACCTACGGGTTTGTCGACCTGATCCAGTGACGGGAATCCCCCGGATCCGACCCTCGTGCCGCCGGCGATCACCGTTTCCAGGAACCGACCACCGCGCCACTCCGTCGCATCACGTACGAACGCGCCACGCCGGTGACACGACGTTCCAGTACTCGGGCAAAGCCCTGCTTGACGGAAGCGGCTTGCATTCCTACGCTGGCACTGCCGCGTGTCCACCGAAACCTGGAGAGTCTGATTGGCCCCGCCCCCCACCCGATCCGTCAAACACCATTGCGGTCTGTTCGGCGTCTACGGGCACAAGGATGCCGCCTACCTGACCCAACTCGGTCTTTATGCCCAGCAGCACCGCGGCCAGGAAAGTGCGGGCATCTGCACCAGCGACGGCACGCGCATCAAGCGGGCCGCCGGACTCGGACTGGTGGGGGAAGTGTTCAACCCGCGCGTGATGGAGTCGATCCGCAACCCGGTGGCGATGGGGCACGTCCGGTACTCGACCACCGGGTCCAACAACGAGACCAACGTCCAGCCGTTGCTGTTCGAGTTCGCGGGGGGACAGGTATCCATCGCGCACAACGGCAACCTGATCAACGCCGCACTGCTGCGGCAGCGATTCGAAGAAGGCGGCCACATCTTTCAGACCACGTGCGATACTGAAGTCATCGTGCACCTGCTGGCCAAGCCCGAGCATCAGCAAAAGTCCGATCCACTGGGGCACGTGCTGGGGCATCTGCAAGGCGCGTTCTGCCTCGTCATGCTCTTCCCGGACCGGCTCGTCGCGGCCCGCGACCCGATGGGGTTCCGCCCCCTGTGCATCGGCCGGCTCGACCACGACGCCTGGGTGGTCGCCTCCGAAACGTGCGCCCTCGACATCGTTGACGCGACGTACGTCCGCGACGTCGAGCCGGGTGAAATCGTGACGCTGAGCCGCGACGGGCTCCACTCGCGGCGGTTCAGTGAGCCCGACGGCGGTCGCGGCGCCGCCTGCATCTTCGAGCACATCTATTTCGCCGACCCGTCCAGCCGCATCTTCGGGCAGAACGTCCACCTGGTCCGCCACGCCATGGGTCGGCAACTGGCACGCGAAGCGCCCGCCGACGCGGATCTCGTGGTGCCGGTGCCCAATTGCGCCCGGTGCGCCGCACACGGCTACGCCCTGGAAAGCGGGGTTCCGCTCGGCCGCGGATTCACCACGAACCACTACGTCGGCCGGTCCTTCATCCTGCCCGATCAGTCCGCGCGGGACATGGCCGTCAAGATGAAGCTTAACGTCATCCGGGCCGCCGTGGACGGGCGGCGACTGGTCGTCATCGAGGACTCCGTCGTGCGCGGCACGACCACCCGCGGCAAGATGGGGGCGTTGCGGCGGGCGGGGGCCAGGGAAATCCACCTGCGGGTGGCCAGCCCGCCCATCCGACACCCCTGCTACTTCGGGATCGACTTCCCCGACCCGACGAAACTGGTGGCCACCGGCCGCACCGTGGAGCAGATTCGCCGTTACCTGCAGGTCGACTCGCTCCACTACCTGTCGCACGAAGGCATGCTCCGCTGCGTGGAGATGGCCGCCCACAAGTACTGCACGGCCTGCTTCAGCGGCGATTACCCCGTTGACGTCACGCAGCCGGTCGACAAATATGCCTTGGAGCGTCGGCAGCTCCGCATGTTCACTTGAGGCGCGGCGCGGAGGGTGCCGGACGGCGGGATCGTCAGCGGGCGATGGCCAAACACGCAATCACTTACAAAGACGCCGGCGTCGACATCGATGCCAACACCGAATGGGTGGAGCGGATCCGGTCCGCCATGGCGAGTACCTACACGCCGCGGGTCTGGCCGTTCCACGGCGGCTTCGCCGGTCTGTTTCGCCTGGACTACGCCGAACGACTCTTCCGCAAGGAATACCGCAGCCCGTCGCTGGTCGGGTGTGCGGATGGCGTGGGCACCAAGGTCCTGCTCGCTCTCGAGGCCAACCGACTCGATTCGATCGGCATCGACCTGGTGGCCATGAACGTCAACGACATGATTACCCTGGGGGCCGAGCCGCTCTTCTTCCTCGACTACCTGGCCGTCAACAAGCTCGATCCCGACGGGTTGGCCTGCGTGATCGAAGGCATCGCGGACGGCTGCCGACAGGCGGGCTGCGCCCTGCTGGGCGGCGAGACGGCCGAGATGCCCGACCTGTACCGGCGGGGCCATCTCGATCTGGCCGGCTTCGCGGTCGGGGTCGTCGAATCGAACCGCGCCATCACGGGCAAGCGGGTCTCGCCCGGCGACGTGCTGATCGCCCTTCCGTCCAGCGGGCCGCACTCCAACGGCTACACGCTGATCCGCACATTGCTCAAGCGCGGCCGCGTTCGGTTGGACCAGGTGCTCGACGGCGGGCAGACGGTGGCCGACGCCCTGCTCGCCCCCACCCGCATCTACGTCGGGCCCGTACTGCAACTGCTCAAAGGCTATCGCCGAAAGCGGGTCGTCACGGGCATGGCCCATATCACCGGGGGCGGCTTGCCCGAGAACATCATCCGCATCCTCCCCGAACGCTGCTGCGCCGTCATCGATCGCCGCCGGTGGGAAACGCCCGCCGTGTTCCACTTCGTCCAGCAGCTCGGCGTGCGGCCCGACGAGATGTACCGTGTCTTCAACATGGGCGTCGGATATGTGCTGGCGGTTCGGCCCGGCTTCGCCGGGGGCGTGATGCGCCGGCTGCGGCGGGCCGGTGAGCGGCCGTTCACCATCGGTCGCATCCAACGCGGCGCCCGAGCCGTCCAGATCAAACCGCCGTAGGAATCCCCGTTCCCGACCGCGGTGGCCGCTTATCGGACCGGTCGCACCCGATCCTGGACGCGGGCCCGAATCAACTAATCCCGCCACGGCCCCCCGACGATCAATGCATGATGGGGCGAATGCCCCGGTTGCGCCCGGCGTACTGGCGGACCGAAGCCCGGTCTGGCGGCGATGCCGACTGTGTTCCCGCCACGGCGAGGCGTCGCCGCGGCAGATCACCTCCGGCCCGGATGACCGTGCTGCCCACTGCGTACCGGAATGCCTATGAACAACAGGCCCGACGTCGCTGATCAGAACCCAACCGCGGCCCGGGACGAAGACGCCGTCCCCGTCGGTGACGAACGCGATCGGGCCGTCATCGCGCTCTGCCAGGATTGCGTCTACGAACGATCCCTCGACAAAACGGTCCAGTTCATCACGCCGGCCTGCAAGGAACTGACCGGCTACACGGCGGAGGAATTCACCGCCGACCCGGGCCTGCTGGAATCCCTGATTCACCCCGACGACCGCGCCGCCTGGGACGACCACGAGCACGTGGTGCGATCGGACGGGTCACGCTCCTGGCTGGAGTTTCGAATCGTCACCAAGAACGGGCGGACGCGTTGGGTCAGCCACACCTGCGAACCCGTCTGCGACGCCGCCGGCCGCCACGTCGGACAGCGCGGCATTCACCGCGACGTCACCGAACGCAAACTGGTCGAGCGGGCGTTGCTCCACAGCGAGAACCGCTTCCGCGCCGTCGCCGAGTCCATGTGCGACTGGGAAGCCTGGATCGACCCCAGCGGACGACTGCTCTGGATCAACCCCGCCGTCGAAGCGATGACCGGCTACACGGTGGAAGAATGCCTCTGCATGCCGCAGTACCCGCTGCCCATGGCCCACGAGGACGACCGGGAGATGCTGGCCAGCCTGTTCAACGACGCGCTGGCCGGTACGTCCGGCGAGGACGTTACCTTCCGCATCCGCCGCAAAGACGGCAGCGTGGCGTGGATGGCGATGTCCTGGCGCCCCATCTTCAGCCCCGACGGCCGAAGCCTGGGCCATCGGACGTCCATCCGCGACATCACCCGGCGCAAACAGCGGGACGAGCAGGCAGACGTCGAGCGCCAGCAACTGCTGTTCATCTTCGACAGCATCGATGAACCCGTCTACATCAGCACCCCCGATACCCACGAACTGCTCTACGTGAACGAGGCGTTCAAACGATATTGGGGGGACGGAACCGGGCGGAAGTGCTACGAAGTGATGCAGGGCGCGGAAGGACCGTGCCCCTTCTGCACCAACGACCGGATCTTCGGCGAGAACATCGGCTGGCCGTACGTCTGGGAGTCCCAGAACAAGGTGACCGGACGCTGGTTCCGTTGCATCGACAAGGCAATCCGCTGGCCCGACGGCCGCATGGTTCGGTACGAGATGGCCCTCGACATCACCGAGCGGCAGCAGGTGGAAGAAGCCCTGCGCGAACAGCAGCAACTGCTGCAGAACGTGCTGTCTCGTATTCCCCACTTCGTGTTCTGGAAGGATCGCGAATCGCGTTACCTCGGCTGCAACCAGAACTTCGCCCGGGTGGCCGGCGTCGAATGCCTGGACCAGATCGTCAACAAAACCGACTACGACCTGCCCTGGCGCAAGGAAGAGGCCGAAGCGTTCATCCAGAACGACCGGGAGGTCATGAACAGCGGGGTCGCCCAGCTGGACGTCGAAGAGACGCAATGCCAGGCCGACGGCAAGCAGGCGATCCTGCTCACCAGCCGGGTGCCTCTGCGCAACGCCAGCGGCAACGTCATCGGCATCCTCGGCATCTACGCTGACATGACGGATCGCCGGCAGGCTGAACAGAAACTCCGTGACTACGCGGCCAAGCTCAAAGCGGCCAACCTCGAACTCGAGGTCCAGAAGCAGCAGCTCAAAGCCCAACAGCTCGATCTGCTCACCCAGAACGAGGAGATGGAAAAACTGACCCGCGAACTCGGCGAAGCCAACGCGCGGCTGTCGGTGCTCACGCGAACCGACCCGCTGACCGGCTTGCTGAACCGGCGGGCCTGGCAGGAGGGAGCCCAGGCCGAGCAGGAACGGTTCGCCCGATACGGCGGCGCGTACGGAATCGTCATGGTCGACGTCGACTACTTCAAGGCCTACAACGATTCCCAGGGCCATCTCGCCGGCGATGACTGCCTGCGCCGCATCGCGAGATGCGTGCAGGCCACCTGCCGATCCAACGATTTCGTCGGCCGCTACGGGGGCGAAGAGCTTATCATCCTGTGCCCCCAATCCGATCGGAAAGCCACCGTCACCCTCGCCCGCCGCATTTGCGAGGCCGTACACGCGTTAGGGATCCGGCATCCGGCCGGCAACGCGGAAAACTGCGTCACCGTCAGTGCGGGGGCCGCCGCCAGCATCCCCGGTGACACCTGGGAGGCGACGGTCAAGCGAGCGGACGATGCACTCTACGCCGCCAAGAACGCCGGTCGAAACCGCGCCCACGCGGAAGCCAACGGCGAGTTCGTGCCGGTAGGGATTACGGATCACTGATTACCCGTTACCGATTGCCGACGAGGCGTCGCGGATGAGCGACTACTGCCATGGCGCGCCCGACCGTCTTGGGCGCCCGGTTTGTTCAGATGCGTGCGGGCTCTCTCTCGCGCGCCGGTGACGTCATCCGCGTGCCGCGCTGTGGCACTCCCACCAACGGCTGCTCGTGAGTGACCGGCAATCTGTGATTGGTGATTTCAAAAGCCGGGCCCCGGCGAATGGCCGGGGCCCCGGGAGAGAATGACGCAAAACCCCTGTGCGGAAGGCTATCGACGGCGGGCGACCGCCGGGCCGACCACCGCCAGTAGCACCAGCAGGGCGGCCGGTTCCGGCACCACGTTCGCCCGCATGTTGTCGAAGACGAGCGGCTTGCCCGGCGATACGTGGCCGATGATCTCGACGCCACCGATGGGCGTGTCACTGCTCCAACCGTACCACTTCCACAGGGGGTGCTCGATGCTGACGTCGATCGTTTCGAGCGGTTCGCCGTCGACATCATAGAACGTGACCGTACTGCCCTCGAGTTCATCCGCCGTGCCGATGTACCCCCCGAACTCCGTCACCGGCGTGACAAACTCGAACTTCGCCCATCCCGTCACCGAGCCCATCATCAAGGCGCCGTCATACGGAACGATCTCGTCGCCGGTCAGGGCGCTGAACAGGCTGAACGCAATCATGCCGTAGTGCGCGACCGTGTCATCGAACGTCCCCTCCCCGTCGAAGATCGCAAGCGGCGTGGGAACCCCGCCCGGCGGGCCGAGGTCCTCGAACCCCTCGAACACGTCACCGGTAAATTCGTCGATCGGGATAATCGACGCCCCGCTGCTGCCGGCGACGCACGCCACCAGCAGGGCAGCCACAACGTAGCGCTTGACCATCGTTTCTTCTCCTTTGTGCGTTGCCCATCGGGCTGTGAGAGAGAGTCTTCACGTGCCGCGGTCCCCATCTGCTGCGGTCTCCATCCTACCCGCATCCCCCGTACTCTGCAAGTATCTCCAGAGATAACTTTGCGAATTGCCGCAGAGCTATGCGCAGGGGCTGGCACTCCGCCAGAAAACCCCGTATACTGGTCCGCAGGCGGCGGTTACACCCGTCCCGGAGAGTCGCTGTGGCCATCCCACCGTCCATCCCGCCCTTTCCCGCCCACGCCCGGTCGGTGATTCGGACCGTACGCGGCGCGTTCTCCGAGACGCTCAGCTCCCTCGGAGCCGACCCCAGCGATCCCCAGTCGCTCGGCCGGGCACTGGGATTGAACCGAAACCTGGCCTGGAAGATCTCGAAGATCATCCAGTCCGATAACCTGTCCTCGGCGATCCAGCAGATGCCCGGAGCGGCCGGGATCCGTATCTTCCTCGATCGGATCGAGCGGGCCGGCGCCAATCCGGCCCTGCTCCAGGCGGCGAAGAAGGCGGTGGAGGAGTATGACCGGCTGATCGAAGTGCACTCCGGCGACCGGGCCACGCTGGAAATGATGGCGAGCGAACTCAGTTCAGCCGGTCGAAGGCAGCGGGACGAGTATCATCGCAAGCTGCTTTACCAGGGTGCCAGTTACGTGTGGGGCGCCCAGGCCGGTGCGATCGTGAAAGTCGGGGCGGTGGCACCGGGGAACGAGCGTGGCCGGGCGGATTTCGGGTCCATCGGCGGGATCATCGACTTCCGCCGTATTCGGCAGGACGTCAGTTGGGTGGTAGCCCGGCGGACGTCCACCAACGACGACGGGTCGGGAATGGTGCCCGGCCCCACCGAGGCCATCGACACCCGCTACGCCGATCCGGAACAGGCTCCGTTGATGGCGGACTTCTGTTCTCAGCCGTTGCCGGAGATTCGGCGCATCGCCGGTCCGATCGGCTCGAAGTTCGAGCTGGTCGAGGGCCCGGTCGGCAACACGGGGGCGCGGACGTGCGTTTTTGGAACCGTGCTGCGCGGCGTCCCCTACTACCGTACTGAATCGAACGCGGTGGGTCGGCACGCCGCGGTGTGCGACATGCCCGCCAAACTGATGATCGTGGATCTGTTCATCCACGAGAGTTTCGCGTTCGCGATTCCGCCCGAGGTCATCCTGGACGGCAGCGTTGCGATGTCGCAACCCGCGAGCGGTGGTGACCAGAGCCGGCTTCCACTCAACGAGCCGCTCCAGGATCTCGGCACCGGCTCGCTCCCGTTGGCGACGCCGGAGGTCCCGCGCTACAACCCGATGGTGCAGGCCATGTTCGACCATTCGGGCTGGGACCCCACGGAATTCCACGGGTTCCGCATGAAGATCCCCTACCCCGCATTCCCCACCGCGCTGATCCTCTACTATGAGTTACCCACGCCACCCGAGTCGTGAGGTCCACGCAGGTCAACCGGCCCGGCGATCAGCCATCGCTCTCAGGGGGTGCCCTTCGCAACCCGCCCCGTCCGCCACGGCTGTAATCGAACGCACGATCCTCGCCGTACGCTCCTCCGCTGCCTGCTCGTAACGCCCCATGCGTGATTCGTAATACCCCAGGCCTCCGGCCTGGGGGCCCCTCATTTCTCGCGGGTGACCTCGTGGATGTCCCACGGGAAATTCAGGGACTGGAGAGACCGGGCGAGACTGCCGGCCGCCAGCGGCGTGACCGCCAGCACCGCCGTCCGCTGATTTGGTTGCACGATTTCGACCATGGCCGCGGACTTGCTGGCTTCGATCTCCAACGCCCCGCCTTGTGTGAGCTTGAACTCGCGCCGCGCGGTGTACTTCTTGTACACCATCCGGCGGTCGGTGAGAATCAGGCCCGCCGCGCCGGCCTCGGAACGGCTGAAATCGCTGTCCGCAAAATATCCCTTGAAGGTCTCGCCATCCTGGATCGTGAACCACTGCGAGATCTTCGCCCGCACGGGAAACGGAAGCGCGGTCCACTGATTGTCGCGCTGGGACCGGGCGGCCACCAGGAGGCGCTTGTAGGCCGGCGTGTTTCGCCCGCCGTTATTCCCGTAGAAGTCCAAGGCGATGGTCAGGTTCGCGACGGCGATCTGGCAGAACTCCCGCCCCTCGTGGTCGAGCACGTGACAGGTCACCGTACCCACCGAACTGCAGTTGCGGCAGACGTAATACGGGAACGGCAGCGAAAACGGCGCCGGCAACATGTCCACGTCGTCCAACTGGTCATACCACCGGTCGCGGTACACGTCCGTCAGCGCCGACAGCGACCGCACGGTCTTGACTTCCGCCTCGCGGAGCTTCAGCGCGTCCTTGCCCGGCAGCTTGTCGCCCCAGATCATCAAGCGCACGTTGAGGTCTTTGTGGCTCAGGCAACTGGCACAGCGCTGGGGCATCGACAGGCGCAGGTCACGGTTGACCAGCTTGTCGGCCGGGAACTCGAAATACGCCCCGATCTCGTCGATGCGGTCGAACCGCACGCGGGCCGTGGTCGGCTGCTCGGATCCCGGCCCGGCGGACGACGCCGGACGCGGGCGTTTCGTGGCGGCCGCCGGCTCACGTGGTTTCGACGTGGCCGGCTCACGCGGCTTCGACGCCGCCGGCCGGCGATCCGGCTCCGGCGGGGACGGCGCCCGGTCGAAAATGGCCGTGCTGCCCATCACGCTCTCGCTGCCCGGGTCCCCTTCCATCATCCAGCCGAAGAGCGTGTCCTCATCGATCGGCGCTTCGACCGCGATCTTGAACCGCTGCCCGCACTTCTTGCACACCGCACGGGCACCGATCCGCTTCTCGGGTACGCGGTACTTCTGCGAACAGGAAGGACAGGCAATGATGATCGTTTCGTCCGCGGCCATCGAACGGCGCTCGCCTTTGCACGGGTGAAGAAATGAGTGTCGGGCATGGTTGAACGACGCCCGAACCACTTTCATTTATACCCCAAACCCCATACAGCGTCAACGAAATCCGCCCGGCCCGGCACGGGCCAAGGGATGGCGCAAACGCCCGAACAGAGGCGATCGCACCGCAACCGACATTATCGGAGGGACGTAAAAACCGACCGACCGGTACCGACCGGTAATTCGATGCCCGGTGGCGGGGCCCGCTAGGCGGGCGGGGAAATGTCCTGCAAGGCCTCGCCGATGGTGCGGATGTCCTCGTGCGACAGGTCGCGGCGGTTGTCGTACGCATCCAGGAAGTCGAGCAGACGCTCCAGATGCACGACATACGTGGGCGGCTTCGATACGTGCATCTGGTACCCGTCTACAAATGCCCGTGTCACGCAGACGACACCCTCGACCCACACGCGCTTGCCCAACCGCTTGGTCAGCAAGTCTCGGACCACGGCCACCTGCCCGTGAACGTCCTGGATGTAGTGCCGCGGCGGCATCATCCCCCCCAAGGTCAATACGCCCGACTCGATACCGACTCGGCCGCGATCGCTCTTGGTGGCGATCACGAACACGCCCTGCGGTCCCCACGCCACGTGGTCGAGCATGTCACCGCCGCGCGTGGGCACACGATGGATGCTCTGCCAGCCACGATCGTGAAGCGTCTGCAGCCGCCGCTTGACCTGTTCGCGACCGACCGCCTCGGCGATCACCGTCTCCGTGGCGCTCTTCCACTGGCTCAGCACTTCCGCGATGCCCACCAGCAGGATGAACACCAGGGCGAACACGAGCCCGACCAGTTGGCCCCACGCGATCGACGTCACCACCATCAGCAGAACGAAGGCGATCCCGACCAGCATGATCGGCGCGCGGATCCGGCGCCACGCCTGGTATCGCACCGTGCGCTGTTGGTCATCCCCCACATCGAACTGGGAGTACAGGTTTATATTTCGCAGCAAGGACATGCTCGATTGATTACGTCCGATAGTTCCCGGTCGACCCGTTCGTCCGCCGCCCCCACCACCGCGTCCCACCCCCTACACTGATCGGGCAACGATCCGCGCGACTTGGGGAGCAATGGAATTCCGCGGTAAACACGGATGGGAGTCCGCGAATCCGCAGGAGCCCGCGCGTGTCCGGCCGGGACCGTCCCCGTCAGGACCGGCGGACGAAGCGGCCGGCATGGTCCGTGTGATTCTCGGACGCGAGCCGGCGGATCTCGCCCGCCGTCGACGCCCGAGCGGGGCCAGGCCGTCACCGGCGGCGTCGACCGTCGGGTATCGATCGATCAGGGCCGGGAAACGCGCACGTTCGAACACCGCCGGCGGACGTCATACCTCCACGGCCCGGACGCAGTCGATCACGGTGCCGTCGACCCACTTGATAGCGGCCACGACCTTGTCCTGCAGTTTCGGTTTGGCCGGCGGTCCGCCCGACAGCCGCTCCACTTCCGCCTTGATTTCCTCGATGGGGCGGATGGGCAGCCCGCTGTCCCGCGTCGCGTCGATCAGGTCCTGGCGCCGCGGATTGATCGCGATGCCGCGCTCCGTCACGATGACGTCGATCAACTCGCCCGGCCCGACCAGCGTGGTCACCTCGTCGAGAATGATGGGGATGCGATCGCGCACCGACGGAATCGGCAGGATCGTGCAGCGGGAGAACAGGCAGTTCTGCCAACCGCCGATCCCGTGCAGCAAGCGCCCGTCCGAGTGTGTCACTACGTTGGCGTTGAAGTTGACGTCGACCTCGGTCGCGCCCAGCACCACCACGTCGACAAAGGTGGCGAAGCAGCCCTTGCCGTGCCAGTTGTAACTGGTGAACGGACTGGTGTCCTGGTGCCGTGGGTTGTCGCGCATCGAGCGCACCCCCTCGAGATCGAACGTCTGCCCGTCGAGGATGTAGTCGGTCAGCCCTTCCTCCAGCATCTCGACCAGGTACGTCGTGCTGCCCCCGCGCACGAAGCGGGCCCGGACGCCCGCTTGCTGCATGTACTCCTTCAGGTAGATCGCAAACCCCAGGGCCGTGCCGCCCGCCCCGGCCTGGAAACTGAAGCCGTCCCGCATGATACCGGCGTCGCGCACGAACCGGGCGGCCATCTCCGCGATCAACAACCGGTCGGGGCTGCGCGTCAATTGCGTGGTGCCCGAGATGATCTTCGCCGGGTCACCGATCGAGTCCATCACCACGACCTGGTCCACGCTGTTCCCCTGGATCTGCCAGGGGATGCAGGGGAACGGCACCAGGTTGTCCGTGACGACGATCGTGTGATCGGCGTAGAGTGAATCCACCAACCCGAACCCCAGCAGGCCACAGGCCGACGGGCCGGTCACGCCGTTGGCGTTGCCGAACGGATCCGCGGTCGGAGCGGCGAGGACGGCAATGTCGATGTGCACTTCGCCGTCCTGCACGGCCTGCCAACGACCGCCGTGCGACCGAAGAACGCCCAAGCCGCGCATCTTGCCCGTCGAGCAAAAATCGCCGATCGGGCCGTTCATCGACCCTTCCACGTGGTGTAACACCCCCGACTCGAGGTGCTCGATCAGCGGTTCGTGACATGGAAAACACGCGCTGGGAAACCAGATGAGATCCTTGACGCCCAGTTCCGCCGCCGCCGCGAACACCGCCTCGGCCACCTTGTCCCCGTTGCGGAAATGATGGTGCGAGCTGATCCGCATCCCGTCGCGAAGCCCGGCGTTCTTCAACGCGGTCTTGACGTCGTCGACGACCTTGTTCCCGTCGCGCGGATAGTCGTTGCACGTGCGGATGGGAGGGGCCGCCTTGCGACCGGCCGGGGCGTAACCGGCCACGCCCTGATACGGCACCTGCGCCTGGCCGTTGACCCTGGTGGGAACCAGGCGACCGGCACGATTCTTCACGAACTCGACGTTGGCGGACATTCGCGGATTCCTTGCGTTGAACAGCGGTGACCGGCACCGCACCCTCACCGTCAGTCGAATACGACCGTCTTGTTCCGACTGGTCAGGATCTTGTCCTCGAGGTGGAGCCGAACCGCCGTGGCGAGAACCACCCGCTCGAGATCGCGTCCCTTCCGCACCAGGTCGTCGATCGTGTCGCGATGATCCACGGCCAGCGTAGCTTGCGCGATGATCGGCCCCTCGTCCAGCCGATCGGTCACGTAGTGACTCGTCGCCCCGATGATCTTGACGCCCCGCTCGTACGCCTGGTGATACGGCTTCTGGCCGGCAAATGCGGGCAGAAAGCTGTGATGAATGTTGATGACGCGGTTCGGATAGGCGGACACGAACTCCGGAGTAAGCACCTGCATGTACCGGGCGAGCACGATGAAGTCCACGCCCGCCGCCTGCAACAGGGCGGCCGACTGCTCCTCCTGCTCCCGCCGCGTCTCCGGCGTGACCGGCAGATGTCGAAAGTCCAGTCCGCAACCGACCACGGCATCGCGGCAGTCCGCGTGGTTGCTGATCACCAGCGGGATCTCCGCCCGCAGCTCGCCGCTCGTCCAACGCCACAGCAGGTCGTTCAGGCAATGGCCCTGCTTGCTCACGAAGATGGCCATCCGCTTTGTGATGTTGCCCCAGTGAATCGACCACCGCATCCCGAACCGGTCCGCGAACGGCTGCCACGCGGAAGCAAAGTTGTCAGGCGTCAGGCGGAACCCGGCCAGCTCGATCTCCACCCGCATGAAGAACTCGCCGTGCTCCGGGTCCACGTGCTGGTCAGCCTCGACGATGTTGCCTTCGTACTGCGCGATAAAAGCGGCCACCGCCGCGATGATCCCCCTCGCGTCCGGGCACGAAATCAGCAGCCTTGCCGTCTTGCTGTTCATGGCACGCTCTCCGGGTCGGACACGTGTGCCGCCAGGGCCGCACCACGACCGTCGGCGAGTACGAGCGCGGCCGTGGCACCTGGCGCACCGGTCCGCTCGCGCCATCCGTCGAGGGCCGCCCGGACGGCCCTGGCGGGGGACGTCGGCGACGCCAGATCAATCCGCGCGGCGGGCGGGGCCGGCGGCGCCGTTTCGTCCGGTGTCGGGGCGGGCGGCATGGCGCAACCGGCCAGCCAGCCGCACCCGGCGATGACAACGAGCCGGGCAAACCAGGTCGGCCGACTCGCACGACACCTGCGATGAACGCCGGCGTGCAACATAGCGTACCCTCCATTGACGCGCGAATCCGCTGGTGGCGATGAGCCGATGCTATTCGGTCAATCCCATCCGCCGGGCCAGCTTTACCACGCGCTGCGCCCGCTTCACGACGGGGGGGTCGATCATCTTGCTGCCCAACGACACGGCGGCCAACCCCCTGGATTCCGCCTCCTCGAACGCCGCCACGATCCGCTGCGCTTTTTCCAGCTCCGACGGGCTCGGGGCGAACGCCTCGTGGATCACGCGAATCTGCCGTGGGTGAATGCACCCCTTCCCGTCGAACCCCAGCCCTTTCGCCTCGAGCACGCTCGCCCGCAGGCCGTCCATGTCGGCCACATCCGAGAACACCGTGTCGATCGGCTGCACGCCCGCGGCACGAGCCGCGTTCACCACCTGCGAGCGGGCCCAGAAACTCTCACGGCCTTCCGCCGTGCGCTCCGCACCGATGTCGGCCGTGTAGTCCTCCAACCCGATGGTCAGCCCGCACACCGATTCGCACGCCGTGGCGATGTCGTACGCACGAATCGCCCCCAGCCCGCTCTCGACGATGGGCATGAGGTACACCGGCCGTCGGCGGCCCTGGTCGCCCAGGATCTCCGTGATACGATGGTCGACCTGCCGGACGTGGTCGGGATGTTCGACCTTGGGAATCAGCACCACGTGCACGTTGTGGGGGACGACGAAATCGAGGTCTTCCAGGCCCCGCCGGCCCTGGTTGATGCGCACCATCCGTTCGCAGCGGCGGAAGTCGATTGAGCGCAGCGCGTTACGCACGAGCAACCGGGCCGCATCCTTCTCCGATGGCGCCACGCTGTCCTCCAGGTCCAGGATGACGCCGTCCGGCTCGTGCAGTCCCGCATTGAGCATGAACTTCGGTTCGTTGCCCGGCAGGTACAGCCGCGACCGACGGAAGCGGTCACGCTGCGTCGCGTACCGCGCCCACTCGGCAAACTCGGGC
>CAZBUJ010000039.1:0-50812 GCA_964495075.1 uncultured Phycisphaeraceae bacterium
GTAGGGCGGGTGCAGCGTCATCGACGACGGGCGGGGGATCCCGGTCGAGCCAAAGGAGATGGACAACCCCAAGCTCAACGGCTTGCCGGCCCTGGAGATCGTGATGACGGTCCTGCACGCGGGCGGGAAGTTCGATCACAAGGCCTACAGCGTCTCGGGCGGGTTGCATGGTGTCGGCGTCAGCGTGGTCAATGCGTTGAGCGAGTGGCTCGAGGTCGAGGTCAATCGCGGCGGGAAGACGTATACGATGCGTTTCGAGCGGGGCGAGACCGTGAGCCCGCTGAAAGTCGTCGCGGAGAACACGACGAAGACAGGGACACGGGTGGAGTTCAAGCCGGACCCGGAGATTTTCCCGGACACGTCGTTTCGTCTGGAGCCGCTGGTTGCGCGGTTCCGCGAGCTGGCCTACCTCAACGAGGGGCTGCAGATCCAGGTGGTGGACGAGCGCCACGACAAGGAGTTCGACTTCTGCTTCCGGGATGGTCTGCGCGAGTTTGTGAAGCACCTGTCGGAGGGGGCGGAACCACTGCATTCCAACGTGATCCGGCTTTCCGCCATGGATGATGAGCAGGGGCTCGCGTGCGAGATCGCCTTGCAGTACACCAACAGCTTCAACGAGAACATCGTCTGCTTCGCCAACAACATCAAGAACATTGACGGCGGGATGCACCTCTCGGCGTTCAAGAGCGCCCTCACGCGGGTGGCCAACAACTATGCCCGCAAGAGCGGGCTGCTCAAGGGCAACCTGACCCCATCCGGCGACGATTGGCGGGAGGGATTGACGGCGGTCGTTTCGGTGAAGGTGCCGGACCCGCAGTTCGAGTCGCAGACGAAGGTGCGTCTGCTGAACCCGGAGGTGGAGACGTTCGTCCAGCAGACGGTGAACGAGCAGCTACGGAACTTCTTTGAGGAGAACCCGGCGGATGCCAAGCGCGTCGTGCAGAAGGGGATCCAGGCCGCGCACGCGCGGGAAGCCGCTCGCAAGGCCCGCGACCTCGCCCGGAAGAGCGCGCTGAGCGGGGCCGGGTTGCCCGGCAAGCTCTCGGACTGCCGGAGCAAGTCGGCCGAGGACACCGAACTTTATCTCGTGGAGGGTGACTCGGCGGGCGGCAGCGCGAAGCAGGGCCGCGATTCGATGACCCAGGCGATCCTTGCCCTGAAGGGCAAGATCCTCAACGTGGAACGGGCCCGCATCGACAAAATGCTCTCGCACGAGGAGATCAAGAACATCATCACGGCCGTCGGCTGCGGTGTGGGGCGGGACGATTTCGACATCGACAAGCGGCGCTACGGCAAGGTCATCATTATGACCGACGCCGATGTGGACGGGAGTCATATCCGCACGCTGCTGCTGACCTTCCTTTTTCGGCACATGCGCCCCTTGATCGAAGACGGCAAGGTGTACATCGCCCAGCCGCCCCTGTATCAGATCCGCAAGGGCAAGCACGTCGAGTACGTTCTAAATGATCACGTGCTCAACGAGAAGCTGTCGCAACTCGGCTTCGAGGACACGGCGCTGATCGTCCGCGAGGGCAATGAGGAGACCTCGATCCGCGGCGAGCGGCTGGTGAAAGCGCACGAAATCCTCGATCGTGTGGCGGCCAAAGCGCGTTTGCTGGGCCGCCGCGGCATCGACTTCGGGGACCTGATCTGCGAGCATCGCGACGCGGAGCGCGGCGTCCCATCGATCCTGGCCCAGGTTCAGATGCCGGGTCGCTCGGAGTTCAAGGACCAGTTCTTCCACAGCGAAGAGGAACTGATGGTGTACCGGCGGCGCCTGGTCGAGGAGTACGGGCCGGTGGAGATCGTGGACGCACGACACATTCGCGTGGCCAGCGACGAGGGCAGCGAGTATCAGAACGGAAACGGCGAGGCCGGGGGACCGGCGCCACGGATCATCCGGTATGAGCTGCGGGAGTGCCAGGCCCTGGAACAACGGATCCAGGAGTTGGCCGCGCTGGGACTGCCCATTACCGATTGGTTCCTCACCCGGGAGGAGTTGGTCACGGGCGAGTTGCCGCCGGCCAAGTACGTGCTTCGCCACGCGGACAAGGCGCCGATCGAACTCGACAACCTCTCGGAGGTCGTACAGGCTATCCGCGATATTGGATCAACGGGGTTGAGCATCAAGCGGTTCAAGGGTCTGGGCGAGATGAACGCGGATGACCTGTGGGCGACGACGATGGACCCGCAGAGTCGTACCCTGTTGCGGGTCCGGGTGAGCGAGGACGCCGCGGACGACGGGCAGGCCGACATCGACGCCCGCGAGGCCGACCGGATGTTCACGCTCCTGATGGGGGAGGGCGTGGAGCAGCGCCGCCGCTTCATCGAGGAGAACGCCGTCTACGTCAAGAACCTGGACGTGTAGCCTGCGGCCCGGTTATCGGCCTGCGTGCGGCCATGGCACGGCCTCTGATCCACGGAATGCAAGACCATATCGGTTCGTGGCAGACGTGCATGGATTGAGCATGTGCGGTTCTGGCGGCCTGTCGCGGAGCGGGGCAGACATACAATGGACGCCCAATTCATCCTGGATTCTCTCCGGAAGAACAACGTGATGCTGGGGCCGCAGCGGGCTTCGATGAACGCAGGAGGCGCGGCCCGGCCTATTGCTTTTTCTCTTCCCGGCCGATGAGTTTCCGGTAGGCGTTCGGGTCGCGTTCTTTGAGGCGGCGGTACTGGTCATAGTCGCGGGCCCGCTCCATCTCGGCCTGCTGTTTGGCCTGCTTCCGGGCCTCCGCATCCTTCCTGGCGGCATCGACGCCCTCGTCAACGACGTGCCTGGCGAGTTCGCCGCCGATATCGCCGATGATGGGGGGTGCCGCCGCGCCGGTTCCCTCACCGCCAATCGATCCCGCCGTGAGCGGTTCGTTGCCGAGCAGGTCGCTCAGTCCGAGAGCGTTGCCGCCGCCACCGCCGTGGCGGCAGCCGCTGCTGATCGTTGCCAGCGCGAGGATCGCGAGGCCGGTCACGCCGGCTTCGCCGAGTTGCATCGCAGATCGGTCCATGACTGTGTTCTCCGGGTCCAGGCCCGTGGCTGGTTGAGGCGGTTCGCCCCTCGTTCACGATGTTGTGCGCGTACGCCGGCGACGGCGCGGCTCAGTCGCTTTCGGTGTGCGGTTCCATGACGACGATGAACCGTTCCGAGTGAACGCGCAGGTGGTCCTTCTCGAAGCGGTACATCGACGTGATGGCCGGCTTGTCGCCGTCGGGATCAATCGTGATCACATGATTCGGCGCGTCCACGGAGTATTTCTCGTCGCGCACTTCGACGCGGCCGTCCTGGAATGTCGAGGTGGTGATGAGGTCTCCGTTCTTTCGGAAGTCGACGATCATCCTCGTCAGGTCGGGCGTCTGCTCCGCCTCGGGACCGTAGTACTCGAGCACCTTCCATCGTGTGCCCCCCAGCGGGGCGGTCTGACAGCCGACGCAGGCCAGGACCGCCATGGCGATAGTGCCAGATACGAGTCTCCGTTGAGCCGCCCGCATGAGTCTGCTCCTCCAAATGTGTTCCGGTTCCGGTCGGCACGCGGGATGTCGCAGGGTCCGCCGCGCCGGCCACCATTTTGAGGACGGAGATACCGGTTGACAAGGGCTGGCGCCGGGGTACGGGGTGTCCACCGGGGCGGCCCGCGGCGGGTGAGAACGTGTTTGCGAGAACGGCTGGCCCCGCACGGTGGAATGTTTCATAATAGGGCGATCCCTGCCGGCCGGGGGATTCAGGTCCTGATATCGTCGGAGGGGCATGCGGATGCGTGGAGGCTGCCGGGCGGCGAGGCCGCCGACCTGTCGGGGCCGGTTCGACGATACGGACCAACGCGCGAAAGCGTACGAGGAGCGGATGGCCATGAGCCACGGACACGGTGTACGGGCCGACGTGGAACCGTCGGCGGCGGGCGCGTTCTTCGCGCGTGAAGGCTACACGTTTGGACCGACGGTGTTGCCGAATCGCTTGATTCAGCGGTGCAACGCGGCGATGGACGAGGTGATGGCGGGTTACTACGACACGGGCCACCCACCGCTCGATCTCTGGTGGGCGGAGGGCGATGACCCGTCGAAGATCCGCAAGATCGACCAGGCACATGTGGCGAGCCGGGTCATCTACGAGACGGTGACCCATCCTGCGTTGGGGCGGTGGATTGGTCGGGCGCTGGGCGCGGAGCGGGTGCAGATCTGGTGTGTGCAGTTGCTGCACAAGCCGGGCGGTGGCCGCCACGGAGCGACGGTGGGGTGGCACCAGGACTACCAGTACTGGGGCGAGTGGTGGCGGCCGGAGAGCGAGGTGTTCACCTGTTGGCTGGCCCTGGGCGACGTGCTCGACGCGTCGGGGCCCGTGACGTTTGTGCCACGGTCGCATGAGTGGGGCCTTGTTGGGGCGGGCGATTTCTTTTCCGGCGCCACCGACGAGCAGGTTGCGTCGATCCCTGTGCCGGACGGGTACGGGTGGACGGAGGTGGCGGCGACCATGCCGGCCGGCGCGTTCAGCCTGCATCATCGTCTGACCTTTCACGGCAGTCGGGCCAACACGACGGACACCGCTCGACGCAGCTTTGCCATTCATATGTGTACCGAGCGTTCGACGCCGACGCCGGCTGACGTGGACGGCCCGTTCAAACCCGCCACGTACGACTATGTGGCGCACCTGGACGACCCGGCGATCTGTCCGATCATCTATCGGCGGGAGTGAGGGGCGGTCGCAGGTACCCTTGAGAGCAGGTAGGCAGTTGATCCGTGCAGCGGCGGCCGTCGGTCGCGGCTTTAGCTGTAGCCCAGGTCGCGGAAGCGCTCTTTGATGATGGTCTCTTCGTCCTCGGTGTAGCGGGCTGAGGGGCGGGACGGAAGGTAGCCGAGCCGCTCGAGGACGCTCACGATTCCGTCGACGCACGTTTCCGGTCGGTCCACGTCGGTGTTGACGGTGACCGCGGGCTTGATCGGCTCCTCGTACGGCGCGTTGATGCCGGCGACGTGTTTCACTTCGCCGCGCCGGGCCCGGGCCAGCAGGTCGGCGGTGTCGCGCTGGAGCAGGACGTCGAGCGGGCAACGGCAGTAGACTTCGACCAGTCGCTCCACGTCCGCCTTAATCCGTTCGCGCACGTCGCGGTAGGGTGACACGGCCGCGACGATGGCCACGATGCCATTGCGGTTCAGCAGCTTGCACTCGTAGCCGATGCGGAGCAGGTTCGTTTCCACCTCTTCGCGAGAGAAGCCGAGCGACCGGTTCAGCGCCTGGCGAATGCGTCCGGAGTCCAGCACCTCGCAGTGAAAGCCGCGCGTGTCGAGACGCTGGTGCAGCAGTCGGGCGAGGGTGCTCTTCCCCGAACCGGTCATGCCGGTGAGCCAGACTGTGAATCCTTCTTTGGTCATTCTCGTTTCACCATAGCGTTTTGAGGATCGTGAGGCCAGTTTGAGCACGGACGGCCACACAAACCCGTCCGCCGGCGCCGGTTACAGCGCGAATGGAACGCCCGCCAGCCGCCAGTGCACGGCGATCAACAGGATCATCGCCACCAGGGAGAGCGCCGTGACCAGCACGCCGTATTTGAGCACGTGATGCACGTCGTAGTAGCCCGAGGCGTAACAGATGGCGATGGGCGGCGAACTGATGGGCAACGCGAAGGCGAGGCCCGCTGCGATGGCGATCGCGTAGGTCATGGCGAGCGGGTGCACGGCGTTGCCCTCGCACAGGGCGAACCCGACGGGGAGCAGGACGGCCACGGCGGCGGCGTTGCTGATGCCGGCGCTAAGGGCCATGGTCAGCACCGCCATGACGATGAGCAGCCAGACGGGGTCGATGCCGCCCGCCGGCAGCACCTGCTGGATCAGCCACAGCATCGCGTGAGTGTCCTTGAGGGCAGCCCCGATGGCGACGGCCCCGCCGTACATCACGACCACGCCCCAGTTGACGTACTCCTGCGTGTTCTGCCACCCCACGATGCCCAGGGCGGAGAGCGACACCGCCGACAGCACGGCGATCACCGCGATGTTCGTGCGGTGGCCCAGCGCGATCCAGGCGGCGATCGTGATCAGGGCGACGACGGCCAGCCGCCGCTCCTTGGTGGACATCGGCCCCAGGGCGCGGACCCGTTCGTTGAGCATGCGGGTGGCCGGTGCGATGTCGGTGGACTCGGCACGGCTCATTCTGAGCAGGATGGCCACGGCGACGGCGGTCATCACGACGACGAGCGGCATGGAGACTTTCATCCAGCCGAGGAAGCTGACGCCGTACCGGGCGCCGCCGGCGCCGTTGCGAAACGTGTCCTGGAGGAGGGCGACGGCGAGGGGGGCCCGGGCTCCGCCGAGGAACGTGCCGCAGCCGCCGATGGCCGCGCCCCAGGCCAGCCCGAAGAACAACGCCCGGGCGTAGGCGCTGTGGCCTTTCTCCAGGCCGAGGGTGTCGGCGATTTCCAGGATGATGGGGAACATCATGGCCGCCACCGCGTGCTCGGGCATCCAGAGCGACAGGAACGAGGCGGAGCAGGTGACGCCGACCACAAGCAGTCCGGGCCGGCGGTCGAACCGCTGGAGCAGCACGAGGGTCAGGCGCTTGGACAGCCCGGTGCGGATCATCGCGGCGGACAGCAGGAAGACGCCGAGAATGAAGAAGACGGCGCTGTTGCCGAAGTACGCGAACGCCTGGTTCGGCGTGACGATGCCAAACAGTGGCAGCATGGCGACGGCGAGCAAGCCGGTCGATGCCAGTGGTATGAGATTGGTCAGCCAGAGTGCCAGGCAGCCGACGAAGACGGCCAACGCGTATTGCGGGGCCCGCTCGGCCACGTAGCTGGCGGCGTACGCCTCGTGGTTGGCAAGCTGGTGGTATGGAAGGCCGGTCTGAGGATGGATCGGTTCAACCCAGGTGGGGCCGAGCAGCAGGATGAGGGCAACGGCCAGAGCCGCCAGGAGCAGGCTCCATCGCACGATCTCCACCCGTGCCCGTTCTTCAGGTGCGTCTGCCATCGGCCCTCACACAATTGGGTTTATATCAAATCCGTCACCGGCTCACCGCGGCATTGTCACCGCCCGCGATCGGTTCGGCAATGTTTGCCGTTCGCGCGTCGAAGGCAGGACAATCGGAGTGGCGTGCGGCGGCCTTCGGCCGAGAAAGTCGAGCATAAACAGTAGTGACTAAGGATCGCCGCCGGCGATGCACTCCGTCTGTGGTCGGGGCGTTCGTTCGCGCTGAGTCGGCACGAATGCGACTATCCACTTGGCACATATGGAGCTGGACCCGCCCTTTGCCGGTGCCGCCTGGTTCGATCTGTGCGACGCGCCGATCCTGTACTGGCTGATAGCGGCTTCCCAGGTAAGATGGGTCGATTGGCCGGCGTGTTGCCGCGCCGTTGGCAGTGGGGCGACTCGTGTCCAGGGAAGACGCGCGAACCGACGCGGCGTTGATCGAAGCGGCCCGGAGCGGCGACGCACGGGCGTTCGAGACGCTGTACTACCGCCATCGGGACTGGGTGGTGCGGGTCGCATATCGGTATGCGGGCAATCGCGATGACGCACTGGAGGCACTCCAGGACGCGTTCGCGTACGTGGCTCGTAAGCTGCCGAACCTCCACCTCACGGCGAGCATGACGACCTTTCTGTATCCCGTGGTGAAGCACTGCGCGTTGACCGCGGCTCGCAAGACGCGGCGGCACTCGTCCAACGTCGAGGTGCCCGAACCGGCGACCGGCGACGCGGCCGGGTCGGGGGCAGGTTCGCGAGAGGACCTGGCGGCGGCCTTGGCCGGGCTGACCGCCGAGCAGCGGGAGACACTGCTGATGCGGTACGTGGACGGGATGCCGCTCCGGGACGTCGCGGCGGCTCTTGGTGTGCCGGTCGGCACTGTCAAGTCTCGTATTCACAATGCGTTGCAGTCGTTGCGAGACGATCCGCGGGCCCGTCGCTATTTCGAGCCGTGACCGTCCGCGCGCGATTCGGGTTTTGGCCGAACCTTCCCGGCAGGCGGCGCGCTGAACAACCAGGAGCCAGTGATGACGGACCCGCGAGACAATCTTGGGTTTGATGAGTCGGCCGACCGCGTCCCCGACGCGCTGGTCGATGACCTGCGGCGATTGCACGAGTCGGGGTTCGGTGTGCCGCCCGCCGTTGACCGGGCGGTCCTCGTGTCGGCGGCCGAGCAGTTGGCCGCCGGCCGGCGCCGACAGCGGCTTGTCTACCGGCTGACCGCCACGGCGGCGGCGGCCGCCATCCTCCTGGTATTCGTCTTCGTGGACAGCTTCCGAAGCTACGAGCGAAGCCCGGGCGCCCCGGGCGTGGTGGTGATGCGGGAGGATCTGGATCGCAGCGGGCGGGTGGACATTCTGGATGCCTTCCTGCTGGCCCGGCGGCTGGAGTCGCCCGGGCCAGTCGATCCACAGTGGGACATGAACGGAGACGGCGTGGTGGACGATCACGACGTGGATGTCGTGGCCATGACCGCCGTCCGGCTGCCAACAGGATAGGAACCATGCGGGCTGCAATGGCAATCATGACGATCGGATGCGTGCTGGCCACGTCGGTGCCGGCCGTGCAACCGGGGGCGGGGGGCGCGGTAGAGAATGACGGCGTGACGTTTGCGGCGATCGACGTGACGATCGACGCGGGCAACACGCCGCTGGCCGCGTACCAGGTCGAGATCCGGGCGACGGCGGGCGACGTCACGTTCGTCGGTGTCGAGGGCGGTGAGCACGCGGCGTTCGCCGAGCCGCCGTACTACGACCCGAAGGCCCTCGCGCAGGACCGGTTGATCCTCGCCGCGTTCAACACGGGTGATGACCTTCCGTCGGGTGCCACACGTGTGGCACGTGTTCACGTACGGATCGTGGGCGACGTTGTGCCCGAGTATGCCGTCACGTTGCCGGTGGCCGCCGACCGCGACGGCGAGCCGATCGAGGCCGAGGTAACCGTCGATTCGGGAGTCCAGAAATGAGCCAGCGCACGACAGTTATTGCCGGATTCTGCCTGACATGCCTACTGATTGCGGCGCTGGCCGTCCCGTTCGTCGGCGGCTGCGCGGAAGCCACTTCGAAGCCGGCTGGCGAACGGCAGGCGAGTCAACCGCCCGACAGCGGCGAGCGGGTCCCTCGATCTGAAACGGCCATCGCGCCGGCGCCCGGCGAGGTTGCCGAAGGCAAAGACGGAGGCGCCGCGGATCGCCCATCTTCGCGGCAGATCGTTACGGAGGAGGGTGATTACACGCTCGATTCAGCCGTTGCCGAGCACGAGGCTGCGTCAGAGGGCTACGCTAACCACGTTGAGCTGTTCACACTCGGGCCCAATGACTTGCTGCGTTGCCAAGGTTCGGACTTGTTCGACGCTCCCCTGACGTTTTCCACCGGTGAACAAGCGAGGGGCGGCGACAGTGAAGACCAGAGCCTAGTCCTCCCTACTTACCTTCTGAGGGTTCACAACTATGACCCGAGCTACTTGCAGCGTGCCCTGCGTGAACAGAGCGGCGCGATTGATTATGCAATGGGTGGTCGCGTGAGGAGGCCGGGACCGCCGTTCTCCTGTGCCGCGTTGCCGGCGGGGGAAGAGTTGTGGGTGATCCAGCGGCCGGAGACGCCGGCGGCGGCGGTCGTCGGCGGGATGCCGGGGTGTGGCACACTCAAGGCGAAGCTCTCGGGCGAGGCGACCGAGGTCCCGCTGCCGCTGAAGCATACGGACGTGAATGCCCGGATCACCGCGTACATCGCCACCGTTGACGTCACGCAGGAGTACCACAATCCGTACAACGAGAAGATCGAGGCGGTCTACGTCTTCCCATTGCCGCAGAACGCGGCGGTCAACGAGTTCGTGATGACGATCGGCGAGCGGCGGATCCGGGGCATCATCCGCGAGCGCGAGGAGGCGAAGGAGGTCTACGAGCAGGCCAAGCAGCAGGGCTACGTGGCGTCGCTCATGACGCAGGAACGGCCCAACGTCTTCACGCAGTCGGTGGCCAACATCGAACCGGGCAAGCAGATCGACCTGAGCATCCGGTACTTCCACACGCTGGCCTACGACGACGGTTGGTATGAGTTCGTGTTCCCCATGGTGGTCGGGCCACGGTTCAACCCGCCGGGGCAGGCGGACGGGATCGGGGCGGTCGGGCGCGGGAGTCACGGGGCGTCGGGTCAGACGACGGAGGTGCCGTACCTCAGGCCCGGCGAGCGGAGCGGGCATGACATCTCGCTGGCCGTCGCGGTCGACGCTGGCGTGTCCATAGAGGAGTTGGTGAGCCCGAGCCACGTGGTGGCGGTGCAGAAGCCGGAGCCGTCGCGGGCGGAGGTGCGGCTCGGGGCGCTCGACGCGATTCCCAACAAGGATTTCGTGCTGCGGTACAAGGTCGCCGGCCGGCGGATCAAGAGCGCCTTGATGGTCCAGGCGGGCGAGGACGGTAGTTACTTCACGTTGATGATCCATCCGCCCGACGACCTGGCGTCGCTGCCCCGCCGGCCGATGGAGATGATCTTCGTCCTGGACTGCTCGGGCAGCATGCGCGGGGAGCCCATTGCCCAGGCGAAGGAGGCCATCGAGCGCGGGCTCCGGCATTTGCAGGAAGGGGACACTTTTCAAATCATCCAGTTCTCGAACAACGCGTCGCAGCTCGGCCGCGAGCCGGTGCCGGTTACCGAGGCCTCCATTCGCCGGGCCATCGACTACATGCGTTCCCTGCACGGCGAAGGCGGCACGATGATGATCGAGGGCATCAAGGCGGCCCTCGGTTTCGCCCACGACCCGGACCGCATGCGGGTGGTGTCGTTCATGACGGACGGGTACATCGGCAACGAGGCGGAGATCCTCGCCGCGGTGCACGAGCGGCTGGGGGCGTCGCGGATCTTCAGTTTCGGGGTCGGGTCATCGCCGAACCGGTACTTGCTGGACCGGCTGGCCGGGATGGGTAACGGGGCGGTGGCCTACCTGGGGCTGCACGACGACGCCCGGCTCGTGATGGACAACTTCTTCGAGCGGATCAGTCATCCGGCCATGGAAGAGATCGAGATCGACTGGGGCGGGGTGGAAGTCACAGATGTCTATCCGCGGGAGGTGCCCGACCTGTTCGTCGGTCGCCCGGTGATTCTGACCGGGCGGATGCGATCGGCGCGGCTGGCGTCGGCGGTGGGCGGAGATGCCCCGGCCTCGTCGGCCATTTGCATCACCGGCCGGTCGGGTGACGAGACGCAGGAGATTCTCATACCGATTGACCCGGGTGACGCTTATGCCGCCCACGCGGGCATCGCCCCGGTGTGGGCCCGGATGAAGATCGCCGACCTGCACAACCAGGAAACATGGGACCACGACAGTGACATCCCTACGCAGATCGAGGCGGTGGCGCTGGCCCACAATCTGGTGTCGGACTACACGGCGTTCGTCTCGGTCGATTCCCTCACCCGAACCGCGGGCGACCACGGCACGATAGTACCGGCGGCGGTGCCGGTGCCGGAGGGGGTGAAGTATGAGACCACTGTCGTGGAATGACTGATTGCAGATTAGTCATCGCGAACACGGCTCACGAAGGCCCGGACTTCGATCGGATGATTCGGATCACCGGCTGCGCCGTGGCCGGTCGCGCGAACGACTCAGCGTTATCGTTTGTCCAACGGGCGATCCGTTTTGACGAGTGATGGTACACACCGGTTTCGGTGGGTGGCCGCTCATCGAAGATCAATTGACGCGAATGGAGCCTCAGTCTTCACGATGCCGCGTATTCTCGTAGGCCCGTGCTTCAAGCTGCCGGACCGTCTCATCGAGAGCCTGCTGGAATGATTGAGGATCATCGCGGTTCGACAAGGTGTCGGCGATTGCGAAGGCTCGGCCGGTCAGCCGCGTAAGGCGGGCGTCGGCCAGGCGGTAGAGAGCTTTGTCCGGCTGTTGCGTTTTGACGGTGTCGATCCACTTCTGGAGCTCGCCTTCGCGCCAGCCCTGGTAGTCGAAGCCCCGATTCGGCACGTCGCTTCGTGTCTCCGCGAGCTTCTTATTGATCAACGCGTCCGGCAGTCCTCGGACGCCGGTACACCGCAGCATCACCGTCGTGATATGCCGGCCCTCGATGCGGTACCAGCCGACCAGTCCGTCCCACCCATTCCGATCGGAAGCCTCCGGCCGCGGCGCGAGGCAGCATGCGAGGCACGTATTGCGGCCCCGCGTGTTAGTCCACTGTAGAACGCGGACCGATGGGGCCGGGTCGGTGCCCGACGAACCGGCGCGGGCGGCGAGAGTCTCGGCGGTGTGCAGAAACGCGCCGAAGAAGTCGTGGACCACATACGGATAGTCCGCCGGGTGCTGCACCGTTTCGACCCGGACGTCGGCGCGATCGTCATCGACGCACGTGAACGCCTCCGCCCGCAGCCTGGCGTCGCGATGGTAATAGCCGCCGTAAGTGAGGACGCCGGGGGTGTCGTGCACCCGTGAGGCAAAGCGCGGTACGAAGAGGCGGACATCCGACGGCAGCGGATGGGTGCGGCGTGACAGGGATATGGACCGGGACGCCAGCCGCGGCGACGCACAGGAGATCGTGCCGGCAAGCAGGCCGGCCGAAGCCGCCACCAGGAGAGGCCACGTCACCCGGGTATCGTCGCCCGGTCGATGACGCCGGCCGAACCGTGCACGAAGAGTTCCCCATGATGCGGTCATGATGTGTGGATCCGCGCCACGACCAACCCGGAGTCAGGTCAGTCACCGATCAAATGGAGCACATCATAGGCGACGGTGCCGCAGGATGGTACCTCGGTGTTCGGCCGAGAGAAAAGAACAGTAGAGCAGGAGCGTTGTGGCCTTCGGCCGCAATCCGGGCGGTGGACTCCCCCGGCCGCTTCGACTCTCGACCGAAGGCCGCCTGCCTTACCTCCTGATCGCCCCAAGTGATCACCCCTTCGCCGTTCGCTACTCACCATTCGTCACTCCGCCGGGCCGGTGAACAGGGTCTGCCATCGTGCGAAGTCGCGCAGGTCGACGCCGCCGCTGCCGGTGAGATCCCAGTCCTCGCAACCGGGTGGTGTGACCAGCCCGGGTCCCGCCGTGCTGAGACACGCGGCGAACGGCACGTAGTCGTCGAGATCCACGTCCGCGTCGCCGTCCGCGTCGCCCCTTCCGTCCCAGGTGATCGCGTCGATCTGGGCGAGGTCGTTCGTCACTTCGTACCCGGCGGCCAGGATGTAGTTCATCGAGTTGTCCAAGTAGTTGCGGAACGCGCTGGTCGGCAGGTCCGGATCGGCGCTGGGGGAGGGCCAGGGCGGTTCGTAGCTGCGATCGATGAAGCCCGGGATCAGAATGTTCGTGACCGCCCAGATGTCCGCCGCCACCGGGTCCACGCTCGCCACCAGCTCGTCGCGCCGGGTGGCATCCTGGTACTCCGTCCGCGGACCGCCGTACGGGTTTGCGTTGATCCAGATGGCGTCGAGGATGTTGAGGTCGGCCGGCTGGATCTCGCCCATCAATGCGCCGAGGATCCCGTACGCAATCGCGCTGTGCGAACCGGTGCTCAGTTCGCGGGTCACCACGCCCATGTAGCTCTTCACGCAGGCTGTCGCCCCGTAGGTCGCGTGGTGCGACTTGAGCACCGGCATGTTGATGAACTTGAGCCGCTGGCGGTCGTAGGTCCCGGCGATCGAATCCCAGATGCCGTACTTGAGACTGATGTACGTGCCGTAATCGGTCCGGAACTTCGGGTACGAGACGCGACCGTGGAGTTCGGCGTCGTAATCGTATCGAACGTAGCCGTCGGTCATGTCGCCGGCGGAATACTCGTCGACCAGCGTGTAGCGCCGCACCGTCCAGTCGTAGTGCGAGATTCGATGGCCCTGGGACTCGTACCCCACGACCACGTCGTGCGGTGAGAGGATGACGTCCTGCGCGTTGTTCTGCGACCGATCGAAGCCGTCGATCGGATTGAACTGGGCGTTCTCGCAGACCACGATTTCGCCGGTGAAGGTGTCGGGGTGTCCCACGATGCGGCGGATGAGACCACGCAGCAGGTCGGTGTTCGTGCCGCCGCGCTGGGGCCACTGATAGTTGATCTTGATGACCACCACATCGTTCGCCGCAATGATGCCGTCCGCGCCGGCCAGCAGCGACTCGGTGTCCGACCGGTAGAACTTGAGCCCCTCACGGCCCATCAGCGTGAGCAGGTTGTCCACCCCGGCGAAGCGGTCGCCATCCGGGTCCGGCGGGCAGTTGGTGACGTGGAAAACCTGGGCACGGTAGTCCGGCGGTGGGTCGAGTTCCGGCCCCTGGTAGGCCGCCGCCCGGGAGAAGTACCCCCAGAGGCCGAGCGTCGCCACGAGGCCCAGGGCGGCCACCGCGATGCCGTGGGGCGTGCTCAGCCCGGCCGCGATGGTCCGCCGCGCCGCGAGCAACGCGCTGACCAGCGGCCCGCCGAATGCCAGCGTGGCCGCCGACACCGCCGCCTGCTGGCACGGGTAGACAAACCGGCTTGGCTTGCTGCCGCTGCGCAGCAGCAGCCAGAGCAAGGCGAAGACGCCGGCGACCACGGTGTTGGCGAGCACCCAACGTCTCAGAAAGTCCTGGAATCGGTTCGGCGAATGGGCCGGCTGGACTCCGTGATGGCACTCCGTTGGCGGATGGTGGGCAGCGTTCACGTCAGCACCTCCTCTGCGCTCGACCGTGGGCTGGTCCTGCGCGGCCTCGTTTTCATTGCGTCGGGATCCTCCGACCATCATACCCGAACCGCCGGTCCGAACGGTGTAAATGCGAGCGGTGTGCGGTTTGTTTTCGGGTCCTGTCGTCAGTGACGCTTGATTAAGTGTAGTTGGTCGGCGGCCGTTCTTCTGTGGAGGAACCGGCTGGCGGAATCGCGGCGCGATTCGCGTTTTTGACAGGTGGATGTCAAGCCTCGCGGGTCGGCGCGCTACTTCCTGACATGCGAACCGGGTAAGCGGTTGGGCGATGTGGGCCGGACGGGTGCCGAGGTTCCGCTCGGTGCCGTGAATCCAACGAAATCCTCGCTGGGGCCGGAGAGCGTCTTGGTGCGTTGGTCGTGCGCGCGAGGAGCACGCCGACGCCGTGCAACAGGGGATGACCAATGATGAACATCAAGAGTCGGACGGAAGCGTTGCGAGTGCGGAGTCGAACGCGGCGATGCCGGTGGATCGGGTTGTTGGCGGTGGGGCTGTGCGGGGCGGCCGTGCTGCCGGCCGGGGCCGATGATTTCACCTGGTCCGGCACGTGCGGGACCAGTGACTGGTTTTCCACGTGTACGGGCGGGCCCTGTGACGAGGACGTTTTTTTCCGGCTCAACAACTGGGGCCGGCAGGCGTGCGGCGAGGCGCCACCGGTGCCGGGAGACGGTGACAACGCGACGATCGACGACGCGTTCGTGGTCCTGCCCAACCGGACGCTGAATTCGCTGGCCATCGGCGAGACGGCCACGGTGGAATGGGGGGATGTCACCATTACCGTGACCGACGTCGTGACAAACGATGGCACGATCGATCTGGCCAGCGCGACGTCGGATCCCCAGCGGATTGCCGGCACGCTGGAGAACTTCGGGACGATCAATTCGCCCGTCTCGATGAACGTGTTCGACGGCACCGTCGAAAACACCGGTGAGGTGATCTGCACCGGTGGCGGGTTCAGTCGCGGCGGGGCGGCGCGGGGCAGCGTCTCGGTAGTCGAGAACGGCGGAACGATTCGCGGCTTCGGCACCATCAACACGCAGTTGATCAACGCGGGCGAGGTCCGGGCCGACGGGGGCACGCTGATCATCGCTTCACCCCGGGTGACGTCGAATGGCGGGTTCTTCGAGGCCGAGGCCGGGGCGACGCTCCGGTTCCTCGCCGATGAGCTGTCGGGCACGTTTTTTGGCGGGCCGTCCGGCGACGTGCAGATTCTGGGCGACTGCGAGACGTTCACCCCGGTCACGTTCAACATGCAGGGGACGGGGATCCAGTGGATGGAAGACATCCGCATCAGCACGCCGGCCGGCACGTCGGTCACCAACGCGTCGACCGGGACGATGTCGATCGTCGAACGCGGGCCGTTCGTTCCCGCGGAACTTGACGGAACGGTCGTCAACCAGGGCGATCTGATCAGCAACACGAACGTGAACATGCTGGGTGCCGCTTCGACGCTGGCGAACGAGGGTGACTGGCACCTGCAGAAGGGCAACTGGGATGTCGTCGATGGCATCAACCTGATCGACAACACGGGCACCATCGACAAGACGACGCCCGACCCGGCCACCATTGACGTGCCGATCGAGAATCTCACCGGCGAGATCCGGGTGGAGGAGGGACTCCTCCGGATCCAGGATCCGATCCTGTCGTCCGGGCTGGCCCGGTATAACGTGCTCGCGGATGGAGAGCTCGACTTCGGCTTCGCCACGCTGACCGGTGCGTTCACCGGGCAGGTGCAGGGCTTTGTCGGGGCCTGCAACGACTGGACGGTGAGCGACCAGGACGCGGAGCTCGCCTTCGACACTGAGCCCGGCTTCGTCTGGGCCGACCGGTTGACAGTGACACCGCCTGGCATTCTCACCAACGCGGCGGGAGGGTTCCTGACCATCGACCTGGCGGTATCGCCGCAGTGGTTCAGCGGCGAGGTGCTTAACGCGGGCACGTTGGTGCAGGCCAGCGGTGTGGTTCAGTTCGTGGACGCGACCCTCGTCAACGGCAACACGGTGGACTTCCAGTCGAGCCAGTGGGTCGGCCTCTCGGGCACGAACCTGGTGCGGAACAACGGGGTGCTTCGCAAGACGACGCCCGGCACGGCGATCATCGACGTTCCATTCGTCAACGCAGGCACGGTGATCGTGGAGGAGGGCGATTTGCTCCTGCGGGACGAGGTCACCGGGGCGACGGGCGGTCTGCGGGGCGGCGACGTGCCGCAGTTCGACGCCGCGGTCGGCGCGCGGCTGAGGCTGTTCGGCGGTCCGCTGTCGGGTACGGTGGGGGGCGCTCCGGCCGGCTTTGTGGGCCCGGGCGGCTCGATCGACATTGGTGCCACTGGTTCGACACTCGACTTCAGCGGGACCGGGTTCCAGTGGGAGGTCGGCACCATCGACATTCCGGGTGGAGCGACCCTGACCAACGCGGCTACCGGCACGTTTCGGGTGACCGGAACCGCGTCGCGGACCCTGATCGGCACCCTGGTTAACGACGGAACGCTTGTCGACTCGAGTGGTGGATCGACGGCGTTCCGCGACGCCTCGCTCCGCAACCACGGCGTGGTCGAGTTGGGGGGCGCCGTCTGGTCCGAGAGTTTCGGCACGAACCAGTTCGAGAATACCGGTGAGTTGCGCAAGTCGACGGGCAGCTCGGCCGGGATCAGCCTGCCGATCGTCAACAGCGGCACGTTCGACGTGCGGGAGGGCATTCTGTTCTTCCAAGCCAGCTACGACCAGACGGCCGGCGTCACCCAGTTGACCGGCGGCGAGTTGCGGACGGTCGACCCGTTGACGATCAGTGGCGGCGTGGTCCGCGGCACGGGCACCATCCAGGGCCCGGTCGACAACGTGGGCGGCTCGGTCGAGCCCGGCCTGTCCGCGGGGCGGCTGGTGGTGACCACCGATCCGTACACCCAGGGACCGGACGGCCTCCTGGTCATCGAGATCGGCGGGCCGACGCCGGAGACGGAATTCGACGTGCTGGACAACCCGTCCCAGACGGCCGTCCTCGACGGCACGCTGGAGATCCAGCGGTTAGATGGGTACGAGCCGAACGCAGGCGCGATGTTCGTGTTCATGACCTACGGCGGCCATGACGGCGAGTTCGCCGAGGTGCGTTTGCCGGCCGGCTGGAGCGCGGACGTTGTTTATGGTGCCACAGAGTTGACACTCGAAATCACGGGTGTTCAGAAGGTGGGCGACATCGACAAGGACGGCGACGTGGACCTGACGGACGGCGCCCGCTTCGCCGCTTGCCTGAGCGGTCCCGGGAATGATACGCCGCCACCCGGCTGCGACCCGGAGGACTTCATCGAGGCGGACACGGATGGCGACGAGGACGTGGATCTGGCGGACTATGAGACGGTGACGCGGCACTTTACGGGGTAAGAAGGTCGAATTGGTACTCACCCAATACCTGTTACGAGTGAGTTCGCGCGCACGGGGCGGCCGGGCTCTGCTGTTCGACGGCTTCCCTGATCAACGGCTCTCGTGCCCCGACGGTGGCGGGCAAAGCGCGCCGCATTCGGGGCACGCGCCGGATCGGTTGCCGGTCAGGTCGTAGCCGCAGTTCTGACAATGGCCCTTGGGCGGGCGGCGGTCGTGGAGCCAGAGGACGGCGGTCAGGGTGAGCATGAGGAGCCCCAGCCACGCGAGGGAGACCCGCACGCCGACGCTGCCCCGGTCGGCCAGGTAGAACCGCTCCACCGGGCTCATGCCGGGCAGCCACCAGCGTGTCACGGCCGTCGCCGGCCCGCACGCGAACCGCCACGGCGCTCGCTGCCCCAGTCGCCCGGTGCGCCACACGGCCGAGACCCGGCCGCTGTCCAGCCAGGCCTCCGCGTTGCGGACGCCGATCTGCACGCGGTGATTCTGGCTGGTCACCCAGGCGGCCGCGATCAGCGCGAGCGCCGCCACCCCCGCTCGCTCCAGAATTGTCCGTGGTCTCGACCGTCGCCACATGGGATCGCCTCGTGGATTCGCCGCCCCGGTCCCGGGGGGCGGTCCGGGAGATGATAGACACGAGGGGTGGGGGATGGCGAATTATGAGCCCGCGCCGGCCCGGCCCGCCGTTTTACGGCTACTACCGCCCGTGTGCTTGCTCGCTTGACCGATCCGTTATCGTGTGCCTCGTGTTGCGGCCGCGTTTGGGCTTGCTTGACCGTTCGGCCGAGCGTGCTCTGGCCCGCGTGGGGCGTGCTGTTGTCGTCCGGGGCTGTCGGATCCTCTGTTGATCCGGTGTCCCTGGTCTAAACGTCGGTGGCCTGGTCGTTTCCGGGCTTCGGCTTGGCGCCTTCCTCCGTCCGGTCTTTTGTTTTGGCGTCTCGCTGATTGCCGGTGTTGGCTTTGGCCTTCGCGCCTGTCTTCGCTTCGGGCTTCGCCATCTTGTGCTTTTTGGGCTTGGCGTTGGCGTCTTTGGGTTTGCCGGTCTTGGCTTTCTTCGCCTCGGGCCTGGTGCCCTTGCCCTTCGGGGCCTTGGCTTTGTCGCCCTTACTTGTTTCGCCCGTGCCCTTCTGTCGTGCTTTTTGCTTGTCGCCCTGAGGGCTGTTGCTTCGCCTGGCGGCGGGTTTGGTCAGACGGCCCAACTCCTGCCTGATCCGTTCGGTCTGCTCCTCGACCTCCTTGATCTGCATCTCCATCTCGTGCCTGGCGGCGCCGATCCGCTCGCGGATCTCGCGTTTTTCGACGTTGAGATGCTCCAGGCGCTCCCGCAGTTCGGCCGCATGTGCGCGGACCTGCTCCTGCTGCTGCCCCCGGATCTCATGGCGCAGACGCTTGAGTTCCTGGCTGTGTTCGCGCCGCGCTTGCTCCAGGTTGCGGAGCCGCTCGTTCAGCCGGGCCCGCCGGGCTTGGAGCTTCTCGCGCCGCGGGCCGGGCAGTTCGTCGTTCTTCAGGACATTCTGGACCTCTTTGATTTCCGTCCGCAGCCGTTCGGCGTCGCCTTTGGTTTGCCCGGCCTCGCGTTCGAGGTCGTCCATGCGCGCGGCCCGCCGCGATTCGTGGAACTCTTCGCGCTCGGCGTGCAACTGCTCGCGTCGCTCCTCGGCCTCGTGCAGCCGGCGCTCGAGTGTCTCGCGGTGACGCCCGAGGTTGGTCATCTCGCTCTCGACTCCGTCGATCGCCTCGCGCATCCGGCGGACCTGGTGGTCAATCTGCTCGAGTTCCAGGTCGATCGCCCGATCCGGCTGGTCGGTGCGGCGGTAGAAATGCTGCAGGGCTTTCTGCGGTCCGACCTGGTCGGCCAGCATGCGCATCTCGACCAGGCGGAGGGGCAGTTGGACGCGCTTTTGCAGGATCCGTTCGGCCTCTTCGAACCGGTCGCGCTCGGTGTAGAACCGCGCGAGTTCGTCCATCGCCCGCAGGGCCAGCTCGACTTCACGGGCCACGGCGCCGAAGTCCGGATCGAACGCGCCGGGTGGCACAGGCGGCGCCGGCCCCGGCCAGGCGCCAAACCGGTCGACCGGCGGCGGCAGGGGTCGGTCGAACGGGGTTGGCCCGGTCAGCCCGCCGGGTTGACGGGCATCGGGCGGGGCAGTGCTCCAATCGGCGCCGATGGGAAACGACCCGAAGGGTTGGGGCCCGCTACGATCGGCAGCCCAGGGATGGGAGCTGGGATGGGGGCTGGGCTGGGCATCCTGTTGGTGGTGGCGAGGCGGCGGCCAGGGGTCGTCGTCGGGGGCGTGCCCGGGTGGGGAGTCCCCCAGCGAGCGGGTGCCCGGCTCGCCGGGTGCCGGGCCTTTTCGGTCCGGCTCGCCGTTCGCGACGGCGGTCAGGCTGAGGACCAGGAGGCACGCGGCCGCGTTGGCCAGTACCAGGTGTCGTTGGCTGAACATGGGTTATCTCCAAGGATTGCAGGTAGATAGGTGTCCGTCTGGCGGCCGCGACGCACGCGTCCGCGCTTCCATCGCCCTCGCCGCGCGTCGGCCGTCCCGCCGCGCGCGGACTCCGCCTCGCCCCGTTGTTGTTCTACAAGCGGCCGACCGGCGGGTTGCACGTCAGCGGCAATCCCGGGCCGGTTGGCCGGTCGCACCGGCGATGGGCGGCGGGCGCCTGACAGCGGCAATGGAACATCTGACTCGTACTTCGTCCACTACGTATTTCTACGAGCTTTGGTTGCGCTCGTTCCTTTCGCGATTTCTGCCGCGTATACTTGTAGTACTTTCGGACACGGATCATTTCGTGGCACTTCCTGTCCCGCTGCAATCAAACGATCCGCGACGAGCCTGAGGATGTGGCCGTGTACTCAGACGAACTCGTCAACCATCTGAGCGCGAAGATCGCCTTACGAGGTTCGCCGTTTCGGTCCCGACGGGAGGAGGTGGTCACGCCCCGTCGAAACGGTGAGCGGCACCCCGCAGGCCCGCTCGACACGCAAAGTCGGCGCTGGTACTGCGTGAAGACTACACGTGAGCGACGTAGATCGTTCATCGCCCTGCTCCCCCGGCTCGACCGCTTCTACGGACGGGAAGCCCGGAGGATCCGCGTCATCTTCGAGCACCGCAGCATTAGTGCTGCAACATAGGAGCCTGGCATTGATGCGGCTGCGGAAGCTTCAGCTGCACTTCTTCATTCAGAGAACGCTCCTGTATCGCATAAGGAATCTCCGTCATGGACACTTGCACTCCACCGCGCCCGATTGTGAGGAACGACACACTTATCAGAGAGCATTACCGCCGGGTCGCGGTCGAGCATGGCGCGAACCCTACCTCTTCCATGGAGGACCAGATCATTCGGGCAAAGGAACTGGACGTCTTGTCGCGCTACCTGAGACTCCTGAGCCGCTCCAGGGCGCGCAGGCGCGTGCTGGATCTCGGATGTGGCAACGGCTACCCCTTGGCGTATGTCGCTCCCCGATTCCCTGCGGTTCTCTTCGCCGGCCTCGATTTCACGCCCGAGCTTCTTGCCATCGCGGCGGCCCGGCGCATCCCCAACGCAGCCCTGGCGCTTGGCGACGCCCGTTGCTTGCCGTATAGGGATGGCGCATTCGACGCTGTCTATACGATTCGCTGCCTAATCAATCTTCTGGAGCCGTGCGATCTGCTCACCGCCATGCGCGAGGTGGCGCGGGTCCTCCGGCCGGGCGGGACCTATCTGGCCATCGAGTGCTTCACCGACGGTCACGAGAACTACAACCGCGCACGCGAGGAATGCAATCTGCCGCCCATCCCCACGGCACGGCACAACCGCTACATTGACAAACAATCGGTTCTTCCAGAACTCTCGGATGTTCTTACTGTCGTGTCCCCGGCAGATATTGCATGCCACCCAGGTAACGACTGCTTTGTCGCGAACTTCCTGAGCACTCATTACTTCGTTAGCCGCGTCCTTCATCCTCTTGTCGTCGCGCAGCCGAAGCGCACAAAGAACAGTGAGTTTATGCGGTTCTTCAGTTTCCTGCCGCCCATGGGGAACTACGCACCATTGCAGGCGCTCTTGCTCAAGAGGAGGCACGCATCATGAGCCTGATCCTCACCTCTCCCGGAGCACGGACATGAAGAAGCTGGTGTTCATCACGCTCTACGACGTCATTTGCATCGGACCGCGATTGCTATCCTCGATCGCCAAAACCCGGGGCGTACGGCCGTACTTGGTCATCCTCAAGGATCAGAGGACACGCCCGATCCTGCGAGACAGCTCCCATCACCTCGTTTATCAGTTCTACATCGACGGGATCAAACACGGAAGTTGTTACGCGGCGTACCCCTACACGCACAAGGAGCTCCGCCTGTTGAGCCGATTAGTCTCGGACATCGAGCCCGACCTGATATGTTTGAGTACGAGATCGTTCGGGCTTTCGGCAGCGCGTGCCCTCGTTACGGAGCTACGGAATCGTGGAATTCGTACTTCGATCGTTGCGGGCGGCTGGGGACCCACTCTGGAACCAGAGCGTTTCCTCGAGTTCTGCGACTACGTGGGTTTCGGAGAGGGGGAGAAGCTGTTCCTGGGCCTCTGCGATACGCTGGCGGCTGATGACGAGTGGGCGCATCTGCCGAACCTGATCTTCTACGCACACGATCGTGTTCTACGAAGAAACGAGGTCGCCGCGCCGATCACACAAGCGGAGTTTGATGCGCTTCCATTTCCCGATTATGAACCCGGTGACAAGTTCCTCATCGACCGGAATCGGATTATGAGCGGGGCGGAGTTCCAGAACGTCAAAATGTATAATTGTTTCGCGGGTCGGGGATGCCCACTGAATTGCACGTACTGCATGTCGGGCAGGTACCGGGATCTGTACTCATCCTGCGGGCATTCGATTGCGCGATATCGCGTGAGAAGCGTCGAGACCGTTATCTCGGAGTTGAAGCAGGCGAAGCGCCGAGGCGCGGCGTTTATTCGCATGCATGATGAAGTGTTTCCCGTGAAGCGCGGCTGGGTCCTGGAATTCATTCGGTTGTACAAAGAAGAGATTGGCTTGCCGTTCTTTGCCTACGTTCGGCCTGAATTCCACGACGCGCGCCTGCTCGGAGAGTTGCGAGCGGCCGGTTTGTGCTCAACCGTCGTTGGAATACAAGCCGGCGCGGAACATATTCGGAAAGACGTCTTTCGACGACAGTTGCGCACAGACGTGCTCCAGGAATTCGCGGTAACATTGCGATCGTTGCGTATTCAGTATACTTATCACCTAATCGGCTGGAATCCCTTCGAGTCAGTCGCAGACATGGATGAGACATTGAGCGTACTCAGAGAGCTGCCATACTCGTCTCTGGTGCTGTTCAAGCTTGTGGCGCATCCAGGAACGCCAATAGCGGAAATGATTCAGAGAGGACGCGTTACGGGCGTCGCTGACAAAGTGTATCGCTGGTATGGTTACCTGTACATGCTGTCCGTGAAGAGCGCCCCGTGTAGGAAGATCGCAAAGGTGCTTCAGAGACTGGGACCGCTCAGGGCCAGCACCATTGTCTGTGCCGCCTTGATGCTCCCCAGCTTCATGGTGCTAGCCATGAAGAAGCGCGCGCGAAAATGGTTATTCGGTGCGAGTACGTTAGGGCCCATACCGTTAAGAAAACCGAAGTGCGCCCAGAATGCGCCGCGACAGCGGACCGCATTGACGCCCCGTGCGATCGACGGCGTCGTCGGGCGGACACCTCCCGTTCGAGATGCTCAAAAAACGATTGACCGATGATTGACGAGCCCGACTCGCCGGGCAAAGAAAAAGAGCGCGCCGACGATTGTAACTGCCTGCGTGCTCTTGGTTTACCACCCCCAAGGGGACTCGAACCCCCGTTGCCGGCGTCGAACGTAACACCTTATAGCACAAGAAGTTTAGGTGATTCCGCCGAACGCAGCACTCCCGAATCCGGTAGTAAATCCGGCAGGTTCTGCGACGAAATCACCAAGGCCGATGCCGCACTTCGGCAGTTGATTGCCCTGTGGCCCACGCTCCCGGTCACCGTTCGAGAGCAGCTCGTGGCCCTGGCCGAGGCGGCGAGGGGGGCGAAATGAATCCACCGCACACGGCGGTGACAGGAGGATCGACGATAGCGGGGCGTTCTCAACGGGCGGGTCTACGGATGACCATAAGAAACCACACGCGCCCGATCGGGACGCGACCGCAGCCTGGGTGCCGAGATCCCAAGATCTACCACACCGATCGCTCGGGGGCGGACTATCATCCTCTCCGCCCACCGACGCAAGCTTGAGACCGGGATGGCGCGAGAGTCCGAGCGCTGGCGATCACACACCGGACACTCTCGCTTCGGAAACGCATGATGGCCGGGGAAGTCGGCCACCCGTAGGTGCCAACTCTGTAGATCGGCGCCAAATGTCGCGCTACTCCCGCAGACCAAGATCCGGCCACTTTGTTGGCTTCCCTTCAGGCCACAGGGCGCCGAAGAACTCCACAGGCACTGGAGTCCGCATACCCCAGTTTTTCTGACGCGTGGATATGGAGAGCAGTCTCAGATCACGCTGCATAGCTGTGCGCACGCTCTCGGTGGCATGCGCAATACGAGCCACGTGAGCAAAATTCGACGCAGCCATGTCAGCAAAAGTGACCGCGAGGACGGTGTCCGCACCAGCACACCCATTTCGGATTGCACAGCAGGCCGCTGCGGCAGCAGCGGCGGCAGCGAAGCCTGCCGGGTCGCCTCCGCGTGCCTGGGCGGCGCTTTTAGCGCTTTCGTAAGCTGCGAGTGCGGCCTCTTCGTCTGGGACGTATTGCGAGCCAGCAGCCGCAATACGTTCCGCCGTTTCCACTGCGTGAACAACTTCGGCAATCCATTTGGAGGGCGCACCGCCCAGTACTGAGCTATACAGGGGCAGCACGCGCCGAGCGCAACGTGCCGCAAAAGCAACTTGCGCATAGCGGGGCAACGGTGCAATATCATCTTGCGTCGGGCACTTAGCCGGTCTGGTCTCTGCCATGGGTATACCCAATCATGCCAGGGTCATGCAATTTGAACTGACCTACCTGAGGTGTTGCTCAATCCTGGCAATCAGCCGCTCAGTACGATTGACCTCTCCTTGTGCGCAGCCTCCATAGCATTTGAAGTTCCGGAGCGCCTCGAGAGCGTACTCCCGAGCATCTGCAAAGCGCTGCTGATATTCGAACATGTACGCGATGCGGAACCGGCAGTCACCCGCACCGTATTCATCGCTGGCCTTTTGAAAGTAGCGGATGGCTTCTTGATAATGCAATAGAGCGCGATCGAATTCGACCAAATACATGTGCACGCTGCCGAGATGTGAGTGCGCAGCGCCTTGTAGGTGCACGGCGGTCCGGGACATTGATTCCAGCGCCTTATGAAAGTATCGCGCAGCGTCGTGAAGTAGCTCCTCTCTTGGCCGCCTGCTTTTGAGGGTCTCCTCGAACTGGCGGGATGTGATCAAGCCCAGCATGAGATTGCCCTCGCTCTGCGTTTGCATGTCGTGCACATCTACGAGTTCCAGAGCACGCATAATCCAACCCTGGGCTTCCCTGAAATCAAAGGGCTTTACGACGTTAATATGCGCACCGCCAAGGTTAAACGCACACTTGACGGCACCAGCCCGGTCATCGGCACGACGGAATAGTCCGAATGCTTCCTTGTACGTCGCAATAAAGTCGTCCATACCACTCCGATGCTGGATAGTGGCCAGATCATGCACGGATGAGGCGAGCCTCTGAATTGCCTGTCGCTGGTTGTCGTCGAGCGCGCCCGCAGGCGCGGCCAGAGCGGAAACGGCTAGGCGCCGGTCCGAATCAACGCAAAGGCGTTGAAGCGACTCAGCCTGAGCAAGCCGCCCTTCGTCTCTGGCAAGTTGCACACGCCACTGTGTAACGAGGCTCCATTTCTCGTCTCGCCCTGGTAGCGGGCCGTCTGTAACCGGATCGACAAATTCGGCGACGGTTTCTTCGAGTAAGCGTCTCCACTCTGCTTTCCGCCCTGTGTGCTCGTAGAGCACTGAAAGACCGGCCATAATACCCGTGATGCAGTGCCACCAGCCATATGCCCGCGCGAGACTCCGGGCAAACAGAAGGTTGGCCTCCTCGTAGCGCAATACGGTGACGCTGATGTCTTGACTGCCAGACTCATAGTGCTTTCGATAGAATAGCCCTAGCGACCTCATCACTTCGACGAAGGCGAGCAAAGGCCCCCCATCAGAAGTCTGAATCCTAAGGGCAGATGGGTAGTGGGCCTCGAATAGGGCCTTCAGGAAGGAGGGCACCACGGGATGAACGGTATAGAAGCCGTGCCCAAGAGCGCTCAACAGTCCCACCTCGGCGGCCCGCTCCAGTAGAGCGGTCGCCCCATCGCGTGTGAGACCGCGTACGTCGGGCAAACACCAGTTCCCTTTGGGGTCCGTCATGAACCTCAGGACATCCGCTTCGACGAAACCTTGACAGAGATGTAACAACGCGAGTGTCCTGCGTTCGTCAGCGTTGAACGCGTGCTCGAAGCCGTGGCTTAGCGATGCCCCAAGCGACGTGGAGCGTTCTTCGTCGACCTCATCCACGAACTTCGCCTGCCCGGCGCGCAGCTGGTCAATGAAGGCGGTGATCTGCTCGCGCTTCGTCAACCCGTCCCGCAACGCCTGGCCTACCACAGCGGTGATAGTAAGCGGATTACCCTGTGTAAACTCCAGCAGTGGCCACCAGTCGCCGATGTTGATCACTTGTCCACCGTGCGTGTGGGCAAATGCTCGGGCGAATTGGATTCGTTCCTGCATGGGCATCGGCGGCATCTTGATCCGATGAGGTAGCTCGCTCAGCCAGCCGCGCTCATCCCTCCGCGACGTGAGCAGGAACTTTGCTTTCGTCTGCCGGGCATCGCGCAGGAAGTCGACCAGCTCCTGCTGCTCAGCCGCGCTCCAGGCCGATTCGGCCCCGGAGGGGAAGCCGGCGACCGGCTCAACGTTGTCCCAAACCCACAAAACTGGATGCTGCCCAAGCATGCGCAGCGTAACGTCGCGCCGCTGAGCGTCGTCGAGCGTCAGCCAGTTGACGCCGCTCTGTTCGAGCAAGCGCCCAAAGACCTGCTCAACCCGATCGAGCACCCGCGCCAGCGGCCGATGCCGCTCGAAAGAGGTGAAGAGCACCGGCCCCTCGATGCCGCCGGTGAGCGTATACCAGCGAGCAAACTCGGCAGCGGCGGCGGTCTTGCCTTCGCCCGCGTAGGCGTGTAGCAGAACGACGTGCTGCGTGTCAAACGCCCGATCCATCGCCAACAGCGTCTCATCACGGCCGATGAACCCAACGGCTGGCTGTGGCGGCAGGTTGGCATCGAGTGTACCGCACGGTGCTGCGTTACGACCAGCGTGGAACGTGACCGTCGGCTGTGTGTCGACATCCTTCTTACCCAGCAGTGTGGTCGGGGCAGCCTCATAAACCACTGGTACCAACCAGTCCTGCAACGGTCTTGGCTCAAACGCAATCTCTCGCTGAGGATCAGCCGCCAGTTGCCTACGCCCCAAGGTGACCGCCTCACCCAGCGAACAACCGTGTGCTAGGTTGGCATACAAGTCCGCCACGAACTGCGCCGCTGTGACCACATACACGTTGTAGCGCATGGCCACAACGCCAGTTACGCCGGCATCATGTGCTTCCTGCGCCAGCGATCCGAAAGCGGGAGTCTCGTGGTTCGGGGGCGACTGCCCCGGTTTGGCGGGCGCTTCACTATGAGCGGAGCGACAAGCATTCAGAACCAGCAAAGGTACGCCAGTCTCCGCAAGTAGGCTGCCTAAGAGTGTGCCGTGGATGTATTGCTGACGTTCCTGAGTACCAGGATCTTCGAAAACTAAATAGCCGCGCTTCTTCGCGGAGGGTTGAGTCAAGTACTTTGCGTGCAAGTCCTCGTATATCCCGTGCCCGTCGAAGTGCACAGCATGGTAAGGTCGACCGTCTGCCTTTGCGGCCCGGAGTACGCGCCCCAGCCGCTCATATGTCGGTGGACGCAGCACGTCGAGCTGGAACAGCTTCCGTACGTCGTCGTCGAGGCCCTTGATTAGTCGACTTGCGACTGACCGGAACGGTACATCCGAAGCTGCCCTTGGTCGGCAGATAGCCAGCAGAATCCGGATTGGGCCGGGGTCTACTTGGGGCAGCAAGGGCCGCTTCGTCGCCTTCGTGTGTGTGCGCACGAACGCCCCAGCCTGCGTGGCGAGCGGCACATCCGCCTCCGCGTTGCGGATGATTTCCCACGGAATCGACGTGGCGTCCTCGACCGTCGTGATGATCTCAACGCGAGTCTTACTCAGATCGCCGCCCACCGCCGCCCAGAGGCTCCGCGCATCCTCGCTGCCGCGAAAGACGTCCTCGAACAGCGTGACACCCCTCTCATCGATCCACTCCTCTATACGCTTGGCGATCTTTGGGGCGGGATCATGTGGATACTCAAGGAAGTCTTCGAGGTACCAGCGCAGGTCCTCGCTTTCCTGCGCAGTCATCTCGAACCGGAAGTGCACCGTCGCCGTTTGACGAACCAGCCCATGATCTTCGAGCGAGAGTTCGACCTGGTGGCCGCCTGAATCCCCTGAAACCTGTGTAATCCGTAACGTGCACATGTGTGCTAGATCCACCGCCCCGTATCACGACCTACATCAAGTTTGTTGCATGCACAGGATTACCCCTCATACCGGCTTACGGCGAAGATAAGGTAGTTGTACGGGATCATCTGCGTCTGGTCGTGCTTGTTGACTACCTGCCCTTTTGCCGGGTTGAAGACCCAGTCGGTCCAATCCCACGCGCTCCACAGCGCTTCTGGAATCTGCACTGCCAAATATGATCCTTCCGCCAGACGCGCCCCGGTGCCAACGCTAGTGAAGTCGAGCCCGAGGTAGAAATCCTGTACCGGCACGTTCTGATTCCGCCTGGCAATGCTCCGCGTTAACGCCACGGCCATCCCAGACAGCGGGCCGATCGCGGGTTGGAGCGTCGTGGCCAGCTTTAGCCCCGCCTTGAACACGTCCGAGTCCAGCGAGGCGAGGAACGACTGGTCCTCGTCATTCCTGACGTTGACCGTAAAGCACTTGAACGCGACGCCCTCGCTACCTACGTTCAGCCCGATGAATATCGGGTACCCGGCGATGCCGGCCCGCTCACCCTCGCGCACCCGGTATGTAGCGTTGAAATGTAGGTGTTCGACATTGCCCCCCGCCACTTGGTTCTGGGCGTAGAAGTCGAACAGAATGTGGTGTGTTCCGCGCCCCGGATAGTCGGCCACTCGCAAGCAGTTCAGCGTGATCTTGAGCCGCGCCTTCTTGAGCGACTCGTCCGCGTTTATGTTGCCCGCATGATGGATTGGCAGTAGGTCGTTGCCGGGAGGCGCTGGGGCTAGGTAACCGAACGCATGTGCCGTATGCTGCCAGGGCCTGTCTCGAAACGGCCACACATCGCGAACGCTGAAGGTACGCGTGTTCGCCGCCGGTTGCTGTGCCAACAATTTGTCCGCCGCTTCGGCCTCTCCGACCTCGCGCAGCGCTTTGGCTGCCTCCGCTCGTGACAGCTTTCCTAACACCGGTAGATCATCAAACGATTGGGATGTGCACATGTACTCAATCTCCCTGGGGTAGCATGGCCCGCTCAATCTCCAGCATTAGCCGCCGCATCACCTTGATCGTCTGCGTCACGTTTCCATCGCAGGTCTCAAGATTCCGCAGCGCCGCGTGGGCATAATCGAGCGCGTCCGCAAATCGCCCCATGCGCGCAAGTGTCACTGCAATATTGTACCGCGTCTGGCCCGCGACATCCGTGTCTCCGCTTGTCTCACTCCAACGAAGAGATTCGTAAAGGTGCGCAAGAGATTCGTCAAACGCCCCCACCTCGCCGTACAGCGTTCCGATGCTATTGTGAATCGACGCCAGCTCGTCCGCAGAATCAGGAGGAAGAGTTGCGAGGACCTTTTCGTAGAAGCGAGCTGCCGACAAAAGGTGCTTAAGCATCTCGTCCTCTGCCCGTTCTTCGGCCCGTGCTTCTCGAAATCGCTGTGTGGCAACAATACCTAGCCGTTCGAGGCAGTGGGATTGGAACAGGAGATTACGCTCGTCGGTCAACTCCAAGCACCGCCGATAACAAGATTCGGCGCGGTCGAGATCACACAGAGCAGGCACCAATCTGAATGCATCGCCGAGGTTTGCAGTCGTGATGGCTTCTAAATCGCGGTCTCCGAGCCGCCGATCCAGCACGATAGCCTCTTCAAATACGCCCACGCATTCTGGCTTACCTTGTATGCGAAGGAGCTGTCCCAGTTGCTCAAGGGAAATGGACAGTTCCTTAATAGCCTCTCGCTGCGCGTCCTTCGGTGTCTCTGGCCCCGCAGCCAAGGCAGACGCCGCGCGTCTGCGAGAAATCTCCACCGCCACACGCTGAAGACGCTCTGCTTCTGTCCTCCGACCTTCGCGCTCGAGCAGGCGCATTCGATGTTGGTTGACACTGATCCACTGCTCCTCCTGTCCGACCAGCGGGCCGTCGGTTGCCGGATCCACGAAGTCCGGAACGATATCCTCAACCAACCTGGCCCATTCTGCCCACTGCCCCTTGTGGTGATACAACGTGCTCAGACCTTCCATTGTCTGGATGAGGCGGAGCCATTGTCCATGCTCACGTGCCAGGCGGAGAGCATACAGAAGGTTGCCTTCCTCGGCCGCAAGGACAGCAACGGCATTGGTGTTCCCGGCGAGATACTGGTCGTGATAGTTATGACCTATTGCACCAATGGCCTCTACGTAGGCACGAACGCGAAGCACGCTTGGATTGGTGGCCTCTGAACTTGAACTGCACTGAGCTGGCAAGTAGCTCGGCAACAGCCGCTTGCAGAACCATCGTACGGCCGGGTGGATGGAGTAGTAGCCATTACCGTGGGCGGTGAGCAGGCCAACCTCCGCCGCACGGTCGAGCAAAATGATGCAAGTGTCGCGTGACAGGGCTCGCAACTCTGGCAGGCACCATGGGAACTTCGGCTCCCCCATCAGGCGAAACGCTGAAACTTGCACGAATCCCTGGAAAAGATGCAGCAGTGCTAGGCGCCTGCGATCGTCTTGGTCGAATGCGTGTTCGAAGCCGTAGCTGAGTGAGGCTTCTAGCGATATGGATCGCCCTTCGCGGACGTTGTCTTCGAACTCCACATCACCGGTGCACAGTTGGTCGACGAACTTCTCAATCTGCTGACAACTCTCCAATCGATCCTGCAGGGCCTGACCTACCAGCACCGTAATCGTCAGCGGGTTGCCGCCGGTAAATCGCAGTAGCGGCCACCAATCGCTGACGTTGGTTAGGCGCCGCCCGAGCTTCTCGGCCAATTCCCGGGCGAATTGGACTCGTTCCTGCATGGGCATCGGCGGCATCTTGATCCGATGAGGTAGCTCGCTCAGCCAGCCTCGCTCATCCCGCCGCGACGTGAGCAGAAACTTCGCTCTTGTCTTGCTCGCGTCACGCAGGAAGTCGACCAGCTCCTGCTGCTCCTCCTCGCTCCACGCCGACTTCGCCCCAGTCGGAAAGCCCGCGACTGGCTCGATGTTGTCCCAGATCCAAAGCACCGAAATCTTATTGAGCACTTGAAGCGCAACCTCGCGTCGCTGGACATCGTCGAGTGCCAGCCAGTTGATGTGGTCCTGCTCTAGCACGCCAGGAAAGACCCGCTCGATCTGGTCAATTACTCGCCCTATTGGCCAATGCTGCTCGAACGACGTGAAGATCACCGGCCCCTCGATGCCACCGGTCAGCGCATACCACCGGGCAAACTCGACCGCGGTCGCGGTCTTGCCCTCGCCCGCGTATGCGTGGAGTAGAACAGAATGGTGTGTGTCAAACGCCCGATCGAGTGCAAGTAGAGTCTCGTCACGACCTATAAAGCCGATGGCCGGTCGCTGTCCTATGTTGTCGTCGAGCGTGTTTCGTTCAGCCAGCTCAGGCGCAGCCAAAAGCGTGACTTCGGGCGGTGGCTCGCTGGCCTTCCTGGAAAACAGCTCGAGTGGGGCTGCCTCATAGACTGCCGGTACCAACCAGTCCTGCAGCGGCCGCGGCTCGAAAGCAATCTCGCGGAGCGGATCGGCCGCCAGTCGCTTGCGCCCCAAGGTCACGGCCTCGCCGAGTGAAGATCCCTGCGTGAGGTGGGCGTACAGTTCCGCCACAAACCGCGCGGCGGTGACCACATACACGTTGTAGCGCATGGCGACCACACCGGTCACGCCGGCCTGCATCACTTCCTGCGCCAGCGATCCGAATGCCGGGGGCCGCTGATCCTCTGGGGCCTCGCCTGGTTTGGCAGGGCCTTCGCTGTGCGCGGAACGACAGGCGTTTAGTACCAGCAGAGGCACTCCAGCCTTCGTAAGGAGCGCGCCAAGGCGTGCGCCATTAACGGATTCCTGATGTCCTTCAACATCCTGGTTCTCAAACACGAGATAGCCGCGTCCGTTCGCCGACATGTTGCCTGAGTATCTCGCGTGAATATCTTCATATGTCCCGTGTCCGTCGAAATGAACCACGTGATACGGTTGCCCATCCGCCTTGGCGGCTTCCAGCACTCGCCCCAAGTGCTCGAACGTCGGCGGACGCAACACATCGAGTTGAAACAGCTTCCGTGCATCCTCGTCGATCCCCGTGATCAGCTGCTTGGCAACCGACCGGAACGGCACATCCTGACCGGCCATAGGCCGACAGATGACCAACAGAATGCGGATAGGTCCGGATTCCAGCCGCGGCACGGACGACTGCTGTCCGCTCGGTTCAGTTCGCACGAACGCGCCGGCCTGCGTGGCCAGCGGCGCATCTGCCTCCGGGTTGCGGATGAGTTCCCACGGGATCGATGTAGCTTCCTCCACTGTCGTGACAATTTCGACCCGCGTACCGCTCAGGTTCCCGCGTAGCGTTTCCCAGAAATTGCGGGCGTGGCCGCCTCCCTGAAAGACCGCCTCGAACAGCTCCACGCCCTTCTGTTCGATCCACTTCTCGACGCGCTTGGCGATCTTCGGCGCAGGGTCATGCGGGTACTGGAGGAAGTCCTCCAGGTACCAGCGCAGGTCCTCATGCTCCTGCGGCGTCATCTGGAACGCGAAGGGCCCCGCCGTCGTTTGGCGAACATGTCCCTCGCCTTGGAGAGCCAGCTCGGCCCGGTAGTGGTCTGGGCCCTCCGAGATCTGCGTAATCCGTAGTGTGGGCATGTTCGCCCCGCCCTCACTCAAAGAACGTCAAAACGAGTCAAGCTAGGCCTAGTATAGCCATCACAGCTCGGGGCACTACGCGACGAGGCTCTGGATCGTAGCTGGGATTTGAATGCAGGGGTCGGACTTCGATAGGAGTAGTCAGATCAATCACTGCTTCAGCACGCATCCGCACCGGCTTTGCACTTTGACTCCTTCCTGCACTTTAATCCGGATTTCCCAGATTGCGTCTTCGTGTGATTAGGCGTGCCCAGGGCGACAGATGCTCCACGTGGACAGAAAGTCCGTACTCGGCATGCTGCCCGGACAACTGCCACCGTCCCCTGCTGGTCATGCATTCGTCTATAGTCGCGGCGCGAACCCGCGCATGTACCGGCAACAGTCCAAACAGGGAACACCAACGCCTGGCTTGTTTGCCGTATGGGCTGCCTTGGAAGTTGTCCCCAGTCAGTCCCCAGCAAACGCGGTCTACGAACGGCTTCAGCGGTCTAGAGCGGCCTGGTTGAGTCTATTCGCAACTGCTGCATCTACCGAAGGTTATGAGCTAAACCATTGTCACGTAAGGACTTACGAAACAGGGGGAGACGGAATTCGATTCCCCCCGCCTGGGAAGGAGACCCATAACGAAGGACGACCTGACGGCCCACGATGTAGACATTTTGGTCCCGTTTCGCCTCGAAACAAGGGGGCGACAGTGGGTCGCCCCGTCACTTCGATTGCCTTCGTGCTGCTCGACAAAGTGAAAGAGCCGGCCGAGCGAAAGGTGGTACGTCAGGGCGGCCACCCGGCACGGCTGAGGCCGGGCGGTGCCGAAGCGGTCAAGAGGCTACCGGTTGGTGTTAGGCCCTCGGGGAACTCGAGAACCTCGTGACCACCGAAATCGGGGACTGGCAGGACCTGAGCGTGGCCATCAGCGGTTGGCTCCCCGACGCCCGCGAGCCGTTCGACATGGGCAACCGCCAGATCGTGTTCAAGGCGATGAGCAACATCAAGGGGATCACCGCCGACGCCGAGATCGCGGTCACGTTCATCCACCCGGGCAGCGGCAGCGCGGACTGGGTGGACCGGGCAGGCATCACGGGTCTTTGCGGCCTGCGACGCCTCCGGCCAGGCACCCCGATGGTCGTGATGCACGGCCATTCGATCGCCCCGCCGCCGGGGGCCCGGCGGACGTCGCTTGTGGGGGAACCGATTGACCAGCCACGCGGGGCAGGTGCGCCAACAGGACTTGCCAGATCGCGGCAGGATGAAGTATATGGAACTCGAAGAGAACTAGCAGGTCGTCACATACCTGCGACGGACCGAAATCGACCCGCCCAGCGACAGTCCCGGATGCGGTTGCGATGGGGCCACGGGCGCACGTTCTGCTAAGTCAGCGTCCTAGCTGTGCTTAGACGGAGGCCGGAGCCATGGTGGACCGCGGACGCGATTCGCTATTGCTTCCGTTAGTGGGAGCGGGTCAACACCATCGAGCGCCGGGACCGGGAGTAAGTGCTGTGTCTGCTCATCTAAACCGACTCTCTCACACGCGGCGACGATTGAAGTGGGTGGGGTCGGTGGCGTGCTTGGCGGCAGTCAGCGTTTGGTGCTACAGTTTCTTCAACGCTGTGTGTGCATTCAACGAAACGTCAGCTCTCTATCTCGGATCCGGACGCGTGTCAGTCGCGTGTACGCCGATTCGCGCGCCGGGATCAGCCTCAGCGAGTTCGATGTTTTCGGACGTACGCCGACTGCGCGGACCGCTCTGGCAGCGACTCGGACTTGAACTACCGGAGATTCAGGCAGCGCACATCCAGGGGGACTTTCGGCTACGCCTGAGTCTTCCACTTTGGGTCGTTGTCAGCTTGCTCGTCGTGCCCACGGTGATCCTCTGGTATCGTGACCGACCGCCGCCGAAGGGACATTGTCGGGACTGCGGCTATGATCTGAGGGGTAACGAATCGGGCGTGTGCCCTGAATGCGGCGCGACCGCGTCGTCACAAAGCGCTGCGGGCCTGTCACACCGCAATGCGATGCGGTCCAAGGCTGATGATCAGCCTGATGACGCTGCTCGTACTGAATGCAACAAGGCACAAACTCGCGTTTCCTGATACTGCCACCCGTTGCGTGGCCAGCATGGTTTTCAGGGCCCCATGCTCCGGATCTGGGTGGCAACAGCGTTCGCCTCCTCCAGTGTCTCAAAGCCGGGTATAGAGAATGCGCTTCGGAACGGAACCTTAATGCGATCGACCGCCACCAACTCACCATTCAGAAAGCACCCGATCCACTGCCCGACGCATGCCTCGGTCCATTTCGTCACCGCCAAGGCTGAATCGGCTTTTATGTTCATCGTAACGTGGTATTCCCCATCTCTCGATGCGATCGGTACAGCGCTATTCACGACACAGTCGGCGAGGTTGACTCCCGGTGCGTTGCTACGATACCAAGTGTTGCCGTCCGCGTCAGTGCATGCACGGCTGTGTGACTCATCCTGGGTCGCGCTGACCGAATAGAGTTCAACGTACGCTGCCCATGACTGATCAGTCGGCCCCTTTGTCTCCTGGTGCTTTTCACAGCCGGATTGCAGCATCGCGACGCATAGAACAAGCCAACAACGTCGACACCACCACTTCGACGTTGCACTGTAGTTATCATTTCCCTTCATGTTGTTTCTCATGCAGACTAGCTGCAGCCGTTCACTAAGGCCAGTACTCATGGTCATTGATCCACTGTAGCTGTATGAGCCATGTCAATGATCGCACGAATGAGAAGGTCGTTGCTCCCACCTCGTCAGACGCGAGTAGGCGCCAATGGATTCCCACCAAGCACTGCGACACACGTGTGCCCATTTCGCCCACTTTTGTACACATCGTGCGGCCGACCGCAAGCCTGCAGCATTATGCAGCACTTCCGGTGTGCTAGAGCGTTCTCCAGCCATCACAGGTATTCCCAGCCTCTCGCTTGCCCAGCTCAGTCAGGGGGCGGATTTGCCCGAGCAGCAGTCACTCGACTCCGGTTTATCATCCGGTTCCGGAGCATCGCAGCTCAGACCGCCAAAAGGACCCCACGTGTCCACGATGGTCTTACCGCGCGTTGTTCGGATCTCGAAAGGGCATATCCTCATATCAGTGTTTTTAACTTCAGCATAAGGACCGCATACCTCCTCACACTCCTGAACGGCCTTCCATTTTACCCTGCATGGCATGCCAGCAGAAAGGAACAAGTATTTGCTAGGGTCTCTATCATCATCTGAGATTGTGACAAACCAATCATCAACCAGGACCGGTGTTTGCATAGATCCTTCGGGGTGAGGGACAGGCACTTCGAGCCACTTCGGTCTGGCAAAGGAGGTCTCGACCGGCATCCAGAAAGCGGATCCACTCGGTTCCCAGCGGCACGGAGGACAGTAGACACCGTCCGGGCTGATGTCTGGATAAAAATGTAACGGCTCAGGCTCCGGTTCCCATGGTGGTGGCAATGGTGGCGTCGGGTCCGGTTCAGGTGGGAATGGATCGATAAAGTCTATTAGACTGAGACCGCGCGGGTCGCTCGATTGTGTGGGGCAGCTCACGACGTATTCATAGAGATTCATCCAGGGCGAATAGTCGACCGGATCCCGCTGCATAAATCGTCCATTGTCCGGATCATAGCTCCGTGCTCTATAATAGTATACTGGCTCCGGGCCGTCGTCGCCGCTTTTGGCCACGAAATCCAGCCGGCGACCCGTAAATAAGTACGGGTTCCCGACCGAACTGGCGGGGATGACGACGTTTACGTCCTGGTTCCAAATCGGAGGACTTTGGATCTTTCCCAGGTCCAAGCCCGTGATCCACCCATCCCCGTTTAGGTCGTAAACCGTCCCCACATCGCAGGCTTCCTGTAGCCAGCGACCGGGATCCTGGAGGACGGCCAGATCGAGGCCCGTTGCCTGCCCATCGTGATTCACATCCACCGGATTCGTCTCGACCACCAGCGCCTTGCCGTACGCGTCGTACACGTACCGCTCCACCGATTGGCCCGCTTTGTTGACCAGCCCCACCACCGTGTACAGATCCTTGAGCAGGTAGTAGTAGTCCGTGGCCGCGGCGCCCTCGTTCGGCGCGTCGTCGTCGTGGATTAGGACCCGTTCGTCGATGTACAGCGGGCCGTGTACATAGTAGCGCTGCCGCACGGGCGCCTGGTCATCATCGTCGTATTCCTCGATGACGTTCTGCCCGTCGTACACGAACCGGGTCGTCACCGTCGTCGCGCCGGTGCCGTAGATCCCGCTCTGATCAAAGTAGTTGATGAACCGCACGCGGCGTCCAAGGGCGTCGTAGGCATACTGGGCCATGACCGTCTCGCCACCGTCGAGAGTCCCGTCGGAGTCGGCGTCGTCGAAAACCGTGACCACCTTGTTCTCGAAGTCGTAGGCATACCCGGTGCCGGTCTCGTCGAGCGTCAAGTTGCCGGCGGCGTCGTACAGCAAGCCGTGGCTGTTGATGTCCGCGTACTCGTTGGCCTGGTTGTTGTCACCGTAAGCAATAATGAGGTCCGGCTCCGGCCGCGTGTCGGTATACCCGGCGGCGCCGTCCCGGTTGCCCAACAGATCATACTGGAACTGTTCGTATGGATCGCCGGTCAGGCTGCCATACGTAGCCTGGGTGAGCCGATGCAGACCATCGTAGGTGTAATCCAGGTCCCGCAGCAGCGGATCGACGGACGACACCACGCTCTTGTACCACCCACTCGTGGTCTGACTGGTCCGATTGCCCACTTTGTCAAACGTATAATCGTACTCCGCCACCGAGAGCGGAGTCCCGGTCGGTGGCGAAACGAGGTTGTCGATCTCGTCGTTGCGGCGATGCTCGTCGTACCCCAACGCCAGGTCCAGGTAGACATTGCAATCGCCCGCATACGTCGTCGTCACGCGCCGCCTCGTCAGGTTCGTGCCCTCGTAATCGTACTCGACCAGTGCAACCGGATTGGCATCCGTCCCCACGCGTTTCCGCTTGATAGTAACCACCCGATTCAGGCTGTCATGGGTGTAGTGCAATTCGATGTCGTCGCCCGGATGCACCAGTTTCGTCCGGTTGCCCGCCTGATCGTACGCGTAGTCCACCTCGAAGGCCGACGAACAGTCCAACAAGACCTGGCTTTCCCGGGTCAGATTGGACAAGTCGTCGTACTGGAATCCGTTGGAGCTGACGTCATCCCCGCCAACCGTCCGTATCGCGGACACCATGCGGCCCACGCCGTCGTACGCAAAGACGTCGGAAGTTGTGACCGAGCCCTGGGTTGCCGAGCGACTCGTGAGCAGCCCGCGTTTGTCGTAGTCGTACGTCGTGGTAATCTCGCGCTGGTCCGTCCGGCTGGTCATCCGGCCAGCCAGATCGTAGACATAGGTCACGACATCACCGGCGCCGCCGCTGTCCGGGTAGGCGATCTGCGTCCGACGGCCGGCCAGATCATACTCATACGTGGTTACCTGAACATGGTCGGGCGGGTCCTCGGGGTCCACGCCACCTTCCGGCCGATTGCCATCGTACGCGATCAAGTGCTTCAGGCGTCCGAGCCGGTCAAATACGAAGTCGGTCTCACGAACCAGGTCCTCCTGTCCCTCCTGCGTACCGGTTTCGGTCATTCGCACCCGGTCGCCAAGCATATCATACGTATAGACGGTTTCTTTGCCTTCCGCGTCCGTCACCTTGGTCCGCCGACCCGCCGCGTCGTAGCCGTACGACGTGACCAGATCCGGCGCCGGATCCTCGCCCTCGGCGGTTTCCGTGATCATGCGATCCCGGCTGTCGTACTCATACGAAAACACACGGAGGCCATGTTCCACCGAACCGTCATCCACTCGCCGTTCGGTCACAAGGCCGATGTCGGCGCCGGTTGTCGCGTAGATCCACTCCTGCGTGTTCCCGTCCGGATCGGTGACTTTCGTGCGACGACCGATGTCATCATACTCATAGGTGGTGGTCAACGGTGTCGCCGTGTTCCCGTTGTACGTCTTGATCGTCTCGACACGCCCGCCGGCGTCGTACGTGTAGTCGACCACGCGATCTTCGGTGCGATCCGGCGTGCCGCCCGTGCTCGCATCCGCATACGTAACGGCAACTTCCACCTGGCCGAGGTCATCGTAGACCCATGCTTGCCGTGACTTCGCCACGTCGGGCCCGCCCTGTCCCGCTTCGTACGCGATCTGCGTGACTCGACGCCCCAACGAGTCGTACACGGTCTCGATGTAGCGGCCTTCAGGATCCGTTACCGTCACCGCGCGGCCGAGGGCATCGCACGTCGTCTCGGTATCCAGGTACTCGGTCCCTTCTACCAGCACGCTCTCGAGCGTCACGTTTCCGGAGGCATCGTGCTCATACTCCGTCCGGCTCAAGACCGCACCGTAGGGGCCGTTCTGGACGGTCTGTGCCGTGAGGCGATCCAAATCGTCGTACTCGTGGACGGTCGCCCGGTCCCCGCTCTCGATATCAAACGCCGTCTTGCCCGGCCCCTTCTGGCCGACGATCTCGACCATACCCGGAATCGTATAGGTTGTGAGCGTCACGCGATCGCTCGTCGTGACGCTTTCTTCGCCATCGGCCGCTTTCCGTACCTCTCGCCAGACACGGCCCAGCGGGTCGTACTCCTTCCAGATTTCGTCGATGACGCCGTTCGTCGTCAGATCATCATACGCGCGCTCGACCTGGATCGGCTGGCCGTGGTCGTCATACACGTGGGTGGTCGTGAGGTACCCTTCAACGACCGTCTCCAAACGACCGAAGTCGTCGTACGTGTAGTCCTTGACCGTGCCGCTGGGCGTCGTCACCCGCGTCCGATTGCCGGCGCTGTCGTGCTCGTACGTCGTCTCCAGATAGGTGGTCTCCCCGTACCCCGTGGCCTCGCCAATGACCAGACCGCGACCGTCCCTCACAATCGCGGTCCAACTCCCGTCGGGGTGAATCGTCTTGGTCACACGGTCCTGGTAGTCGTACTCATACTCGGTCACGCGGCTTCCGGTACCGATCGAGACCGTCGCCTCGTTCCCGTCGATCGAGACATCCGGGTTCTCGATCACCTTGATCCGACGGCCGAAGTGGTCATACACATACCCGGTATCGAACCAGGCACTGGGCGACCCCGGACCAAACATGCCTTCATCGTCGGCCCGCCGCTCCAATACGAGACGGCCGTGAACATCGTAGTAGTACCGGGCTTCCGCAACCGCGTTGTCGCCGGCCCCCCCGGTTTCCGACCACTCCATCGTGTACTCGCGGGTCAGCCGGCCCAGCGGCGTGTATTCCCAATGGGTGATGACACCGCGCGGATCCGTGATCTGCGTCACGTGGCCGAAGGCATCATACTCGTAGAACGTCTTGAGGAGATTCGGGCACCCGTCGCACCAGTCTTCGGTCATCGTCTCGACCTGACCGGCCGAGTTATACGCGTACTTCGTCTGTCGCCATTCGTCCTCCACCGTCTTGCGTTTCTCGATGTCGATCTGGCCATTATCCGTGTACGTGTACTCGACTTGATACTGCTTGCCGCTCGTCGCGCCGTAGTCCCCGAACGCCGGGTCCTTTTGCCACATCAAACGCGTCTTGTTCGGGCCGGTGCTGTGGCGATTGTACACCGTCACGCCTCCGTACGGGTTCGTAACACTTCCGAGATACTTGATGTAGTCGATCGTCTGATAGCTGTATTCCGTAACTACTTCGTCCGTGCTGCCATCCCATCGCGCTTCCTTCGTCAGTTCATGGGCGCCGTTACTGTCGAAATACGCGCGCCGTCCGAACAGGAATCCGGACTCGTCCCACCCGTACTCCTGCACCACGCAGTCCAGACCCGCGGGACAATCCTCATCGGAGTAGAGACGGGATTTCACCTCGGTACCCGATCCACTCAGCCCTGTCCATTGTGACTGAATCTCGACGCCGTCGTTCGTTTCGAGACGAATTCGCTCATAATCTGAGGGATCCACGTATGCCCAGTATTCGTTGATCTCGTCTCCGTTAACCTGGGGGCCGTTTGTCGTAATGGGCACCATTTCCCAGAGCCGTTGGGACTCCGTCTGGCTCCCATCCGTCCAACTCCGGGTCACTTCAATGAGCCGGTCGTACTCGTCATACCCATACTCGTAGCTCAGTTGATCGCCGGACGGCCCGACGGTGCGTTTCGTGATGCGCTGCTCATAGGGGTTGGCCGGATCATACGGTGCATACTCCACACTGACGGTCTCCCCACACGCGGAGCATCCCGAATAGGAATACGAGGTCAGTCGATAGTAGTCGTCGTATTCGAGATTCAGGCCGAACCCGTCGCCAGGGCCAGACTCGTGAGAGACAAAAACACCGGTGAGTCGGCTTGGTTCGTTCACGTCGTACTCATACTCGAGGGCGGCGATGCCATTCGTGTCGATTTGGGCGGTTACCCGGTACGCCGCGATGCCATTGGTGCTAATGTCCTCCGACTCGAACGCCGCCCGCGTGGACCCGCGAGGATTCAGGATACGCGACAGCGGAATGAACGCGCCGGACCAGTCCTCCTCGCTTTCGGCGAGCCCATTCGTCGTCATGTATTCGTACTGAACACCGTCTTTATCCGTCATGACAGCCAGGAAGGTAGTATAGTCCGCCGGGTCGCCCCAACTGTGCGTATAGCTCCAGAGGCCCCCCTTGGCGTTGATCCACTGCGACGACATTTCGCCATACCCCGGGACAAACATACGCCCCGTTGGATTGTCACCTGAGATGAATTGCAGTACCCCGCCCCGCGCGGCCAACTCGCCGAATCCGGCATGGAACGCGAGGCGACCGCCGCCGTCACTCGGCGCGTAGGTGAGCGCCGGAGTCGGGGCCCGCCGATGCCCTCCGGTTCCTGAGCCCGACGTGCAACTGGTACAACCACCGCCACCACCGCCAGGGGCGCCACCACCACCCGATGGGCCAGCGTTATCCGGGGCCTCGATCGATATCGTGATGGTCTGTTTCTGCTCTTCAATAAACCCCCATGCGACGGTCGTCCCGCCGAACGGTTCGTCGCGCTGCGCCCACACTTGGCCAATTTGGACCTCAATGGTCAGTTTGCCGATTTCACCGCCACTGGCCGCCTGGAATGCTGCGTGCTCCGTTGCTTTGTTCGTCGCGGTGATATATCCAGCAGGTAGGATATCGCTCTCGTCTGGCAAGGTGTTAAACGGCCCTTGCTTACCCGAACGATGGGCGAAGAGCCCATCTTTAGCCGCAGTCCGCACGCCGCCAATGAATCGAGACATACTGACATAGTACGTTACGTCGCTGGGATCGCAGGAAATGATGCATTCTGCACACCAGTCAAAAGGCACGCAATCGTCGATGTGCTCATCATCATAATCCTCACACGCCACTACAGCCATCATGCCCCCGACCTCTTCGGACGGAGCCACCACCTTATTGCCACACTTGACCTGCAACATCACCTCCGTCCAACGGCAGTTTTCCTTGTCCCATGTGATCGTGCTGGGAGACGGCACGACGGTGATGTCCGTACAGTTTTCCGGCTCACAGCCACATCCCCCGTCGGGTTCATTGCTTGCTAAGAACGGTCCGCACTGGTGGCCTGGCAGAGGGGTCCCGTTCCACTTGCAGCAGGCGCCTTGCCCGCAACACGGATCCGGCGACCCGCCTTGGCAGGGGTCGCATTCGGGGTCCTCGGCGGCCAACGGCGTCGCGAGGCCCAGGGACACGAACAAGACGAGAGCGAAACGTACAACGTGCGTCGGCGTACTCGATGACGTTGAGATCACGGCGATGTCCTCCCTGTGCTGTCGGTGTTTCCCCATTAGGGCTTCTGTTGAAGCGAATGCTTCGTTCGGCGACCGTGTAGCATCATCGGTATGCTCAGCCTCCGAGGTCGGGTCCGAACGGAGTCGCCTTAGCGACGGCCGGCGGCGTTTTCGGCTCCCAGGCGGCGAGCCACGGCGCCAGTTGACCGGCCACCGATTTGGCTTGCCGGAGCGCTTCCCGGGCATCGGCCAGTAGCTGTTTGGCCATCCGGGGCAGATCGAGCTTGCCCGCCGCACCCTCCTCCTCGAGCGGGTAGTCTTCCAGCTCCACAGCCCAAACGGCAACGAGGTTGTTATCGATGTTCACCTCGAAATCCGCCAGTTCAATGCGTTGTCCTTCCGTCAGCAGCCCGCGCACGTCTCCCGCGAACTGCGCCTGGACGGACTCCAGATACCTGACGCGGTGCCACTGCCGAGCGTCCCGGAGGACTTGGTCACGCTGCTCTTGCCGGGTCAAAATCTGCGCCCGCTGCTCTTCGGTTAGGTCTAGCAAGCGATACGGACAATCGATGCCGGCGTTGGCCACCGCCCGAAGCAGGTACGGCACCAAACACTCGCCGTCTGGCGGGGCGTCGGCCAGAGCCGCCTCCGCGATCGGTTGCATCGCCAGAATCAGATCGGCCCGACGACTCTGAGCTTGATCGAAAGCGTCACCCAGGTCGCGACCCCAGGACGCTTCTCCGCCGACGGCTCGTAGTGCGTCCGCCAAGGCCACCAACGGCCGCGTGTCCGCTTCCGGGCTGGCCACGTGCTCTCGATACGCCACCGCCAGTTGCCGCTGGGTCGCGGGGGCCACGTTCAGAGCGGCCAGATCGGTCGGGGCCAACCCAACAACCTCCCGGGAACGCCATGCGTGGTCCCACTCCTCGTGTTGGGCCAGGCACGGGACCGAACAGGCAAGAACGAACGTGGCCACCGTCATAACACTGTTGCAGTTCATTGTAACGCTCTCCTGCTTCAAGCGCCGTAATCACTGTGCGGCCTCACAAGCCGTCATGCGCATGGGCTTGCTTCGACTCGCCTCGTTCCATCTTGGCCATCAACGACACTTGGCCGACGCTGTATCTCTTGGTCTTCTGCATCACAACCGACAACCACGCGGCATCTCGTCGTCGCGTTGCCCGGTCCGCATCGTGACGCAGATCCATAGTGGCCGCCCCCTCGAACGCCGGGGCATCGCCTTCGTGTAAATGACTGGCCATCGGGCGCGGGTGGGGAAGCGCCGCGACCGCCGTCATTGGGCAGGCGAGTGACCGTACCCACACAGCCCGGGCGCCACGTGTCAACATGGTGGCCTACCGGACGAAATACCGTGGGGTGATCCAGGTCCGTGGCACGGGGGCCGCCTGACGGCGGCGGTTGGGTCGCGGTATGGTGGGTCCGCCGGCCGCCGACTCTTCGCTACCGGTGCGAAGGCGTTCGGCGCGCCAACCCCGCACCCGACCGTTGTCCTGCGGGCCCGTCGCTCTCATCGCCTCGGTTGGCTAATTCACCTCGGCATATGGATGATACGGGAACTGCCATTCTGCATTGCCGGGGCATGTCCTTAAGGAAAATACCCATGATCCCTCGGGGCGCCAAGAGAAATCCACAAAATCCCTTCGCATCTCCGGCGGGCACGACGGACAGCGCAAGCTTCTACGTCCAATGCGATTACGCCCTTGCACACGTGCACGCTGCGGCGGTTGTACGTATAAACCCCTACGTGCTTTTTCGTCACCCCGTTGTCCATTCCGGCACGAATCCGCACGCCAGCCGGTCCGTGTTCGAGACTTGCCGAGGCTGGCCGCGGCTGCCGACCAGGCGGTCACGACCTTCACGTACGACGCGCGGGGGCGGCTGTTACGGACCAGGACGCCTTCGATACATTCGCCGACCGATTCGCCCCATCTGACGGGAGCGAGGCCAGCTACTGGGTCGGCGGTTGGCAGAAGGGCTACACACCGACCGGTTGGGACAACTGTGCCGACCCGGCCACGCCGTGGTCGTGCTGGGGCTGGGCGGATTACTTTGAGTCCGGTCAGACGCCGCCTGCGGGCACCGCCATGGACTGGGTTCCCGACGACTACTGTGGAGCGGCGCCGACGTGGAGTCCCGTGATCTACGGCGGCTGGCTCGACGATGAACCGGACGACAGCCCGAGCACGAACTGTGAGGAAAATCGCAACGAGAACGTGATGCTGTTCGTGTTCAACGAAGGCGATGTGTCGGGCGTGCACGGCTTTGAAGACATGTCGTCCAACGGCGTGTTCCCGGCCTTGATCATGCGGCCGCTGGACGACGTGACCACGAACGGGTACCAGCGGAACTGGGCGTACGAGTTCCGGTACGATAGCGGGCGTGAGCGCTACCTCTACCGCAAGCTCGATCATACGGATGACGACCTGCCGGCTCTGACGAGCCTCTGGTCGGATTACGACGGCGGTGCGATCTACGGCGATCATACGATCTCCGGGACGACGGCAACGGAGGTCACGGCGTTCATGCCTGGAATTGCTCAGCAGGATGTACCAACGGGCGATGCAACCTGGTTCCTGAACAACCACATCGGCACCACGCGGACGATGCTGGATGACAACGCAGACGTCGTGGTCAAACGGCTCTATACGGCGTTCGGCGAATTAATCGAGCTTACGGGATCTGGGCAGACGCGCTACGGCTACGCCGGGGCATGGGGTTACCAGGAGCACGACATCAACGCAGACGGAACTCCGGACAACGCATTCGGAGCGCTGCCAGGGGCATTGTTCCCGTTCGTGCATGTCGGCGCGCGACACTATGATCCGAGCACGGGGCGGTTCCTGCAGCGGGATCCGATTGGGATCAACGGGGGCCTCAATGTTTACGAGTACGTCTACAGCATACCGACGATGGGCGTGGACCCGTTCGGATTCGGGTTCTGGGATGGCAACAACTGGTTCCATGATTGGGTCGCTCGTAAGCTGTGGATGAAGGTGCATAGCACGAAGACGCTTGCCAATATGTCCGGAACGAGAGCCACTGTTGAAGCCGTCGGCGCTTCCGTGCTGATTGGGGCTGGAGGGTACTATATCGTCACCTACGCAGGTGCGGCTGTGGCGGGCAGAGCCGGGTGGGTCGCTGTGCGTGTGGGTACGTCGCGTGGTACCTTGCACTTCGTTTACGGAAGCAACGTGGGGTGGTTTCACTACCTTGGACCGACGGGGTACATGGCGGCCCATCCCTTCTATGCGGGATGGGGTTACCCATTTCTCTATTTTTTGGCGCGGAACCCAGGAGCCATTGCGAATCTTGGAAACTCGTATAATTGCTTCACCGGCGCGATGTATGCGTTCTTTACCGCTCTTTGAAAGGTATAATGGTGCTGTTGCGAAAACGTCATCACAAGAGGCTATATAGGGTGCGACTCGCAATCGCGAGAGACTGGCCGAAGATGGCGGTGCCTGCGGATTGCACGATTGACTTTGACGCAGGATGGGCGAAGAAGACTTCGGAGTTTAGCGACTTTCCATGGGGAGAGGTCAGGTGTGAGGGGCTGTCGGTGTCCATGGGAGCAAGTGAACTGAGTGCGACCGAGGCGAGGAACCAAGGTCTTACGGATGCGGGAGTGTACATTACGATTGTGTTCGAGAGCAGGTCTGAACCGCTTGCAAACACAATCGAAGAGGTCTTGATTGAGCAGGGAGGAAAACGCGAGTTGGAAGAAACGCGCTAGGAGCCTGTCGGACTTCGGCCCTTGCCATTTCGGCTAGGTGGAGGCCCAGGACGATGCCGCTTCGTTTTGATCGATGCCGGATTCGCGTTCGGTCGGGGGGTTGCGCAAGCGCTGGATGGCCCGGGAGGATATTCGGGCCGGCCGGGTGAGCGCAGGGCGGTTCCCGGCGACCAATCAGGCCGTTTGGATCGCCCAAAGCCGCTTAACGTTGTAGGCCAGGCACACCAGATCCCATTCCCCGCTGACTTTCGCCAGCCCCCGGGGCAGGAACTGCCGGAAGCCCAGGATACTCTTGATGATGCCAAACACCGGTTCGACCATCTGCTTGCGTATGGCGTACAGCTTCCGCCCCACCTCGGTCTGCAACTTCTCCTGCATCTTCCGCAAGCGGGGGTCCTTCACGGTCTTCGGCGCCTTCGCGGTCACCGACGTGGGCCGATAGTCATAGCGCCGCTGCGAATGGCTTTCGTCGCGGCTCACGGCCACGTACAGGTCCACGCCCGCGGCTTCCAGTCGCTCCATGGCGTCGGCGTTGACGTAGCCGGTGTCGGCCAGCACCGATTGCGGTTGTCCCACGGTCTCGGTGACGCCCGCCACCGCCGGCTCCAATTCGTTGGCGTCACTGGCACACGTACTCACGTGGCCCGCCAAGATCAGCTGCGAGCCGTCCGCATCCACCGCGGCCTGCGCGTTGTAGGACTGGGTATACCCTTCTCGCTTGCTCTTCCGCATCAACCGGCTGTCGGGGGTCGGTCAGGTTCGTCTGTTCGTGGTCGTCCGGCGTGTCGTCGGGGGGCTTGATCTTCCGGCCCTCGCGACGACCGGAACGCTGATTGCGATCGCGTTGCTTCTTCTCATATTCGGCCTGTTCGGCCTCGGCACGGCCCTTCGCTCGCGCTTCCAGCTCCCGCCGGGCTTGCTGCATCTTCTTTTTAGAAGGCGCCTCACTTAATAAAGCCGCGCTGGATGACGCCGATTTGATGGGAGCGTGGCTTAAATCAGCTACTCTCAAGGGAGCGTCTCTCAAACGAGCAGATCTCTCTGGAGCCTATCTTCAAATGGCTGATTTTCGGGGCGCAGGTCTTAGCGGCGCCAAGCTTACCTGTGCAGATCTGCGCGGTGTCGTTTTCGACGGGACTATTCTCGACGATGTTGACTTGGAAGGTGCACTCATCCACGCACCCAGCGAGCACGGCGACGTGACATGCTCTTCTCAAGTGCCGGATTGGCTCGAGGAAGCCAAATGGGAGATCCGCGAGCTGCAGAGTGGCGACAATGCGGCTTGCGCGATTCACCGTCGGGAACCTATGGACCCGGGACAGGCCTAAGCTAACACACCGTCGGAGGGATCCGGAGCGTTGGCGCAAGAGTGGTGGTTGGAACTAATATAGAAGGTGCTATTGAAGGGGCGGGTCAATCCTCCACGAGGAGGTCGCCCAGAAGCCTGAACAACCGTCCGAGAGGAACATGACCGACCTGAACGACCTCGACGAGGTGCGCGAGATCTTGGAAGAGCTTGGCCTCACCACGGCGAAAGTGCCAGAGGCTGATACCAAGCGCTGTGACCTCCGCGCTCGCGACGGCGAGGGTATGCGCTATCTTATCGAAGTGAAGGGCTTTCACGATGACGCCGCTATCGCCACGGCCCTACGGCAAGACGATGATCACGTCGGCGCGCGCCCGCTCGTCCGGTCGAACGCAGTTGAAAAAGGAACGGAGTACGCGATCAAACAATTGCAATCGACCCCGATGGCGGCCGAAGCGCTGTGGCTGGTGGCCTTGTTGAACCGAACCGTCTATGGGGCCGATGTAACATCGCAGCAGATCCTTGGCACCTTATACGGGATCCGCTCCATCGTGTACGTCGACAGTGCTGGCCGGCGCGTCTCTCGTAATTGCCTCTATTTCTCCCACAGCGAGTTCCATCGACATCCGGAACTCGACGGAGCGATCGTGATTGATCAGGACGGCGCGGGGTTGTTGCTGAACGATTTCGGTCGCCGGGTTGAGCGCGTCCGCGAGAGCGTGTTAGGTCGCCGTTTCGCCCGGCGCGGGGCGTTGAATGACGCAGCCACTCTGGAGTCCAAAAAGGATTTCTTTTGGGCCGACTGCACACTGGATCGCAACGACGATCGCGCCGTCCTTGAGTACGTGAAGGGCAAGTACTGCTTGCGATGGGCATTAGCCACCGCGCCGATCGAGCTTAGCGCGATGGTCAGCGTTACGCATCCGCGCTCGAAATCATAGGGCAACCGAGCAGAGCAATGTCGCTCAAGGGGCGTCGCCTGTCCATACCGAACACCCTATCCACGCTGTTCGGGGGCGCGGATGGTAAACGACCAAGGCGGTTGGAGGGTAAGCCTGCGAGTTCACGCCGGGCCACTGAGGCTGTTCACCCGGTGGATCGGTACGATCAGGTCTTTGGCTCAGGCGCTGGGCAACTGGGCGCATAAGGGGCAAGAATGCGTGCGTCGAGTCTCGCGGGTCAGCCCTTGGCCGCCCTGCCTTTGTCCGCGGCCCACTACGCAGTTCGAGTCGGGAGTCCTCCAGGTGAATGCGGGCCGCAGGGTAGGGCTAGTCTCGGATGGACAGCGGAAGCGGCTGGAGTTGCGGCTTGCTCGCGATCAGTTATCATCATCCCCGAGGATGTGCCGCGCCGATCTGGCACGCCACGATCAAAGGCGCACTACGGGAGTTTCGTTGCCGGTCACAAGACCAGGATGTGGGACAATCACGTCTTTCGGGACGCATCAGTCCCGAGAATTATGTCATGCTGCGAAGCAGTTTAGCGACGGCTGCATAGGATGGACAGGGCAATGAGCGACATAGATCGCCAACTCGGCGCGTTCTTGCGGTCTTTGGATCAAAGCCAGTTTCTTAGATTCTGCGCCATGATTCAAGTCAGGCCGCCCAACCCAGACAGCGGTTTAGACCTGACGTGGCAGCAGTGGAGGGACAACCGAACAACGGGAATCCTGGCAGCCAAGCGCAACAACCCTCCATATTACGAGAGCGTCATCCTCCATGCCTTTCCAGCCTCACTCGACGGTCAAGAGCTACTGCGGCACGTGCTGTCTATCAACGATAACGAGTTGTGCGATCTCTACCGGCAGATTCTCGACAAATCAGGACTTACGCTCCATACCACTCAGCGTCCGCAGTTCACGCTTGAGATCATCGATTGTGAGCAACTGGACCCTGCACGATGGGCCCGAGCATTGCGTCTGTCCGGAGTTAAGCAACTGCAGCCCGAACAGGCAGATTCTCAACCGGATCCCCCAACCGAGACTTCGATAACGACGGGCCCCGATTTCGCAACGCCTTCATCTCAACCTGTTGGCGAATCGCAGCGTTGGTCCCGCCAGGACAAGCTCGGCGCAATCGGCATCCTTGTGACAATACTCCTTGCGATACTAGGTTGGTTCGTCTTCACTTAGTTCGACTTTCGCACCTATGCAGCCTGTTGGACGGCACGGCATAGGGTTTTCATGATGTTTTTTGAACCCCGCCCCTGTGGGCCCAATGACAACACCTGTTCGCGGACACTCTCACACCGCAACGTGTTGAGCAGGTCGGCAAACGGCGCACAACATTTGCTTCGGTACCACGGACGATGGAACGCCCGGTAGTGACGATGACTTTCCGCCGCGAACCACAAGACGATCAGGCTGTACAGCGGCATCGCCGTGGGCGCAGTGCGCTCCACCGCCTAGCGGGTCCAGGCGCCAACACCGCGCATGACCGCAAACAGACGACGCCCCGGTCGCGAAGCGAAGGTCGTCATGGGCATCGTGTCTGTGGCGTACCGCCAGTCAGCCCCTGCAACCGCCGCCGCGGTGGGAGTCGCGGGCGGCCGGGCGTTGGCGGGACTCGGTGAGCGTTCCCGACGTGGCCAACAGGACCGCGCTGGCCGCGGTGTACGCCAAGGCGGTGGGGATCAGGTCGGGCCACCAGCCAGCCGCCGGGGTGGTCAGCATGAAGATCGCCAGTGCCGTCCAGAACGATTGGCACATGGGGCATTCCAAGAAGTAGGAGAACGCCCGCCGCCAGACGGTCCGGTCGAATTCGACGTTGACCCGCTTCTTGCGTTCGGCAAGTTCGGCGTCCGAGAGCGGTACCTTGGCGGCCATCTCGTCGCCGCGGGCCAGGGCGGGATTCCACTTGAGGCCGG
>CAZBUJ010000040.1:0-50623 GCA_964495075.1 uncultured Phycisphaeraceae bacterium
CAACGTGCGCGTACGATCTGACCGGCAACGAGTCGGGCACATGTCCCGAGTGCGGTGAGGCAATCGCATGAGACGACGCTCCCGAACACGACCGATTTTGAAGTGGGTGGGGCTGGTGGGTTGCACACTTGCCGTCCTCGCGTAGGCAACTAGCACTCTGGTCTCCATGCACGTTGTGTGGACCATGGACAATCGGCTCTGCGCCGCGTCGACCGGACATGGACACGTGGACGTAGGCAGGAGTACGCGACCCGTCGCGGTTCCATCCGGATTTCGCAGCGTCGAAGTCAGCCGGATTAATCGCGATTCCTCGTCGAGACGGCTTGGGCTTGGGCTGGGAATCCGTTTTCTCGAAGTCGGCAGGTCAATGTTCGTCGGCCTTCCATACTGGTTGATTCTCGTTGGGGGGGCCATTCCCACCGCCCTCTCTGGTACCGCGACCGCCGACCGCCGAAGGGGCATTGCCAGTCCTGCGGCTACAATCTGACGGGAAACGAATCGGGCACTTGCCCGGAGTGTGGAGAGCCACACGAGATGAACCGGCACTGTAACTCAAGCGGAGCGTTTACATGACGCGCCGGTGTCTCCCAGCGAGGCGAACACGCATTCTCCATCCGGTCTGGGGCGCGGCCCTCAGCTGCGCCGTCGGTTGCGTAGCCCTATTGGGCACTTGGGCTGATTCGTTCGATGACATCCGCATCGGAATCATGCACACGGTGGATGACGCGCTCGTATGGATCGGCCTGCCACCTATCGCGCGACCTAGGCGTAGGTACCCTGGAAATGACGAGACCGGCCAATGTTTTCACTTTCCGTTGTCACTATTTGACGCTCAAATGCGTTTAACTCAGCGGGCGAGACTGGGATAAGCGCGATCTCCAGACCGGCGCCCGCGTCGAGGGACGCGCGATGAAGCGACGCTCTCCCACACGACGGTTCTTCAAACGCGTGGGCATACTCGTGTCCGGGTTGCTGACCCTGCTGTGGATCAACAGCGCATTCATCGGTCCGCTGGTGGCGTGGCGCGGTAACAACCGGATGGCCAAGGCGACCCTCGGCGGGGGCCGGATCGAGTTCAACTGGTCGACGACGAACGAACCGGGGACCGGCGAGTTCGACGGCGTGCTCGCGTCGTTGATGGACCGAACATGGCCGTATCGTCTAGGCCTGACCTTGCCCGATTACCGCACGTGGTCGGGGGCCTCCGCGCCGACTCCCGTGTTCGGGCTCACGGCTCCGAAGCCCCGCCTGCAACCGCCGTTCTCGCTCGTGCTCCCGTTCTGGACGTTGCTGCTCGTGGTGGGTGTCCCCACGCTGATTCTCTGGTACCGCGATCGACCGCCGCCCGCCGGCTACTGCGTCAAATGCGGCTACGATCTGACGGGGAACACGTCCGGCATCTGCCCGGAATGCGGCCAGCCGGTCCGCGCGCCGGACGCGGAGCGGGCAGCGGCGGTTTCCCGCGCCTTGCCCCGCTGGTGGCGGCCGGTCATGGTCTTGACGATCACCGCGTTTGTCGTCTCCGGTGCCGTGTGCCTCGCGTCGTACGTCTGGCCGATCGAGTTGCGATCCGGGCCGCCCGGGTCCGATTGTCGGTACGACGCGAACCGGGAAGCCTGGTCCGCCGAGCCGGCGGGCAACCTGTTGGACTGGGCGACCAAGCCGGGTTTCTCGAGCTCCACGGGGCACCGCCACACGCTGATCGCCCTGCATCGGGCCCGACTGCGGGTGGCCCACCTGGACACGGAGTCCAACGCGTTTCTGGGTCGGCCGCGGTACGAGCCGCTGTTCGTGTTTGTTTGGGAGGCGTTTCACTCGTGCGCGAACACGGTGCCGATCGGCCACGTGCCGTGGAGTTTTGCCGGATTCGCAGCGTGCCTGCTGGGGTACGCGGTCGTCCACCGGCGCACGCATGCGAGGCCGAACTGGCGGGTACGGCTCCATTGGGTGGCGAAGTGGTTGGCTCTGACCGGCACGACCGGCGTGGTGGCCGTCTGCCTGGTTTCCGTGTTCTACGTGACGGAGTATTCGCGCCCGTGGGACGATCAGAAGTACAGACTCTCCGTCACCCTGGAATCCGGCGCCGTGCGGACGACGGTCACGGAGGTCGGACTCCCGCCACCGCCCGCACTCGTCGGGCCCTGGGCGTTTCAGCCGCCGGCCTGGCCGCCCAGCCCATCACCGAACGAAGACGACGAGTGGCACTGCTCCCGCACGGCCCTGGGCTTGGACACGCTGATCTTGTGGCCGTCCTACGGCAAAATCACCGACCCGAACCGCAATTCGGAATGGAGCGTCACCGTCCCGCTTTGGATTCCGCTGTTCATCGCGGCGTTTGTCACCGCGCTGCTCTGGTACACCGCCCGCCGGCCTCGGCCGTCCTCGGAGGCAAGAGCGGATGCGTAAGTTCGGAGAATCGGATCAGCCAGAGCCGTCGCCGGGGCCGCCGGCCCAGGCCGACACGCCGAACTCGGTCCGGCGTCGTTATGGTCTTCCCCTTGCTCTTGCCTTTTTTGCAGTGTCGTGGTGGGTCTGGTGCTTTTCCATTCAGGCGGACTATCGGGTCGTGGATTCGCTGGCCACCTCCATGGTTCGGGCGGGCCGGCCCATCGTTGTTGAGGCGGCCGTCGTGGTCACGCTCATCATCCCGTTGGTACTTTGCGGAGCGATCATGATCCTCTGTGGCGGCCGACGCCGTCGACAGCGATGGTGCGTGGTCATCCTGCTTCCGCTGGCCACGACGCTGATGTGCGCGAACGTGACGCACACGAAGACCGTCAATATCATCGACGGCCCATCTACCATCCCGCCCGGCGGCGCCGAGTTCTTCACCTTTGGGCTGGCGCTCGCGATCGCCCTCGTGGGCGCGGGGGCGTACTGCGTAAGGGACGTCCGCCGCGAGCGCGTGGAAAGTGCCAAGTGCCGCGAATGTGGGTACGACCTGCGGGGCAGCGTCTCCGATGTCTGCTCGGAATGCGGTGCGACGCGCGCGTCCAACGGCGATCACGGTGCCGCGTAAGGTGAGGCGGTCGGCAGTGTGAAGAAATGCAGGACGAGGAAGATCAAGATCCCGAAGAAAAACATCTTCATGGCCGCCCGGCCGATGATCTGCTCGGTCGAACGGGCTCGGGTCTCCAGCCGGCCCCGACGGGCCAGTTCCGCTTCCGCTTCATTGGCCCAGCAGAAGGCGATGAGCCGGGCCAACCACCCCCCCCGCGACCGGCGGGGGGGGGGCGCTAGCACCCCCTGGGGCCGGGGCGCGGGGGCGCGGGCGACGACCGCGTCCATGACCGACGACATCAGTGCCACGCAGCAGAACAACCACGCATGAACCACGCCGCGAGCCAGACGACGGTGGCGCCGTAACGCGTCATCCGTCGTGTCCGGCGGATACGCCCAGACCACCGTGTTTTTGAGCCGTGCGAGCATACGCCCCATTATACGCAAGCCACGTGCTGTGCACAAAGCGACGCACGTCGATGGGCGGTCGGCGTCAGGATCGAGTCGTCAGCCGACCAACGGTTCGCTTCCGACCGTATACAATCCGCGCGCCAGGCCATCGATCGACGGGGCTGACGGGCGCCGTTGCACAGGTTCTTGGCATGCTGGTGCCGGACGGACACGACCCACCGCGCCGCGTTCGGAGTCGTCACATCATGAAAGGACAGACCTGGCTCGAATGGTATCGCGCGACGGCCGAAGCCAAGAACCGCGGTCGATGGCGGTTCCCACCGGGGATCTGCGTCGTTCTGCACTTCGTCATCACGCCGGCCATTCTTGTCGTCCTCGGCATCGTGCTCGTCAGCATTTCCCATCTCTGCAAACAACTCGGCTCGCCGGCGCCCGTCAGCGCAATCGCCGCCGCCGCCGCGGAGCAACCCGTGACTCGTGACCCGTGATCCCCCGTTAGCGTGAGCCGGTAAATGCCACCTGAAATCCGCCGAAGTCCTTCAGGTCGATGTCGCCGCTGTCGTCGAAATCGAAGCAACTGCAGCCTGACCGGCGCAGGCCGCCGCCCGACCCGCCCAAGCAGGTCTCGAATGCAGAATAATCGTCGAGGTCCACATCACCGTCGCCGTCGGAGTCGCCGGGCGGATCGCAGGCCACAGACCATGCGCCGATCAGATCACACGACGGGTTCGGCGCCGAATACGGCGCGCACGGTGAGTCACTGCGCAGCGTAAACTCATCATGGGCCGCGTCGCAGAACAGCGGATCGAGCGAGATGTTGCCGTTGACGCCATTGTCGCCGCTGATGCAGTCGACATAGTCACCGCCCGCGTTGCCGTAGATGTCGCAGCACGTCAGCGCCGGATCACCACTCAGGCAGTAGACGGCTTCCCCCTGTGTGCTGAAAGCAATGATCGTGTTGTCCAGCGTCGGCGACGAGTTAGAGCAGTAGACCCCGGCACCCTCCGATTCCGTCGAATTACCATAGAAGGTACAATTCGTGAGCGAAGCCGGCGAATTCGACAGGCTCACCCCTCCCCCGCCCCAGCCGGCGGCGTTGCCGGCGAAAGTGCAGTCGGTGAGCGAGCCCGAGAAACGCTGGCACCCCATTCCACCGCCCCGGTGCGCGGCCGTGTTGTCCAGGAAAGTGCAGTCCGTCAGCGTCGGGGTGGAACTCGTATCCGTGCGCAGACCGCCACCGTCCTGCCCAGCCGTGTTGCCGAAAAACGTGCAACCGCTGATGCTCGGCGTCGAGCCGTTGCTGCATCCCATTCCCCCGCCGTCGTAGACGGCCGCGTTGTGGCTGAACGTGCAATCGGTCACCTCAGGCGCGTCGTAGTACCAGCACAACATGCCCGCATAGAAGTCGGCCGTGTTCCCGATAAACGAACAATCCCGAACCGTGGGGTTGCAGTGATCCTGACACAACAGTCCACCGCCCTGTGAGGAGGCCGAGTTCTCCATGAACGTGCAGCCACTGATCATGGGCGAGGAGTCGGAAAAACAGTGCAGCCCACCTCCGATCCCCGAATGGTTGTTCGAAAACGCGCAGTCCGAGATCGTCGGGCTGGCCCCGATGCACCACATCCCGCCGCCCTGGCCACCCGAAGAGCAGTCATGAATGACGCAGTTCCGGACGGTCGGGTTGCTCCAGCGACAGTAGATGCCGCCGCCGCAGTCGGCGTATCCACCACCCGAGGTGTGACCGCGGGTGATCGTAACACCTTCCAGGATCGAGTCCGACTCCTCGCCCGACGAAACGATCACGCCGCGCGACGCCTGTTCACAGTCGATGATGCACGTCGCGGGATCACCGCCCAGCGAGCGAATGGTGATAGCTTTGCCAAGAAAATCGATGTTGCGGTTTCCGGAGCCGGTGAACGTCCCGTCACACAGCAGGACCGTATCCCGGTCCGCGGCGGCGTTGACGGCAGCCTGGATCGTGGCGAACTCACCGCTGCCGTCGGCGTTCACGACATGCGTGCAGCCAATGGGCCTCGCCCCGATCTGCCCGCACTCGGGGTTGACTTCCTCGGCGCACGGCGACGTGCTACGCAACCCGAAATCCTCGCCAGCCAGGTCGCAGAACTGCGGATCCGCCGAGATGTTGCCGTCGGAGCCCTCCTGCCCGGCGATACAGCCCACCCAATCGCCAGCCTCGTTGCCATACACGTCGCAGCAGGTGAGGGTGGCACTGGACTCGTCGTCACAGAAGATCACTTCTCCTTCGAGGTTGAACGCGAAGACGCTGTTGTCTACGGTTACGTCTCCCTGGTAGATGGCGATCGCAGAACCATCCCACCCCTCACCGGTCACATTGGCGGCGAACGTGCAGTCGGCGAAGGTCGGCTCGCACCAACCGGTGAAATGCGCGGCGCCGCCCACAATCGCCGCCGAGTTCCCGGAGAACACGCAGCCGGTGGCGGAAACGTGGCACCAGCCGATGTTGGACATGGCTCCGCCGTCGTACGAGGCACGGTTGCCGGAGAATACGCAGCCGGTGAACGCGGGCGAGGAGTCGGTCGTGCAAAACGACCCGCCACCGTAGCCGCCGGAGTTGCCGACGAACGTGCAGTCCGTCAGTTGCGGCACGGAGTAACCATCGCTGTACAGGCCACCACCGTTGCCGTCGGTCGCGGCGTTGTTCGTGAAGGTGCAGTGGGTCAGCACGGGGTCGCAATAAGCCCTGCAGTGCAACCCTCCGCCGTTCGGCGCCGAGTTGTCTATGAACGTGCAGTCCCGGAAATGAGGCGATGCGTGGTCATAGCACCATGCGCCGCCGCCCTCGCGCTCCGCGGCATTGGCGAACAGAACACAGTCGGCCACCGTCGGCGAACAGGACATGATGCGTATCCCGCCGCCGCAGTCGTACGGCCACGTTGTGCCCGGCGCCAGCCCACCACTAATTGTGAAACCCTCGATTCGAGCCGTGCTGTCCAGTCCGCTACAATAGAGGACGGTGTTGGTGCCCTCAGCATCGATGATCGTCGACGCCGGACCGGACTCGCTCACCAGGACCGCGTTGACGCTCATCGTGATGGGGAACGACTCGCCGGTCGTCGACGGGGCATAGGTCCCTGCCGCGACCAGAACCGTGTCGCCCGGACCAGCGGCGTCCAGGCCGGCCTGGATCGTCGGGTAACCCCCCGGCACGTGGCGTATGGCCGCGCTCGCCCCAGGTCCGGCCACGGCTATCGTCACCATCGTCATGATCGTGTTCCGCCACATCACAGGATATGTCGCTCCTGGCTTGCGTCCGATGTGTACCTGTAGCCTTTTGCGCCGAGGCTCCTGGCATGACCCCGGAAGACGGGAAGGATGCTCTGACGTAGTACGGCTGGTCTCAGCCCCACCAGCGCGAAGCCCGGTGGCCGGAACCATCCACGATCGGCGGGTTGCCCGGTCTGAGTGCCGCGCTTCAATCTGCCGTTGATGAAAAGGGAACATGGCTCTGATCTCCGCTAAACAGGCTTGTCGTGACGGTGATCCTCTTCCGTCTGGCGCCGCCGCCCCGACGGACAGCGCCGTCGTTGCGACGCCGGCCGCGTGCAAGATGAACCGTGAGCGACGTCGCCATCGCGATTGACCCGAATGGCCTGCCCGGCCGGGTCCGCCGCCCATCGTCAAACCGGCACGGGTCCAGCATCTGAAACGTCAGCGCGGCGGATCGGTGATGCTGATTCTCCGGCTTTCGCGGAAAAAGGTCTGGCAGTGGGAGCCGCAGGATTCTCGGCGATGTCGGTCTCCAGCCGCGCTTCATCCCGAAAACAACGTCTGCAGCCATCGCGAGGGCCAGTCACACGGCAGGCCGCTGGCCCCAGGGGAAGGTCAACGCGTCGAACAAAGTGCGTCGCGCGCCGGTCCAAGGGATACCGCCACGCGACGCCTGTGCGATTACCGTTGGCCATGCGGATCGCCTTTCAGGTGGCTACCCCGAGAACACGGCCTAGAAAGCGGCGAAGTCGGCCAAGTCCACGTGGCCATCGTCGTCCATGTCCATGGCAGCCGTGCAGCCTTGCCCGCGCGGTTCCATCGGGCCATCCAGGCACAGGCCGATCCCTACGCAGTCGTCGAGGTCCACGCAGCCCGCCGACCGGGCAGGTCAGAAGCGGCCTGCGTGTACATGACCCCCGAGAATGAGTCCAGGTCGTACGTTTGTATTCATGTCTTTGGACTGGCCCCGTTTTCTGTGCCAATCGCAACGAAAAGCCCATTCCCGATTCGGCCAAGTCCACCTGGTGGGATCGGCCAGACCCCTCGGGGGCCAGGTTCCCCAGAGAGCCGTGGGGCCGTTGTTCGTTGTATGACGTGGAGCTGGGTTACGTGGGGGTCCGGCAACAGGCGTCCTCGCACTCCGCAACCTCCCAGAACTGGCGCACCCAAGCGCTCCCTATACGCTCCCAAACTCCCGAACCGACCTGTGATATCAAAAAAGGGCCAGCCGCAAGTGGGTAGTCCTCAGTGAGTTACAGAATAACGGGGGGAGGACTCGAACCTCCGACCTTCTATGAAGCCGGGCCTGTCAAGGGGTGAGTGGCCGGCTGGGTTCAACCTTCTATCCGGGTTTCCACACGTCGGCCAGCGGCCAGATTGTGTGGCCCATTCAACTACGCGACGACGGCCGATTCTCCGGGGCAGGCTCTCGCGGGCGGTCGCCGCCGCCCGGCGGAGGCGCCCGCTGCGGCTTACTGCTGTACGTACTGCTGTCATGGCCGCCGCGCCAACCGTAAGTGATGTGATCATAGCGATTTGCGAAACACCCGACTTGACTCTGGATCAGAAGGTTCCAGGTTCGAGTCCTGGCAGGCCAGGTGAGAAGGCCCGCTGTTTCAGACGAACAGTGGGCTTTTTCTCCGCGCCGACTGGTTCTCCCGGCATCATAGATACTTGCGCCTGGCCCCGGCCTTCGGTGGGCTTCCCCGCTCACGACGTGGAAACGCCTGTCCGCGTCGATATTACCTCCCGCCACGGAATTTCCCTGTCATCTGCCGGACGGCGCGGCTCTAACCAGGTGGAGAGAGCGGAGGGAACGACAGATAACCACGGCCCGGTCATCCGCGACGGCGCTTGCCAACCGCCGCGGCACTGACGGCTGCAGCGGCACTGACAGCTGCGGCGGCACCGGCAATCACGACGGCGCCAATAACTACGATGGCACTGCCTACCACGACAGCTCTGAGGAGATCCCAACCGATGCAGCACGAGACCACGTTCAACCATGAGGCAACAGCTAATTCGCGGGCGACCGCCGCCCAAGGCGCGCCTGCCGTTCCAGGCGCGACGACTACTCCGCGGGCGGCGGCTCCTCCAGCGGCGATGGCTATTCCAGGGGTGATGGCTAATCCAGGGGCGACGGCTGTTCCGGAGACCATGATTGTTCCGGAGACGACGGTTCGGACAAATCGTACCGCCGGTGGCGTGACCGCCGCGAGGCACGTACCTCCGATGGAGCAAGAGACGTCACCCGCCCGCGACACGACGGCATTCGTCGTGTATTCCGACGAACCGACCCGGACGCTCGTGGAAGCCCTCACGCGTGACATGGAGGTTCGCGTCAAGACCTTTGCCAGCGCAGAGGCGTTCCTGGACGCGTTCAACGACGGAATGCCTGGTGTTCTGCTCATCAACGACCGGGCGCCGACGCGGCGCAGCATCCAGTTGCTGAGGGAGTTGGCGGAACGTGACGTGGCGATTCCGACGCTGGTGGTAACAGAGCGGGTCAACACCCGCACGGCCATCGAGGTGATCAAGGCGGGCGCGTACGATGTGATCGAACGGCCGATCGAAGCGAGTCTGCTCTTGCGGGCGGTACGGAACGCGCTGCGGGCTGACGCGGAGCGCCATCGGGCCGTGGCCGGTCGGATGGCGATTGTGGATCGGTGGCGATCACTCACACCGCGGGAGCAGGAGATCGCGGTCCGGGTCGTGCGTGGGATGGCGAATCGGCAGGTTGCGCGGGAATTGGGGCTGAGTGAGCGAACGGTGGAGGTGTACCGATCGCGGGTTCAGCACAAGATGCAGGCGGGCAACCTGGCCGACCTCGTGCGGCAGACGGTCACCGCCCAGCTCGTGTGAGGCGGCACCGGGCCGCGGAAGGGTGCGCGGCCGAGCGGTTGAGCGGAGGCATGAAATGTGAATGGAGCAGCGAGGCGTGATCGTTCAGCGGCGAGCCAATGGAGTGGGCCTGGGGGCGGCAACCGCGGGGCGAGAATGACCGGTGTCGTCTTGTTCCACGCACCCGGCAGCTACTGATCCGTGCTGGCCACCCGGCTCCCCGGCGTATTCGTCAACAAGTAAGCAGTGGTCAGGTCGGGCCTTGCCGGCATCCGGCGTTGCCCGACGTGCATTCCGCCGAGAGGGGGCGGAAGGAGGCGGAACGGAACGGAAGGGAACGGAAGGAGGCGGACGGGAACGGAAGGAGCACCGCAGGCTTCCAGACCGCACCCAACAACGACGACGCACCGGACCTTGCCTCACTTGCGAACGCCGTTCGCGGCTCGCCCGCCCGCCGCTCAACATCCTGCGAGTCCGCTGAACGCCATTGGGGCGTCGCTATTCGCCACTCAACACGAACACGGCCTGGAAACGGGCGAAGTCGGGCAGGGACACGTGGGCGTTGGCGTCGGCGTCGAAGTAGAGGCATTGCGGCTCGGGGGGGACGGCGGCCGGGCCGGCCAGGCAGTTGCCGAGCAGGACGTAGTCTGCCAGGTCAACGTCGTCGTCGCCGTCGCCGTCGCCGGGCCGGTCGCATTCGTCGGGACGGCCGTTGGCGTTGTAGTCGGTGGAGTCACCCGCTTCGATGTCGCAGGCGTCCGGGACACCATTCGTGTTGCAGTCGTCGTCGATTTCCGCCCACACCTCGATTTTGTCGATCTGCCAGCCGAGCATGTCATTGCGGAGATTGTCGATCGAGTCGAATCGCCAAACCAAGGTAACGGCCTCGCCGGCAAAGGCGTCATCCTCGCCGACCGCGACCTGGCGGGTGGTCCACTGCCCGAGCAGCCGCGTGTTGGCCCCCGCGTCGTCGATGATCTCGCCGTTGGCCGTCACCCACGCCGCGTCGAACCCGCTCGGCGCGATCCCCCGCTCACCGGCGTAGGCCGACGCGTAACGCAGGGACAGCGACAGGGTATCCAACGGGACGGGGATCTCGGGTGCGATCAGCCATCCGGAGGTCCGGAACCCCGTATCGAAAGTGCAATCGACGCTGCGGCCGAAGTAGAGCCAGGGGGCCGGGTCGGTCGGGCCGGGAACCGGGCACGCCTCGGTCGCGTGCCACAACCCGGCCCTCGTCCAGTCGCCGGGAAGACCGGCGTTGAAGTCCTCCGCCATCAGCAGCACCGGGTGACTGAGCTGACAACTGTCCGGCACCTCGTCCGCGTTGCAGTCGGCCACCATGTCGCAACTTCCGCACCGCTGCGACTCCACGCGTTCGGCGCAGAGGCGGTCCCACTCCTGCTCGCAGCAGAACGGGTCCGCCTCACAGACGCAGGCTTCGATGTCCGAATGGCTGCACCCGGTGGTCTCCCGCGATTCGCAGCAATCATGGATGGCGTCGATGTCGCAGGCATCGGGCACACCGTTCTCGTTGCAGTCGTCACTCGTTCCCGCCTGGATCTCGGCGGTATCGTCCACACCGTTGCGGTTACAGTCGGCGTACTCGTAGGCGCCCATGTCGACGAGAGGCAGTCCGCCGGGCGGATTGCCCACGTTCGGGGCGATCGGATCATCCACGACCCGCAGATGGCGGGCCATGTCGAGCGGCGTCTTCTCCGACGTGCGACCGTCCCGATCGATGTCGCCGACGTCCTGTCTGATCGCATCGTTATTGCCGGCATCGAGGGCCGGTGACTCGGCCGAGATCCGGACATCGTCGTCATCCGTGCCGATGACATCGTCAGGACCATCCGGATCGACGAGGAGGGGGTCGTCGTTGATGTTCCCGGTTCCGCCCCACCCGCCGGTCCATCCCTCCACGCAGCAGTACTGGACATTCGGGGCCGTACCCGCGGCGTAGATCTGGGCCGACTCACCCGGCCCTTCGCCATGCGTGTTTCCCCAGACAATACCGTTGCGGAACCACGACGACCCGCTGGGATCATTGTACACGCCGCCGCCGAACACCACCGCGTGGTTGCCTGCGATCGTGCAGTTCGTGAGCCGCGGCGCGCTGCCATCGTTGTTGAACATGGCTCCACCCATCAGGGCCTGGTTGCCGGTGAAGACGCAGTTGGTCAGAACGCTGCTTCCGTCATCGGCGACGGCGCCGCCGCGCATGGCGGTGTTGGCGTAGAACCGGCAGTTGACGAAGTCGGTGCGAGCGGCCATGACGGCCCCTCCCTCAGTGGAATCGTCACCGGCCGCCTCGTTGTTGCGAAACGTGCATTCGACGAACAAAGACCCGCCGGCGTCGCTGTAGGCGCCGCCCGCGCTTTCGCCGCTGGTGGATTCGGCGCGTGCGGCCACGTTGCCGTCGAACACGCAGCCGATCAAAGTGGCGTTGTCGGCCCGCATGGCACCGCCGAAGCTGAGTTCACCGATCGCCTGGTTGTCTTCAAACACGCAGTCCTGCAGCAGGACATCACTGGCGTACGAAAAGAACCCGCCCCCGTGCGGGAACCGACCAATGGCGTTGTTCCGCCGAAACGTGCACTCGGTCAGCGTGGTAGCCGCACCGCGAACGTACATTCCGCCGCCGTCGGCGAATGGATCCTCGCCGGTAGCCCGGTTGTCTTCGAAGATGCACCGCGTCAGCAGGGGGTGCCCGCTGTCGCGGTTGTAGACACCGCCGCCGAGGTACGCCGTGTTACCGACGAACCGGCAATCCACGATCGCGGGGCTGCCGTAGAAAACGAACAGTCCGCCACCGCTGTCGCCGAACAAGGCACCGCCTTGGGAGTTGCCGGCCATGACGGTGAAGCCGTCCAGCACGGCTGTGCCTCCGACACCGATCGCGGTGACCACGTGGAGGCTGTTGTCCCCGTTGTTGGCGAAGTCAGGCCCGTCATCGCCGTTCAGGTCGCCGCTTAGAATGGTCGGGTTGGCGGCGGGGTCCCGTTGCTCGCGGAACGGCTCCGACCCGTTGAAGCCACCGTACAGGATCAGGCCATCCTGCAACGCAAAGGTCGCGTCGCGGTCGACGCCGGTGGGATCGGGCCGGTAGGTGCCGGCCGCGACCCAGACTTCGGCGACCGCGGGTCGATCGGCGGCGGCGGCCATGGCGGTCTGCAGTTCGGGGAACGCGTCGTTCCAGTTGGAGCCGTCACCGGCCCCGGTCGCGTCGGCATTCACGAACAGGATGCACTCATCGGGTATGCCGTTGGCGTCGGCGTCGCGGCAGGTGCCGGCCTCGATGTCGCAGGCATCGGGCACGCCGTTCCCGTTGCAGTCCTGGGCCCGGCCGTCACCAATCTCGCAGGCGTCGGCCTCCCCGTTATCGTTGCAGTCCTGGTAGGTCTGGCACTCGTCGGGGATTCCGTTGAGATCGCAATCGTCGCTGAGTCCGACCAGGATATCGCAGCTGTCCGCGTAACCGCTGTCGTTGCAATCGGGCTCACAGAAGTCGGGAATCCCGTTGCCGGTGCAATCGGCGCCGACGGCGCTGGGGCAGTTGATCCTGTGGGCGGCGAACGCGGCGCAGATCTCGCACGCGTGGGGCGTGCCGGTGGTCAGGTCTCCGTCGTCGTCGTCCGCGATGAGCACCTCGATGGCCGTGATGGGATGGGCTGCGTTGCTGCCGATGCCACCGATGGTCAGTTGGGACCAATCGGTGAACAACTGCTGGGCGAGTTCCAGGCCTTCCGCGTCACCCAGCAGGCCCCCGAGGGCGTCCTTGAGGTCCCACCAGAAGCCGGCCAGCACCTGTCCACAGTCGTGTGTTTCGCTGTCGCACGGGTAGGGGCGCCGGGCGAGTCCGATATGGCGGAAGTAGGTGCCGGGGCCGGCCACCTCGGGACCGATCCGGGCATCGTCGGTCATCAGGATCGCCAGGGCGTCGGCGAACCCCTCGCCAAACGAGCCTTGCGACAAGCCCAGGCGGCTGACGATGAAGTGGCCGTACTCGTGGTAGATCGGCGACGGGTAGGCGGTGTTGGTGCACCCGTCCCCGGCCCGGAAGAACACGATGGACGAGCCGGAATAGAGTGCGTTGCACGTGTCTGTCCGGTTGACCACGGTTTCGAGCGGCATGTCGATGTAATAGAAGTCCGGCTGTCGCGCCTTGTAGAAGTCGTGCACGCGAGCCACGTTGACGAATGCGTTCACCTGCGCGGTGGCCAGTTCGTCCCCGTCGGGGTTGACGAGAAAGTCGACGGTGGCCGGTGTCTCCACGGTAGCCGTCGGGTGCAGGTGCTGGCCGAGGAAGTCGCGCACCCAGACATAGTGGCCGAGCAGCTCCAGCTCGACGGTGACCGGCGATTCGACGCTGGCCACGAGGTATGTGCCGTCCTCATCGGTGTAGTCGGCGGTCCCGCCCTCGATGTAGACGTGCAGGTCGCCGAGCACACTCTCGACGGGCGGATTGTCCGGCGTGTCGGGCAGCAGTCCGGGAGTGACGCGGCCTGTCACTCGGCCGGTGACGTAGATATCGCACACTTCGTCCCGCACGTGGACCAGCGAACCGTCCGTCGCGTCCACAAAGAACGTGAAATTCTCGATGACGTCGTCGGTCGTGCGGCGGCCGGCGAACTTCCAGGTCCGCACGGGCGGGCGCGGGTCACCCACCTCGCCGGCCCAGACCACCGGTTCGGGCGCCGACCATTCACCCAGATCCTTGTACGCCGCGTGTTTCCGGACGGTGGCCATCGCCGTTTCCGCCGCCACTCGGGCCGGTGGCAGACCGTCGACCGGCTCGGGCACCACCCAGCCACCGACGTACAAGACCTGCGGCTCCGCCGCGTTCCCGACGACCAGGCGGGTGCGGGCGTTTTCGACCGGCAGTCCGTCCAGCGTCTGCTGGTACACGAAGACCCTCAATCCGCCGCGCCCGACCGCGTTGTCACGGCGCGGCTGGAGATCGACTCGCGAGGCGCTCAACGCGGCGAGATGACTGGCAAGCCAGTGATTCGCGGCCTCCGCGGCGGTGCGGGCGGTTGTCATCGGTCGACCGTACACGGCGAACACGCGATCCGTGTAGCGGTCCACGTTGACGCCGGGGTAGGTTTCGGCGAGTTGCCGCGCCGCGGCGATCGATTCGGCACGCGGGACCGGATCGGCACCGACCGACGCCCGGGGCGCCAGGCCGATCGCGAGAGCCGCCAACAGGCGTGAAAGCTTCATCTCACTGACCTCAATAGATGGATCTGACCATGACCAAAGGCGCGGTCGCCCACGGAGGCACCGGCGCCGATTCGAAAGCCGGGCAATAACGAGATGGCGTATCCTCGGTGGACCTTGGGAGCGGGACCGAACCCGCCCCGACGCAACCCGCCCCACTCCTGCGGGCCCCATCCCACATGTTCAGCAGCGCGACGCACGAGATGCCCACACCTCAACCAGCTGCGCGACGGACACGGAGGAAGCACACCGGCCCGATAATCATGGTATCGCGAACCGGGTGCGAAGTAAACCCGACGGTGGAACAAGTCGCGCATCACCAAGCACCGATAACGCGCTTCGCGCCGCCAGCGTTCGCGTCGATCCGCGGTCGCAGCGGCGGACGGCGGGGAAACTGCGGCCCGGCCGGCACGACACTAACCCCTGTCTCCATCACCGCCGATACATCGAGAGGAGCATCGTGTCGCCGCGCGATGTCGGTCTGCCGATCGACGATGCGAACGACGGTCGCACCGCCACTCCGGGCGAACCAACGAACGACCGCGTCCAGGGATCCGCCACCATGAGCCTTGTTGAAAGCCCGAGCCCGCCCGCCACCACCAATAACACTCGCCGGGGAATGAACGTCGACGCCTTGAAGCGTGCGTTCCTCGACCATCTGACGTTCACGCTGGCCAAAGTGCCGGGGTACGCCACCGCCCGCGATCGGTACGTCGCCCTGGCCATGGCCGTACGCGATCGCCTCATCGACCGTTGGATCGCCACCCGCAAGGCCTACTACAGCCGCCCAGACACGAAGCGCATCTACTACCTCTCGCTCGAGTTCCTTATGGGACGTACGCTCGGGAACAGTTTGGTCAATTTGAATCTGTACGACGAGTGTTACCAGGCTCTCCAGGACCTCGGCCACGACCTGGAGGAGATTCGCGAGACGGAGGAGGACGCCGGTCTGGGCAACGGCGGGCTCGGCCGTCTGGCGGCGTGCTTCCTCGATTCGATGGCGACGCTCGAGTTGCCCGGATATGGCTACGGGATCCGTTACGACTACGGCATGTTCCACCAGAAGATCAGGGACGGATACCAGGTCGAAGAACCGGACGACTGGCTCCGTCTCGGGCATCCGTGGGAGATTGCGCGTCCGGAGGACACGCTTCGCGTGCAGTTCTACGGGCGGGTGGAGCAGTACACGGACGTCGACGGCGAGCCGCGAGCCCGCTGGATCGACTCGCACGACATCCTGGCACTGCCCTATGACACCCCCGTGCCCGGCTACGGAAACAACACGGTCAACACGCTCCGGTTGTTCTCCGCCAAGTCCACGCACGAGTTTGCCCTGGACTACTTCAACCACGGCAACTACCTGCAGGCGTGCCAGGACAAGTTGCGGACGGAGAACATCACGAAGGTCCTGTATCCCAAGGACGATTCCGCCCAGGGGCGGGAACTGCGCCTGCAACAGGAGTACCTGCTGGTGTCCGCGGCCCTTCAGGACATTCTGCACCGGTTTCGGGCCCAGCAGGAGGATTGGCGTCGGCTGCCGGATCGGGTGGCCATCCAGCTGAACGATACGCATCCGGCCCTGGCCATCCCCGAGCTGATGCGGCTGCTGATCGACCGCGAACGGATGAGTTGGGACGCCGCGTGGGACATCACGGTGCGGGTGTTTGCGTACACGAACCACACCATCATGCCGGAAGCGCTCGAGAAGTGGCCGGTCTCCGTGCTCGAGAACCTCCTCCCTCGCCACCTGAGGATCATTTACGAGATCAACCAGCGGTTCCTCGAAAAGGTGGCGGCTCGTCACCCCGGGCACCCGGAGCGTGTCCAGCGCATGTCGTTGATCGAGGAAGGGAAAGCCAAGCAGGTCCGGATGGCCCACCTGGCCATCGTCGGCAGCCATTCCGTCAACGGGGTGTCGGCCCTGCACACGCGGATCCTCAAGGAGGGAATGCTGCGGGACTTCCACGAGTTCGACCCCACCCGCATCAACAACAAGACCAACGGCATCACACCGCGGCGCTGGCTGAAGAAAGCGAACGCCCCCTTGGCCTACCTCATTTCCGATGCGATCGGAGACGGGTGGATCGCGGACCTGGAACAGCTGCAATCGCTGGTTCCGCTGGCCGACGACGCGGAGTTCCGGCAGCGATGGCGCGAGGTGCGGCGGCTCAACAAGGAGCGACTGGCCGACTACCTGCTCCGGCGACAACGGCTCGAGCTGGACCCGGACACGATGTTCGACGTGCAGGTCAAACGGCTGCACGAGTACAAGCGGCAAGTCCTGAATATCCTCCACGCGATCACGCTGTACAACCGCTTCAAGGACGGCGTGGAGACCGACCCGGTGCCCCGCACGATCCTGCTCGGCGGCAAGGCCGCGCCGGGGTACCAGCAGGCCAAGATCTGCACCAAGCTCGCCTACCAGGTGGGCGAGACGATCCGCAACGATCCGTCCGTCAGCCCGTACCTGCGGGTGGCGTTCCTGGAGAACTACCGCGTATCGCTGGCCGAACGGGTGATCCCGGCCGCCGATTTGTCGGAGCAGATATCGACGGCCGGCACGGAGGCGTCCGGCACGGGCAACATGAAGTTCGCGTTGAACGGCGCCCTGACGATCGGCACGCTCGATGGGGCAAACATCGAGATCTGCGAGCAGGTCGGCGACGAGAACATCTTCATCTTCGGACTGCGGAGCAACGAGGTACGCTCGCTCCGTGCCGCCGGCTACCGCCCGCGGGACTACTACGAGTCGAACGACGAGTTGAAAACGATCCTGGACCAGATCGCCCTGGATCACTTTTCGCCGGGCGAGCCGGGGATTTTCCAGCCGGTGGTCGACCGGCTCCTGGACGAGGGCGACCCGTTCCTTAATCTCGCCGACTACGCCGCGTACATCGAGTGCCAGGAGCGCGTCAGCGAGGCCTACCGCGACGCGGAGGAGTGGACGCGCCGATCGATCCTCAACACGGCGCGGATGGGCAAGTTCTCGAGCGACCGCACCATTCGCGATTACGCGTCCGAGATCTGGCACGTCCGGCCGGTTCCAGTTGAACTGGAATAGTCCCCGCGGCGTGCGGCCCCCGCGCTGCCGCCCGGCACACCTTCGTGTCGGGGCGTGCGCCTCGCGTTCGCGCCAGCCGCCATTTGCGGGTGGTTCGACGCGTTTCGCGGGCCGCGGAGGGTTTGGCGGCCTATAATATGTATGGGACAACAGCGAGGGAGGTTTTGTCATGCTCGTCGAATTGACCCAGGCCGAACGTGACGAGTTGCTCTACCTGGTGGACGCCGCCTTGCGCGATATCGGGCCGGAGATCCGTCACACCCGCACGTGGGAGTATAAGGACGACCTGAAGGCACACCGGCGGTTCCTGCGAACCCTGCACGGGCATCTGGCCGCGCCACTCGATGCCGGGAAAGTCTCGGAATCGCAACTCGTGACGGCTGGCATGGTCCGCCCGCGTTGAGCCGCCCGGCCGAAGCTCCCTGATCACAAGCCTTCGCCTTTGGGTCCCATACTATCTGCCACCCGCCTGCGCGGACGCGGTGCCCTGCGCCACATTGTATGATTGGGGGGGTAGCGCGGCACTTGGGGATGACAGCCCGATGAACGTGATATCGCGATGCATCACGCTCTGTGCGGTCGGCGGACTCGTCGTCTTCGCTCTGTTGCGGCTGCCGGCCATCGGCGAATCGATCGCCCAGGTCACGGGCGTGCTTTCGGTGCCCGCGCGTTCGGCACCGGCACCCACCATCTCGCAACCGCGCCAACCCGACACCTCCGTTTACCAGGCCTTTCGCCAGCACGACCGTGCCGCTGCGTGTCAGCAGATTGAGCGCGAGTTCGGTATTCGGGTGGACCCCGAGCAGTTCGGGAGCCACCACGCGGCACGCGGGTACCTTGCGCGTTTGCGGCTGGCGAAGCGAGCCCGGGCGGTGGGCATCGACGTGGACCCGCACGCCTTCGGCGACGTCGTGTTCATGGCCCGCCATATCGAGCAGGCGCTGCGCGAGCGCGGCATTATGGACTTCGCGAGCGAGTGGACGGCCGGGCCCGACGGGTCGGCGTTTCCATCGGACGCGGACGGTGATCGCGAGTACATCTTCTTCCGCGGGCACCGGTACCGTCGCAACGACGCCGGCCAGTACGTTCGGGGGGACGGGCGGCTGCTGGCCGTGCCTCGTTCGCGCTCGACGGGTCGTCCCGAACCGGCAGTTCCGGGCCCGCCCGCCGCCGATTCGCTCGACTTCGATCCCGCGATGCCGGACCTCCAGACGCTGCTCGACCTCCTCGAATCCTATCAGCTCGACGCCGTGGCCGACTGACCGCCACGAAACCCCCGCCCGGTGCGAATCCGCGCCGACGAAAGAAACCGTCGCATCTGCGATGCGCCGGCCGCGGCGATTAAACGCTTCCGTTGCGGGCGCGTTCCCGCTACGATTTCACACTTGACCGTCGAGCACGGGAGTGGAGGCGGCCCGCTTGATCTTCGCACAACCCAAGACGCAACCGCGGGTCCGGTTCATCAATCCGAACTGTCCGCTGTCGACCGTCACCATGCCCGGATTGATCCGGCGCATGACGTTCTCCCGCAAAGGGATCTTCATGCCGGCCGGGGTGGCCGTCTGTGCCGGGGCGGTCCCCCGCGGGTGGCCGGTCGAGATCGTCGACGAGTGCATCACCGACCTGCCGCACGCGCCGAAAGCCGACGTCGACATCGTCGGCATCTCGGCGATGACCACGCAGGCCAAGCGGGCCTACGCGCTGGCCGACGCGTACCGGGCACTCGGCGTCACGGTGTTCATGGGCGGCATCCACCCGTCGGCCATGCCGGACGAGGCGTTGCAACATTGCGACGCGGTCTGCATCGGTGACGGGGAAACCTGCCTGCCCCATATGCTCGAAGAGTGGCAGCGCGGCACGCTGAAACCCGTCTACCACTGGGCGGACCTGCCGCCGGCGCCGATCGGCACACCGCGCAAGGAACTGCTCAACCCGGCCGACTACCTCGTCTTCAACCCGATCCAGACGACCCGCGGCTGCCCCCACAATTGCAGCTTCTGCACGACGCCGGCGGTGTTCGGCCGCGAGTTTCGCCAGCGCGCCATCCCGGACATCATCGAGGAGATCCGGGAGGCCAAAGACCGCTTCAACACGCGGGTGTTCATCTTCTCCGACGACGATTTCGCCGGGAACCATCGCTGGGCCATGGAGCTGTGCGCGGCGATGGAACCGCTCCATGTGCGGTGGGCGAGCCAATGCGACATCCTGATCAGCAACAATGACAAGCTGCTGGCGGCCATGCAACGCAGCGGCTGCCTGGGCCTGATCCTCGGACTCGAGAGTCCGAACCGGGCCACGCTGGCGGAGGCCGGCAAGCGGTACGTCGATCCGGGCACCTACCCGCGGCGGATCCGCAAGATCCGCAGCTACAACATCAGCTTGTGGGGTGCATTCATCTTCGGGTTCGACACGGACGACTGGCGCTCGTGCATGGAGACCACGCGTTTTGCGCAGCGCTCCGACCTGTCCATGAGCTGTTACCCGATCCTGACCCCCTACCCCGGGACGCAGGTGTGGCACACGTTCAGGAAGGAGGGGCGGATCATCTCGGAGGACTGGGACCGCTACAACGGAACCAGCGTAGTGTACGAGCCGAAACGGATGACCCCGCTCCAGCTCCGCCACGCGCAACTCGCCGCGTTCGCCGAGTTCTTCTCGTTCCGGTCGTGCGTCCGCCGTTTGGGCGTCTGGCCGATCCGAAGGTACGGGTGGCTCACCAACATTGCGATCTGGCGAGGCATTCACTACTACTATCATCGCAAGGGGCGTCGCATCCCGTCGTTCACGGACTTCCTGGACCCGGACGCACCGGCGTGGCGGCACGACGACGGCCGCGGCCGACCGGAACCGGCGGAAGCACTGGTGAATGCAAGTCGTTTCGCCTGCGTGGACCATAGCGATCCGTTTCGACAAGCCGCCCAGGCGGTGGCCGCCGCGGAGATGGCGAGTCGATCCGGCGGCGTTCGGTAGGGTCCACCGTGGTCGGCAAGCTCGCCGGACCTCGCACCGCTCGTGATTGCCGGTGGCCGAACCCCATGCTATAAGACGTGCTGCTCCCGATCTTGTGGCCGACCGGTCGCGCGGCGGTGGGCCTCGATCAACACCGTGGACGCGAAGGAGAAACGGGCATGCGTCGTTTCGTGATGTTCCTTCTGCTGGCCCTGCCGGTGGCGGGATGTCTGGAGCCTCATCCGACCGAGGCCCTGCCGCACGGCGAGTACCGCGCCGTCTGGGTGACTCGATTCGAGTGGACTTCCACGGATCCGGACGAGTGTCGCGAGCAGATTCGTGAAACGATCAAGAGCACGGCCGACCATAACTTCAACGCGGTGGTCTTTCAGATCCGGGGGGCGGCGGAGACGCTGTACCCCAGCGAGCTCGAACCGTGGTCACCGCTGCTGGGCGAACAGGACCCGGGTTTCGACCCTGTCGCCCTGGCGATTGAGGAGGCGCACCGGCGCGGCCTGGAGTTCCACGCCTACATCAACCCGATGCCGCTGCGCTCCAAACGGTGGAAAGATCCGCCGAGCGATCCCGAGCATCTGTACTACCGGCACGGTCCGGAGTCTGCGGAACCGTGGATCGTCCAGGACGCGGCCGGCGAAACCTCCAGATCGGAGTATTATTACCTGTCGGCCGGCATTCCGGACGTCCACGTGTACCTGCGCCAGGTCATCCTGGACGTCGTCCGTCGCTACGACGTCGACGGCATTCACCTCGACCGGATCCGGTACCCCGGACCGGAGTTCAGCTACGACCCCATCAGCCGCCGACGGTTCGCCGGGCGCGGCAACCCCAACCGTCTCGAGTGGCCCGACTGGCAACGTGAGCAACTGGACAAACTCATCAACGACCTGGCCGCCGAGATCCGGGCTGAGAAGCCGGGCGTGGTTCTGTCCTGCGCGGCCTGGGGCATCTACAACCGCTACCATCTCGACGGCTACTACGGCTACAGCAGTGGGTTCCACGATTACTATCAGGACACGTGGAACTGGTGCGCCATTGGCGCGATGGACGTGCTGATGCCGATGATCTACTGGGACATCCCGGACCCGGTGCCGAACTACGATACCCTCCTGGATGACTTCATTCGCGGCGTCGGCTCGGATCACGTGGTGGGCGGACAACGCATCTTCGACCCGGTCGAGAACATCGCGGAGATCGAGTACGGCCGCAACGTGGACGCAGCGGGATCGGCGCTGTTCAGTTATCGCGGGGCGATGCGGTCCGGCCTGCTGGACCAGTGCAAGGCGACCATCTACAAGAACAAGGCCCCCACGCCGCCGCTCGCCCGGTGCATGGCGCCGCGGACGGGGACGATCGTCGGCCGGGTGCGGAACGATCGCGGCGAGCCGCTGGTGGATGCATGGGTCTCGCTGGCCCCGGTGGACGGGGAGACCGGCGGTTGCCCGGCGTTCCACAAGACATGGACCAGCGGCGCGGACGGCCGGTTCGCGTTTCTCGACGTGCCGCCCGGCGAGGTCACGGTGACGGTACGATACCCCGGTACGTCCGTCGTCTCGGTCGGGCCGATTGCCATCGCCGCGGGAAAGGCCGCCACGGTCGACGTGTCCGTGCCCGGGTCGGTGGCCGCGGCCGAGGAGCCGTTCTTCCTGCAGATCCTCCATCCGCGCGACGGCTATGTTGAGACGACGGCGGCCACCCTCCACCTGCTGGGCCGCACGAGTCCGGACTGCACGGCCCGCGTAAACGAAACGCCGGTCGAGGTCTACGCCACGGGTGCGTTCGTCATGGACAACATCGGGCTGGCCATGGGCGAGAACCAGGTCGTCGTGGTCGCCACCGGGCCAGACGGCGAGACGGTCACGCGGGTGGTGACCGCGATACGGAAGCCGCCGCCCGCGCCGGCCCGGCCGACCGATATCGCCGTCGTCCGACCGTCCGAGCACCTGGCCGTGCTGCCGGGCCAGGAAATCGCGGTCGAAGTCCATGGTCCGGCGGGGATGACAGGGCATGTCACTCTGCTTGGAACATCGTGTGAATGCCCGTTGACGGAACGCCTGGACGGCGAAGGCAATGGAACGGGCACGTACACCGCGGTGATCGTGCCGTCCGGTCCGACGAGTTCTCCCGCGCCGGTCCGGGCCCGGTTGTCCGAAAAGGGTGCGTGGTTCGCCCGGGAAGCCGAAACCGAGGCCAGGGTGGAAGTATGGGATCCGCAGCGGATTCGAGTCGGCGAGACAACCCAGGATCAGGCCGGCATCACGTTTGGCACGCACGACGTGCGCCTGGGCGGGCCGTACCTGGCCGAGGTGCCGGCCGGGACCCGGTTCCGCCTCGTCGGGCGGCGGGGCGACAAAGTCCGCATCCGTCTGGCCGACTCGCTGACCGGCTGGATCGCCAGCGACCCTGTGAAAGAGCTTCCGATCGGCACGCCGCCGCCGCGCAACCACTTCACATCCTGCGTCATCGGCGGCGACGAGCAGTACGATCGCGTGTCTGTGTCGTTGGCGGCGCCGGTCATCGTCTCCGTCACGGCGGCCACCGAGCCGACCAACCGTCTGTACGTGGACTTCTTCGACACGCACTTCGCCACCACCTGGATCAGCCACCAGGCGGGTGCCCGACGGATCGGGACGGTCACCGGATCGCAGATAGCCGACGGATGGTATCGACTGACCGTACCCGTGAAGAGCAAGCAACTCTGGGGTTATTGGACGGAGCGGGACGGCCGGTCGTGGACGTTGTACGTTCGCCGGCCGCCGTCGATCGCCGAACCGCCCGCTTCGCCGCTCGCCGGCCTGCGGATAGCGCTGGAGGCGGGGCACGGCGGGGAGAGTTCCGGCGCGGTCGGAAAGATGGGCACGAAGGAAAAGACCATCAATCGCAACGCGGTCGACGCCCTCCGGCGGGTGCTCGAGGAACGCGGGGCCACGACCATTCTGGTGCGGCCCGGCGACTCGGGGCCGAGTCTGGCCCAACGCGTGGAACGGGCCAACGACGCCGGGGCTGACTTCTACGTGTCGGTTCACGCGAACGCGGCCGGTTCGGCGGGCGGGTTCTTGCGAGTGTCGGGCACGAGCACCTACTATCACGGCGAGCATTGTCGGCGGGCCGCCCAGCGCGTCTACGACGCGCTGCTCAAGCTGGGGTGGGATGAGTTCGGGGTGGTGGGCAACTTCTCGTACTATCCGCTGCGCCGCACGCGGACCCCCGCCATCCTGATCGAGCAGGCGTTCGTGAGCAACCCGAAGGACGAGGCCCGGCTGCTCGATCCGAAGTACCAACAGTCGCAGGCCGTCGCGGTGACCGACGCCTTGGAGGCCTTCTTCGACGAGGTCCGGGAATGAAAACGGGAGCCCTGCATCGCCTGGGCTCCCGTGCTCGAAACTCGGTTGTCGGCTCGCTACAGGTTCGGGTTGTTGACCCACTTGTCGAGGAGGTTGATCACCGCCGGTCCCGCCAGCACGACGAAGATGCACGGGAAGATGAACAGGATCAGCGGTGCCATCAGTTTGACGGTCGTCTTCTGGGCCGTCTCCTCGGCCTTTTGGCGCCGCTTGACCCGCATGGCATCCGACTGGTTTCGCAGAGCCTTGGCGATACTCGTACCGAATTTCTCGGCCTGGTTCACCACACTGACCAGCGATCGCATTTCCGGCACGCCGCTGCGGGTGGCGAGATTGTCCAGTGCCTCGGACCGCGGGATACCCATCTGGGTCTCCCAGCAGGCGATCTGGAACTCCTCCGCCAGCACCGGGTGCACGTTTCGCATTTCATCGCCCACCCGCTGGATGGCGGCGTCGAGGCCCAGGCCGGCCTCCACCGAGATGACCATCAGGTCGAGCCCGTCGGGCAACCCGTTCTTGACCTGCTGCGATCGCTTGGAGGCAGCGAGACTCAGCCACAAGTTGGGGGCCATGAACGCCAGGCCGGCCGCGAACACCGAGTAGCCGAACAGGTGCTGCATGTCCATGCTCTTGGAATAGCAGATCAGCAGGGCGACCAGGCCGCAGCCGACGCCGAGCAGCGTCTTGCTGGCCAGGAACAGGGTGGGCGCGTTGTCGCGACGGAACCCCGCGTTGGACAGCTTGACCCGCAGCTTGGACATTTCGGCGTCGCTCTGCGGCATCACCGGCTTGACCGCGAACGGGGTGACCTTCTCCACCATCTTCTGGGCCACCGATTCGCGGGCCTGTTTCCGGAGAGCGTCGGGATCGCTCCCGGTTTTCTTGCCCGCCATCCGTCGGCGCACGGTGTCGTGATCGCCGGCCTTACGCGGCAGGAGTGAATAGGCGATCAGTGCCACGCTGATTACGCAGAGCCCGGCCACCATCAGGAGCGTAGTCATGGGTCTCACCTCCGCCGCCCGCGGCGGATCGATCGGTTACACCTTGATATTCACAATCCAGCGAATCATGGCGATGCCCATCAACGCCATGCCGCCCGCACAGAACAACATCATCCGGCCCCGTTCGTCGTTGAGCATCGTGTCGGCGTAGCCCGGGCTGAGGAACATCGCGGCCAGGAAGGCGACGATGGGCAACCCGAACAGCACCCACCCGGACAACCGCCCTTCCGCGGTGAGGGCCTGCACCATGCCGTACAGCTCGATCCGCTGGCGGATCAGCCCGCCGATCTTGTCCAGCACCTCGGCCAGGTCGCCGCCCGTCGTCCGCTGGATCAGCACCGCCGTCACGAAGAAGCGGACGTCGAGCGAATCCACGCGGTCGGCCATGCTGAGCAAGGCGTCCTCGATCTTGATGCCGAGGTTCTGCTCGTGGAACACGCGACCGAACTCGCGGGCGATGGGGTCCGGCATCTGCTCGTGAATGAGCTGGATGGCGCTGGCCAGCGAGTGCCCCGCCCGCAGGGCCTGGCTCATCATTTCGAAGACGTCGGGAAGCTGGTGGGTCAGCTTCTTCATGCGGCTGCGGCGCCGGGCGGACAGGTACATCAACGGCACGAGCACCACGGAGGCCCCGCACCCCGCGGCGGTCAGCGTCCCGAACCCGAAGACCAGCAAGCCAATCAGGACGATGCCAGCCAACCCGAACAGGTTGGACATCATGCGGGTGGCGGACCAGTCCACGTTAGCCTGATCCAGCAGGTTCTGCACTTTCGGGATGAAACTCAGGCGGCCGACCATCTGGGAGACGAAGTCCTTGGCCTCCTCGCGGGCTTCGCGTTTGAGGACGGACTCGATCGCCTTGCGGTCCCTGGCGGAGGCCCCGGAGCTTCCCCGCAGCCGCTCTTCCATGCGTTTGCGTTCACTCTGGCGTGACTCCACCACGACCTGGAAGATCCCGTACATCAGCAGAATGGAGCCGCCGGCCGGCAGCAGGAAGAACAGGTACGTCTCGGCCGACCACGCGATAATCAGGGGCAGTGCCATGATGAACCTCTCCGCTTGCCGCGGACGCTAGTCCGGCTGGTCCTCGGACAACACCTGTCGTTCGAACCATGCCGGATCGACGTGGGCACCCGACGCCTTCATCCGATCCAGAAACGACGGGCGGATCCCCGTCGCGACGAATCGTCCGTAAGCCTTTCCGGACGGGCTGATGCCCACTTGCTCGTACGCAAAGATGTCCTGCATCGTGATGACATCGCCTTCCATCCCCTGGACTTCGGTCACGCTGACCATCTTCCTCGGACCGCCCGTCAGACGCTGGGCCTGCACGATGATCTGGATCGCCGACGCGAACTGCTGCCGAATCGCGCGGATGGGCAGTTCGAAGCCGGCCATCATCACCATCGTCTCCACGCGGGCCACCGCATCGCGGGTGCTGTTCGCGTGAATGGTGGTAAGCGATCCGTCGTGACCGGTGTTCATGGCCTGGAGCATGTCCAGCGTTTCCGGGCCGCGGCACTCGCCGACCACGATCCGGTCCGGTCGCATACGGAGGCTGTTGACGAGCAGGTCGCGAATCGCGATCCGGCCTTTGCCTTCGATGTTGGCCGGCCTCGATTCCATCCGGACGACGTGCGGCTGCCGGAGTTGCAGCTCGGCCGCGTCCTCGATGGTCACGATCCGCTCCGTCTCGGGGATGAACGACGACAGGTTGTTCAGCAGCGTGGTTTTCCCCGAGCCCGTACCGCCGACGATCAACACGTTGAATCGCGACAGCACGCACGCCTGGAGAAAGTCCCGCATCTGTTCGGTGCAGGAGTTGAACGCGATGTAGTCCTCCCACTTGAGCGGGTCCGCCCCGAAACGCCGGATGGACATGGACGCCCCGTCGATGGCCAGCGGGGGGATCACCGCGTTGACACGGCTGCCGTCCTTCAGGCGGGCATCGACCATCGGCGACACTTCGTCGCACCGCCTCCCCACCGCGGAGACGATCTTGTCGATCACGTGCATCAGGTGGGCGTCGTCGCGGAACCGCACGTCGGTTAGCGACAACCGCCCCTTGCGCTCCACGTAGATCTGCTTCGGCCCGTTGATCAGGATGTCGCTGATGGTCGGGTCGGCCAGCAGCACCTCCAGCGGCCCGAGCCCGAACGTCTCGTCGAGCACCTCGTTGATCAGCCGCTGCCGCTCGTTGAAGTTGAGCAGCGTGTGCTCCTGCTCGCACAGGTGCTCCACCACCTCGCGGACCTGCTGGCGGACGGTGTCATCGTCGCCCGTCATCCGGGCCATGTCGAGCTGCTCGACCAGCTTCCGGTGGATGCGCGACTTGAGCTGGTTGAACGCCTCGAGCTTGTCGTCGCCGACCTTCGGCTTGGACTCCGCGCCGGGCGCCGTCGTCCCCGGCGGCTTTGAACGTGCCGTGGACGATTCGGCCGGCGTCCCCCCCGCGGCGGGCGCTTTTGGCGGAAGCTTGAGCGTCGTCGTGCGTTTCCCAAACACGCTGTACCTGCCTTCACTGAGCGGGTTGCCCCGCGCACCTGTTTCAATCCACCGACCGCCTACTCCTGGCTGGTGCCGATTCACGGCACCAGGCCGTCAGGCTAGAAGATCTTGCTCAGTATGCCCCCTTTCCGCTCGGCCCCCGCGCTCTCCACGTCGTCTGTGTTGCCGTGAAGCCGCTCGGCGAGTTCCACGACGGCCATCCGGATCTTCGAACGCGGCTGACTCCGGGCCAGCGGTTCGCCCAGGTTGATCGAAGCGCTGACGCCCGGCCAGTCGTCCGGCAGCGTCGCGTATACTTGCGTGTTCAACGTCGCCTCGATGTCCGCCACCGACAGGTTTGCCGAATCCTTGCCCAGGCGGTTACAAATCAGCCGCAGCCGGTCCAGGTTGAACCCGGCTTCTCTCATGGCTTCGAGCATGCGCTGCACGTTGCGCACGTCGGGCACCAGCAGTTCCAGGATGAGCAGGATATTGTCCGAGATGTCGAGCACCGCCTTGGCCGCGGGATCGTACCGCGACGGCCCGTCCACGATGACGTAATCGAACATCGACACCAGCCCGGAGAGCGCCCCGACGCAGTGGGCGGCGGTGATGGTGTCGGCCTGGGCGAACGAGGGCGGCCGACACAGCACCTGCACGCCGGTGGCGTGCTTGACAAGGGCTTTCTCGATCACCGAACCCTCCAGGCGTTCCGGGGTCTCGCACAGATCGGCGATGCTGTACACCGGTTCCAGGTCCAGTAACGTGCCCACCTGACCAAAGCGGTAGTCGAGGTCCACCAGGCACACGCCGCCGGAGGCGATCGCGCAGAGCTCGACCGCGAGGTTGGTGGCCAGCGTGGTGGCCCCCACGCCGCCCGCCCCGCCGATCACCGTGATCAGCGTCCCCTGCCGGCCGCCGGCCGCGAAACGCTCCGACGCCCGGTTGACCGCCTCGGCCAGCATCTCCGCTTCGATGGGCTTGGTCAGAAACTCGCGGAGCCCCTGCCGCATGGCGGAGAGAATCAGCTGCCCGTCGGTGGAACTGGAGACGGCGAACACGGCCAGGCCCGGATGGCTGGCGGCCACTTCCCCCGCGATGGGCAGAATCGCGTCCGGCGCTGGATCGAGGTTGACCACCAGGAGCTGGGCGGGAATCTGCTGGACGGCGTGGGTGAGCAGGGCCGGTTCATCGACCTCGGCGACGATCTTCGTTCCGCCAAACTCGAGGAGGCTGGCCCGCAGGCTCGGACCGTAGTCCTCTTCGGTGTTGAACAGAATGACACGAAGACCGTGCGCCATGCGAACGCTCTCTCGGGGCATCTCGGGCGCAGCGGGGTCACACGTGATGATGCGGGGGCACGGCCCGCGCTGGATCGTCCCTCGGGCGGGTTATCCTGCCGCGGGCGATCCGGGAAACGCGAGCCGTGCCAGCCGCACTGCACTCATTGTCCAGCGTGTCCCCTGCGCGCGATACTACTTGATCAACTCGACCGGACGCGTGCCGCCCAACCGGTTGAAAATGTCAGTCAGCTCCTCACTGTATTCCTCGATCGAACCTTCAGCCCGGAAATGCTCGCCGCCGCCGATGGTCGCAATCTGCTCCATCAACGACGTGTCCGCATTGTTCCCGACACTGACCGCGAAGATCATGATGCCGTCGTCGGCCGCCGCCTGGGCCGCCTCCAGGGCGTAGGCCTGGCCGCCGGAGTAGTCGCCGCGTCGGCCGGAGCGATTCACGTTGGCCCGGCCGTCGGTGAGCAGAATCATCACCCTCCGCGCGGTGCGGCGGACCCGCTCACTGTTGAGTTCGGCGATGGCCGTCTCGATGCCGCCGCCCATGTTGGTGTAGTTGTCATAGTGCGCGGCCTGCATCCCGTTGAGGCGATCCGACACCAGGTGGTACTCGTGCGTCAGGTCGATTTCGTGACGGGCGGTCGTCCCGTAGATCTCGAGCGACATCTGGTCGTCCGTCTCGAGGTCCTCGACGGTGGTCACCATGTGGACCACGGCGTCCTTGACCGCCTGCATCGGCTGCTCCGGCGTCACCGACAACTCGGGCGTCCGCCAGTGGCCATCCTTGTTTTCAAGCAGGAACGACACGAACGACTTGAGGCCGTACCGCTGGCCGAACGGCCCGGTGGTGCGGTTGATCCAGTCCTTCCAGTAGTTGGCGGACGTGCCCATGTCCCGGTCGCCGAACCGCTCGAGCCAGGTCATCTCGGTCCCGCCGACCCAGTCGTTGCCGTTGCCGGCGTCGTCCGGCGGCATGCCGAGCTGTTCCCACAGTCCGCCTTCGATCCCGCTGTTCCAGCGGGCGAGGCCCAGGGCCGCCGCGGTCCGGAACGTGTGGGCCCCGTCCCCGTCGTGGGCGGCGGACACCAGGGCGTCGATTTCCGGCTGGATATAGCCCTGGGCGGCCAGGGCGTCCTCGATGAAGCTGCTCGACCAGTCGCTGTACTTGGGCAGGTAGACGAGCCCGGGGTCGGTGGACGGATCGTAGCCCTCCACGCCCATGTCGTCACCCCACTCGAGTTCCTTGAGCAGGCCCCACGCCGGCCCCCCGCGCTGGTACTCGCACTCGGCGCCGGTGCAGGCGTAGGACGAGCCCCAGATTCCGCCGTTCTCTTCATCGGCCCCGGCCATGGGGTACTCCTCACCGTACGTCGGATCCGGCTCGAGCCACCGCGACAGCGCGTCCCACACCTCGTGCAGGTCACTGTCGTCGTTGTGCGAACCGGACAAGTCCGCCACGATGGCGATGTCGCGCGGCACCATGACGGCCACCGCTTCCGCCCAGATGTTGGTGTTTTCTTTCCCGAAGATCCGGGCGAAGTAGAGCGGGGCGGCCCCGTTCGACGAGTCTTCCGTCATCCGCACGCGAATGCGCACCGCGTCCGGGTACGAGGTGCCGGGCGTGAAGGTGTACGACTCGCTCACCGAGTCGTAGACCGCCCGACCGAACTCGATGTCGCTCTCGTCGAGGACCAGCGTCTGCCCGAACACCGGGTTCTGGGCGATGTATTGGTGGGCCGCATTTCGGGCCAGCTCCAGGGGATCACCGGCGTCGTATTCCGCCAGCCTGGACGCCGCGGCGAGTGCCGACGCATCCGCCGCCCGCTGCAGATCGGCCTTGGTGTTGTACATCACACCAACGTCGAACGCCAGCGCAGAGAACCCGAGTAACACCGTCATCATGACGGCAACCTGCACAGCTACCGCACCGCGAGATCGGCGCCGGTATACCCTATGTCGTTTCGATGCTTCCATGGCTTTCACCCTCCCGTGCACGTGGGATCGTTCACACCCTGTCCTGGCGAGCGGCACCATGAGATGTCGCACAGCCCGCCCCACGGGCTTCCTAAAGCCCCAGCATCGTTTCGTGTCCCCAGGGACCGTGGATGGATAGTTCTTCGGAAAGGCTCCGCGATCCGACGCGGGCCGGCGTTCGCGTATGAAGCGCGTCGGATGGCGTGCTGGTGTCCTCAGCCGGCTCGCCCTCTAGCAGCCCTAAAGTGTACAATTCATAATCATTCGGTGCCGTCACGAACTGTCCGGGAACCGGAGAAACCTGGTCCGGGTCCATGGGCGCGATAATCTCGGGCGTCACGAGAATGACAAGCTCGGTCACCCGCCGCCGATATTCAACCGACCGGAACAAGGCGCCGAGAACGGGAACGTCCCCGATACCCGGGATCCGGCTCATCACGCCCCGGACCTCGTCGTCCAAAAGACCGGCGATGGCGATCGTCTGCCCGTTCCCCACTTCCACCGTCGTTTCCGCCCGGCGCTGCGTGAGCCCGGGAACCGCAATACCCTCCACTTGCAGCGCGGTGGAGAAGTCCGTCTCGCTCACTTCCGGCGCCACGCGGAGCCGGATCCGCTGGTGGTCCAGGACCACCGGCGTGAAGTCCAGGCGAATCCCGAACTCGCGGAACTCGATGGCAATGGCACCCAGCGCCTGCGGGACGGGGTACGGGAACTCGCCCCCGGCCAGGAACGTCGCCGTCTCGCCGCTGATCGCGGTGAGGTTCGGCTCGGCCAGGATGCGGAGCAGCGAGTTGTCGGCCATCGCCCGCATGAAGATCTGCATCTGGACCCGCGGGAAACCAAGTGACAACGTGGTGGCATCCGAGATGATGTTGTTGCCCGTGACGAACGGAATGGTCGAGGTGGCGTTCACGTCTTGCAGAACATGAATGTCCGTCGGGTTGAGGCCGCCCAGGTTGTTGACGACGAACGCGTCCTTGAAGTCGTCACCGGCCATGAAGCCGTTGATACCCAGGGCCCGGACGGCGGACCGGTTCACCTCGGCCACCGTGCACCGCAGCAGCACCTGCTGCTCGCCCGCGATGAGCAGGTGGTTCTGCACGCCGGCCTCGTCGCCGCGCCCGGCGTGGGCGGCGAAGATCCGGGCCACCTCCTCGACCCGCTGGGCAACCTGGGGGCCGCTCACCGAGCCGGTCAACACGATGTTGCCGAGGAACGACGCGGCCTTCGCCGTCGACTGCGGATCGATCCGCCGGATCGCATCGTTGAGGGACGAGAGATCGAGCTCGACCGTCACCTCGAAGATGTGCTGCTGCCCGTCGGACCAGGCGATGACCTGCGTGGTGCCGAAACTCGCCCCGGTGATCAGCAACTGCATGGGGCTGATCGACTGCACGTAGGCGATGTCCGCCGAGACCGCCTGCACCCGCTCCATGGGGATACTGGTCTCCACGATCACGCTCTTGTTGAGGGGCACGCTGATCCGCTGCGTCTCCTCGGCGGTGTCCCGCACGGTTGCCACGAACTTCGCGCCCGGCGGCAGGGCGGTGGCGGACTGGGCAGTAGTCGGCGGTTCGACCGCCTGGGCCCCGGCCGGACCGACGCCCGCCGCCGCGAGGCACAGCACCCCGGTCAGCACTCGCACGGACCCACGCCATCGAGTGACCCGGGCGGTCTCCGCTGTCCGACGCTCGTGATTGATTGTGGCCAAGACCATTATTCGCCGACCTCCTCATAATCGTCCGTGTCGTCGTTGTCTCGTGGGGCCACGTCGGACGTCGTCGACTGGGCGCCGCTTCGGCGCAGGCGACGATCCCGCTCGCTGTGCAAGGTGCGCGGCCCCGGCAAGGCGCCCCCGCGGCCGCCGGAACCCGGGTGGAACGTGGCGCCGGAGTCACCCTCGGTGAGACCGCGCTGCACTCCCAACAGCTCCATCGAGCAACTGCCCTTGTAGACCAGTCGATACACGTCGCCGCCGTTGACGACCGTCACCACGGCCGGCGTCGTCTTGCACTCCGGTTCGTCGGCCGGGGCCACCGCCGGCGGCGGGGCCGGCGGCCCCACGACGGCGTCCGCCTGCTTCTTCTCGCCAAACAACTCCCCTTGTTGGGCCTCGGCTTCGTCGGTGATAAGCATGTCGTTCTCCGACCGCATGGCGAGGGTGAGCCGGCCCTTGGTCTGGGCGAGGTGCAGCTTCGGCACGTCGCCCTCGGGCACGATGAGCGTGACCGACCGCACGCGGGACGGACCGTCCTCGGCGGTCGCGTCGTTGAGCATTTGCCCGACCGCCCCGACCTTGACCCGCTGGAGCAGGACGCGGCTGATCGTCTCCGACTTGTGACCCGACTTCTTGACATCCATGACCACGATCACGTCCACGAAGGAACCCGGTCGCAGCAGGTAGGCCACGCCGGTGGATTCGTCGATCTTCACCGCCACGGCCCGGAACCCTTCCTCGATGCGCTCCTCGATGCCGGGCAGCGTGCCATCCTCGGCCAGCATCGTCGCGGTGATGGGTATCCCCTGCGGGATGAACTTCTTCGTGACCCGGTCGACCAGGTCCTCCATGGACGAGAACGCGTCGGCGGGGACCAGCGGCGTCTTGGGCGTCCGGCGCACCATCAGCATGTCGGGCTTGATCCGGGTAGAGGCGTTGATGTCCTCGCCGGCCACCACGACTTCGATCTCGACGATCTCCGGCCGCGCCCCCTGGGCTCGCTGAATCGCATCGACACTGAACTTGATGGCCAGGAATCCGACGACGAGTCCCAGCACCAACGGTATAATCGCTCGGTTCTTCATGACTACCTCGCAGTGCCATTTAAGTGGCACGCCGCATCCGACTTTCGGCGAACCACGCAGCTTGGACTCTGCACCATTGAGTCTCGTCGTCCGTGACGTAGCAGGTATGATCTATATCGGCTTGATGACGGGGGTGACGGACCCATCGATGAAAAAGTCTTTGCGTACGGTTTTCGGTCCATGGTGGGTGCCATTCCACGAACCCGATCAGGCGGGCCAGGTCCGAGTATGCCCTCCTCGGCCACCGCACGGCGGGACCGTGCGACGGAACCTCAACGAACGCAGCCGGACGCGCGGAGGCGGTTGTGCCGGGCCGACCGCCCGCGGCGCCCGGAGCGTCCGAAAACGCCCGGAGGCCGCGGCGGCGGGGGTCCGTCGTGCCTGTCGTTTCGATCGTTCGGCGCGCGAACGGCGGCGGGGTGTCCGCCCGGTCCGCTCGACGCCCGCGAACCGCGCGTCAACTGCCCGATCCGACGCCTTCTTTACGCATCGAGCACGTCGCCACGATTGGGTGGTCACCGTGCGGAATGATGCTGCCCACCAGCGACACTTCCGAAATGGGCACGGTGATCTGCACCGCTTCCATCGGGTTGCCTTCGGACGGGTGGGTCAGGTCCACCGTGTAGCCGGTCACGCCGGTGGTTTCCATGATCTCCGTGATCCGGGCGGTGACTTCCGAGTACGGTTCGTCTGTGGTCTGCAGCACGGCGATCCGACAGCCTTCTCGCGCTGCGTGGATGACCGTCTGACGGACCATGAATATGTATCCGTATTCGATGATCCCGAACAAAATGAGGAGCAACAGCGGCGCGACAACCGCGAATTCGACCACCGCCGCCCCCCGCCGGCCCTTGCGTCTCTTCCGTCCCACGGTTCTGGCAATCATCACAGTGCCCACCAATGCAGGACCTGCCCCGTGAGCACGATCAGCGAGCCGATGGTCAGCGGCACGCCGTAGGGGAGGAGCTGCGAGGTCGAGCCGAAACTCTTGGCCGACCCGAAGTCTCCAAACATCGTGTCACGGCTTGTCATCTTGATCACGATGGTGCCCATGTTGGTCCAGGCATGCCGGACCCGCCCGGAACACGCGATCATGATCACCGCTATGATTCCGCCGATGACGCCGCCGACACAGAATGAGATCAGCGTCATCCACGGCCCGAACCAGACACCGATCGCCGCCATGAGCTTGACGTCGCCTGCGCCCATCCCGTGCATGAGCCAGGGTACGATCAACACACCGAAGCCGACCAGCAGTCCACCCAGGCCGGCCGCTAGTCCGGTGCCGCCGTGGAAGATCCCCTGGACGACAAGACCACACACGATCAGCGACGCATTCAACCAGTTCGGCACACGGCGTTGCGAATAGTCAATCCACGACGCCAACAACACGCCCGGAACCAGAATCGCGCACGTCGCGGCCCAGTATGGTTCCATGTCTGTCCTCCCTTGCCTGTCGCTGTCACCCGAATCCCCAAGTCGACGATTCGCCGATTGGCGCCCCGGCCCCCGCGCCGACCCGGTCCGTCCCTCCCTCGCTCGCCCCAAACACGGCGATGGGCACTCGCCCTCTCGGACGAGGCCCATCCCCCCGTGTCTGGTCTATCATCCTTCCCGGCCGCCCGCTCGCGGCGACGACCGGTACGTCTGCCCCACCGATTAGCCCGCGGGCAGCTTGCTCTCGACGTTCTCGAACACGCTGGTCACCTTGGTGCCCAGGTTCGTAATCGCCGTCAGCGCCGCGATAATAATCAGCGCCAGCATCACGGCATACTCGGTTGCGGTGGGGCCATCTTCAGACTTCAGAAACTCACGAATGCGGTCCATCACTTTTCTCCCTTCGCAGTTGGTTTGGGGTCGATGTCCGCGACCCACAGGTGAAACGGACGTGCCGGCGCCACTCCCTTGCGCTGACACCTGAAATCAACTCAAACCTCCGAAGGGCTCGAGCAACGCGCCGCTACCCTCCCTATCCGGCGCATCGGCCCGACGATCCAACGCCGACCAAGTGAGATGTAAGTTTCATTCCCGGCCGAAGCAAATGGGTCCGACCGCCGATCGACCGGCACCGCCAAAACGTCCGAATGCGATCCGGCAAATTCGGCCGGGATCGGCAGAATCTGCCGATCGATCGACCGATAACCGCCGTATATTTTCGCAAAATGTGAGAGAGAAACCGCCGCCGCCGGGATGAGTGACGCATCGCGTCACTCATACATCGTCGGGTGGACGGGCGCGGTTGAGTTGATCCTGGTAGTCAAAGACGAGTTCGGCCATCGCCGTGTGCAGCGCACGCAGGCACGCCGCGACGCTGCGACCGGATAAACCGGCCCACTGTACCACGATCGCCGCGTCGAGCCGGGACGTCTCCAGAAAACCGCCCGACCGGGCCAGGTCCTTGACGAAGCCACTGGCCCCGCCGCACGCCCGGCAACGGATCTTCTTGCTCGACGGGGCAAGACGGTGCACGGCGAACCGGCCTGAATCGCTCAGGCTGACGCACGCCTCGATCCGGCAACGGCAGCCGGGACAGACAACCTTGCTGTTGCCAAACGCCAGCATCGCGGCCCCTCGGCAAAGCGTTGACCGCTTTCCCCGTGGCCCGGTCGACCGATAACCGCGCCGCACGCCGGGCGGCCCGCGCCGGATCGGACCTCACTTTGCCACCAGACTATTCATCGGTCGCATCGCGACGGCAAGCGAGTTTTGAGAATAACTCCAGCCCGCGTGAAATCGAACGCTGCTTCCCCTGCGTCAACGGTTTAGATAACGTCCGGTTTTCGTCCGAACGTTGCCCACCCCTCCGCCCGACGGCGACAAGCGGCGGCACTCTCCACCGCCGATTACTCGACACAACCGTCGAGCGGAGCGGTGATCGACAGCCCATCGTACGCCAAGGCCATCGCGTCTGGCAACTCCGCGTCCGTCTCCGCGTGCTTGAGGGTGTGGGCGATGTGCGTGAACCAGGTCCGCTTCGCCCCGATCCGTCGGGCCACGTCCACCGCCTGGTCGAGATGGAAATGAGTGGGGTGCGGCCGGCGGCGCAACCCGTCCAGGATCAGGACGTCCAGGTCGCGCAACCGCGCATACGACGACTCCGGGATCTGGTTGCAATCCGTGCAGTACGCCACCGGACCGAACCGGAACCCCAGCACGGGCAGCGGACCGTGCATGAGCGGGATGGGGACGATCGTGCACCCGAACAACTCGAGCGGATCCCCGTCGATCGGCACCAGCTCCAACTGTGGCTTATGGGACGGATACTCCGGGTCGTCCTCGAACGCGTACAGAAACGTGCGGCGGATCACGTCGACCGAGTGGGGCAGCCCGTAGCAACGGAGGGCACGGCCCATCAGCCAGTTGAACCGGCGCAGATCGTCCAGTCCGGTAATGTGGTCGGCGTGGTGATGCGTGAACAGCACGGCGTCCACCCGCCGTAAATCGTTCGCCACCGCCTGGAGCCGCAGCTCGGGCGGGGTGTCGACCAGGAACACCCGGTCCCCCCACTGCACGGCGATGCTCGTGCGCGTCCGTCGATCGCGGGGGTCCGTCGAAACGCACGTCGCGCAGTCGCAGCCGATCATCGGTACCCCGTGAGAGGTGCCGCTGCCCAACACCGTCACCCGGATCTCCACATTGTCGCCCGGCATCCTGCCCCCCACGTCCGATACGCGAAACGCGGACCCGCGGCCCACGTCGAGCCGACCATTCTACACCGCGGTCCCGGTTGACGCACCCAGCCACGGCTGCTACCGTCGCCACCCACGTTTCGACGTGATGCCCGGATTGCGGACATGCCCGGATCCACCACATGAGCGCCATTCGGATTGCCCGATCCCCAGGCTTGCGATGCCCGGAACGAGTCGCGCGGACCGGCGCCATTGCGCTCCTCCTGCTGGCCGGCTGCCTGCCGGAGTCCGCACCGCCGTCCCAGCGGGTGGACCAGGCCTGGCGAACCGCCGCCGACGAACCGCCGCCCGCCGCCGAGCCCGCCACCGCGGAGGCACGCCCGCCGCCGGTGCCGGAGAATGACAAGATCGCCACCGCCAACGGGCGACCCATCTCTCGGCGGCAGATCGTCAACCTGCTGCTGGCCGGCCACGGTCCCGGCGTGCTCGAGCAGGTGGTCGTGTTGCAGGAAGCCATGCAACTGGCCGCCGCCCAGAACCTGGTGGTGAGCGAGGCGGACATCGAGCGGGAATACGACCGCGCGGTGGAGCAGTTGGCGGCCGGTCAGCCCGACAGCGATCCGGCGATCCTTAAACGGCAAGCCGGCGAGTCCATTCTGACCGACATCCTGTCCCGGCGGAATATTTCGCGCGCCGAGTTCGACATGGCGATGAAACGCAACGCGTACCTGCGCAAGATCGTGCTCGACCGGTTCGCGTTCACCCAACAACAACTGCGTGACGAGTTCGATCGCGTCTACGGCGAACGGGTCGTCGTCCGTCTCATCCAGGTGTCCACGCTTTCGGAAGCGGAGGAGGTCCGCCGCCGACTGACCGCCGGGTTCGACTTCGCCGAGGTCGCCCGGCAGATGAGCGGACACGCGGCCACCGCCCGCGACGGCGGACGCCTGGCGCCATTCACCCGTACCGATCCGGAGATCCCGTCGGTCATGCGGGACGTGGCGTTCGGGCTGGCGGACGGCGCGATATCGAACCCGGTACGCTTCGGTGACACGTATCAGATCCTGCAGCGGGAACGGCTCATCCCCGCTCAGGATGCAGACTTCGAACGTGAGCGACCGGCGATGGCGCAGCGTCTGCGTGATCGGGCGGTCGGGCCCGCCATGCAACAATTGTACAGGGAACTGTACGGGCGGGCCGATATCACAGTTTACGACCCGGTTTTGCGGGCGGCCGTGGAGCAGCGAACAGAGCAACGGACCATGCCGGATACGCCGAACGACGCGAGGGTGAATCGCGGTCCCTGACCCGAATCGCCGGTCGCGCGGCACCCGCCCCGACGGCCACCCGAGGCCCGCGGCGCCGCAGCCCAAAACCTCACCAGAGGAAAGGAGAGCTTCGTGCCCGAGAATGAAACGTACAACGCGGTGCTGCTGTTCGGGTGCCCGGGGTCAGGCAAAGGGACGCAGGGCATCGCCCTGGCCGGCATGCCCAACCTCTTTCACCTGGCCATGGGTGACATCTTCCGCGGGCTGGACAAGGGCAGTCCGATCGGCCAGGAATTCCTGTCGTACTCGACCAAGGGGCTGCTGGTGCCGGACGAACTGACGATCCGCGTGTGGAAGCAGCACGTGGCGGGCCTGGTGGAAGCCGGCCACGTCAAGCCGGACTACCATGTCCTGCTTCTGGACGGCATCCCCCGCACCCCGGCCCAGGTCGATCTGCTCCGCGATTGCCTGAATGTCCTCCAGATCGTTCACCTCGTGATCGACAATGTGGACGGACTGGTGACCCGGCTGAGTCTGCGAGCCCGGAAGGCCAACCGCCCCGACGACGCGGACCAGGCGGTGATCCGCAAGCGGATCGAGGTGTACGAGCAGGAAACCGCACCGGTCCTGAAGAGCTTCGACGCCGGACTGATCACGGAGATCAACGCCGATCAACACCCGCTGGCCGTCCTCCGCGACATCGCCGACGGCCTGAGTAAGTGCGTCAGCGGGAACATCTGAGGCGGGGGAGGGAATCGTTCAGCGAGTTGTAATGCGGATTCCCCACACTTCTCTCAACAGACTGGGGGCGGGTGCACTCACCCTCGCGTGCGTCGCCGGCTGCGGACCGATCAGCAGCGGCGGCAGCTCGCGCACGCGGACCGTGATCACCACGCTGGCCGAGGGGCTGAACAACCCCACCGCGGCGCTGCTTCGCGCCGACGGGACACTGGTCGTCGCGGAGAGCGGTGCTGGGCAACTGGTGACCGTCGACGCGGAGGGCAGCGTCACCGTGCTGGTCGATGGCTTCGCGGTGGGGACGTTCACGCCCTTCGCGATCGGGCCGCTGTCCGTCATCGCGGCGGCCGACGGAAGCCTGATCGTCGGCGAGGGCGGCGAGCGGATCGGCCGGGAACGAATCTCGTTCTACACGGCCGACGGCACGCTCGCCCGCGATCCGATAGTGCCAGTGGGTGGCAGCGACTTCTTCGACCTGGCCGTCGATCCCGCCACCGGCGATCTCTACATCGCCAGCACCGGAAGTGACCGCGTCTACGTCGCGGCCCCGGCGGCCGCCGGCGGTTTCGACACGCCGGTCGAGTACGTGCCCGACACGACCGTCGAGCCGATCGGGGCCACCGCCCCGTCCGCGCTGGCCTTCGACGCCGATGGTCGCCTGCTGGTGGGGTTCGCCGACCTGCGCGGCGGCAAGATCGTGGCCCTGACGCCCGGCACCACGGCGGGGTCGCTGGTGGTCGAGGTGCTCGTGAATCACGTCGCGCCGATCACCTCCATCGCCATCCGGCCATCCGATAACGCCATTGTGTTCGCCCAGCGCGAAACATCGGGCTCCGGCGACGTCTCCCTGCTCGACGCCGACGGGCGGCCCACCACGCTGGTCAACGGACTGGACGGCCCCACCGACATCGTCTTCGACGCGGAGGGGACGTTGTACGCTACGCTTCTCGGCGACCCGGACGAACCGGCCGGCGGTTCGGTCATCGCCGTCGAGTTCGTCGAGATCAGCACCAACGGCGCCGCCGAGGCCGATACCGATACGACCGTCAGCACCTCCGGTTGACGTGCCCGATCCGCGCCAGCCTGCGGCCCACCCGTCCCTGGCGGGACAGTTCTCGCCCACCGAACAGACGCAGCAATTGCGTTGGGGCAGTCACGACCGGTGCAGAAGCAACCCCGGCCCCCAGGCACCCTTCGGACCGTTGTCCGCCCCGATCGGCGGTGGTAGACTGAATCGCGAGGGCGTGTTCCAAAGCAACCGGGCCACCGACACGGCGCGTAGGGACCATCGTGTACTACTTCTCTTGCCCCAGCTGCACGAACAACGCGCGATTTTACCGGGTTCGCCGCGATGCTGACGCCGGGCTTTCCTCCGTGCTGATATTCCTCTTCGGCGGTCTGCTGGCGACCGTCTGTCTCCTCAGCTACGATCGACGCCCCCGCGTTCAATGCGCTGCCTGCGGGTTCATCTTTCGCAAACCGGCGATGGGGAGAAGTCCCGTCGCAACCGCCGCGATGGCGGTGTTCTACTGCGTTCTTCTGGCCGGACTGCTCGGTGTCATCGTGGAACATGACCCGGACGTCTTCGCCATGGTCCCGGGCTGGTCCCACGTCCTGGTGGCGGGCGAGTTCATCAAGGAGCACGCGACCGGCGTGGCCGCCGCCGGGCTGGCCGGTATCCTGTCAGCCGGATTGCTGGCCAGCGGCATCGCCGTCGTCGCCAACGCCCGCCACCATCGCCGGATCATAGCCGACTACGAGCACCGGCCCACCGAGCTTCCGCCGCAACCAGCGGCCCCAGCGCCGCCCATCGAACCGCCGTCGCACTGCGCATCCTGCGGATACGACCTGACCGGCAACGAAAGCGGCGTCTGTCCGGAGTGCGGCGTGCCGACCGGCGGTGCACGTCCTGATTGACGAGCGACGTCGATCGCTTCGCGATCGCACGTGTTTCGCCTTGCGGGGCAGCGTCCTCACGGCCCCGAAGGGGCGCAGACATATCGCCACGGGTTTCAACCCGTGGGACCTTTTCTGGCACAACGGAGAGCCGGCCGTTACCGGTACCGCCGATGCTGGCGGAGCAGGTCGATGATGCGCCGGATGTTGTCCGGGATCGGCGCCTCGATCACCAGCGGCGCCTCACGGATGGGGTGCATCAACTCGATTCGCATCGCGTGCAGCGCCTGGTGGGTGATCAGCGGGTCTTCCGGCCCGTATCCCGTCAGGTCGCGCTCGCTCACCAGGTGGCCGCCGTAAAACGTGTCGCCGACCATCGGATGCCCCAGGCTCGACATGTGGACGCGCAGCTGATGGGTCCGGCCGGTCTTGGGGAACATGTGCACGATGGCGAACCCGACGAACCGCTCCTGCACCTGGTAATGGGTCACCGCTTCCTTGAACAGCGCCTGTCTCGACGGCATGCCGGGGGCCAGGTAGCGATCCTTGATCGCGGGGTGAGCGGCCAGCGGCTGATCGATGATGTCCGCATCCAGGCTGGGATTCCCCTCCACGACGCCCAGATAGGTCTTCTGCACGGTGCGCCGCTCGAACTGGAGCGACAGGCGCCAATGCGCCTCGTCCGTCTTGGCCACCAGCATCACGCCGGTCGTGTTCTTATCGAGCCGGTGGACGATGCCGGGTCGAAACGGCTCGTTGACCCGACTGAGCGATTCGGAATAGTGGGCCAGCGCGTTGGCCAGCGTACCGGACTGGGTCCCCTTGGCCGGGTGGCAGATGATGCCGGCGTGCTTGTTGACCGCCAGCAGGTACGCGTCCTCGTAGATCACGTCGATCGGAATGTCTTCCGGCACGAGTTCGATCGGCTCGGGGGCCGGGATGGTGACGTCGATGACGTCCCCGGCATCCGGCTCGTAGCTGGCCTTGGTGGGCAACCCGTTGACGGTGACCGCCCCCTCCTTGATCAGCTTCTGCATCCCGGTGCGGGAAACGCGGGGGAACCGGTTGCGCAGGTACTTGTCGAGCCGCAAACGGAGTCGCTTGCGGATCTGGATCCGTTCCACCTGGACCGGCGCTTCGGCGTCCTCCGACGTCGCCGGATCGTCAAGGATGTCATCGTCGGGGAGTTTCACGGATCAACGCCCGCGCCGATGCGCGAATGAAGCTCTGGCCGCCGGGCACCACGGGGATGGGAACGTACCGTTTTCGCTCCGCGTGCAAGGCATCCCTACCAAAGCACTTAGCCTATCGAAATCGCGCCGCGTTGTCGATAAACACAGGGCAGGGCCCCGCCGGCGGCGCCGGCGACACGTACGCGTCACGCCCGCAACGGCTTAACGCAGAACCGTCACCACCGCGCCGGCGGTCGGGAGACCGTTCAATATCGAGCGCCCGGACAAAAAACCACAACCCGGCGGCCGATGCTTCGGGCGTCGGAATGTTCCATCCGCGGAAGCACCGGCACCGGAAGGTTGCCAGAGGGCAACATCGGACTTATCATTCGTCGCTCTGGACCGGTCTGCCATTCACGGATTTCAGCCAGGAAGGAGTGGAGTAGTGACGATTGTGGATTTGACCCGCGCGAAAGCGGAGGGCGCCATGGCCAAGAGAGAAACCGCCGAGCAGTTTCTATTCACGTCCGAGTCCGTGTCCATGGGGCACCCGGACAAGATCGCGGACCAGATCTCCGACGCGATCCTGGACAGCCTGATTCGGCACGACCCGAAGGTGCGAACCGCCATCGAGACGCTCGTCACCACCGGGCTGATCGTGATCGCCGGCGAAGTCACGGTCGACACGAGCAAACACGACGCCCTGGAGGCGTTCCTCCACGCCGAGGACACCGCCCGCAAGACGGTGGAGCGGATTGGCTATACCGACCCGTCGATCGGGTTCGATCATCAGAGTTGCGCGGTCATCCGCACCCTGCACGGGCAGTCCCAGGACATCAGCCAGGGCGTTACCGAAGGCCAAGGCCTGCACGCCGAACAGGGAGCCGGCGATCAGGGCCTGATGTTCGGATACGCTTGCAACGAGACCCGGGCACTGATGCCGCTGCCGATTCACCTGTCGCACCGGCTGGTGGAACACCATGCCAAGCTGCGCCGGGCGGGCGAGCTGAAGTGGTTGCGGCCCGATGCGAAAACCCAGGTCACCGTCCTCTACGACGGGCAGACCCCCAAGGCGATCGAGACGATCGTGTTGTCGACGCAGCACACCGAGGCGGTCGTCGATCCCAAAACCAACAACATGTCCGAAGAGGCACGCGCCGAGCTGGCGGCCCGGCTGATCAAGCCGGTCGTCGAACAGGAGTGCCCCGGGCTTTGGTCCGATAACATCATATTGCACATCAACCCGACGGGGCGGTTCCTGATTGGCGGTCCTCACGGCGACGCCGGGTTGACCGGGCGAAAAATCATCGTCGACACCTACGGCGGCCGGGGCCGCCACGGCGGCGGCGCGTTCTCCGGCAAGGACCCCTCCAAGGTCGACCGGTCCGCCGCGTATATGGCCCGCCATATCGCCAAAAACATCGTGGCCGCCGGGCTGGCAGGCGAGTGCGAGGTGCAGTTGGCCTATGCGATCGGCGTGGCCGACCCGGTAAGCGTGCTGGTGAGCACGTTCGGCACCGGAAACGTCCCGGACAGCGAGATCCAGCGGGCGGTGCGGGAGGTGTTCGGGCTCACCCCACGGGCGATCATCGAGTACCTCGATCTGCTCAAGCCGATCTACGAGCCCACCGCCCGTCACGGCCACTTCGGCCGCGACGAAACGGGATTCACGTGGGAGGCCACGAACCGGATCGACGACCTGAAGTCGGCGGTGAAGGGCTGATCACAGGTTTCGGAGGAGGGTCGGCGGCGGGCTGCCCGGACGGGCATGCCCGGCGAGACGGGGGTCCCGGCAGGGACGCCCCGGGGGGCCATCAGACGATGTTGATCCGCTTGAAACCGTGCCGCCGCTTGCGGTTGATCAGTCTGCGCCCGGACGACGTCCGCATTCGGGCCCGGAATCCCTGCTTTCTCGCCCGTTTGAGCTTGCTGTTCCGCCTTGGATAATGCATCGCCACACCTCGTGGTTGAGTCTCGGTGGTCGGGTGTTCGTCGTCGGTTCAGCCATGCGGGCCCGCGACCGGGCGGACGGCCCGCGTGGATACAGAACGGGCAGTCTAGCCGACCCGGCCCGGGAGGGCAACCCCGTCGTCCCATTCAGGAGCCCCCGCCACGCTTCCGATAGTACCCATATTGACGCCCCCGCCGCGACGGCGATGAGCCGGGTTTGAATGCATGGGGGGCGGCCCGTAGAATGGCCAGCATCGGCCGATCTGTCACCGGCAGGGTCGCCGGTGGGGTGGTAATATCGGCTGCGAAACCGGCTTCTGGCGAAGGTCGCGCGAGTCCCGGCGACTGTCGCGATCTTCGCCACAAGCCTGTAGGACTACGAAATCGTGCCGTTTTCAGAATCCCTCGCGGGGGCGAAGGAGATCGCGGGGTATCCCATCAAGGACCCCGAACTCTTCATCGCCGCTTTCACCCACGCGTCCATCGCCAATACGCGCCTGGACAGCAACGAACGCTTGGAGTTTCTCGGGGACGCCGTACTGGGCATGATCATCTGCGAGGCCCTCTATGACCGCTTCCCGGATGCGCTCGAAGGCGATCTGACCAAGATCAAGTCCACCGTGGTCTCGCGGAAGGTGTGTGCCCAGATCGCCGACGAGATCGGCCTGAGCCAGTTGCTGCACCTGGGAAAAGGCATGAACGATGCGTCGGGCATGCCGGGCTCGCTGAAAGCCGCCGTGGTGGAGTCGTTCGTGGCCGCCATTTATCTGGACGCCGGTTTCGACCGGGTCAAACGCTTTATCCTCGAGCAGTTTGGGCCCCACATCGACGAGGCCGCCCAGTCGAGCCATCAGGAGAACTTCAAGTCCCAACTGCAGCAGTACGCGCAGAAATACCTGTCCGCCACGCCGCAGTATGAGTCCCTGGACGAGCAGGGACCGGACCACAGCAAATGCTTCGAAGTCTGCGTGTGCATCAACGGGCAGGCCTTTCCCAGCGCGTGGGGACCCAGCAAAAAGGAGGCCGAACAGAAGGCCGCCCTGCGGGCCCTGCACGAACTGGGCGTCGCGCTGGATGGCCCGTTGCCGGACGGCAATGCGTAGACCGGGGTACACAGCGGCCTCGCCCGCCAGTAGAATCCCTCCCCGGCGAACGATGATAGCTCGGAATACCCTGGCTCGACCGTGGCGATGTTGGACCCCATTGTAGCCCGCCTGGCGAAGTGGCACGCGCAGCGTGTGCTGGCCGGCTTTCTCCGGGCGACGCGATCGGCGACCCACACGCAGAACCGCGTGTTGATGGCCAAGATCCGTCGCAACGTGGAGAGCGCCTTCGGCAGCGACTACGGCTTCGCCCGGATCGGCGGCTACGCCGACTTCGCCCGCCAGGTGCCCGTCCTGCGCTACGAGGATCTCACGCCGTACATCGAGCGGGTGAAGGCCGGCGAGACCGGCGCGATGTTCGGACCGAAGCAGAAGGTCCTGATGTTCGCGCTGACCAGCGGCACGGTGGACACGCCGAAATACGTGCCTGTCACCGAACACTTTCTGCGCGAGTATCGCCGCGGGTGGAACGCGTTCGGTGGCAAGGCGCTGAGCGATCACTCCGATTCCGTCCTCCGCGCGATCCTTCAGGTCTCGTCCCGCATGGACGAGGAGATCACGTCGGCCGGCATCCCGTGCGGGGCGATCACCGGCATCATGGCGGCCACCCAGAAGAGCATCGTCCGCAAGTACTACGTCGCCCCGCTCTGCGCGGCTCACATCGACGACCCGGCGGCCCGGTATTACACGATCATGCGGCTGGCCACGGCGGTGGATGTCGGGTTCATGATCACGGCCAACCCGGCCACCCACCTCAAGCTGGCCCGCACGGCCGACGCCCATGCCGAGCAGATCATCCGTGACCTGCAGGACGGGACGCTCGACCCGCGGCTCGACGTGCCGGCCGGCGTACGCGGGGCACTCGCGCCGCGGCTGAAGGCCCGTCCGCGGCGGGCGGCGGAGCTGGCGTCGATCGTCGAACGGACGGGGCGGCTGCTGCCGAAGGACTATTGGGACCTCGGCTTCATCGCCAACTGGACGGGCGGCACGATGGGCCTGTACCTGCACGATTTCCCGGAGTACTTCGGGCGGACGCCGGTGCGGGACATCGGATTGCTGGCCAGCGAAGGGCGGATGTCGATCCCGTTGGAGGACGGCACGCCCTGCGGCGTGCTCGACGTGACGAGCAACTTCTTCGAGTTCATCCCCGCGGGCGAGTACGAATCGGCGAACCCGACCGTGCTGCGATCGCACGAGCTGGCGGTGGGTGACGAGTACTTCATCCTGCTGACGACCTCGGCGGGGTTCTACCGGTACGACATCGGCGACCTGATCCGAGTGCACGGTTATCTCGGCGAGGCCCCCGTCATCGAGTTTTTGAACAAGGGGGCGCACGTCAGTTCGCTGACCGGCGAGAAGCTGAGCGAGAGCCAGGCGGTGATGGCGTTCGAGCGGGCGTGTGCGACCCGCGGCCTGACAGCCGGGCTGTTCGTGCTGGCCCCGCAGTGGGCGGACCCGCCCTACTACCGCCTGCACATCGAACCGACGGCCGACCTGGACGCGGCCGACCTGGACGCCCTCGCGCCGGCCATGGAGGAAGCCCTCGCCCACGTCAACATCGAGTACGAGAGCAAGCGGAAAACGGCCCGCCTGGACCCGGTGCAGTTGAACCTGCTGCCCCGCGGCTTTCTGGTCGAGCGCGACCACGAACTGGCCGTCGAATACCGCCGCGCGAACGAACAGTACAAGCACAAGTACCTGCTGGCGATGCCGGGGGAAGACGGCGACTTCCCGCTGGCGAATGTAAGTCGTTGCTATCGCTGAAGTAACGTGCCTGTCGTCGCCCCGCGATTCCGCCGCCGATGTACAGTCGCACCGCACGGCTTGCGATTATGGCCGGATTAGGGCATGCCGCCGCCGCAAATCGCCGCCCGGTAACAGCTTCAACCGCCGACGTCGTGCACGTCGAACGCCCCGGGTATCGGCCGACTGCCGACCACCGTTGAAGCGACGATCGCCGCCACGTCGGATCGCCCGCCTGGGCGATGGCCGACCGACGCCGCACCAGTTCGCCGCACGCTGCACGCCCTGCCCGCTGGGCGACCGTACGACCGACCGGGTACCGCCAGCCGGATCGGGGCGCTGGTGCCGTCCGATCGAACGCCTGGGCGCCGACGAACGGGCAATCGACCACGGGCCGCGCCGGTTGCCCGACGCGACCCGCTACGATCGACTGGGATCGGGGTATCGTTGAACCCCTCGTCATGCGATCCGCGCCACGATGTCGGCGGCGCCCGTCAGTGCGGCGTTGTTGTTGACCAGTTCGACCAGCCGGTCGGCATCGGCCCGCTGGTAGTGCGTTCGGTTGACCTTCGCCGACGTGTGCCCAGCGTGGGCCATCAGTTCTTTTTCGCTCGCCCCGCGCTTGCTCATTTCGTTATTCGAGAACAGCCGCAGCGTTTTCGGCGAATACCGCGCCTTGCCATCCGCGTCGACCAGCCCGGCCTCGACGCACAAGGCGGCGAATTCACGGTTGACCCGCGTTTCGGGTCGCTTGTGCCCCAGGATCGGGAATACGTGTTCGCTGATCGCCCCCGCCTGCTTCGGCTGGTATCGGCAGACCAATGCATCCGGGTGGCGTTTCAAAGCGGCGAGCACGGCGACGGTGTTCGGGTGCAACGGCAGCGTGTCGCGGCGGTGCCCCTTCGCTTTTTCGCGGGTGATGGTCGCGGTCGGCGTACCGTGCGGCAATCCATGGCGCTCTGCGTTCTCGCCGGTCAGATCAACGTCATCCCACGTCAGCAACAGCGGTTCATTTCTGCGGGCGGCGACGTCGACGCCCAGCGTCAAGTATGCGACCCACCATCGGGGATGCTTCGATTCGGCGGCGGCGTTGACCAGCGCGCTGAAGTCGTTCACGGTCATGGATTCCGGCTGCGCGTCGGCCGCGCCATGCTTCCAGTTGCCCCGCTGAATCACTTCCGGGTCGATGAACCCGGCCGATACGCCACGCTGCAACGCCGCCCGCACGTATTGCATCGTCGTGCGTAGCGTGCGGTCGTTTTTCTTCACGGGCCGATCGGTGCCCGGCCGCTTCCACTGACCCGACCGCAACGTAGCTTTGAACCGTTCGGCGTGCTTGAAGTTCACGTCGCCGGTCATCTGTACGCCCGTGATGGCCGCGAAATCCTTCAAGTTCCGCTCCACTTGCACCCCGGTACTACGGCGCTCGATACTCGCGACCTGCTGGGCGATGAAGCTGTCGAACGCGATGGACTCAAGCGACGCATTCGGCGCTTTGCCGCCCAGCCGTTCGATCAGGATGGCCACGACGTCGGCTTCGGTGCGCGGCGTGCCATCGTCGCCGTGTGTGCGGATCGACCGCACGACGTTCGCGACGCGGTCGATCACGCGGTCGTGCAGTGGGTTTTCGGCGTGCTGGCCGATCAGCCGGTCGCGCAGCGCTTCGGCCGATGCCCGCGTGTTCTTCGCGGGCTTGTGATGCTTCGGCTTTTTGCCGGGGCGGCGTTCAATGACCATCCACGGCTTCGACTTGTCGCCGACGACGGGGGCGCCCGCCAGCGATGTGCCGCATTTCTGGCAGTCGTTGACCCACTGCGACTTCCGATCGACGGTAATCACCATCGGGTTCTTGTGCCCGCACCCGGGGCACTTCCGCCGCTTGTTGGCGACGACTTCGACGCGAGCGACTTCAAACGTAGGGGTTGCTGACATGACTTCGACTCCATGCGCAAACGCCCGATGCAGATGGTGCTTAACGACCGCCGGTAAGGGCGGGTTGCCAGCGCTCGCGCTACTGGCCCACTGCATCGGGCTTTTTGCGTATGTCGTGCTCATAACACCAACGATCGTTAAGCACGTTCGATGCTACCAGATCGCCGCCCGGCCCGCCATAAGCGGCCGCTAATTTGTTGATCTGCCGAAAATCGCACCCCACGGGGTCAAAAACGCGGGTCGCGTATTACTGCGGCTAGTGCGTCACGCCGCGTCGACTTCCGCCGCCGTGGCGTCGGCCCGCTGCTGCAAGTACGTGCAAGTACGCGCCGACCATCCGCCGGGTCGTGACGAACGGGGCACGCGGGTTGTCGTGCAGCCGCACGGCTTGCAGCTTCCCGGCGCGGATCAACCGCCGTACAGCCTGGGCCGACGTTCCCAGGATTCGGGCGACGCCTTCGACGTCGACCGGTTCGTCAAGGGGTGCGTCGGGACCGCCCAGAATCGAAATCACCAGATCGCTTAGAACCGTCATGATGCCTGCCCCACGATGCCCCGGTCAGAACGCCCACGCGGGCCGATAGTCGCGCTGCAAGAATTCGGCGATCCATCGGCGGGACGTGTACGGGCGCCCGGCGCCAAGCGTTGCCGACAACCGACGCGACCGGACCAACCGGTATATCGCGCGACGGTTCGCCGCGACGTCGTCGCCGTGCGGGGCGAGAATGCGCGCCGCTTCGTCCAAGCCGATCAACTGGTCGACGTTGCTGTCGTCGGCGCCGACCGCCCGCAAGATATCAGGATCAAATTCCATCGTAATACCTTGTAACACTCCGAAACGAAGCCGTGTAAATCCGTAACTTACCGATGACCGACCGGGTCACCTGGGTCGGAACCCGTCAACTGTTGCGGACCCGCGACCCCAACGCCAGCCCCACGACGCAGCGTCGATATCGCCCGCGCCATGGTTCGTCCCGAAGCTGAAGCCCATGCCGCTTCACGACGCCCCGGTCTTTCAGCCAGCCCCAGAAACTCTGGGATCGTACCGGCAAGTCGAAGCCGAAGTTCCGTTCGTGCCACGACGCATAGCTGCACCACAGATCGGTCAGCGGCTGGTATGCGTCATCGTGGATTGAACAGCATTCGCCCAGCCACTGGTCGACGGCTTCGTCCCACGTCATGTCGGGCGGCCGTGGCAGCGATTTGAAGTCGGCGCGCACGTAGCCTTGTTCACGTGCCATTTCGCTAAGTTCGGCCGCTGCCCATGGCGTCGGATGCTGACGCAGCCGTGGGTCGTTGTCGGGGTTGGTGAGGATGTACCGGGCCAGTGCGTCGAACCCGTCGGGGTCGTCGTTGAAGTACGCGGCCATCCGATTGATGGCATCCCAGTCTTTGCCGTTGAATGGCGGGCATGGGGCTTGCTTGATTTCGTCGAACAGTTCGCGCCATCGGCGGATGATCTGGCGGCGCGCGTCGCTGGCTTGGCCGGGGCACCTTGCCGTCCGCGTTCATCGAGTCGAGCTTGCGGACACAGATC
>CAZBUJ010000041.1:0-49962 GCA_964495075.1 uncultured Phycisphaeraceae bacterium
GTACAGCGACGCGATCGCCGCTTGATACGCCTCCCCGCCCGGCTCGCCCACCCCCGCGGACGCGGGCCCGGGGGCCCCCGCCCCGGGCCCCCCGCGGGCCGAGGCTGGCCGCAGCGTCTTTCGGGGGGCCCAGGACGAACCACGCCCCCACCGACACGCTCGCACCGACCAGCAGCACGCCGACCAGATCGATTACCAGAGATTGCGACGCACGTGCCATTGTCCCGTCACCAACTGCACTGCAGATCAAAACGCACGGCCTGCCCCGCCAGCACCGGCTCCCGTCCCGAACGCATCAGCTCCACGCCCCTGAACACGTCCGCCTGCTTGAGCCGGGACATGAACGCGTACAAATCCTTGTGATCCAACGCATACCCCTGCACGAGCAACTTCGTCGGCGCCTCCAGAACCACGGTGTCACCCGGCTCGGCGTGCACCGCCGTCCGCCCCCGCCCCATCGGGAACGGCGGATCGGTCGCGATCGCGGTGAGCCAGACCTCGGGGGGCATCGAGCCGCCGATGAAGCCGATCAGGCTCGCCCACGATCGCTTCGTGCGGAGCGTCTCCGACTGCGCGAAACGGGTGGCCAGGCGTTCGACTTCCTGCAACGTCGCCGCCAGTTGCGCCTGGACCTTGGACCGCTCCCGATCCACTTCCCGGCACCGCTGCTGCAAGGTGGAGGCCTGCGCCTGCCGGGTCACGGTCACGCCCACCGGAACCGCCGCCCCGGCCGCCGCGCAGAGCGTCAGCACGAGCCAGATGCGGGCACGTCGATTCGCCTGTTGCTTGCGTACCGTGGTTTCCGGTAACAGATTGACACTGATCATGACGGCGCCTCGGCCCCGATGGCCGATCCGATGGCCCCGGCCAGCTCGCCCAGCGACACACGTCGCTCGATGTCCGGCCTTCGATCTTTCAAACGACTTCCCGGTGCGTCGACGAAGTGTTCGCCGCGGCGCACGGGGATTCCCAGTTTGTCGGTCAGGTGGTCGGCCAGTCCTTTCAACTCGGCCCCGCCACCCACCATCACGAGCTCGCCGGCCGTGCTCTGCGCGTAGCACTGCAGCACGTAGGCGTATGATCGCTCGATCTGCAGCGTTACGTTCTGAAGTTCCTCCCGCAACGCGCCCCGCATCATCCCTCCCAGTTCGGCGACCGGCAGCTCGGCGTCGCCCGCCTCGTGACTCGCCACGCCGTAATCGTGCTTGTGGATCGCCGCGCTCTCTTCGCTGATGCCGAACCATTCCGCGACGCGGCGGGTCCACTTGCCGCCACCGGCATCGAACGAACGGGCCAGAACCGGGATCTCGCCCAGGAACAGGATGAGTCGCGCGGTGCGGTGGCCCAGGTCCAGCAGCCCCCACACCTGCTGACCGTAATCCGCGGCGGTGCCGCGGACGGCGATCGCGAAACGAACCAGGGCGCAGGCGTCGGCGTCCATTCGCACGCACTCGAGCCCGGCGGCGCTGCACACTCCGTACAGCTGCGCGACATGCCCGCGCGGTACCGCCACGCCGATGACACCTCCCGCCTCGCCCCGCGCCCGAGGCAGCCACCAGTGCGCCATCTGCAACGCCGCCGGATCACTGCGCACCAGGCGACTCAACTCGGCGGCGATCACCGGGCCCGCTTTGGACTCGAGCGTGTCGGGCGGGAGCTGGAGCAGATGGTACTCCGCGTCCGGTGGGCCGACCGAGACCATCGCCCGCCGGCCGGGGAACCGCTGCTGCCGCAACCGCCGGCGCAGGCTCGCCCCGCACGCCTCCGCGTCGAGCTGGCCCGACGCATCGCGCAGCACCGGCAACCGCGCCGCCCGCAGGAGTTCGTAGCCGCCCCCGCCGTGACGCAACTGGGCCACGCGCACGGCCGTGTGCCCCACGTCGATGCCGATGGGCAGAACACGCGACCGCCGGTTCAGGATAAACGTGGACACCGCGTGGCTACCTCCGCATCACCGCACCGCGGCCGTGATGTCGAACAGCGGCAGGAACAGCGAAACCGCCACCGTTCCGATCACCGCGCCCATCAGGATCAGGATGATCGGCTCGACGAGCTTGGTGAGGGCGTTGATGATCTCTTCGTTCTCGTTGTCCAGCACGTCGGCCACGAACGACACGGCCCCGCCCAGGTTCCCGCTCGCTTCACCCGTCGCCACCGCCTGGCAGACGGACGGCGAGACCAGCCGCGACGAGTCCATCGCGCTGCTCATCGTGCGGCCGGACGTGACGGCATCGACCATCCCGTCAAACATCCCCTGGAACCGCCGGTTGATCGTCACGCGACGCGCCAATTCCAGCGACTCCAGCACGCCGACGTGAGCCTGGATCAACAACCCCACGATGCGAAACAGGCGGGCTTGAATCAGCCGCGACATCAAGCGGCCCAGCAACGGCCCCCGGACCTGCGCGTCGGCCATCCATTGCCGGCCGGCCGTCGTCTTGATCGCCAGCACCAGGCCGGTCACCAGCGCCGTCACCGCGACGATCAGCACGTACCAGTGCCCGCGCAGCATGTCGGCCAGCACAATCAGCCACTTCGTGGTGGTGGGCAGCGGGACGCGCAGCACCTCGAACAGGTTGGCGAACCGAGGGATCACGAAGAACAGGAGGATGCTCATGATGCCGGTGCACATGAAGATCAGCAGGGCCGGGTAGGCCATCGCCCCCAGTAGCTTGTTCTGCACGGCCCGCCGCCGGGCGATCATGTCGGCCAGGCGGACAAACGTCTGCGGCAGCGTGGCGCTCGCCTCGCCCGCCGCCACCAGCGCGCAGTAGACCGGATCGAAGGTGGCCGGAAACTTGGCCAACGCATCGGTGAGCGCGGTGCCCCGTTCGATTTCACGCTGGAGTTCCCGGACCAACCGGACGTGGGATACTTTGGTCATCTGCCGGGAAATGGACGACAGGGCCGGGACCAGCGCGCTGCCGGACGTGAGCAGCATCGCCATCTGCCGCGTGAACAGCATCAGCACCTTGAGCGGCAGCTTCAGTTCGGACGTGCTGGCAATGGGGTCGTCCAGGGCCGAGTGCCCGTGGGTACCGGCGGTCGCCCTGGCCTCGGTGGGTTCATCCAACCTCACGGCCGCGGCGGGCGGATGCTCCGCCACCGTCGGGCCCGCGGATGCCGGCGCGGTCCGGTGGGCCCCGTCATCGGCCGCTTCGAAGGTCTGCTGCAATCCGCTCATGGGCTCTCGTGTCTCCCCGCAGAGTCAGTGGCGAGCGGCGGCTCAACCACGGGCCGCCGGAACCGCCTCCTCCCCTTCCGGCGCCGCACCCGGCGCCTCCTCCGCCGCTTCGCGCACGCGTCGGAGCTCATCCTCGTCCTGGCGCTCCTCATCCGCTGAGTCCGAACGCGTGACCCGAAGCACCTCTTCGAGCGTCGAGTCACCGCTCTCCACCACGTCCAGTGCCTTGTGCCGCAGCGACCGCCAGCTCCGGCGCCGCAGGTGTTCCCGCAGTTCCGACTCGTCTGCCCCGATATTGATCAGGTGTTTGAGTTGCGAGTCGATCGCCATCACCTCGAAGATGCCGATCCGGCCCCGGAAGCCGGTGTTGTGGCACTGACGACACCCCTCGCCCTTGTGAAACAGCTCTTTCGTCCGTCCCGCCCACCCCACCGACGCCAGCGCCTCGGTCGAGGGGTAGTACGACGTCCGGCACGACGAGCAGATCGTGCGGGCCAGACGCTGGGCCACGAATCCGAGCAACGACGAGGCCAGCAGATACGGCTCGATCTTCATGTCCAGAAGGCGGGCCACGCCGCCCGGGCAATCGTTGGTATGCAGCGTGGACAACACCAGGTGGCCGGTCAGGGCCGCCTGGACCGCGACACGGGCCGTTTCCTCGTCACGAATCTCGCCGACCATGATGATGTCGGGGTCCTGTCGCAGGATGGAGCGCAGGGTCCGGGCGAAGGTCAAACCGACCGAGTCGCTCACCTGGATCTGGTTGACCTGCGCCAACTGGTACTCCACCGGATCCTCCACGGTGACGATGTTCACTTCCTCGCTGCGGAGCAGGTCCAGAGCCGAGTACAGGGTGGTCGTCTTGCCGCTTCCGGTCGGGCCCGTCACCAGCACGAGCCCGTGCGGCATGCGCAGCATCCGCTGCACCTGCCGCTGGTCGTCACGGTTCATCCCCAGCGCCCCGAGTTCAAAGCTCAGGTTGCTCTTGTCGAGGATTCGAATCACGATCTTCTCGCCGAGAATGGTCGGCATACTCGACACACGCAGGTCGATCTCCCGGCCGTCGGCGACGAGGTGCACGCGACCTTCCTGGGGCAACCGGCGCTCCGCGATGTCCATGCGCCCGATGACCTTGACCCGCGATACGATCGCCGCGTGCATCCCGCGGGGCGGAACCAGCAGCTCGCGGAGCCGGCCGTCGATCCGGTACCGGATATGCGTGGCGTTGCGATCCGGTTCGATGTGGATGTCGCTCGCCCCGTCCCGCAACGCGGTCAGCACGGCCAGGTTGACCAGGTTCACTACCGGGCTGCCGTCAACCATCTTGTCCAGGTCGGTCACCGGACCTTCGTCGATGGCCTCCGTCTCGGTGATCCGCACGTCGCTCTCTTCGATCGACGCGAGAAACGCGTCCACCGTGACCTCGGCGGCCAGGTACTTGCGCTGGAACTCGGCCAGGTTGTCTTCCAGCACGAGCACCGGCCGGACCTGGCATCCGGTCAATTGAGCCAGCCGGTCGAGTGTCGGGATCGATTGCGGCTCGGTCATGGCCACCGTCAGTTCGTCCCGCACCTTGAACATGGGCAGTACGGCGAGACGTTCCGCCTCTTCCTTCGGGATGCACTTGGCCACCTTCGGGTCGATAAGCCCGTGCCGCAGCACGCACCCCTGGGCATCGAGCCGTTTGGCGAGGGCGTGGACCAGCGACGCGCTGGAGATGGCCCCCATATCGACGAGGTTCGCCCCGAGGCGGCGGCCGGTCGTCTGCTGCTTGGCCAGCGCCTCCGCCAACTGGTCGGGGGTGATGATCCCCTCGGCAATGAGTTGTTCGCCCAGACGGCTCGGCTGTCCGATCATGGCCTGTCCTACATGAAGCTGCGTACGGCGTCCTGAACGTCCTCGAAAATCTGGAAGCGACAGGCGAGCCCGGTCAGTTCCAGGATTTCACGACACGTCGGCGGCACGCAAGCCAGCTTCAGTTGCTGGTTCTGGTCGTGCATGCGCTCCGCCGCCGTGACCAGCGCCTCGAGCGCGATGCTGTCCATGTACGGCACCTCGTCGAGCGAAACCACCAGCCGCGGGTGCGGGGCATCCACCGCCACCGACAGCATGTCGGCGAATGCCTGGGCGTCCTCGTCGACCAGCGGACCAGCCGGCGACCGGACGTCCACCGTTCCCACCTTGTGCGACTCAAACTTCATCGCACTCCCCTCCCGGGCGCAAGGCGACGCAGGCCGGATCGCCCTGCCGCCGCGCGCGGTGACACTGCCCGACGGCCACGGCGATCAGGCTGGCCAGCGTCGGCGTATCCGATCCGCTGCTGACCACACCACCGCGGAAGCCGATTTCCACGCCGTCCGGCAGGTCGCCGACCTCGAGCGACCGGAGTCGGGCCACCAGTTCGCCCGCGATGAGCTTCGCCAGTTCGGCATCCACCCGCCGGAGAATCATGATGAATCGCGAATCATCAAACCGCCCCAACAGATCGGTGGGCCGACAACGCCCGGCCAGCTCGGTCGCGGCTTGCCCGATGATCGCGTTGGCCTGGCACCACAGCCCTCGCTCGTCGAGCCGGCGCAGCCCTTCGATCGCAATGACCAGCACCGTCACCGGTTCGCGCCGGTGGTAGCATTCGCGGAGGATGTGCTCGCCCGCCCCGATCAGCACGTCGCGGGTCAGCAGGCCCGACACGGGGTCCGTCGTCGCCGACGCCCGGCTGCGGCACACCTCCAGCAACGTCGACCAGCACTGCCCGATCAGCAACTCCATCGTCGCCAACCGGTCGCGGTGGGCCCGCTCGGGCGCCAGGCGGCGATCGAGTTCGCCCACGAACACGAGGCCGATGGTCCGGCTCGCCTGCCGGATCGGGAAGGCCCACGCCACCGGGCCGAGACCCAGGCCGATCATCTCCTGGAGAATGCGGCGATCTTCCACATCGTCGCCGTCGGTCCGAAGCGAACGCCCCAGGGCGACCATGCGGGCGATCGGCCCCTCCCGGGCCGACAGCAGATCGTTGCTGTCGCTGCTTTCCATCTCGCGCAACGGGACGAGCACTTCGTCCTCGCTCAGAATGCGATAGGGCTTGATCCGGCTGGCCCCGCAGTGTTCGTAGAGCATTCCCCGCAGCAACTCGCCGAACTCCGGCCAGGGATCCGCGTCGGACCGGTAGCGCTCCAGCCAGTCGTCGAACTGACGCAGCAGGGTCTGGATCCACCGCGTATCGTGTACCAGCGGCGGCTCCGCGTCCACGCGGGGCGCCGACGCCGGGCCCGGCAAACCGTCCGGCGGCACCGCCCGCCGCGAGCCGCTCGTCCACCGCGCGATCGCGAGGATCGCCGCCGTGCCCGCGGCCAGCGAGGCCGCGCTCCAGCCACGCAGTTCATCCATCCCGCCGGCCACCGCGACGCACAGCGCGACCCAGAAAACCGCGCACAACGCCGCCACCACACCTGCCCGCGCGAAGGTGCGTGATCGACCGGCTACGCCGGCGATCAACATCATCATGAACCACTCGAAAACCAGTGCCGAGTTCAACGATCCGCTCCGTCTGCCAGTTCGGATGCTCGCGGCGCATGGGGGACGGCGACCAGCCGGGACGTCTCCACCGCCTGCTCGCGCAGCACCTCCAACGCCTTCGGATCCCGTTCCATCACGTCCCGAATCAGACTCTCAAATACGACGGCCAGCTTCGGGTCGACCGTCTTGCCGGCCTCGGACGTCAGGATGTCCAGCGCCTTGTCCCACGTGAAGGCGGTGCGGTACGACCGCGTGGTGGTCAGCGCGTCGAACACGTCGGCCACCTGGATCACCCGGGCAATCAGGGGGATGTCCTCGCCGACCAGCCCGTCGGGGTAGCCGGTACCGTCGTAGTGCTCGTGATGATGCCGTACGCCCGCCACCACGTCCGACAGTTGCGGCACCTGTCCGACCAGCTCGGCGCTGCGAATCGGATGCGAGCGGATGTGCTCGAACTCGTCGTCCGTGAGGCGCCCCGGCTTCTTCAACACGTCGTCGCGGATGCCGATCTTGCCCACGTCGTGCAACAACGCCGCCCATTCCAGCGTCTGCAACGTCGCGTCGCTCATACCCAACTGCTCGCCCAGCAGGCGGGAATAGAGCCCCACGCGGCTGGAGTGGCCCGCCGTGTACTCGTCCTTCTGGTCGATCGTGCTGACCAGCACCCGCACCACGTCGATCGACATGTGCCGCATCGCGTCGACCAGTTGCAGGTTGCGGATGAGGTCCACGCAGAACGTGCATAGCGAATCGATCACCTGCATGTCGGCCGCTTCGAGCAGATGCGACGCACAACCGACCGCGTCTTGTGCCATCGCTATGACACAACTTAGGCTGTCCCCCGCGTGGACCGGGCCGGCCAGCACCTGCCGGACGATCTGCCCGCCGTCGGTCACCTCCTCGACCGTCGCTTGACCCGCCGCCCGGCAGCGGGCCATCGCGGCGTCGACGAGGGCGTCGCTGGCGCACGTGAGATAGGTCTTGGTGAGACTGCCCCGGACCTCGCCGTGGACCGGCACCAGCCATACCGTCGCGTCGGGATAGCTCTGCTGCAGGCAGTCCACGAACAGGCCCACCACCTCCCAGCCCGTGCGGGCCGACGGCAGGCGGCGCGTGAGATCGAACACGATGCCCAGATGCTCGTACGCCCGCAGCAATTCCCTGGCCAGGCCGTCGCGCTCCGCGGTGAGCTGCTGAACGGTCGCCTGAAGATCGAGCGGCGAGGCCGTCTCCTCGCGGCCGCCGACGGTCGCGGACAGCGACTGGGATGGGTCACCCACGGTCATGCACGTTGGATCCCGATACCGCGAACCACGCTCCACACCTCACCCGTGCGGTCAGACACCCGGCTCGCAGGCGTCGCGGGCGAGCAAACTCTCGATCTCCGCCACCAGCCGTGACGGCGAAAACGGCTTGGGGTGCATCCTCGCATTCAGCGCCTCCACCTCCCGACGCAACCGCCCCTGATCGCACCGCGAACTGAGCACCACCACCGGCGTGGCGAGCTTCCGCTCCCGCCGAAGCCAGGCCAGCAACTCCAGCCCGTCCATCTCGGGCATGTTGACGTCGGTCACGATGACGTCGATCTGACCGCCGGCACAGCACACCCGCTCGATTTGCTCCTGGGCCGCCCGACCGTTGCCGGCCGCGGTGATCTCGTGCCCGCTGCGCTTCAGCCACATGGCCAACAGGTGCGATTGGTGCGCGTTGTCCTCGACGATGAGAATGTTCGCCATGATCTCGGCGCTCCTCGAGGTCTCCCGTACGTTTCACGGCCCCGCCGATCCGCCACGTGCCCGCCGCCGGCGAAACGGCGCCCGGGGCGTTAGGCCCCGTCGCCCAACGCGGTCCCGATCAAACTCGTGTCGCACGGCAGCCGCACGACAAACGTCGCCCCCTCTCCCTTGCGACTGATCACTTCGATCGCCCCCCCATGCTGTTGCAGGATCTCCCGCGCCGTGGTCAACCCGATTCCGGTGCCGGGCTCCGCCAGCACGGCCGGGTCGGAGCTCCGCCGGAACCGCTCGAAAATCTGTTCATGCTCCTGCTCATCGATCCCGATCCCCGTGTCTTTCACCGTGACTACCGCCGATCGTTCCGTGATCTTGCAGCCCACGTGCACCTCGCCCCGCTCGGGCGTGTACTTGATGGCATTCCCCAACAGGTTGTTGAGCACCACGGCCAACTTGTCACGGTCCGCGTGGAGCACCGGCAACTTGGCCGGCAGCGACAACTGCAGGTCGATGGACTTCTCCTCCGCCAGTCCGCGCACGTCCTGCACCGCTTCCGTCAGCAGCCGGTGCAGGTCGACGTCGTCGAACAGCAACTGCATGGTGCCCACCTCGAGCTGCGACAGACTGAGGATGTCCTCGATGAGACGGGACAGGCGGCGCGTTTCCTTGGTGATCACGTTGTAGCATTCGGAGACCACCTTGGGATCGTCGAACATGCCGCTCGACAACGTCTCCGCGTACGCCCGGATGTTCGTCAGCGGCGTGCGCAGCTCGTGCGTCACCTGCGAGATGAACTCCTCGCGAGCCTTGTCCGCGCGAAGCTGCTGGCTGATGTCGGTGACCATGACCACGCACACCCCCGTCGGACGCTGCCCATGGGCCGACACGACCCGGACACGGTAGCTGCTCTCATCCGCCTCGCTGTGGATGATCTCGTTCCCGATCGGCGCCGAGCCCGACGGGTCGTGGGTCTTGGCGATCACGCCGACGATTTGCGTGCCCAGCGGGCTCAGGGACAGGTCCTTCAAGTGGACACCCGCCAACCCGCTCTCGCGAACATCGCCGACCAGCCGCGCGAACAGGTGATTCGCGTACGCGACGCGGTCGCTGTCGGACAGCACCATCAGGCCGTCCGGGACCGCCTGCAACGCATCCGCCAGTTCGCCCCCCGCCGACCGTTCGAGCACCGCCTTCAACTCCGAGGAGGCGGTCGACCGCCGCGCCTCGGCCCGGTACTGATCCGCAATCTCGATCAGCTTGTTCCAGGCGCAGGCGACGGTGCCGAGTTCGTCGGCCACCTGCAGCGTCATCAGGTCCTGCGTCAACCGGTCGCGGTGACTGACCAGGTTCTCGGCGATCTGAGATACGCCGCGGAAGTGACGGCGGAGTTGCCGATACACGACCCACATCAAGCCCAGAGCGAGAAGGATCGCGGTGAGCGTCCAGCTGCTGACGACGATTCCGCCCGCCGCCAGACGCGGCCCGCGGACCACGCCTTCCAGTACCCAGGACGCGTCCGCCCCCACCCGGAGCGGAGTCCGGAACAGACGGCGCGCCGCACGGCCGTCCGCGTTTGCCAGAGCGTGAATCTCCGTCCTGGACGGGCGAAGTCCGCCCTGGCGCAGATCGAGCGGCCGCGGCCGTCCGACTTCCTGCGGTTGAATCGATGCCACCACGTTTGCCTGATCGTCGATGATGCGCAACTCGTCGCATGGGTAGTGCGCCGAAAACGCGCGCAGCCCGCGCAACAGCCGGCCCGGATCGTCGCGGTCCGCCTCGGTAACTTGCCCGGCCAGCAGGTCCACGGCCGACGTCAATGCGGCGTCGGCCTGGGCTGCGACCTCACGCTGCGTCGCCGTGAACGCCGTGTACGCCACCGTAGCGAGCCCAAACACATACGCGCAGATGAGACAAATGCCAAGCCAGCGCGGGATCTCCTCCTCCAGCCAGAACCGTCTGAATTTCGACCAGGCTGTGCTCACCGGTTGTCGATCCCGCGGGGGCGCGGCTGACGCCTATCCCCGAGTTCCCGTAAAAACTCCGTACCTACCCTAACGCTTGTTATCGTCGATCCCCGAGCCTGCCATTCGGGAAGAACCTGCCGAATGTCCACTTCCTCGGCGGCCCAGGCCTCGGCCGCGCGGGATCGCGGCCGGTTATCGGCCAGCCGGCCTTATCGGGCGAGTGCCGTGTTGTGGCACGGTCCACTGCCGCGTCTGCCCGAGCGTACGATACGCCCGGTCGCCCGGGCGGCGGGGCAGCGCCGACCGAGTTCTCGGACGTACGGGGCCGACCCAAAAGAAAACGGACCCACGGGGTCAAACCCATGGGCCCGATGAAAGGCGAAAACCCGCGAGGTTGCTACGCCTGCCTCCTGCGGAGCAAGGCCAGACCTCCGAGGGCGAGCATCGACAGGGCAGACGGCTCCGGAACGGCGATCCATCCGCTGAACTCATCCTCCGGGCCGATTCCGCCGACGTGGGCCGCCGACTTGTAGCAACAACGCCCGCCCGCCGGCGTGCTTTCGAAGTCGAAATCGGAGGCGGTCAAGGTGGGTATGCCGGTGAGGGTGTACGCCACGGCGTCACCCTCGCCGAACTTCAACGATCCCGCGCCCGTATGATTGAATACCAGGTCGATGTCATAGTACCCGTCACCATCCGCCCGAAAGGCATCAACACCGAGGCTGATCACCGGGTCGGCGAAGGCCCCCGTCTTGGTCGGGGCGGAGAACACCAGCTGCGTCGGATCAAGCGCGGGATCGAGGTTGAACATCCACTCGAACACGAACTCGGCATCGACGAGGTTCGTCGTTTCGAGCGTCAGATCGACCGATCCGGCGGTGCCGCCGTCGTCAAAAGTGGCGGTAAGCCATGGGCCAGGCGACTCGGGCGGATACGCCCCGCTGAACTCTTCCCACATCTGAAACGTGATCATGCCAGCCTGCGCGCTTGCCGCCGTGAGCAATACCACGCCGAGCGCCGCCACAATGTGATTCCTCTGCCGCCTCATCTAGGCATACCTCCTTTCACAAAGCGCCGCCGCCCTCGCGTGCGTTCGGCGGGTTCCTATGTCCGGCGTGAGCGTCGATTGCCCGAGTGGATGGGCCCGAGTCTGCAGGTTCCCCCGGCGATCTCCCCCCACAACCGACCTCTTCCCGTGAATGACAAGGAGAGGCACCCCGCCACGGCCCGGCGGACGAGCCTCTCTCTTTAGCTCTTGCTACCTGGGGCCGCCCCCGGCCTCTTGTACCTACTTTAGTGATACTGCTCCACGAGAGCAAGTGACTAGCTCGAATGTTATCGTTATCGGTCCTTGATACGACGTGGGAATCGGGCGCCCGGTCTCCGCAGGCGTTATCGAACTTGATCGCCGTCCTCGCCCCCCTCCCTGGGCAAGCGCCGCTGGCCCGTGTATGATTCGCGAGGCCCGGCGGGTGTTGCGGAAGGCGGTGAACCGTGGGTGCAACCGGACTGGTTCGACGCGTGGCCGAGCTGGTGGACAGCGAGTCCCTGTTCGGCCGCGGCGAGCGAATCGTGGTGGGCGTGTCGGGGGGCCCCGATTCCATGGCGCTCCTCCACGCATTGACCGGTCTGAACCGGCAGGCCGGCTACCAACTGGAACTCCATATCGCGCATCTCAATCACCAACTGCGCGCCCGCGAGGCGGACGAAGACGAGGCGTTCGTGCGCGGCGCGGCGGAACGGCTGGGCCTGCCGTGCACCGTCGAGCGGATCGACATCGGCGCGATCGCCGCCGCGGAAACGCGCTCCACCGAAGAAACCGCGCGACGTCACCGCTACGCGTTCTTCGAACGCGTGTGCCATGCCAGTGGCAACGCCGGCTGCGTGGCCGTCGGACACCACGCCGACGACAACGCTGAAACCGTGCTCAACCGGGTGATCCGGGGAACCGGGTGGCGCGGGCTGACCGGCATCCCCGTCCGTCGCCGCCTGTCGCCCGGCTCCGCGACCATGCTCGTCCGACCGCTGCTGCCGTTCACGCGGCAGGAGCTGTTCGACTACCTCGCCGCCATCGGGGCCGGCTACCGGCTGGACCACACCAACGACGAGACCGACGCGACCCGCAACCGGCTGCGCCACGTCGTGCTCCCGCTGCTTGAAACCGAGTTCAACCCGCAGGTGCGGGACGCGCTGGTCCGCCTCGCGCAACAGGCGCGGTGGATGGAAGAATACCTGCACGACACCGTCGAACGTGCGTTCGACGCCCTGCTCATCGCGCAGACCGACCAGGACCTCGTGCTCAACGCGGCATCCCTGGCCCGCAAGCCGCGCATCGTGCAGGCGGAGATCCTCCGGCGCGCCGTCCGCGCACTCGGCGTCCGGGAACGGAACCTCGGGTTCGTGCACCTCCAGTCCGTCACCCGACTGCTCATCGAGCGGTTCGGCACGCGCCGGCTCGACCTGCCGGACGGCCTCGTGGTTACCCGAAGCTATGATCGCCTCTCGCTGGCCAGACCGACCGCCGAGCCCCACGAGGAACTCGCCGAACAGGTCACCGTCCACGTCCCCGGCGTCACGGTGCTGCCACGTCGCCACCTCGAAATCCGCTGCCGCGTCTTCCGGGCGGGCCCGGAGGAGACGACCCGGTGGCGACACCGACACCCGCGGGGCGAGGAGTGGTTGGATTACGATTCGCTGCACTTGCCGCTGACCGTCCGAACGCGGCGGCCCGGCGACCGGTTCTGGCCGCTCGGCGCGCCCGGCACCCGCAAGGTCTCGGACTTCCTGATCGACGCCAAGGTGGAAACCACCGCCCGCGACCGCGTCGCCCTGCTCTGCGATCAGCTTGGCCCCGTCTACGCCATCGGGTACCGTATCGACGACCGCGTCAAGTTGACGTCGAACACCAGTAAGGTCCTGCACGTGCAGACGAAGCCCTTGAGCGCATCCGGTGCCGATCGATAACCGCAAACCAGACCCAAAGCCAGCCCGCTCGCCGGACGAGCGACCAAGCCGGGCCCTCTGGCGCTGGGCGTGTGTGTCCATCTTCCTGCTCGCCCTGCTGGCCAGGGCGCTGTTCGGCACCCTCCAGATGACGCGGATGGCCGCGCCGACCGATCTGCAATTTCCGGACGAGCGTGAGTACTGGCAGATCGCCTGCTCCGTCCACGACGGTGACGGCTACGTCGGTGAGTTCGGCCACCGGGCCGACCGCATGCCGCTCTACCCGGGACTTCTGGCGCTCGCCGCCGGCCTGCCGAACGGCGTCGCCTACGCCCGGGGCGGGCAGTGGCTGCTCGGCGCGATCGGGGCCGTGCTCGTCGCGTTCCTGGCCGCCCGCACGGCCGACCCGCCCACCGGCGTCGTGGCCGGTCTGATCATGGCATGTGATCCCGGCCTGGTGGGTGTCTCCAACCTGTTGCTGACGGAGACCGTGTTCGTGACGCTCGTCGCCACGTGGTGGCTGATCGGTTGGCCGCTGGGCCGACCACCATCCGAACCGGCTGCATCGAGCCCGCGATGGCTTCGCTGGGCACTCACCGGCGTGACCGCCGCCGCGTGTGTCTACGTGCGGCCGGGCGCCGTGATCCTCGTGGTGCTCTGGACCGCCTACGTCGCGGCGCGACGCGGCCTTTCGAGGAGAGCCGTCGCGGGCGCCACTCTGATCGTGCTGATCGTCGTGGCGAGCCTGTTGCCATGGGCGTACCGCAACCACCGCGCGACCGGTCGTTGGTGCTGGCTCACCACCCGGGCGGGGATCAGTCTCTACGATGGGGTCCGATACGGCGCCAGCGGCGCCAGCGATCTGGCCGACGTCAAGAACCGTCCGGAGGTCGCCGGCCTGAGCGAGCATGAGTGGAACGACTACTTCACCAACCGGTCATGGGCGGTGATCCGGGAAGACCCGATCCGCATCGTCCGGCTAGGCTTCACCAAGCTGGGGCGAACCTGGAGCCCATTTCTGCACGCCGATGAACTCAGCTCGCGCGCGATCCGCATCGCGTTTGGCGCGTGGTCGCTGATGTGGTATCTCATGATCGGGCTGGGCCTGTGGGCGTACCGGCGGGACCGATGGCTCTGCATCGGAATGCTGTTGCCGGCGGTGGCGATCTGCGTTCTGCACTTTTTCTACGTCGGCAGTGTGCGGTATCGACTTGGCGCGACGCCAACGCTGGCGGTGCTGGCCGCCCTCGGGGTCGTGTGCCTGATGCGCAGCGCCCGCGCGGCCCACCGCCGGAGCGAGCCAGGAACGAATGGATAACCCCCCACTGCAACCGCCGTGGCCGCCGCGCCGATCAGGCTCCGCACGCAGCGGGCGAATCACGCTGTCGTCGCGCACGCGACGCGTCAGCCGTGCCCGATGGGGAGGGTACATCGTCGCCCTGGCGCTGCTGGGCGCGGGGGCTGTTGTCTACCTTCACCTGACCGATGCCGAGCGCATCCGGCGCCTGGCCGAGGCGTACCTCGACGGGCTGGTGAACACCGACGTCCAAGTCCGCGCCGCGGAGTTTTCGTTCTTTCGCGGAACCCAGTTGATTGGGGTGACGGTGCTGGACCCGGGCGACTGGATCGGGGGCCACCACCCGAGCCCGTCGGAGAGTCCCATCGCCTTCCACTGCCCCGACCTGCTGCTCAAGCACGATCCCATCCAGATGCTCCTCGGTCGCTTGAAGGTGACCGAGGTCGTCGCGGTGCGGCCGTCGTGCCTGGTCATCCAGGACGCCGAGACCGGCCGGCTGAACCTGCAGGGCCTGTTCGCCACGGGCAGCCGCGCGGGGCCGAACCGCGCCGTGTCACCGCCGATCGTGCGGCTGCGTGACGCATCCCTGCGCCTGCTCCGGCGAACCGCGGGCAAAACCGAACCGCTGGAAACGTTCCAGATGCAGATGCTGGCCCAGCCCGACCCGGCCGATCCGATGATGTATCGCGTGGCGTGGTCGGGAGGGGGTCGGTATCGATCGAGCGGGCGCACGCTGGTCGACCTGCGATCGGTCACCGTCGTGGACGAACACGGCGGCCTCCCGTGGATCTCGTTGGACACCGCGATGCTCACCATCGCCTCGCGATTGCCCGAAGCGCTACCGTACGTCGACCTCTTCGGCCTGTCCGGCGAGGTCCGCGTTCGCGGGTACAGCATCTCCGCCAACGGACCCACACGCCCGCAGCGCCGAGGAACCATCGAACTACGGCAAGGGCACCTGTCCGTTCCGATCGACGACGTCGAGCTCGACCTGCCGGCCGATCAACGGTACCTCCGGTTCACGGATGTAGAGGGCTCGATCGAAGTGATCGGCGAGCGACTGACCGCCACGCTGCACGGACTCTTCCATGGCAGCCCGGTCGAAGCAACGGCCGAGTTCCAGGGACAACCGCAAGCCGCCGGCCTGGCCGACGTCGGCTTCGACATCACGTTTGCCGGCACGGACCTGACGTTACCGAGCAAGCATCCGGAAGAGTCCGAGCCGCAGGCGCGGTTCGTGCGGCGCTGGAAGAAACTGCGCGACATGTACCGCGATTACGATCCGCACGGGCGGGCGTCGATCTCCCTCGCCATCACCAAGGCGCCCGGCAAAGACGAACCGGTGCAAGTGAAGTACGGCCGGTTGGAAGGAATCAACTGCGACGCCGCCTACCGGTTCTTCCCCTATCGCGTGGCCAACCTGAGCGGCGTCGTGGAGTTCACCAGCGATGGCGTCTTCCTGCGGGACCTCCGCGGCACCCACGCGGGCGCACCGATCGTCGTCAACGGCAAGGTGAGCGAACCGCGCTGGCATGCCGCGGTCGACCTGCACATAACCGGTTCCGGCGTGCCCCTCGACGCCGACCTCCACGACGCATTGAACCCGATCTACCAGCGAATCTGGGACCAGTTCGCGCTCGCCGGCACCGCCGACATCGCGGTCGAGATGAAACGCGACTTGGGCGTTCCGGGACAGACAAAACCCTGGAACACCCGCATCGAAGCGGATCTGCGCAACTCGCAAGCCTGCTTCGATGGATTCCCCTATCCCGTCGACAACGTACGCGGCCGCGTCAGTGTCACACCGTCCAACATCCGCGTCATCGGGCTGACCGGCACGACGGGCACCGGGACCGTGGTCGCCAGCGGGAGCGCCGATCTCGAAACCGGCCAACTCACCGACCTTAACCTGACCCTGGAAGCGATGGGGATACCCATCGACGATCCACTCATCAGCGCCTTGCCACCCGACGCACGCAAACTCGTCGAGTCGCTATCGCCCCGCGGGTCGTTCAGCCTGGCAGGAATGCTGACCTATGACGCCGTCGAACAAGAGATCCAATACGATCTGCACACGGCGATTCGCGATGGCACGGCCACTTACAAAGCGCTGCCCGTTCCGGTCGACCAGCTTCGCGGGACCATGCGGCTGCGACCCCGCCGCATCGACGTCGAGGAGTTGACCGGCCGCCACGGCGAATGCACCATCCGCGTCACCGGGTACCACATCGCCGAACCGAACAACCCGAGCACGCGGCTGTCCGTGTTGTGTCGAAATCTCCAAGTCGACGACTCGGTCAAGGCGCAACTGCCGGAAGAAACTGCCAAGATCCTGGCCGACCTGACGATCGACGGCAGGCTGACCACCGAAACCATCTACGAACAAACGACAGTCAACGGTGAGCCGGTCTCCAGCCACCGCACCGAGATCACCCTGAACAACGTGGGCGTCACGTTCGCCCGGTTCCCCGTCCCACTCACGGACGTCTGCGGACGGATCATCGTGTCCTCCGACGGCCTGGAGATCCCCCAACTCTCCGCCGCGCACCATGACACGCGGCTCGATGTCTCGGCAACGTGTTCATGGGCGGACGGCACGATCGCCGGCAGGGGCCGCGCTGCCGCGACCCACGTCGGCTTCTCGGAAGAGTTGCGACAGGCGGTGCCGTGGCGATGGCGCAAGGCGTGGAACGACATACAGCCGGAAGGCACATTCGACGTCGACATCCCCGAAATAACGTACCGTCGCGTCGGCGACGGACCGGGCCGATGGTTCATCCGCGGCGACGCCACGCTCCACGACGTCGGCGCGACGCTGGGCGTACGCGTCTCGAACGCCACCGGCCGAATCGGGGGAGAATGCACCATCAACGATGCGGCCCCCGGCGTCGGCTTCGCGGGCACCCTCGCCCTGGATCGACTGGCTATCCTGGACCGGCAGGCCACCGACGTCGTCGGGCGTATCGATCGTTCGGCAGAACAGGACGCGTTGCGGCTGACCGGATTGCAGGGACGCATGTACGGCGGGCGCGTCACGGGCGCCGTCCACCGCGGACGCGGCGACGACAGTACCACGTACGACGCAACCGCCCTGCTGCACGAGGTCGATCTGCGGGAATTCGTCAACGCCGGCCGCCCCGAGGACAACGACCCGATCCCCATGGACGGCATGCTGGAAGGGCGATTGTACATTTCGGGCACAACCGGTCGGCCGGAAACGCGACGCGGCGGCGGACTGGTGCACGTGTCACGCGGACGGCTCTTCGCCGTCCCCCTGCTGGCGTCCATCCTCAACGTGATCAACTACGGCGATCTGGATGAACGCGCGTTCCACGGCCTTTCCGGTGAATTCTTCCTCCAGGCGAATCACATCCAGATCAAAGACCTGATGCTGACCGGTCACTCCCTGTCCATGATGGGCTCCGGTACGCTCCGTCTGCCGGACAAAAAGCTCGACCTTACCCTGATCAGCGCTACCCCGCGCAAATGGGGCCGGCTTCCCGTGCTCACCGATCTCCTGGAGGGCACGGGACGGGAGCTCATGGAGGTCCGCGTGTACGGCCCGATCGACAATACCGCCGTCAAAGCCCGCCCGTTCCAAGGTGTGGTGCGAACGCTTGAACCGCTCGTCCATCCCAAACCAGTGCCCATGTCCCCCACCCCCTCCGAGGCACCACCCCGTTGACCGCCCGCCACCTGCATGCGATTCGGCACGACCGGCTCACCCCTCGGTTTCATCCGCCGCGGCATGCCGCTATGCTGGTGCCCAGGTCGTATGGTGACGATGCATGAGCCGCCCACGCCAGAGTAAGCGCGTCCACGCCCGCAACGCCCACCGGTGCGAGGAACGCAGGAGCCAGGCACTGCCGCTGGCCGCCCTCGCCTGCATCGCCGTCGCGATGACGGCTTGGACACACTGGCCGGCACTGTCCGCCCGGGCCCTGTCCATAGATGATGCCGAATACCTGACAACCAACCCGCTCGTCACGCATCCCGGCTGGGAATCGACGAGCCGCTTCTTCACCGAGGTGCGACGTCCGTCCACCGTCATCGGCTATTATCATCCGCTGACCATGGTCTCGCTGATGGCAGACTACGCGATGGGCGGTCGGCCGGACGACCTGCGGGCGTTTCATCGCACCAGCCTGCTGCTGCATCTGTCCACCGTGATCGCCGTCATCGTGTCAATGCAGTTGCTGTTCCGAAACGTGACCGCCGCCGTCCTGGCCGGCCTGCTGTTCGGGCTGCACCCGATCTCCGTCGAACCGGTCGTCTGGCTGGGGCAGCGCAAGGCGGTGCTGGCCGCCAGCTTCGGGTTGTGGTCAATGGCCACGTACTTGTGGTACGTCGCACGACCGCGAACGTGGCGACTGCTGGTTTCGCTGGGGCTCTACGTGCTCGCCCTGCTATCCAAACCGACGCTGACGCCGCTGCCGATCATGTTCCTGCTCCTGGACGCCTGGCCCCTGCGGCGATGGACGCGACGCACCGTCATGGAAAAGGTCCCGTTCCTGCTCGTGGGTGCCGTATTCACCCTGATTACGGTGACGTCCCATATCCAGACGGTCGATGTCACGCTCCCGACCGATTTCCCCCTCGCCCGGACCCCGTTGATGCTCTGCCACAAGGTGTTCTTCTACCTCAAGAGCGTGTGCTGGCCCGTGAACATGACGTCCTATTACCCGGCACCGGAGCCGCTCGTGCTCTCGAACCTCGCGGTGGCCGTGGGAGTCATCGGCACGTGCGGGGTGGCCGCGGTCGTCCTGCTCACCACGCTGCGGACGCGCGCCGTGGCCGTCGGCTTGCTCATGTTCCTGGTTGGGCTGCTCCCCACCCTCGGGATCGTCGGACACAGCCCGGTGTACGTCTGGGACCACTACGCGTATTTCCCCCTGGTGGGGTTCGCGCTGATCGCCGCGTGGGTCGCCGATCGGCTATGGAGGCGGCCGGGCACCGCCGGTGGGTCGGGCTACACCGCCCGCATCCTCCTCGTGTCGGTCGTCGTCCTGGTCGCCGTCGCGGAAGCAGCAACCACCCGGCGCCTGCTTCGGCATTGGCAGGACACCGAGCACCACTACCGGCACGCCATCGCGCACGCCCCCCGTGCCCCGGTCCTGTACCTGGAGCTGGGGAACTACTACTCGAACCAAGGTCGCTATGCGGAGGCGGTCGAGCAATATGAGGCGGCCCTGCGCATCTATCCGGAAGACGCCGACGCGCGAAACAACCTCGGCATCGCGTACGAGCGGGCCGGCTCGGTTGAACAAGCCGAGCAGCAATACAGGCAAGCCCTTCGGCTCCGTGCTGACCACTACGAGGCGCTCTGCAACCTGGGTGCTCTGCTAGCCCGCAACGGCCGACACGCGGATGCCGCGACCCACTATCGCCACGCGCTGCGGGTCGCACCGGGGTCCAGCATGGTCCATCATAAACTTGGCGTCGAGCTGATGGCACTTCGGCAGTACGAAGAGGCTGATCGGCATCTCGCGGAGGCCCTTCGGCTCGCCCCCTGGCGCACCGCGGCCCTGCGCGATCGGGCCCGCCTGTTCGCTGTGCAAGGCAGAATGAGCGAGTCGGTGGACGTCTTTGCCGACCTCGTTCGCCGCGAGCCGAACGACGTAGCGGCACGGCTGACGTTAGCCATGGGGCTCCTCCGAACCGGACGTCCGGGCGAGGCCGTCGTCTATCTCCGCGAGGCCGTCCGCCTCGCCCCGGACCAGCCCGACCCGCGGATCACGCTGGCCTGGGTGCTGGCCACGCATCCGGACGACCGGATCCGCAACGGGCCGCAGGCCCTCGAGCTGGCCGACCGTGCCCGCCAGTTGCTCCCGACCCCGAACGTCTATTCCCTCGACGTGCTGGCCGCCGCCTTCGCCGAAACCGGCCAGTTCGACAGCGCCGTGCGCACCATCGACCAGGCCATCGCCCTCGCCCAGCAGGCCGGCGACACCGCCACGATCGCGAGACTCGAATCACGCCGCCGCTTGTACACCCAGCGCCTCCCCTACCGTGAATCGCTGCCCGGCCCCCCGCCGCGGCCCTCGGCCGGGAGTAGTGGATCAGGAGATCAGTTGGGCAGGAGCGCCGGGTGACTGATCGTCTCTCGTTCGGCGGGCAGGGCTCCCATCTCCCGGATCGGCGCGATCCTTGAGCTGATGCCGATGGGCGTCAACACCCACAGTTCAAACGGCCCCGGTTCAGCCCATCGACGGCATTGGCGGACTCCGCACCGGGGATCAGCGTGGTGCCGGTGATTCGTCGCGCGGCAGCGCGCTCACCTCAAGGAGAATCGCCAGCGCGATTTTGCGGGTAAGAGGGTGCACGGTGGGATCGGTCGCGAAACCCTCGATGCGGCTGTGCAGCGGGGTCACCTCGTGCCATTGCGCCGCCCGTACCGTACGCAACGCGTTGTTACGCCCGCGCGGGTCGTCGAGCAGCGAGGCCAACCGCGCAACGGTGGATGGAGTCGCGTCGTGCAAGCCTGCCCTGACCAGGCCCAGTCCTGCCGCCGCCGCCACCGCCGGCGAACCGTGACCCAGGAAGTCCGCTCGCAGGACGTCCGCACATCGTTGCGACAGGTCGCTGTCGTCCTTGGTCCATCGCAACAGCGCGCCCAGCGCAAGATTGCACGCGACCCGCCGCCCCGGGTCACCGGCCGCCTGCTCATGCAGTGCAAGCAGCGGTTGCCGCGCACGTCGATCGCGGGTGTGAGCCAGCGCGTCCGGCAGGCAGCCGGCCATCAGCGCACGCCTGGCCGGCTCGGCCCGGAAATCGAGCAGGACCTCCGCGCCCGGAGCGCCCATGCTGCCGACCGCCCGGACCAGCGACCCCAGCGCCGAGGGCATCTCGCGAGCGCGGATCACGGCCGTCAGCCGCGCCACCGCAGCGACCCGGTCGTCTTCCGAGGCGTATCGACCCACGCGTCCGAGGAGCCGGGCGGCAATCGCCACCCGAGCCTCATCCGTCGCCTGCTCAATCTGAACCAGGAGCGGCTCCATCGCGACCGTCCCGTCACGGGCGACAAGGGCACTCACGCACGCCAACCACACCCCGCGATTCGCGTCGTCGAGCCGCCTCGCTAGCACCTCTCGCATCTCCGGCCAGCGATCGGCCGGGCACATGATGGCCACATCGCTGAGCGCCAGCACGGCCTCCTGCCAGAAACGAAGATCGTCCACCATTCGGGGGCCCGGCGCAGCATGGTCGGCACACCACCCTGCGCGGGTCAGCAAACGCTCGATGCTCGCGATGTCGGCGGGGGCCAGGGGCGGCGCCGTGACAGTCGATGTTGAAGGCATGCTCGGTTCTCTCCCAGAAGAAGTGGTCAGAATCGGTCCGGCCCGAACGGGCACCCGCCGCGGTAGATGTGGCTCACATCGTCAAAGCGAGTATGGCGGCCCCATCCCAAGGCGTCCGGACCGCCCCAATTCGGCCCGCCTGCACTCCACGTGCCGTCGGCCGTGTAGGCAGCCAACGCCACCTCGATGAACAGCAGCCGCGCGTTGACCACCTCCAGTACGTCCTCCCGCGACGTCGCAACGGCGTCTTCGATCACCAGGCCAGGTCCCGGAAGAACCGAAAAGAACTGCTCCAACCGTCCGAAGTGCCCTTCCAATGAACCGGCCGTCGGCGGCGTTCCGCGATACTCATGGTTCATCGCGGCATGCAGGAAGAAAGCCATCTCGCCGTCGAGGCACCCGCCTGATCGGTCGTTGAAGTCGTAGAAGTTCATGGTGGCACCGGGCGGCGCCGGGCCGTCCGGCTTGATGTACTTGTTGATGACGGTTTCCTGATCGACAGCCAGCGACTCGGACACCACGTACCACAGTCCCTGGCAAGGCCCCGTGGGCACCGCCGCTACCGTGACACCGGCAGACCAGTCACCGTATGCCACTTGCGGTACGATCAACGAGTCCGCGTCCGTATCCCGGTCCCGCAGAAGGCCCAGCAGTTCACCGTGACCGCACGGCGGTGCCCCCCACGTCGGATCACCATCCTCGACGGCGGTAACCGGAGTCCGCCAGGCAACGCCCTGTCGGGCTTGGACGAACACGTGTACCTGCTGGGATCGTGCGGCGCCGTAGAGGTCTGCGGTGACGGTGAGCGTACCACTGAGCACCATCGGCCCGCGGAAGCGGCTTTGATCGCGAGGCCCGTTTGAATCGATCCAGGTGACGCTGGCCACTTCGGTGTCATAACGCCATTCCCACCGTCGTACAGGAACGCCGTCAACACGCGTTCGCGCGACATAGTCGATCCACGTACCACGCAGAGGCGAATCGTCGCCATCAATGACGATTCCAAAGGCGTCCGAATCAAGCGACCCCACCGTTCGCGTGGTCGCGCATCGTCGGCCCGCCCACGGACCGGCGCCGGTCGATGCCCTTCCACCCGGAATCGGCTCGAGTTTGTTAATCGCTCCAGACGGCATTGTCTTCCCCGTTTGCCCACCCGGCGCATCCGCCCCTAAAGCCGGAACGGAACATACGATCAGAATCACCATCATCACAACACGAACCACGCGCAGAGCAGGCAGGAAGTACACGCATTTCACCTTGAGGATTCGATTGACTACAATGCGTTTAGCGGGTGCGATCAAACATCTGTCCCTTGTGGAAAAAGCATGCAGTCCGATCAATCGGCTGCTGCGTGTCAGCGAACAACTCCGTAGATAGAGTGGACACGGCGCAGATCATCGAGGAGTTCTACGGCCCTGTGCATCGTTTTCTCAGGGGTCTGTCGCGGTCCAGCGCGACGGCGGACGATCTCGCGCAGGAGACCTTTCTGGAGCTTCTTCGGCGCAATCCGACCACTATCCGCAATCCGCGGGCATACGTCATGCAGGTCGCCTATTCGCGGTGGGTTCGGTTTTTACGAAGCAGGGAAGCCTCCGATCCGGTACTCTCCCTGGAAGACTCGATTGACCCACAGTCGCTTGGTGAGCCCGACTGCGATCGCGCCGAGTTGCTCGACCGGGTACGCCGCTGCCTGGCCGACATCTCGCCGCAGGACCAGGCATTGTTCCTGTTGGTGTCGGTGCTGGAGTACTCGTGGACGGAGGCGGCGGCGATCCTGGAGATGCCGCGTACGACGGCCGTGCTGAAGCACCGTCGCGTCGTGCAGCGGATGCGATGGGAGGTTCGACGAACGGCGACATGAACGGCGTGAGCGACGAGTTGTACGCGAGCCTGGTCCGGCTCGCCCAGGGTCGCAGCGATCCGGCCGAGCGCCGGCGGTTGGAGGCTCTGCTGGCGGGGAATGCGGAAGCGCGCGACACGCTGGCGGCCATTCGTGAGGCGTCCGCGGCCATGCGCGAGTTCGTCGATGCGGGCGAGCCGTCGGGCGAGGAACTCGCGCGTCGGCAGGCGTCGATCGCGGCCCTGGCGGCGCGACGGCGGCGGCGGCGCTGGCTGCCGCTGGCGGCGGCCGGTGTGGCCATCGCCCTGATCTTCGTTGTGTCGTGGGCGACCAACCGCCCGGTCATCATCGGGCAAGCCGCGTTGACCGGGCCCCTCGGCGTACACGAGTTGGTCTGGTTCGACGTGCGCGAGGGCGCGGAGTTGTTCTACCCGGGTCAGACACTGCAACTCCGGCTCCGGCAGGGGACGGAACTCACGTTGACAAACGGGTGCCGCGGCACGGCCCACCATGGCCGGTTCGTGTTGCTGGACGGTCAAGTTCAAGGCACGGTGTCACACGCCGCGTTCGTGGTCGCGCTTTCGGACTGCGAACTGCGGCTTCCGCCGTCAACATCGTTCAGCGTGTCCTACAAGCCGATCGGTCCGGGGCCGGCATGCACGATCTACGTGAGCAAGGAGGCGGTCTTATCGTGTGCAGACGGGGAAAGGCCGGTCACCGCGGGCGAAATCGTGACCGTCGATCCGGGCGACAGTGCCAACTCGGGGTCACCCTGATCGAACTGCTCATCGCCCTCTCCATCATCGCCCTGCTGGTGGCAATGCTGGTACCATCCGTGCGCTCGGCCCGGGACCGGGCCATGCGGGTCGTGTGCCTGTCCCATCAGCGGGCCCTGGCGTTGGGGCTGCACGAATACGCCGACGAGAACCGTGGCTGGCTGCCCGTCACCGTGCAGCGCTGCGGCGCTCCGGGTGCGTCGCGAGCATCGGCCACCATCGCCCGTCACGACGAGTTCGGCTTCGACCTGGTCCGCGCACTCAGCCGGTACGTGGGGGCGGACGCCCTGTCATGCCCCGCACCGTCGCGCGTGGCGCTGGACAACAACGTGAATCGCGGCCCCGTCGTGTATTCCAACTACATCTTCCTGTGGGGCTGCGACCGCAACACGCCGATCACCGGCGTGGAGCGGTTGTCGCAGGCCAGAAACATTCCGGCGGTCGCCGACTTCACCTGGTACAACGACGGACCGCCGCCCGACTGCGTGCCGATCGTCGGCGGCAACCATGCCGAGCGAGGCACCCGTGCGGGCGCCGCGATCGAGGTGGACCCGGACCGCAATCCGTCGGCACGGCAGTTCCTGGAAGTCGACGGGCGCGGGCGCATCCGGGGCATGAACGGTGTCCGCCTGTCCGGCGAGGCCGGGTGGTTTCCGCGGCGCACCGCCTGGCGCATCGCCGGGCCCTACAACCGCCAGACGGCAACCAACTCATTCGTCTACTTGCCGTTGTGGCGGTAGAAGCGGCGGGCCAAACCGGCGCGGTTCGGATCAACGGCGGTGTCGCGTCAGTCGATCGAGGGCAACCGCACGGCAGGACGGGGCTCGGCACCCCCTTCGGCAACCACCCGCAGACGGGCGCCCGTGTTTGATTGCTGGTCGTTGAAGCGGCGAAGGTATTCATGGAATCTGGCCTGGGCGTCGCCGCGCAGGATGACCGCCAGCTCGGACACGGCGGCGTCGAACCCCGCGGGTTCGGCGTGGGTGTCCGCGGCCGAATGGTCCAGGTAGACCCACTGACCGTCCGCGATCACGAATCCCTTTGCTCGGTACAGTTCGCTTCGCATCCCCTCCAGCCATGCGATGAGACCACCTACGCCGATATCACCCTCGATGCGAACCACGACGCGGGCGTAGTTGGGATCGGCACAGCGCGCGTACTCCCCTTCCGGGACTGGTGGGGCGGCGGCAACGAAGAGATCGACCTCCGCGCCACAGCGCTCCGTGCGGATGATCTCGAGCGACGGGTTCACCGATCGCAGGTGGTCCTCCGTCTGCCCAAGCGTCTCGGCCGTGTAGAGGTCGGTCTTGTTCAACAACGCCAGACTCGCCGCCTCGACCTGGGATCGGATGTTGGGCAGCGTGTGAATGAGCTTGAGGTAGCTGCCGGGGTCGATGACCGTCACGATCCGGCACAACTCGAACGTGCGGTCCAGGCGGGTCTCACGCAGCATTCTGCCGACGACCTTCGGGTCGGCCACGCCGCTCGCTTCTACGACCACGCCCTGGACCGGCGGGTTCGCGTCGGTCGCGCGGTCGGCCACCGCGTTGAGCTGACGCATGAACTCCGTGACCAGGCAGTGGCAGAACACGCTCCCGCCGGATATGCGGATCAGGTCGTTCGGCGGGCAGGTGACGCGGCGGCCGTCGACGTCGGCCGCGGAGAACTCGTTGACGAGGTAGATGAGGCGGCGCGAACCGCTTCGCTCAGCGATTCGTTGCAGCAGCGTCGTCTTGCCGCTTCCCAGAAACCCGGTTACGAGGGCGAAGGGAATCATCAGCTCCGTTTCCGGGCGACGGCCTCTTCCAGTTCCGTGGCCAGCGTATCGGTGTCGGGCGTGATCGAGATGAAGCGTGCCTGACCATCGATGCAGATCGTCGGCAGGTGCTCAACGCCGAGTTGCGCCATCACGCCGAGCCCCTCGGACGTCTTGATCTTCCACTCCTGAACGACCACCTCGCTGCCGAAGCGGCCGGCCGCCTCCGTCGCGGCGTCCATCATGTACCGACACGGAGCACACGACGCCGAGTCCAGCGTGATCACGTCCACGATCACCCGCGCGTCGTTCGCGTAGTCCGGCAACTCGACGTCCGCCGTCGTGGCGGTCTTGACGTGCAGGGTCGCCCGCGCCACCTGGCGCTGGTATTCATCGTGTACCATGGCGGCCACCGCCTCGAGGTTGGCTTCCGGCGTGGCGTAGGGCAAATCGCAACCGGGCGCCAGGATGAATCCGCGGGTGCCGCCGACGTCGATGCAGCGAATGGCATCGAGCCTGGCATCATCCCGGTCGCCCAGCAGCAGCACGGACGTGAGCTTCAGATTGCCGCCGATGGATCGCCCGTGCTTCTCGGCCAGCGACTTAAGCGCCGACAGTGAGACGTTCTCGTCGACCGATACGTTGTCGCACTGCGTGCGGCACATGCACTCGAGATTCCGCGTAGCGTCGCCGCACACGAACATCGACGAGAGCCCGCCGCGATCGCGAATACGCCGGAACACGTCGTCGACCGGCTCGGCGACGAACGCCTCGAAGTGCTCGGGCGAGATCTGGCTCGTCATCGGGTCGACGACGGCCACCACGTCGGCCCCGTGCTCGAGATAGAGATCAGCGACCTGCATTCCCACGCGGGCGCAGAACGCGAGCACGTCCTTCACCTTTTCCGGCTCCATGCACATCGCGAGAAACGCCTCGGTCCCCATCAGGTGCAGGGCAAGCGTAAACGGGCCGGTTGTCAGCCCGTATAGAGCCGTGGTCTCGCCGATCCGCTCGCGGACCGTCTCCAGGGCCTCGACGACGATCGGGAACCGTCCCCGACCGGGATCGAACGGCTCCAGGTCGGCGAGCTGGCGCCCGACCAGCGGATGGGACGTCACGGACGGCGGCGTCTCCTCCGCCCATCGCAGCTCGCACCCGAGCACTTCCGCCTCCAGTTGCAGGTCAAACACGATGGGCAGACCGTCGGGCCGATAGCGCCGCTGCGCTTCGCACACGCCGTGCACAATGCGATCAGCGGATTGGAGGTACTCGTCGGCCGGAATCCCGATCATCTTGGCCCCGTGCACGCCGACGAACGGTACCCACGCCGGCCGTGGTGTCTCCTCGTTGCGCAGCGCTTTCAGTAGCAGATCCTTGCCTGACAACGTGCTGTCACTCATGACGCACCATTATACCCGTTGGGGGCCCCGGAAGTGAATCACGTTGAACGATCACTTCCGATGCATCGCCGAATTCGTGACTTCGAACTGCGCGACCAGGCTCGCCCGCGAGCTTCCGCCGACCAGAACGGTGAACGTGCCCGGCTCGACGACTGATCGATATCGTTCATCGAGCACAACCATGTCCTCCGGGCCGAGTGTGAATTCTACCTGTCGGACGGCGCCGGGCTCGAGGTGAACGCGTTCGACGCCCCGAAGCTGCCGTTCCGGCTTCGTGACAGAACTCACATCGTCGCGCACGTACAGTTGCACGACTTCATCCCCGGCACGGGTACCCGTGTTGGTGACCGTGACCGTAACGTCTACCGTTTCGCCCGGCCGGATCTCGGTCGGGCGGACCGTCAGGTCGCTGTAGGCGAATCCCGTGTAGCTCAAGCCGTGTCCGAAGGGGTACAGCGGTTCCGAAGACAAAGAGACGTAGTTACGCCGTGCGGAGCGTTTGTGGTGGTAGTGCAGCGGAAGCTGCCCGACTGATTTCGGGACGGTGATCGGCAACCGACCGGCGGGGTTATAGTCGCCGAACAACACGTCGGCGATGGCCGTCCCGCCCGCCTCGCCCGGGTACCAGGCCTCGATGATGGCCGGCACGTGCCGGGCCACCCACGGGATGCCGAGCGGTCGGCCGTTGAGAAGCACGACGACGACCGGCGTGCCGGTGGCGTGCACCGTTTCGATCAGCGCCTGCTGTTGCCCGGGTAACCCGAGGTCGGCACGGTCGAACGCTTCGCCGCAGGTGTGGAACGATTCGCCCACCACGGCGATGACCACGTCGGCCGCGCCGGCCATGCGGGTCACGCGGTCTCGGACCTCCGCCGCGTCCTCCACGTTCCAGCCGAGGCTTGCCACGGCCGCGCCCCAACGCTGGTAATACTCCAACCGGATATCATAAAGTCTGCCCGCTTCCAGGCGGATCGGACGGCTGGAGATGGCCGGCGCGTGGTCGTACCACTCATCGATCATCAGCTCCCGGTCGATCCAGAGACGCACGCCGTCGTCACTCGTCGTGCCGACGTGCCCATCCACCGTCCGATCGGGAATCAGGGTACCGGTCCACCGCACGGAATACTTGTCAAGCGCCAACGTGGGGACGGGGGCAACGTAGGACCAATCGAAGTCGACCTGGGAGTCGACCCGAACAACAACCGGGTCGCCCTTCAGATCGAAGTTGTCGAAGTACTCGCCGCGCAAGCCGTGTCCCCGGCCGTCGGGCGGCACGAGACATCGCGACGGGATCGGCGTCAACGGGACGCCGAGGATGTCCGTCGCGGCCATGAACTCGATTTTGGTCTGGGGCGACACGGCGTGCTCGATGGCCTGGAGCACCGTCACCCCCGTGGCGTCGCGAACGGTGTAGTCGCCCAGCCGCGGTACATCGGCACTGGGTCCGACCACGGCGATGGTCTTGATCTCCTTGGACAGCGGCAGCAAATCGCCCTCGTTCTTCAGCAGGCAAATCGCCTCCCGGGCGACCTTCAACGCGAGCCGGCGATGATCCTCGCAATGCACGACGCGGGGCACGAGAGACGCGTCGGCGTAGGGCTTGTCGAACAAGCCCAGCTCGAACTTGACCCGCAGGATGGACGAGACAGCCCGGTCCACGTCGGCGATGTCGAGCTGGCCGTCGCGGACCAACTCGACGACCATCCTTTGAAACGCGTCGTTCTCGTAGTCGTAGAACTGCATGTCCACCCCGGCGTGGATGGCTTGGCGGATGGCATCCCGGGGGGAGGCCGCCGTTTTGTGGATGTCCTCCAACATGCGAATCGCCCCGAGGTCGGTGAGCACGAACCCGTTGAAGCCCCAGGTGTCCCGCAACAGGTCCGTGAGCAGCCAGCGGTTGCCCGTGCAGGGGACGCCGTCGATTTCGTGGTAGGCGCTCATCACCGCCCTCGCCCCGCCCTGCTGGAACGCGGCCTGGAATACGGGCAGAAGACTCTCGTGCAGCTCGCGCCGACCGATCCGGACCGGGGCACAGTTGCGCCCGCCTTCCGGCATGCCGTGGGCCGCGAAGTGCTTCGGCTCGGCGACCACCGACCGATCACTGGTCAGGGCGTCGCCTTGCAGCCCGCGCACCATGGCCACCGCGAACCGGCTGGCGAGATAGGGATCTTCCCCGTAGGTCTCCTCGGTGCGCCCCCACCGCGGGTCCCAGGCCAAGTCGAGAACGGGGCAAAGCAGCATATGGACTCCGCACGCCCTCGCTTCGGCCGCGATGGCGGACCCGACCTCCTGAGCGAGATCGGGGTTCCAGGTGGAAGCCAGCCCAATCGCTTGCGGGAACACCGTGTAGCCCTTGGCGAAGATGCCGTGCAGGCCCTCCTCAATGAACAGGATGGGGATGCCGAGTCGGGAACGCTCGACGGCATGACGCTGAAGGGTGTTGGCCAACTCGGCGGTGGGCGGATAGAGATCATGGATCGATCCCATGCCCAGGTCGCCGATGACGGCGGCGGCCTTGGCATCGTCGTACTCGCCGTCGGTGCGCACCGCTCGCCCGGCATACATATCCATCTGCCGGGCTTTTTCCTCGAGGGTCATCCGGCTGACCAGATCGTGGATACGTTGTTCGATCGGCAGGGCAGCGTCACGGTACTTCGCCTGGTTTTCCGACATGGCTTGTTTCGTCTCCTTCTCGGCCGGGGCTGCCTCGCACGAGGCGTGTCCCGTCACCAGGATCATCGTGCAAACAAGGGACCACAGGGCTTTCATCCGGATCGTCCTCCACGGCGCTCGATCGCGCAGCGCGTCACCCGGCGGATGTTTCCCGCCCGGGCACGACGGTCGCGAAGCCGCGCTCAGATCGTACCCCACGGCGTCCCCGCGTGGCGCAAGAAATCCGAGCCCGGTGTCGTTTTCTGCACGCACCGTTTCCCTGCGGCCATGTGGTCACCTCCAAGTACCAGCGGCGCAGCGCCGGCGGCACGACAAGATATCGGCTAGCGATACCGACCAGCGAACAGCGGCGCTGTCAGGTGGCGCATCGTCCCGTTACGGGTAATCATCCGGGTTGTTCAGCACGCCGGCGGTGGCGGGCGGAAGGTTGCGGTACCAGAAGACGTACATCCCGCCGAGACAGATGAGGAAGATTACGAGCACGCCGAAGAAGCCCCGGTAGTTGCGGATCACCAGCAACATCGGCAGCAGGAACAACGTGATCTGCCAGCCGAGCGTGAACGGCAAGGCCAGGATGTCGTTACGGTGCTCGCGGGTCATGATCGCCTGCGTATGCGGCGTCAGCGTCCGTTTCAGCGGGCCCCAGATCCCGAATGGCCGGGTCGTGCGATAGAAGTACTCGAGGACCCGCGCGTCGCACGGCTTGCCGAGATACGTGCCCATGATCGACCCGATCAGCCCGACTACAACAAGATAGATGAAACCGACCAGCTCGCGAGGGAAGTTGCCCGGAAAATACCGCGCGATCGCACTGCCGATCCCGGGCCATTTCCAGTCCGCCACCGACCCCACCAGGCCGAACAGCATCCCGACCACCACGCCCGTCGCGTTGAACCGCCACCAGTAGTACTTGAGCAGGCCGGGGACCAGTAGCCCCGCCCCCAGCCCCATCATCAACCAGGTCCAGATGTTGTTGATGCTCGTGGCGGAGGCGGCCATCGCAAACCCACCGGCTACGATCAGCACGATATAGACATACGTCGCGATCATCAGCTCGCGGTTCCTCGCGCCGGGGCGCAGGTACCGCTGGTAGATATCGCGCGTGAAGTACGCCGCGCTGCCGTTCACGTTGGAGTCGAACGTCGACATCGACGCGGCCAGCAACGCCACCAGCATCATCCCGCGGAAGCCCATCGGGATTCGGTGCCGCACGACCGCCGGCAGGATCCGCTCAGGGTTGATCGCGCCGTCGTGGCTGACCAGGTGAAGCTTGTCGGACCACCCGTCGCCCAGCGTCGACTGCAAGCCGGCGATCAATTCGCCCGGCTGCTCGGCCGGGCTGTTGATAACCCCGGCCAGCACCTCCGGCCACTGCTCGGGGGTAACTGGCCCGAGGTGGTGCTGGATCAGGCTCGCCGATTCGACCAGCACGGACTGATCCGGGAACACGTCGCGCACGAGGAACAGCCCGAGCACGGCGAACCCCATCATCATCGGCCACCGGAACATCAGCAGGCACGTCCAGACGAACGATAGCGTGCCGCATTCGCGCTCGTTCCGCGCCCCGTAGTATTTCGGGTCGCCACCCATCATCATGCCGAGGGCCACGTTCTTGAGCAGGTAGAAAAACGCGAACATCACGAGGTAGCGGTAGGGCTCGTACTCCTTGCCCGGGGGCATCGTCGTTTCCCATTCGGGCACGCAGCTCGTCCACTGCTGGCTGCCGGTGACCTCTTCGGCCAGGTCGGCCAGCGTACCGTCGTACCCGCTGAGGGCATTGGAGGCCATCAGCGAAATGCCGATGACCGCACTGAGAATGATCACCGACTGGAACAGGTCCGTGTACACAACGCCGTAGAACCCGGACACCATCGTGTACAGCGTGGCCACGCCCATCATGATCAGGGCGCAGACGGCCGGCGAATACGGCAGGAATGTGGCCAGGAACAACCCGACTCCCTTGATCATGTAGGCGAGCCCGCCCACGATGCCGATCACGACCGACAGGGCCGTGACGATGCGAGCGAAATGCCCGCCCGCCCCCTCGCCGAACCGATAGACCATCCACTCGGCGGCGGTCATGCAGCCGGACCGCCGATTCCACTTGCCCGTGAACAGCAGCATGACGGCAAGAATGAGCACCGCCCCGCCGCGGAACTCGATGAACAACCCCCGGGGACCGAGCAGGTAGAGAAACGATACGATCAGCATCGTGCCGGTGATATCGAGATTGGAAGCCATCCCCGATACGCCCAGCACCCACCACGGCAGCTTCCGACCGCCGAGAAAATAGTCCTCGAGACTGGCCGCCGCCTTGCGACTCAAATAAAACCCGAGCCCGACCAGGACCAGAAAGTAGACACCGATGACGGCGTAGTCGGCCGTGTTGAGATACGTCAACGTGCGCCTCCCGAGTCGGCGTTCGGAACCGCCGGACGGACGGCGCTATCGCGCCGCGGGGTATTCCGTACATAGCAGGCGCAACGGCGCCACGTCCTCCTCGATACCCGGGAACCGCGGCAGTTCCTCGAGAAAGCGGTTGTCGCTCGCGTCGTCGTTCACGGCGCTGACCTCGCCGACCAGGACCGGACCGGTCCCGCCTTCGCCCCAGAACGTATGGTACAGGTACGGGGTGAACGTGATCGAGGCACCGGGGTCCAGGACCAGTTCCGTGCCGGCCGGCACTTCCTTGACCTGCCCGTCCGTCGACACCCGCACGGGCTTATCGCTGAGCCGCTCGTCCGGGGACGCCTGGTACACCTTACATACCAGCCGTCCGCCGCCGCGGTTGATGATGTCCTCCGTCTTCCGCCAATGGAAGTGCATCGGCGTGACCTGCCCTTCGAGCACCATCATGAGCTTTTCGCAATAGGGCTTGCTGTCCGGGCTGTCGTGCTGGCCGTTGCGGATGGTCAGCAGCGTCAGGCCGAACTCGTCGAACTTCCCCTTGCCGAAATCGGTCACGTCCCAGCCAAGCCGGGCGTTGCGGATCTCGTCGCAGTCGGTGCCACGTGCGTTCCAATCCTGGGGCGTCCATTGGGCGAAGGGAGGCAGTCGGAACGACAGCGAGTCGGCGAACTCCATCATCCTATGGATGGCAACGTTGATCTCGGATCTCTTCATGACGCGCGATCTCCTTCGGTCAGGGCAACGGTTATGATCTTCTTGGCCGGCACACCCAACTGCACGCCGCCGCCGGAAACGGGCAGCGAGCCGACCTCGTCGCCTTCAAGGTCCACGAGGCAGGCCGACGAAAGGGGCCGATGGTACCGCACCCTCTCCATAACCGGCTCCTCGTGCGGATTGAACAGCCGCAGCTCGACGTACCCCCGCTGCGGGTGTCGCCGAAACGACGACAGCACGAGCCGGCCGTCCTGCAACGCCAGCATCCCCTGCTTCCGAGGCAGCAAACGGTCGCGTCGTTCCGCCTGGTCACGTGCCAGCACCTGCACGGCCCGCGTGCCGGCCGCCATACGCTGCGCGAGCATCGCGAGCTTCGTGCGTGACGGGGGGCCGGCCAATGGCACCACGCAGTACCGGAATTCATGGTGCCCCAGGCTCTGACCCCCCTCTTCGCCGTCGGTGAAGATCGTGCGGCGGAAACCGCGGAGGAGGGTCAGGGCCAGCGTGCGCTGCGGCACGTCGCAGGCGGCCGTCTCCGGCAGACCGGGCCCGACCACGGCCAGGCCGCGGCCCGCGTCGAACACCGCCGTCCAATTCGCCTGCGGCGCGGTCTCCACCGCGAGTTCCTTGTACGTGTGATTGTCGGGCGGCAGGCCGATCTCGCGCTCCACGACGTCAAACGCGGAATCGGCCAGGTACGTCCCGGTGTCGGCCCCCGTCTCGAACAGCACCCGTACGCGATGGTCGCGCACCTGGTTGTCGATCACCGTGCGGATTTCGACATGATCGGCATCCGGCCGCAGCGTCACGTAGTTGTCGATGACAACGTCCGCCTTCTCGCCGCTCCGCCCCATCTTCGTGCCGAACTCGAAACGGGCGGGCACCTCCATGCGCACCGAAACGCGGAGCGTCGCCTTGAACGCGCCGTTCTCCACGACGGCCACGGCCGCGGCGGCGGCCGTCGACGTGTGGATCTCGTCGTTGACGGCCACGCCGTGGTACCAGCCGTCTCCAATGTCCGCCCGCTCCTCGAACACCAACAGGCGGTCGTATACCTGCCCCGTGCGCTTGTCCTCGAGCCGAAGCGAACCGTTCGACTGGACCTCGACCCGCAGGTGATCGCTCTCCAGCGTGCGATCGCCGGTCACCATGCGCCCGGCCGGGTGACGCGTGGGTCTGTCCACCGGCTTACAGGTCAACGTGGTGTAGCCGAATGCCGGAATCGTCAACGGCACGCTGACCGTCACTACAATACACTCCTGCCCCATCGGCACGCGGCGGTAAACGCGGTGGAACCGGCGGCGCTGAGGGGCGTAACGGAGATAATCGTACCGCAGTTCGTTGTCCTGATCGTCGTAGAGCCGGAAGCCGACCTTCCACTCGTAACGGAAGAACTCGCCGTAGAGCTTCTTGGTCTTCTCATCGAACCAGAGTTCGAGGTCGACCGGCCCGTCCATGTCGGCCGGGGTGGGGTTGAAGACCACCATCGCGAAGTCCTCGTCCTCAAGATCCGGCAGGTCGACGCGGACGGCGATCGACGCCAGCGCGTCGTCGATGAGCTTCTGGTTGATCAGCCGAGACTGGTCGAACCGGAACTCCATGTCCTTGTGAACCTGGTCCGGGCTGCAACCGCAGATGGAATCGTGGGCGTGGTTCTCGAGGAGATAGCGCCACGACCGGCGCAGGAAGCCGTGCGGGTATTCGCGACCGGCCAGGCAGCCGGCCAGGTGGCTGAACGGCTCGGCCCAGAAGCAGAGCTCCGTTTCGCGGGCCCGGTTCGACTGCGTGAGCCGGATGCGGCTGCTGAGCACGCCGGGGATGAGCCAGACGCCGTCGTCCAGGCGCCCGGGCTCGCGCAACTCGCCGGTGGCGGTCCGGGTGATCTCGCTGCGCCGCGCGGCGAGGGCGGCCGCGAACTCGTCCAGCCCGGTGTGCCGCACGTCCACGTCAGGGCACGCCTGGCGCAGTCCGTCCAACAGGTCGCCCGTCTGCGGCTCGATCGGCATATGGTCACCGCCGTCGAACAGCAGAATGGTGTCGAGTCCGAGCCGCTCCCGCTGAATCTTGACGTATTCCGCCAATCGTTCGATCCCCTCCTTGAGGTCGAACCGCGCCTCGGGCTCAAACCCACGGCGAACGTTGGCCGCGTAGTCGAAGTACCCGTCCCTGGGCCCGAACCGCAGCACGACGATTTCGCTCCCGTCGGCCCCCTGCCAGCGAAAGCAACCGCCGTGCGTGTCCTCGTTCACGCCGCGGAACAGAAACGCGTTGTCGATCCCGAAGCCGCGGAAGATCTGCGGCAACTGGGAAACGTGCCCGAAGATGTCGCACGAGAAACCGGCCTTCGAGACACCGCCGTAATCGCGGGCGACCCGGATGCCCTCCTCCAGGTTGCGGATCAGCGATTCCGGTGCTACGAGGTTCTCATCAGGCATCGTGTACCACGGACCGACGCGGAGTCGGCCCGCCCGGGCCAACCGCATCACCTCGTCCTCGCGTTCCGGTCGAATCTCCAAATAGTCTTCGACGAGGATGGACTGCCCGTCGGTCTGGAAGCAGGCGAACCGTTCGTCCCGGGCCATCACGGCCAGGACCTCATCGATCACCTCCACGAGATGGTAACGAAAGTGCTGAAACGGTTCGTACCATTCGCGATCCCAGTGGGTGCTCGCAACAAAGAACGCCTGTGTCCTGCTGGCTCCCATCCAATCCCTTCCTCCCCCCGCGGGGGCATGGTGCGGGTCCATTCTGTCCAGTCCGTCGGCCGGTCGCCGGCTGAACTCGGTGCAGTGTACTCCGCCGCGTCACGGCCTCCAAATGCCCGTGACGGTCATCGCAGGGCGCTCAGTACTCCGGCAGGGCGGTGCGATAGTCAAGGTCCCCGGCCGGCTCGCCGGCGGCCGTCAGCAGCCGGGCGGCGAACCGCCACGGCCCGGACGGGTTGTGCAGCTTGATGACGAGCGTATTCCAACCCTTGACCAGCGGCACACCTTCCACGCAATCGCTGTCGAGGACCAGTTCACGTACAAAATCGAAGCGCCCAAGCGGCTGCCCGTTCAAAATCGCCTTGGTGCCGCCGTCCGCGCCGGCCAGCAGCGCGACCATGTCCGGCGCGTCGAGCAGGACCGAGCGGTCCCAGGGGGCGTACACCCGCACCGCCGCGTAGGCCACTCGGTCCCGCGCGGGAAGGTCCTCGAATGCCGACCCGAGATCAACTTGCGGGAAGGCGGAGACGACACGCCGCCATTCACAGCCGCCAGCGGTCTGACCGGCCGCGGGCTCCAGGTGCTGTTCGTCAACAAACGGATGGTCCAGCGGATTCCCTTCGCCGCCCGCGAACGGGCCAAGCACGAGCCAGTCGGTAATGTAGCCGTCGGCCGTCACCACGCGGCGCTCGCGCGGATGCAGCGGGCCGATACGCTCGTCGCGGGCGGCCCCAAGATCGTCCAGGTACCGGGACACGATCCGCCGCGCCCGAGCGCGGAACATGCCCCGGGCCTCGCGCAGCAGCAACTGGTTGATGAGAATTCGGCCCGGACCGCGACGGATCTCGGCCACGACCGCTCGCGATCCGGTAAACGACTCGAGCCGCCGGAACATCATGGCCACCTTCCATTGTTCGGCCGTGGTCTGGTAGTCCTCCCAGCGGGTCGCAACCGTGTACACGTGCGTAACATAGGCGGACGGATTCAGGTCGAGCGTGAACCGGGTGATCGGTTGCTTGTCGTCCCGATTGACCCAGCACAGGTCGAAATTGTTGATTCCCGCCGGGACCGGCCCGTCCGGATTGCGGGCGACGTTGTACCGCGTGTCCGGTTGCAGCCGAAGGTCGATCCCCAGCCGGTCGGACCAGTGCGGCGCCGTATCGGGCGTGAGACCGTCGATCACGACGGTCCGGCCGGCGGCGACCCATGCGTCCACGTCCTTCCTCGACAGGCGCGAGTCGTCGAGGGTGGCCATCGATCCGCCGTCGCACCATAAGATCTCCCCCGCCCCGGCAGGTCGGACGCCGCACTCGTTGAACAGCAGGCGGGCGGGATCGCCGGCATCGCCAACCAGGGCGAATTCGTGGGCGGACCGCGACACGGGGTATTCCTCGTGCAGCAGCCGGCCGAGCAGGATCGCGGCGGTCGGCGTGTCGTTGCGGCGCTGCCCCAGCGGAAGCCCGCACGCGACCACGTGCCCGGCACCGTGCGCGGTGAGCACCAGCGGCGAGTAGGCCAACCCTTCGGCGATGTCGCCGACGTCGAGCGCCGCCACGGCCGGCCCGGTCTCCGGTCGCTGGAAGACCATGACCGTGACATCGCCGTGCGGCGGCCAGTCGCGGAAATGATCGTTCGTCAAACCGCGGAGCAGACCCCCCCCATCAGCCCGAATGTACGCGTGATCGAAGCGGCGCCTGACGGGCGTCAGAAGCGACTCGGGATCGTCCCTCGCGCCGCTCGGCAAGACGATGATCCGACCGCCGCGACGCACCCACGCGTCCACACCGTCAAGTCCGAGCCAGTCCCGCAACGTACGACCATGGCTCTCGGCGGCGAGCACCAGCGTGGCCGACGCGTCGCCCACCAACTCGTCCGGAGCGGTGTCTCCGCCGAGCCGACGGGCGTTCCATTGACGAGCGAGATGGACGGCCACGTCCGAATCGCCCGCGACCCACACGTTGCGATGCTCGGCGACCTTTACACCAGACACCGGATGGACGTGCAGGGCCCATGATTCGGCATGGACCATCTCGCCACCGTTGCTGTAGAGACGCAGTTCCACCGTCATGGCGTGTCCGGTGCCGGTGCCGGGCAACTCCACGTCAAGGCAAACCGTGGTCGAGGCGCCGGCATCCAGTTGAAGCCGCCGGTCGGCGTGGCGGCCCGGCGCACCGCCGGTACGCGAATCGGTCACGGTCAACGACAGCACCAGCTCGGCGGACTCGGGACGATCGTTCCACACTTCCGCCTCCACCGTGACCGGTCGACCCGCAAACCCCTGGCGCGGCCGGCGCCGCAGCAGGAACCGTTGTCGGCGATAGCACTCGGCCAGCGATGCGTACGCCGGGTGTGGCCGCCACCGCGGGTCGTCCGGCGAATAGCCGTAGTTGAGCGTCAATGCGCGGGCACCGATTCGCCGAATCGGCGCCCCGCCCTCGGTCAGCGTGTCGGGAACCACCTCAACGGAGCCAACCGGGATCGGCTCGAGGCAATACCAGTTGATATTCCACGGAGTGATGCTGGCTGCCCCGAGGCTCCGCAACTCAAGGAACATGTCGGCCGCGTCGCGGCCGGCCGCCTCGAGGCGGGCGAGGTAATCGGCATAGACGGCGTCGTCGCCCAGGTGGCAGACGCTTTCCGGGCCGCCGTGGTATAGCGAGCAGAACTCGTGGATGGCCAACGGACGATCCCGCACCCATGAACGCGCCCAATGCCGGGGGGTTCCGTAGTGCCCGACGTGCAGCGGCGCTCGGCCGCCTAAATCACAGTCGTTCTCGTCGTAACTCACGAACCGGGTCGGATCGAGTTTGCCGGCCTCGCCACCGAGCGAAAGCAGATGGCCGAAGATGCGATCCCCGCCCTTCCACACCGTTTCGTTGCACGCACTCCAGAAGATGATCGACGGATGATTACGGTCTCGCTTGACCAACCGCCGGACGTGGTCCCGGCAGTTGTCCCAGAACCGCCGTTCGTCGTACGCCAACGTGCCGGCCGACCCGTAGACGGCCGATTCGTCGATGATGAGCATGCCGACCTCGTCGGCGATGTCGAAGTAGCACGGCGGGTAGGGCATGGCGTGAGTCCGGATCACGTTGGCCCCGGTCTGCCGGGCAAGGTCGAACCAGACTCGGGCGTACGCCGGATTCTGCTGGGCCGGCCCCATGTAATGCCAGGAGTCGCCGAACAGCCGGATCGGCTCTCCGTTCAAACGAAAGCCCGTGCCATCGATCCAGAACTCGCGAAAGCCGAAGCGGACAACCCTCTCCTGCACCGGCTGACCGCCTACCGACAGACGAGCCCTGGCCCGATAGAGGTGCGGATCTTCCGGCGACCACAATCGGGCGTCCGGCCAGTCGATCGCGAACCGCAGCATGCGTTCGCCGGGTGATTTCGCCTCCAGAGCCTGACGGCCAAGGTCCTTCTCGACCTGCGTCCCCTCGACGAAGACGTGGACGTCCGCCTCGGCTCCGCCGATCGCGCCGTCGACGGTCACGTCGACACGAAGCCGGCCGTCGCGCACGGAGGGCTGGACGAACACGTCGTCGATGGCGAGCCCGGGCACGGCTTCGAGGTAGACGGATTGCCAGATCCCGCGGAGGTACCAGCCGACCCACGAGCCGCACGGCTGCAGCCACAGGTCGCCCTGCCGCGGCGGCGGGTTGACGAGCACGATCAACTCGTGCTCTCCATCCGCCTGGACCAGCGGCGTGACGTCGAACCGGAAGGGAAGAAAGCTGTCCCCGTTCTCGCCGAGCCGCACCCCGTCGAGCCAGACCGTGCAATACCCGGCGACCGCGTCGAAGCACAGCCGGACGCGGTCCGTCGGCGCGGCCTCGAGTTCGGTGGTGCGAAACCGCCGTCGATACCACGCGGCCGGCGCTGCCTGCCACGAAGCGGGGTAGCGGTAGTGATCGTAGGCTCCCCAATCCCCACCGCATTCCGCGGGGAGCATGTTCCAGTAGCCGGGCACCTGGATCGGGGTGTCGTCGTAACCCGTGGCGGGCAATGCGGTGTTCCCCGCGGCCGGGGGGGGGGCTTGGGGGGGGCCCCCGGGGCGGGCGCCCGGCGGGCCCCCCGCGGCTGGAAATCCCACATCCCGTCAAGGCATTGCCGTTTGGTCATCGCTGGAGTCTTGCGGGGCATTTTGAACGAGCCCCTTTCCACCGGGTAGGTTCGTCCTGGTGATCGCGCCGTTCGGCGGCTGCGAGAGGCGCATCCACCCGCTCCGACCGAAAATCAGCCGGCTACGATGGTCCGGTGCAAGCGGAACGCGTCCCGCAGCGACCCGGCCACGCCATCGTGCAACTGCTGCAACCGGCCGTACGCCTCTCCGCGTGTGGCATCCGGCCGCAGCCGTGTCTGCTCGTCCAGTCGGACGCATCGTTCGGTGATGTCCTGAATCGTCACGGCGCCGGACTGCCGCCGGTGCCAGCACCACATGGCCTGCAAAGCCGCACCGAACGCGGCGGACTCGGTCTGCATGAGGCACACGACCGGCGATTGGAACACGTCGGCCGCGATCTGCCGCCACGCCCGGCTGTTGGAGCCACCGCCGGTCAGGCGGATCTCCGTGCCCCGCACCCCGAGGTCGACGAGTCGCCGCAGCCCGTAGTTCAACCCGAAGGTCGCGCCTTCCATCGCCGCCCGCGCGAAGTGGGCAGGCGTGTGCGTGTGTCGGTTCGCACCGAACCAGACGCCCGTTCCGTCCGGAACGTTGGGCGTGCGCTCGCCCTCGAAGTACGGCACGAGAATGAGCCCATCACTGCCGGCGGGCACCTCGTTCACCGACCGCTCTAAGCCCTCCGTGTCCATGCCGAACAGCACCTTGGTCAACTCCGTGGCCACGGTCACATTCATCGTGCAGATGAGCGGCAGCCACCCGCCGGTGCTGTCACAGAAGGCGGCCACTTCGCCCCGCGGATCAATGGCGGGTTGCGACGCGTACGCGAAGATCGTTCCCGACGTCCCCAGGCTCACGGTCACCACGCCATCCGCCACGTTGCCCGTGCCGATCGCGGACATCATGTTGTCGCCGCCGCCCGGGCTGACGAGTACGTCCCGGCCCATGCCCCACTGTTCGGCGAGCGCAGGCCGCAGCGTGCCCCACGGTTCGTCCGCCGGCATCAGCGGCGGGAGCTTGCCGGCCAGCCCCCCGTCGATCGCCGCGATTACCGCGTCACACCACGACCGGCTCCGCACGTCGAGCAACGCGGTGCCCGACGCGTCGCCACATTCCATCCGCCGCTCGCCGGTGAGTCGGTAATTCAGGTAGTCATGGGGAAGCAGAACGGTGGCGAGCCGAGCATAATTCTCCGGCTCGCTGTCTTTCAGCCACGCGATTTTGGAGGCCGTGAATCCCGGCGGCAGCCCGTTGCCGGTCAACTCAATGTACCGGTCCAATCCGCCCACCCGGGCGAGGATCTGGTCGCATTGCGACGCCGTGGACGTGTCGCACCAGAGCTTGGCCGGTCGAATCACTCCGCCCTGCCCGTCGAGCGGCACGAAGCCATGCTGCTGTCCCGAGACGCCAATCGCCCGTACGGTCTCCGGTTCGACGTCAGCGTCGGCTAGCCCACGCGAGAGCGCCGCTTCCAACGCGTCGAACCAGTCGCCGGGCTGCTGCTCGAGATGCCCTGGCGGCAACCCGTCGATCATCGCGTGGGGCGCGGCGGCGGCGGCCAGCACCTCTCCGGCCTCGCCGTCCACCAGGAGGACCTTGGTGGACTGTGTTCCGCTGTCGACACCCACGAAAACGGTGCGGCCGCCTTTCGGCATCGTGCGTGGTCTCCCGGTTGCTTCAGCTGCGCTTGAACGCCCGGTAGAAGCTTACCTTCGGGGTTGACGCCCCGCAACTGATGCCTATGCCGCGAGCGGTCCGCTCGGCGCATGAGATGGGCCCGGGCGGTGCCACGCCCGGGCCCATGATCGCTTTCTCCCATCGTGGTCAGGCCTCGTTAGAACTCCCTCGTACCCGAGCTGTTGAATCGCTGTGCTGGGCCGGCTCGGGTTGCACGACCGGCTCGTGCGTGTCGAGTGTGCTCGTCCTCGCTTCGGCGGTACTGTCGCTTGCCCCGACCAGACTGGCCAGTTCACGCACCATCGACTTCACGGATTCGGCTTGTGCCGCCATCTGCTCGGCCGCTGATGCCGACTCCTCCGCCCCGGCCGCGTTCCGCTGCGTGACATGGCTCATCTGGCTCACCGCCGAGTTGACCTGATCGACACCTTGCGCCTGTTCTTCCGAGGCGGTTGAAATTCCCGCGATCAGATCCGCGACCTTCGTGACATCCGCCACGATACCGCCCAGCGCCACGGCCACCGCCGACGCCACTTCGGTCCCTTCGCGCACCTTGATCACCGAATCCTCGATCAGCGTGGTGATCTCACCAGACGCGTGCGCCGCCCGTTGCGCCAGGTTCCGTACCTCGTCCGCGACCACCGCGAACCCTTTGCCGTGCTCACCGGCGCGGGCGGCCTCGACAGCCGCGTTGAGGGCCAGCAGGTTCGTCTGGAACGCAATCTCCTCGATCACCTTGATGATCTTGCTGATCTGATTCGACGATACGTTGATCCCGGCCATGGCGATGTTGAGCTGCTCCATCGTCCGGTCGCCGCCCTGAGCCGCCGCCTTCGCCTGGTCGCTCAGGTTGTTGGCCGCCCGGGCGTGCTCGGCATTCGTACGGGTCATGGCCGCCATCTGCTCGAGCGCGCTGGACGTCTCCTCCAGCGATGACGCCTGGTCGCTCGCCCCCGCCGCCAGTTGTTGCGAGGCCGAGGCAACCTGGGCCGACGCCGAGCTGACCTGATCGGCACCGTCGTCGAGCCCACGGATGATCCGGCCGATCGGCTTGGTGATGCCGCGCGTCACAAAGAGCGCGACCGCCGTGCAGACCACCAGGGTGATGGCGCCCAGAACAATGCACCACCACACCACGTGGGACGTCGCGGCGGCTTGCGCCTGCCGGGCCGACGCCAGCGTCTCCTCCGCGCGGGTCTCCATGTCGTTGACGACGTCATAGAACTCGTCCAGTGGAACGCTCACCCCGATCACCCAGTCCCACGGCTCAAAGTAGGCGAGCATGGCCACTTTCTCGCGAGGGGCAGGATCGCTGGCGTTTTTCCAGAAATACGTATACTGGCTAACCTCCCCCGGTTTCAGCTCGAGGGCCTTCTGGCAGATGTCCTGAATGCAGAACTGGCCATTCGCGTCTTTCACGCCCCAGATGTCCTCTCCGTCACGCTTGCCGTCCTTGGAGACGACATAGTGTCCGCGGGTGCTCCCTTTCGCGTTGAGGACGTAAATGTAGCCCGTCTTCCCGACCTTCACATCCATGATCGCCTTACGGAGCGTGTGGGTCTTTTCCTCTTTCACACCCACGTACAGCGCACCGACCACTTCGTTAGCCGTGTTTCGGATTGGCTCGTACGCCGTGATGTACCATGCGTTCACGACATACGCCCGGCCGTAGAACGTCTCGCCCTTCAGCAAGGTGGACACGACGGGATTCGGCGTCCCGTCCGGATTGACCGCCGGGATGAAGGTGCCGATGGCACGATCACCCGACGACGCGATCACGTTCGTGGCCACCCGAAGCATGTCGCCGTCCGCATTCATCCGCTGGAAGATCGTGCACGTGCCTCCGATCAGGCTCTTCACCTCGTCGACGACGAGTGACTCCGTGCCGGGGTCCCGGTTCTGGCCGAGCCAGACGCCGTCGATCTCCATCTTGGGGAGCATGTACTCGGTCAGAGCCTTGGTGTACTGGTTCACTGCGTTCCAGCTCACCGTGTCGATTGCATTGAACGCCGGCTCACCATGCTTCCGCAGGATCTCGCGGGCGACGTTCAAGTCGTACCTGACCTTCTCCTGCAGCAGTTCCTGCTGGGCATGACACAGGGAGTACACGTTTTCGGCCAGGTGCCTCAGGTCCGTCAATCCTGCTTGAATGAGGGCTTCACGGGCCGCTTGGCTGTTCTCCCGGAAGCCTGCCTCGGACAGCTCGGCACTTTTCCGGAAAGCGTTCGTGGACTGCCAGAGGACCGCCCCCGCGATGGCCGCGGCGGGCAGAATCGCTAGGCACAGCTTCGAAATGAGCAGTTTGGATCGCAGTTCCATGCCGATGACTCCGAAACGCAAACACCGCCGCCCGGGGGCGGTGACAATCGATGACAGGACCGCCTGAGACCCAAGTCAGCGGCCCTCCGGCTTGCCCGCCCGTGAAGCCCGTCAGGTCACGACGCACATTCCATTGATCCGGCGCGGCTCCCCCAACAGCCGGTGGACAGTCGGCATGGTAACCCCCACTGAAAAGGGCTGCCCGTCTCGGACAGGCGTTTATATCGAACATCTTTTGGGCTCGATTTATCCGTAAATCCATCGATTTTGCCGATTCATTTTAAAGTCGCACCTGCCCCGCCTCGGTGGCCGACCCCCCCAGTCACCGGGGCTGACGAAACCGCTCCCTTCAAATGTGCACAGCGTCTTCACTGCGACGCGCGTCGAACGGGCGACCATCGTGGACGGGCGGCAGGACTGACCCTCCGATTCCGGTCGTGCCAAGTGCGGGTTTATGGCGTCCTCCGGCGCGCCGATCTGGGTCGCCTGCTCACAGCAACACTGACATGCGTCGGCCAAACCGCTGTCGTTCACGATTGGGAAGTAGGTAGTCAGACTATGGCCGTGGATCTGTAAAGTAGGAAAGGCCGAGACGCGATGAAGTGAGAGCCTAGAGGAAAACGCTGCCCGCCCGGTCGCTTTGATATCCGGGTAGGTTGTTCGTGCCACGCGAAGGCACTAACTGGTCAAAACACTCGTCCGTTTGGTCTCAAAAAATGCGGCCGCACTGTTGCCCAATGCCGGCTCTTGTTGTATGTTATATGCGCCTTGTCACGACATAGTAACGAGGCTGAGGGCCACATTTATCAGTATGGGATCGCAAACAGCCGGTCGACCAGCAGGTGGCGGAGGTACATGTCACGAGCGGTCAGGTCGCCGGCGGGTACGGACTTTGGGTCGGGCGAAGTACCAGGTGGCTCAGCAACTCCTGCTGAAACAGCATCTTTTGTAATGGAGCCTCCTGATCGCACCGGATGAGTGTGCGGCCGTAGGTAGCGGTCGCCGATACGTCGGGGGCGTGAGGGGATGGGGCGAATCCCCCGAGGGGAGAGGGGGCGACTGCAGGCTGGAGGGCCTGTAAGGCAGCCAATCAGAGCTACAGTCTGGGATGTTGTGACGGGGTTGCCGCCCCCGCACGCTTGGGGTGCATTCGTACAGCGGGAGGTGGTGGAAGGCGACAAGCGCGCCGCGAATCGCGGCACCGGTCGGACGACGAGGGGTTTGGCACGGAGGGGAACCGGAGGGGTCCGCGACGGAGGGTAAAGCGACTCTTTCGGGCGCGGCCGCGTCGATGGAGTGCGCGGGAGAGGGGCAGCCGTTGAACGCGGCGAACTGGACACGGCGGCGTGGAGAACAAGAAGGGTGGGGAACGGGCAGAGAGGGCTAATGTTGCTGCGCATGCCGGCAATGCGCAGGAACGGCCCTTTTTTATCAGGTGGAGCGCATGGGTACGGCTTGCCGTTCCGGCAGCAGCGAGCCAGCGAGACCCGACGGTGCACGAGGCATATTCAGGACGACAGGGGAAAACCGACCGTGCCACGGGTCGATAATTTTGCCGGTCATGTTGACGCCCTTCCGCGTCGCAACCGTGACGTCGAGGGGCGTCTGCGCCTCACACGCGCCGTTCTGGCTGGAGGACGAAGGAGCTAATGAACGGGAATGACTCGTTCGCACGCGGCATGTGCGGCACGAGCACGCGGGTCGTTAGGAACGGCTCTCGTGATAGTGGCACTCTTTTTCTAGAAGGGGAGGTATGACCATGGCTTGCAAGAAATGGGCAATGGCCTCAGCAGCCGTGCTCTTATGCGCGTGCCTGCTGGTCGCAACCTCGATGGCTGGTGATGAGCCATCGTTTGGAAGGGAAACAACGACAGCCGTCAAGCCTGCTTCAGTGGGGTCTGTTGTTTCGCAAGGACCGGGTAACACGGATCCGGCTCCAGAACGCGAGAGAACAGACCCCACGTTAACACTGCGGGATGAGACTCCCACCAATGCCGAGTTGGCTCCGGCGGCTGGGGGCTCGTCGAGCGAGGAGGGCCAGATCGGAAACGCGAACGCTGGCGCAGCGTCCGCTGGCACCGAACCGCCGGCCCAGGGCAACGTCGCATTGCTGAAGGATGACATATCCGACGTCAACAGCAACACCGGCGACGTGTTGGAGCATCCGGGATTCATCGAGGTCCCACCCCATCCCGCGGTCAGCGGCGGGGATCTGACCTATGACGGGTCGCCGGGTTCCAGCGCGCCTCCGGGAACGCTCTGCGACTTCGACATGGTCGCCTTCGGGACGGACGCCCGTCCGACCCTCCAGGACGTGACCGCCGTGCCGACGCCGATCGTCGACGAGATCACGTTCAGCAGGCCGCTGAGCCACCGTCGGATCGGCAGTGGGTGGGTGTCGTGGAGCCACGATTACACGGGCGACGTGTATTACACCAACGGAGACACGTCGGTCACCATCGGCATGCCCGGCGGGACCAACGCGTTCTATTTCTACGTGGAACCCAACCCGTTCACCGTCATCGCGTTTACCTCCGTTGCCCGTGACGGCAGCGGTGGCGAGGCCTCCTCGGGGTCGTTCGACTCCGACGGCTCGGCCGGCGCGGTGTACGTCGGATGGTGCGGGACCGGGTTGGCCGAGATCGACATCAGCACCGATGACGGCGTGACCGACTTCGCGATCGGCGAGTTCGGCATCAACATCGCCGCCCTCGGGGCCTGCTGCGACGAGGCCACCGGGATCTGCGAGGACGACGTGGACGTGGTTGAGTGCCTCGCCTCGGGTCCGTGGTACCGATGGGACGTGAGCGACTGCGGCGAGTTGGAGCCGGAGTGCGGCACGATCGTCGGTGCCTGCTGCTTCGAGGACGTATGCGAGTTCATCTCGCCCGTCGAGTGTGACGAGCGCGATGGCGCGTACGTCGGCGACGACGTGCCGTGCGATCCGAACCCGTGCCTCTGCTCGGACTACTACGTCACCGCCCCCGGCGAGTGGAGTGGAACCACTTGCGGCGAGGGCGACGACTGCGCCGTGCGGACGACGGAGGACGTCGTCTACTCGGTCACCATTCCGGACACCGGATTCGGCGATCAGTGGGCGGTCGACCTGTGTGATTCGAGCTACGACACCTGGATGGCCGTCGGCAGCGACTGCTGTGCGACTGACATCATCAGCCAGGATGACTCGCCCGAGTGCGGCCTCCAGTCGTTTGCCGTGGTCACGCTGACGCCCGGCGTATGGTACGTCACCGTCGAGGGCTACAGCGGCTGCGGCGACTACGTGCTGAAGGTCTACCAGTTCGTCGGGGCGTGCTGCACCTCCACGGGCTGCGAGATCACGGGTGAGGACGACTGTGAGGCACAGGGTGGCCTGTACCTCGGTGACGGCACGGAATGTGACGTGGATGATTGTGACGGCGACGGTCGTCCGGACGAATGCGAGATCGCGACTGGCGAGGAGGACGACTGCCAGCCGAACGGTGTTCCGGACAGTTGCGACATCCGCGACGGCACCAGTGCCGACGTGGACGGTGATGGCGTGCCCGACGAGTGCCAGGAGGACTGCAACGAGAACGGCATTCTCGACGGGTGTGACATCTGCCCGATCACGCCGGATCCGGAGCTCGGCTGCCAGGAATGCATGGGCGATTGTGCCATCTGGTATCCGCCGGGACCGGGCTCGGGTTGCGGTCAGTTCGCGGACTGCCAGGGTGACGGCATCCCGGACGACTGCCAGCTCGGCGAGTCGGAGGGCGCCCGGGCCGAGCCGAACGTCCTCTTCTACCATGATTACGAGATTGGAGGTACGACCCTGATTTACAGGGAAGCCCTGAACACTCTGGGCTGGGACTACACGGAGGTCTCGGACGTGTTCAGCGGCCAGTTCGAAACGCTGCTGGCTGAAGGTGGTTGGACCCATGTTGTCGTCAACCACTCGGCGTACGGCGGCACCTTCGCGTGGGAGGCCGCCCTGGTCGACTACATGACGGAGTTCCCGGACACGGGGCTCATCTTCAGTGACTGGCGAAACAACCAGGCGTATATCATTTCCCTCGGCTTCGCGATGGGGCCAAACTTGAATTACGCGTCTCTGTCCGCGGACGCAGGGGGTATCTTCGACGGCCTGGCCGACGGTGCGCTCTACAACCCGGGTTACGGCATCTACGCATGGGAGACGACCGGCGGCGTCCAGCAGGCGACCGCGTCCTCGGGCGGTGGAGCGATCCAGCAGGGTGAGGACAACTGTTGGTTCTTCTTCGGCCCGTCGCAAGACACCTGGTCCAACCCGGAGGTGGGTGTCGAATACGTCATGCTCGCGTTGGAATGCGGGGGCGCGGCTGACTGCCAGCCGAATGGTATCCCGGACGAGTGCGACGTACCACCGGTTGACGGCGAGCCGCCGGGCTACTGTACCGACGAGACGGCCGGCACCTGGGGCTTCCCCGAAACCTGTAGTGTGGACTGCCAGGCCGACCTCGTGCCGGATGAGTGCGAGCCGGACTGCCAGCCGAACGGGATCGCGGACGAATGCGATATCCGCGACTGTCCGCCGGACGATCCGGACTGCGCCGACTGCGAAGGGAACGGGGTCCCCGACCTGTGCGACATCCGGGACTGCGACCTCGAACTGCCGTTCGAGGAGCACTACTGGTGTCTGGACTGCCAGGACGATGGCGTGCCGGACGGCTGCCAGCTCGTGGATAATGACTGCAACGAGAACTTGATTCCGGACGATTGCGACATCGCCAGCGGGGCGAGTGAGGACCGGGACGGCAATGGCGTGCCGGATGAGTGCCAGGAAGACTGCAACCTGAACGGCATCATCGACGGCTGCGACATCTGCCCGACCGCGCCGATCGACGGCGTCTGCCCGGACTGCCTGGGCGACTGCGAACTCTACTACCCGCCGGATGATCCGGAACGTCCTTGCGGTCAGTACGCCGACTGCCAGGGTGACGGCATCCCCGACAACTGCCAGCTCGGGCTGGAGTTCGAAGGCGGCCTGCGCGGCGTCGAATATGACACTTCGCCGGGCAGCGCGGCGCCTCCGCCCACGCTGGGCGATCTGGAGATGACGCCGTTCGAGCTGGATCCGCGGCCGACGTTCCAGGACGTCACCACGGTCGACACTCCGCTCGGTGGGGTGATCACATTCGACCGCAACATGAACCACCGAGTGATCGGAAGCGGCTGGCTCTCGTGGAGCCATGGCTACGCCGGTGACGTGTACTACACCAATGGTGCGACCGCGGTGAACATCACGATGCCGGACTTCGCCACGGCGTTCTACTACTACGTCGAGCCGAATCCGTTCACCGTGCAGCCGTTCGAGGCGACCGTAGATGGGGTCACGGCGTCCTACGACGCTGACGGCTCCAGCGGTGCGGCCTACTGCGGCTTCTATGGAACCGATCTGGCGAGTGCGACGATCGAGCTCGTGTGCACGTCGAGTACCGACTTCGCAATTGGCGAATTCGCGATCTCGGCGGAAGCTCTGGGTGGCGATTGCAACGAGGACGGCATTCCGGACGAGTGCGATGTGCCGCCGGTTGATGGCGTGCCGCCGGGCTACTGCACGGACGACACGGCCGGCACCTGGGGCTTCCCGGACGAGTGCAGTGTGGACTGCCAGCCGGAC
>CAZBUJ010000042.1:0-49900 GCA_964495075.1 uncultured Phycisphaeraceae bacterium
TCTGGATTAGCGACGGTCGGGCCCGGGCCGTCGCGGCCCTCCAGGACTGGCACCAGCGCACACTCAACGACCGTGCGAATCTGCTGACCATCCACTACCACCGCTATGACGGTAACTACATGACCGCCGGCCTGTGGACCTGGGACGAACAACTCGCGCGAACGCCGGCGCAACAGGAAGTGTTCGCCGTCGGCCGCGATGCCTACGGCGCGATCTTTCAGCTCGACACCAGCCGCTACGGCGATCCTGAGCACCGCATCGGACTCCTGCCGCGCCGCCGGAGCGACTGGCGGTTCAAGGACGGGGGCGATCGGTTCTGGGATCCATCCATGGGCAACGAGGTGTTCCTCCTCCAGGGCAGCAACGGCGTGTTCACGGCACCGCCCGACGCGAGCCCGAAGCTCGTGGGCGCCACCTTGGACGGCCCGCGAACCATCACCGTCCGATTCACGAACGCCCTGCCGGTCTCCGCCCTGGACGGCGTCTCGCTGCGGGACGACGCCGGCGAAGTCATCCTCACCGACGGCCCGACCCCCGCGGATCGCTCCGACCACCAACGGGCCCGCGTGTTCGTCATGAAGACCCGCCAGCCGCTCGCCCTCGTCGGCGGGAAGTACCGCATCACCGTTCCGCAGTACCCGCCCCTCATCGTGCAGCTCGGCCGCGCGCTGGCGGGCGACCCGTTCCGCGATTCCACCGCCCGACTGGGAGCTTTCTACGCTCCGACCGGCACCACGTTCGGCGTCTTCGCGCCAACCGCCGAACGAGTGGAGGTTCTCGTCGCCGATGCCCTGAACGGCGGAACACAGAACCGGCATCCGCTGACCCGCAATGTGCACGGCGTTTGGACCGGGACCGTGCCGCACGATCTGGCCGGCCGGTTCTATGCCTACCGACTCGCCGGACCCGGCCTCGACGCCGGGCGGGACATGCCCGACATCTACGCCACCTGCGCCCAAGGGCTGGCCGACCGTTCGCTGATCATCGACCCGGGCAGGACCAACCCGCCAGGGTTCGATCCGACGGGGTACGTCCACCTCGCCTCGCCGGTCGACGCGGTCGTCTATGAACTGCACATCCGGGACATGACGTCCGCGGCAAACTCGGGCGCGAGACACAAGGGCAAGTACCTCGGGCTCGCCGAGACCGGCACGCGGCTCCCCGGTGACCCGTCCATCCGCACCGGCCTGGATCACCTCGTGGAACTGGGTGTCACGCACGTGCACCTGCTGCCGGTCCAGGACTTCGAGAACGACGAATCGGCCGACCGGTTCAACTGGGGCTACATGACCGTCTTCTTCAACACGCCGGAAGGGATGTATGCGACGACCCCAAGGGGCGACGCCCGGATCCGCGAACTCAAACAACTTGTAAAGGCCTGCCACGATCACGGCATCGGCGTCGTGCTCGACGTGGCGTACAACCACGCTTCCAACAGGTACTCGTCGTTCAAACGCACCGTGCCGGGATACTACTTCCGCCGCCGCCCGGACGGGTCATACTGGAACGGTTCCGGGTGCGGCAACGAGTTCCAGAGCGAGTACCCCATGGTCCGCAAGTTCATCGTCGACTCGCTGGCCTACTGGGTGCAGGAGTACGGCGTGGACGGGTTCCGGTTCGACCTGCTCGGGCTGACCGATCTCGAAACGCTGGCCGAGGCGCGACGGGAACTGCGCCAGATCAACCCGTCCGTCCTGCTGTACGGCGAGCCGTGGACCGGCGGGGAATCGGGCATCGCGCGAGTGACCGACAAGCAAGCCCTCCGCGGCAGCGGGATCGCCGCGTTCAACGACCATTTCCGGGATACCATCAAGGGCGATCGGGACGGCGGGGCACCCGGGTTCATCCAGAACGGCGACCGGCACGACCACGTCCGGCAGGGCATCTCCGGAGCCATTCACGACTGGGCGACCGCCCCCACCGACGTGGTGACCTACTGTGCCGCCCACGACAACCTCACCCTGTGGGACAAGATCCGGCAGGCGGCGCCGGATGCGCCGCTCGCCGTCCAAAAACGGATGCAGCGGTTCGCCGGCTTGCTGGTGCTCACGTCCCAAGGCATGGCGTTCCTGCATGCCGGCCAGGAACTCTGCCGCACCAAGGGCGGCAATCACAACAGCTACGACGCGCCGGATTCGGTCAACCAGATCGACTGGTCACTGAAGCGCGACAACCGCGACGTGTTCGACTACTACAAGGGACTTATCGCCCTGCGGACGCATCACCCGATGTTTCGGCTGCGCACCCGCCACGAGGTCGAGAAACGCTTGCGATTCCTGGACAATACGTCGGGACCGCGGTTCATCGCCTACACGCTGGACGGCCGCGGACTGCCCGGCGAATCCTTGGACACCGCGCTCGTGCTCTTGAACGGCGATACGACCGACCGGTCGTTCACGCTTCCCCCTGGCTCGTGGATGGTGTTCGCCGATGCGGATCGCGCGGGGAATGCCACTCTGACCGACGTGAGCGAGAGCGTGACCCTGCCGCCGCACTCCGGCACGGTGCTCGGGCGGTAGCCGACGCCACGGGGCCACTCGCGCAGAAAGACCGGGCGAGCCGCTCCATGGAACAGCTCGCCCGTTTTGTGTCAAACCCGTGACGAGCCCATCGGGGCTCGCGGTACGCTCGTCTAGCGACGGCGAATCAGTGCCAGACCGCCGAGGGCCAGGAGGGCCACCGAAACCGGCTCCGGCACGACGGTGTAGGACAACGAAGGCAAGTACGCCTCCGAGTACTCGTCCCATTCCATAACCTGCACGTCGGGGTTGCCGAGCGAATCGATGGCACCATCGCTGCCACCGCCACCACTGCTGAACAGATCGAAATCGAACGTGTCACCGACCGACAGGCCCAGCGAGTCGAGCGTCGTGGTCAACGTGACCGTGAACTGCTCGACGCTCTCGACAAAGATGTCCGAGGGCGGATCCCACGTGGCGTGGTCACGGACCCACGCTTCCCCGCCCTGGTCATAGTGATAGGTCTCGGCGCCGTTGCCACTGTCGACCCACGAGCCGATCCAGTAGTCCGCACCGGCGGCCATCCCGATGGGGCGAGCCCAGCCGTTGCCGTCGGGGTCGCCACCCGGGATCGAGTCGATGATGATCATGTACTTGCCCCAATCGGTCGCCAGGATGTCACCGTCCAGCGTAATCGCGAAACTGATATCGCTCAGCGTGTTGCTGATGGTCAGCTCGGCGATGTCGAGGTGGGTGAAGGCGGTGAAGTCGACACCGCCCATGGTGCCGTCGTTCAGGTCACCAACCGCATCCATGTACGTCTGCTGGGCCATCGCCGGGGCGACCAGTAGCCCGACAATGGCCAATGCAACCAGTTTCTTCATTCCTTCGTCCTCCTACTCTTGATGTTGTGTGTGAGAGTCTGGGTTCCCCAAAAAGCCGTTCCTAACTCACCGCAGCCGCGCGACTGACGAACGCGCATTCGCCGCGACGGACCTTCGTCTCTTTCCAGCCCGACCGAAATACGGTATCCGCGCCCGCACGCCATCACGCGTCGGGCGGCCTACGCGCACTACACGACCTCGGCGCAACCGCCGCGGCCGCCGCTATGCTGTTTCTCTCTCTCCAGGAATCAGTGCCCGTGAACGGTTTCGGTCAACCAGGGACCTTCCGCATCCCAGCTTAGGGCAGTCCCTCCACTCACCCTATCTTAGCCGCTGCAGGTCCGATTTTGCAACCGTTACGCCCTGTCAAAACACGAGCGGCGGGAATCGCATTTCCGCCCTGGCGACAGCCGCCGGTACGACATCGCCAGTTATCGGCTCTTCCGCGTCGCGCCGATGGTCCGCGAGCGATCCGCTCTTGAACGCATCTTCGCAACTTCATAGGCTGAAACATTATGGCGTCGGATGCGGGCATCAAGCCTGGCTTCACAACGCGTTGGCATTGGCACCGGCAACGACGCACACCGCGCCGCCCCCGTGGCGGTGGAGACAACCACATGAGCGAATCGGAACCAGCACGGCGTGCTCGGACCGCATGGAACGGCGTCTCGCCATTGCCCAGTTTGCCAAGACTGACCGTTCGGGTGGCGCTCGCCGCGGCGATGGGCGGGCTCGTGGCGCCGGCGGCCGCCCAGTACGAACCGATCCACATCGGGTTCCTCTGGCACATGCACCAGCCGATCTACTACCCGTACGAGTCGCCGGTCGAGGTCGATGCCCAGGCGCGGTTCTCATTCAGCGTGGTGGACGTGCACAACCAGCGTTACGGCCCTTACACCGCCTGGCCCACCGACGCGGTCACCGCCGGTGCCGGGCTCGCTCATCTCGGCGCCCAGGTGAGCTTCAGCGGATCGCTCATCGAAAACCTCAACGCACTGGAGGCAGCGGGCGTTGGCGGCGGGATGTGGAGCAACTGGCCTCAAGGCTACAACCAGGGCATCGCCCTGACCACCGCGTTGGGACACCCGCGATTGGACATGGTGGCGTTGGGATATCACCACCCGCTCCTACCGTTGCTCGACGAGGCGGACATGCGGATGCAGATCCGACTGCACAAGCACGTCTACCGGCAGACGTGGACGGCGGGCCCCGATTACTCGATGGGTATGTTCCCGCCGGAGACGGCGTTCGCCACCCGGATCATCCCCGCCCTGGTGGCCGAAGGCATCGAATGGGTGCTGGTCGACAACATCCACTTCGACCGCGCCTGCACAAACTACCCCCACACCACCGAGTCGGGTCTGTTCGCGCCCAACCCGGCCGATCAGATCAACCCCGATCCCGCGGCCACGAGCGGCGCGTGGGTGCAGTTGCACGACCTGTGGGCCCCCAGCCCGGTGAGCGTACCGTTCAGCTATCAACCGCACTACGCCCAGCATGTCGACCCGACGTCCGGGGCCGTCACGCGGATTATCGCCGTGCCGGCCGCACGGTACGAGGGCAACGAGGACGGTCGCGGCGGTTACGGCGCGTTCCTGTACGACCAGGTGATGGACCAGTACATCGAGTACAACACCGACCCGGATCATCCGATGTTCGTCGTGCTTCATCACGACGGGGACAACTACGGCGGTGGTTCGGAGTCGTACTACCACCTCAACTTCCAGAACATGGTGGCCTGGGTGTCGGGCGACCCGGACTACGACGTGTCCACCATCGACGACTACCTCGCCCGGTTCCCGGTGGCGGCGGGCGACGTGATTCACGTCGAGAACGGTTCCTGGGCCGGCGCCGACGCGGGCGACCCGGAGTTCAAGAAATGGCTGGCCGACCCGGACGGCTCGGGCTGGAGCCCGGACCGTAACAGTTGGGCCGTTCTGACGGCGGCCAAAAACCGCGTGTTCACCGCGGAGGCCATCGCCCCCGCCGCCGACTTGCAGAACGTCCTGGACGGCACGGGCAGTGACACGGAGAAGGCGTGGCACTGGCTGCTTGTCTCCGAGGCCAGCGACTACTGGTACTGGGACGGCACGGAGATCTGGGACAGCAACGTGACGCGTGGCTGCAACCAGGCGGTGGCGTTCGCCGTTCTCGTGCTGGGCGGTGGTCCGGACACGGTGGGGCCCACGATCTTCCTGCCCCAGCGCGAGCCGTACAACCCGGGCGGCCACGAGTGGGGGCCGAGCCCGACGCCGTCGGACTTCGAGGTGTGGACCTACGTCGACGACGTCAGCGGGCTCGACACGGTGCTCTTGAAATGGCGGGCGGATCACGACGGGGTCAACCCGTTGTCGTCCACCCAGAACGAGACGTATGCCGGCGGAGCGGAGGTCGGCCCGTGGAACAGCGAAGCGATGACGAGTTCGGACGTTCCGCCGCAGGGCGGCGTACTGGAACCGACCTGTCGCGCCCTTCGCTTCGCGGCGATGATCACCGGGCAGGACAACGTCCTGATCGACTACTACGTCGAGGCGGTGGACTTGGCCGGGAACGTGTCACGCTCCGACATTCAACACGTCTACGTCGGCGCCACGTCGAGCGGGGGCGGCGACGACGTCGTGATCATCGAGCCCGATCCGGCGGTGGCCGGCGAATCCGTGCTGATCCGCTACGACCCGGCGGGCCGACCGCTGGCCGGCGCGTCCCCGGTCTACCTTCACCATGGTTTCAACGGCTGGAACCCGGTGATCGCGCCGGACCCGGCGATGGCCTGGCACGAGGCGACGGAAACATGGGACGTGATGGTGCCCGTGCCGTCCTACGCCACGCAGCTTGACCTCGTTTTCCACGACGGGGCGGGCACGTGGGACAACAACGACGGGGCGGACTGGCATTTCCCGGTATCCGGGGGCGAGCCGCCGGGTCACGAGTGGGTGATGGATGGCGTTCTGGACGCCCCCGCCACCGAGGTGGCCACCAACAACGGGCTGCACTTGTACGCCGGCCTGGTCGGCACCACGCTCTACGTGGCGTCGGAGGACGCCGGTGACGGGGCGGACCACTTCATCTTCGTCGCGCGGACACCCGGCGCGATGCAGCCGGCCCCCTGGGCCAAGGCCGGCCAGGTCGCCGGCTGGGACGCGTACCTCGGCAATGAGAACGACAACGGCTGGTCGGGCTGGTTCGACCAGGACGGCGCGGCGCAGTCGGCCACCGGCGGCGGCAGCGGGTACCTGGAGGGCACCCTCGACCTCCTCGGCGAGTTCGGCGAAGTGCCGGAGACGGTGCGCCTGGCGCTCGGCCCCTACGGGACGAGCGATGGTGCCGCGTTGTGGCACACCCACCAGGTACCGGCATCCACCGACGGTAACGGCGATCTCGAATCCGCGGAATACGTGATCGTCGATCTGTGCGCCGTGCGGCTCGATCATGACGCGGCCGACCTGAACGCGGATTGCGTGATCGACCTCGGTGATTACGCGGTCTTCGCCCGATGCATCAGCGGGCCGTCCGCCCCGCCGGCTCCCTCGTGTCCGGCCGGCGTGGACGCGGATCTGGACGACGACGGCGACGTGGACCTGTCCGACATGGCACAGTTCCAGGAACAACTCGCGCCGTAGGGGGCACAACGCGCGGGCACGAGCGCGAGCCCGCCAAGATGGAATGCGATCCGTCAGCGAAGACGCGGGTGGGCGGCAGCGCCGCCCCGTCGCTTCACGGGCGATGCGGCGGCCTCCGTCCTCGTTCCCCGACTGCGGGTTGCCTGATGTCGCTACTCGCTTGGCGCGACGCCGGCGGTGGCCGGCTCGAAATCGCGAAGGCACTCCGGCTTGAAGCGCTGGCGCTCAAAGCCCAACTCGTCGTACGGCACGCCCTGGGCGAAGGCCAGCAACTGGAAGTAGTAGACGGGGGCGGTGTGGAAGTCCTCCCCGAACCGCTTGGCCACCTTCATCTGCCCGTGGTCAAACTGTCCGAAGCAGGTCGGGCAGATCATGCAGAGCAGATCCGCGTGCTCGTCGTTCACGGTGGACAGCAGGTCGTGCATCATGTTGGCTGGGATCTGCTCGGTCTGACACGCCTTGCCACAACAGAGGTACCAGTTGCGATGCCGCACCGGCGTCGCCCCCAACGCGCGGACGAGCTTCTCCAGCACGGTCGGGTTGTTGGGGTCGTCGACCTGCATGATCCGGCTCGGCTTGAGCAGGTGGCAGCCGTAGTGAATCGCGATCTTGAGGCCCTCCAGCGGTCGCACCACCGACGCCTGGACCGCGTCGTACCCGGCCTCGTCCCGCACCACGGTGGCGATATGCCGCACCCGCGACGTGCCCTTGTACCGGCGGCCGATCCGGGCCAGCCGCTCGTTCACCCGCGCCCGCAGCGTCTCGTCCCTGAGCAGGTGGTAGGTTTCGGACAGCGTCGCGGTGCACCCCGAGCAATTCGTGCAGATGTCCAGGCCCATCTCCTCGGCGAGAGTCAGGTTCCGGGCCGCCACCGCCAGCCACGACAGCTTGTCCTTCGACTTGAAGTAGATGGGGTCCGGGCAGCAGGAGGCGCCATCGAGGTCCACGATCTCGATGCCCAGGCGCGGCATCGTGTGCCGGATGGCGAACTCCATCGCCGGGTGCCGCGTCGGAATCAGGCAGCCGGGAAAGAAAGCGAACCGCTTCACGTTGCACCTCCCCCGTCCGTGGCCGGTTCGATCAGTTTCCGGATCTCGTCCACCGGCACCGGTTTCAGCGGCGGCAGATTGAACCGCTCGCGCTGACGCGCCACTGCGTTGTTGACCGGCGTGGTGCGCCCGGTCTCCTCGAAGGCCCTGATGACCTTGCCGACCGCCCCGGGAACGATGCCCTGGTCGGCCAGCATGTTCTTGAGCGAGATGATCACCTCGACCGGCTTGACATCCTGCGGGCACCGCTCGTGGCAGTTGTAGCAGTTGGTGCACTGCCACACCACGGACTCGTCGGACACCAATTCGTCGCCGAGCCCGTACAGCACCTTGAGCATGATCTCCCGCGGGTTGAAGTCGTCGCTGTAGGTCGCGGCCGGGCAGTCGCCGACGCAGGCCCCGCACTGGTAGCAGAAGTTGGCCAGGTTGCCTTCGATCTTCTCGGCCAGTTCCCGCCGGAAGTCGAAGTTGACCCGCACCACGCCGCGCTGGTCGGTGGCACCCTCAGCCATGGCGATCACTCCTTGGGCGGCCGTTTCTTCTTGAGGTGCCGAATGCTGTTGGACCGGCACTTGGGGCAGGATCGCTCCTTGTCCTCACCCTTCGCCACCGGCTCGGCGTACTCGTGGCCGCACATCATGCACCGGAATGTCTCCACCGTTGTCGTTGCCATGTTCAGGCTCCCGGGTGCGCTGCGCCGGGCGATTGGTGCCCGGCGGCGACGCTCAGCTCGCGGCGACCGCTTCTTCCTCTTTCTTCTTCGCCTTCTTCGGCTTCGGCTTCAGCGCCTCGCGCGTCTGCTCGATCTCCTCGAGCGTCACCTTCTTGCGCAGCTCGTCCATCTGCTTCATGACCCGGGCGAACTTCTGCCCTTCCGCCGCGCTGATCCACTCCAGTTGCAGACGCTCCGGTCGCACGCCGGCCTTCTCCAGCTTGTCCCAGAGCTGCTGCACCCGCTTGACCGTCTGCCGGTTAGCGTTGATGTAGTGGCAGTCGGCATAATGACACCCCGACACGAGCACCACCGGCGCCCCGCAGCGGAACGCTTCGAGCACCATCTCCTCCGACACGCGGGCCGAGCACATGGTCCGAACGACGCGATTCGACGACGGGTACTGGATCCGGGAGATGCCCGCCATGTCGCCGCCGGCGTAGGAACACCAGTTGCAGGCGAACACGAAGACCTTGTTTTCCGGACGGTCGGCCAGCACCGCCCGCACCTGGGCGATGAGCTGCTCGTCGGTGAAGTGCCGCATGGTGATCGCCCCGAACTTGCAGGTCGCCCCGCACGCGCCGCACCCCGCGCACGCCGCTTCCACCACCACCGCCACCTCGCCTTTCTTCCAGGTGATCGCACCGTAGGGACAAACGGCGGCACACAGCCCGCACTTCATGCAGGTCTCGGCATCGATGCGGCTGGTGATCGCCTCGATCTGGATCAGCCCGGCGTTCAGCAGGGCACCGGTCCGCGAGGCCGCCGCCCCCGCCTGGCACACGGAGTCCTTGATGTCCTTGGGCGCCTCGCAGAACCCGGCGAAGTAGACGCCACGGGTCGGCGCGTCCACCGGCTTGAGCTTGGGGTGCGACTCCATGAAGAACCCGTCCGACGTCTTGGACAGCGTCAGCATGCCCGAGATCTTGGCCAGGTCCTTCGGCGGCTGCACGCCGACCGACAGCACGAGCATGTCCAGTTCGTGGCGCTCGAGCCGGCCCGAGGTCGTGTTCTCGACGGTCACCGTCAGGTTGCCCGTGGCGGGGTCCTCCACCACGTCGCCGGGCAAGCCGCGGATGTAGCGGGTGCCCGCCTCCTTCGACCGCTGGAACATGTCCTCGAATGACTTTCCGAATGCGCGGATGTCCTGGTAGAAGACGACGTTCTCCACGTCAGGGTAGTGGTCGGCCAGCAGCAGCGTGTCCTTGATCGTGTTCATGCAGCAGATGTTCGAGCAGTACGGCCGCCCGATCTTCGGGTTGCGCGAGCCCACGCACTGGATGAACCCGATCCGCCGAGGCCGTTCGTGATCGCCGGGCCGCACGAAGTGACCCGCCGTCGGCCCGCCGGCGCAGATCAACCGCTCGAACTCCATCGACGTGATAACGTTGTCGAAGCGGCTGTACCCGTACTCGTCCATCTCGGTCGGGTCGTACACGTCCAGCCCGATGGCGACGATGATGGCCCCGACCTCGCGCCGGATGATCTCGTCGCTGTCGTCGTAGTTGATGGCCTGCTTATCGCACACCTCGGCACACTTGCCGCATGCGATCGGATTGTTGCCCAGGCAATCGTCCATGTTGAGGATATAGGAGCAGGGGACGGCCTGCGGGAACGGGATGTGGATCGCCTTGCGCGAGGAGAGCCCCATCTGGTACTCGTCCGGCCGGGTAACGGGACAGACCTTGGCGCATTCCCCGCACGCGTTGCAGGCGTCGAGGTCGACGTACCGGGCCTTCTTGCGAATCTTGACCGTGAAGTTCCCGATGTAGCCGGAAACCTCTTCGACTTCGCTGTAGGTGAGCAGTTCGATATTCGGATGCCGACCGGCATCAATGGCCTTGGGGCCGAGAATTCATATCGAACAGTCCATGGTGGGGTAGGTCTTGTCCAATTGAGCCATGATCCCACCGATCGACGGTTCCTTCTCGACGAGCACGACCTTGTGCCCGGCCTCGGCCAGCTCCAGGGCGGCCTCGATGCCGGCGACCCCGCCCCCGATGACCAGGGCCTGCCGGGTGACCGGCACGCTCAGTTCCTCCTGCGGCTGCAGGAAGCAGGCCCGGGCCACGGCGCTGGCGACCAGGTCCTTCGCCTTGTCGGTCGCGCCGTCCCAGTCGCCCGGATGCACCCACGAGCAATGCTCGCGCAGGTTGGCCATCTCCATCAGGTACGGGTTGAGCCCCGCCTCCCGCACGCATTGGCGGAACGTCGGCTCGTGCTGCCGCGGCGTGCACGAGGCGACCACCACGCGGTTGAGGTGGTGCTGCCGGATGGCGTCCTTGATTTCGTTCTGCCCCGGGTCTGCGCAGGTGTACTTGTTACGGATCGCGCAGATGACATGCGGGAGCGTCTCGGCGTACGCGGCCACCGCCGCGCAGTCGACCGCCCCCGCGATGTTCAATCCGCAATCGCAGACAAACACACCGATGCGAAGCTCCTCGGTTTTCGCTTCGGCAATCATGTTGGGTTGCCCCTTCTGTCCCCGTGCGATGTCCGCCACGGGAACCGTTCACTTCCGCTGTCAATCCTCGTTCGGCGAAACGTCGTTCAGATCCTCCAAGAGCTCATCCACGAACTCGACCACGTCGCGCATCTCCAACTTGATCTCGTCACCGAGATCCGGGTCCTTCATCGCACAACGGAAATGGACCTGGCACTTCGGGCACGCGGTGGCGAGCACCTCGGCCTCCGTCCCTCGCGCCTCCCGCAACCGATCCACCTGGATCTGCTTGGCAAACCGATCACAGTTCGACCAGGTGCTCCCCGCGCAGCACTGCGCCGCCGGCCCCGACCGCGGCATCTCCCTCAGCTCGAGCCCGGGCACCGCCGCCAGCACCGCGCGGGGCGGATCATAGATGCCCAGGTGCCGGCCGAGGCGGCACGGGTCCTGGTACGTCACCCGCCGGCCGCCATTCCGCCTGAACCGCAGTTCGGGCAGCCGGTCCGCGAGGTACTCCGTGATGTGCACGATCTTTGGCGGCGTGCCCTCGAAAAACGGCTCGTAGTCGACTTTCCACGTGCGCAGGCACTCCGCGCAGGAGACGACGAGCAGTTCGGCCCCGCTGTCGGCCACCAGCTTCACGTTGTGACGGGCCAGCATCTCGAAGTGCCTGCGATCCCCGTTCCAGAGCAGGTCGTGACCGCAGCACCGTTCCTCCGGCGACACCACCGGGGTGACGCCCACCTTGTTCATCACTCGCACCGCCGCCCGCGTACCGTCCAGCGTGCTGACCTGGAAATCGGGGAAAAACGCATCGTAGTACATCGTGCAGCCGGTCCAGTAGAACACCTGCCCCCTGGCCGGCGCGGTGCGGAGGTCCTCCGTCATCCAGCTCATGCGTTTCTGCTGGGTGCCGCCGGTGGCCATCATCCGCATCACGGAATGCAGGGCTCCGCCGTGCGGGCATTCCGGCTCCACGCCCTCTGTGCGCGAGATCATGCGGAGGTGGCGGACAAGGTCGGTGTAGCTCACCTCGGCCGGACAACGCCGGTCGCACAGGCTACAGGTAAGGCACGCGAAGAGCGAGCCGTTGTTGATGAGCTCGCCCTGCTGTCCGAGGTTGGTGGCCAGCACATGGCGGCGCGGGCTGTAGGCGCCGCCGACCCGCGCGATCGGACAACTGGCGGTGCATTTGCCGCAGTCGTAACACGCCCAGGCACGGGTCGATTTGGCTGCTTCCGCAAGTTCTGGCACGGCTCTGGCTCCCTGGTTACGAGCAGTCCCGACAAGCTACCCCACTGGGGCCGCGTCGGGTTCCATCTCCTGAACATCCGCCGGCGTCGGGTGTCCGGACGCGGGACCTCCCGACGCGGCTGCCGATCGACCCCGTTGCGACAGCGGGCTCGGTCCCAACCGACGCACCTGCTCCGTGAATTCGTTGATCACCTCCGCGAACCGGACCCCTTCCGCGGCGCTGATCCATTCGAGTCGCAACCGCTGGTCCTCCAGCCCGAGCAGTCCGACCACGTTCTTCGTCTTCTCAAACTGCTCCACCGCCCGCTCGTTGCCGAACACGTAATGGCAGTCGCCGAAGTGGCATCCCGAGACGAGGACTCCGTCCGCCCCCTTCTCGAACGCCCGCAGCACGAAGCCGGGCTGGATGCGCCCGGAACACATCACGCGGATCATGCGGAAGTGCGGCTGGTGCTGAACACGCGACACCCCGGCCGTGTCCGCCCCCGCGTACGAACACCAGTTGCACGCAAAGACGACGAGCCGCGGGTTCCATTCCGCCGGCGTCGGGGTCTGGGAATCGGCTGACCCGGTCGTCACACGGCCACCTCCTCCTCGAAAAAGGCGTCGATCATGGCGTGCACCTGCCGGTCCGTGAAGTGCTTCGACGTGATCGCCCCGGACGGACACCAGCTGGTGCATGTGCCGCACCCCTTGCACAGCGACGCGTTGATCTGCGCCGCACGCTGGCCCGTCGCCGTCTCGACAAGCCGCGGTGCCTGGAACTGGCAGATGTCGACGCACGTGCCGCACGCCCGGCACTTCGTCGCGTCCACCACCGCCACCGTCGGATCGAGTCGGACCTCGTCGTAGGCCAGCAACACGCACGCCTTGGCCGCGGCGGCCGACGCCTGGGCCACCGTGTCCACGATGTCCTTGGGGCCCTGGACGGTGCCGGCCAGGAAAACGCCCTCCACCGCCGTCTCCACCGGGGCGAGTTCCGGATGGCGTTCGAGGAAGAAGCCGTCGAGCCCGACGCTCGCCTTGAGCATGTCGTGGAACCGGTCGGTCTCCGGCTGGCGGGGGCGCATGCCGACACTCAACACCACAAGGTCGGTGGGGACTTCCAGCTCCCGGTTCAGCAGCTCGTCGAAGCACCGCAGGCGCTCGGCCCGCTCGGTGCCGATGACCTCGGGCTTGCGGCCGGGCGGGATGCGCACGAAGAGCACGCCCTCGCCGCGGGCTTGGCGATACATCTCCTCCGCCCCCGTCGAGACGGTGCGGATGTCGCGATAGAAGATCGTGGTGTCGACGCCCTGGCGTCGAAGCGTCAGGGCCTGCTTGATCGCGGTCGGACAGCAGTACCGCGAACAGCCGGTGAATCCCTCCGGGTCCCGCGAGCCGACGCACAGGATGAACGCCGCGTTCCGGGGCTGGAGGCCCTCCGCCCCCATCGGTGCCATCCACCCGTCACTCTCCGGCCCGGCAAAGAACGCCTGCTCCAGCTCGGCGCTGGTCCAGACGTTCGGCAGGGTGCCGTACCCGAACTCGCCCGCCGGGTCATGCAGCGAGGCCCCGAAGGCGAGGATGATCGCGCCGACGGGCAACGCCTTGCTCCCGACCTCGCCGTCCGCCCCGTCGGCCCTCGTGACCGGTGGGGCCTCGCCCGGGTCGGAGCTGCGCAGCGTGACCTCGAAGTTGCCCACGAATCCACGGATGCCCTCGACTTCGGTATTGAGCAGCACCCGGGCCCCGCTGGCCTGCAGCCGCTTGAGCTTCTCGTTCAGCACCTCCCAGGCCGACCGCATGTTCGGATAGAGGTGTTTGAGATGCGGGGCGGCGAGGCGGCCGCCCAGCCGGTCCGATTTCTCGACGAGCGTCACGGGGAAGCCCTGCACGGCCAGGTCGGTCGCCGCCTGAATGCCGCCGATGCCGCCCCCGATCACGAGGGCCGCCCGCGTCACCGACACTTTCCCCTCCTGGAGCGGTTCGAGATGGCGCGCCCGGGCCACCCCCATCCGGATCAGGGCCCGTGCCTTCTCCTGGGCCGCTTCCGGCTGGCGGGCGTGGACCCAGGAGCACTGGTCGCGAATGTTGACCATCTCCAGCAGGTAGGGATTGAATCCGATCCGGGTGCAGGTCTGCCGGAAGATCGGTTCATGCGTGCGCGGGGTGCAGGCGGCCACCACCAGTCGGTTGAGCGCGTGCTCGTTGACCAGCTCCACCAACTCGTCCTGCCCCGTTCCGGAGCAGGCGAACAGGTGATCGGTGGCCACCACCACGTCGGGAATCTCGGCCGCCGACTTCACCAGGTCGTCGATTTTCAGCACGCCGGCGATGTTGACACCACAGTGACACACCAGGACACCGACCCGCGGCGGCCCGGACAGGTCGAGCGGCTCGACGTGCCCCTCCTCTTCCTCGACCCGATGGCCGGTCAGGTAGAGCTGGGCCCGGGCGGCCGTCGCCGACGCCTGGGCCACGCAGTCGGGAATCACCTGCGGTCCCACCGCGCTGCCGCAGACGAACACGCCGTCCCGCGTGCTTTCCACCGCCGAGATGGCGGGGTCGCGGCGGGCGATGAAGCCGTAGGCATCGGTTTCGATGCCGAGAATCTCGGCCAGTTGGGCCGCCCCGTCGTTGGGGGCCGCCGCCACCGAGAGCACGACCAGGTCGGCCGGCACGCGGCGTTGCACGTGTTCGAGGGTGTCCTCCACGAAGACCTCGAGCGAGTCGTCCTCCGGCACGTGGTCGATCTTGGCGGGCCGCCCCCGCATGTAAACCGCGCTGTGCTCGTCCATGGATCGCTGGACGAAGTCGTCGAACCCTTTTCCAAACGCGCGGAGGTCGGTGTAGAGAATCGTGACGTCTTCGACCTGGGGGTCGTGCTGGCGGATGAGCATCGAGTCCTTGACCGCGTTCATGCAGCAGAACCGGCTGCAGTAGGACCGCCCCCCTTCCCCGCGGGCCCCCACGCACTGAATGAACACGACGCGCTTCGGGGTGGTGTGATCGGACGGGCGGATCACGTGGCCGCGGGTCACCCCAGACGCATTGAGCATGCGTTCGAGCTCGAGGCTCGTGATCACGTTGGGGAACCGGCCGTAGCCGTAGTTGGCCAGCTTGCGGGCGTCGAACTCCTGGAACCCGACCGCCACCAGGACGGCCCCCACGTCCAGCACCCGGTCCTCGGGCGGCATGTCGAAGTCGATCGCGTCCACGTCGCAGGCCGCCATGCAGTGGCCGCACACAAGCACGCCGGCCTTGTAGTCCTTGCGCTTGCGGGCCTTGATCTTCTGCACCTTGGCCAACCGCTTCCGCTGCTTGTCGGAGAGGTGTCCTTCGAGGTTAAGGCACGCCTCCGGGTCAATGACATAGGTCGCCGGCACCGACTGCGGGAACGGTCGGTAAATCGCCTTGCGGGCCTTGAGCCCGACGTCGAACTCGTTACCACCGACCATCGGGCAGGCGTCCACGCACAGGCCGCAGGCCACGCAGCGGTCCTCGCGCACGAAGCGCGGGTACTGGCGGACCCGGACCCGGAACTCGCCCGGCTCGCCTTCACACGCGATCACTTCCGCGTTCGATATGACCTCGATCAGGGGATGCCGACCGGCATCCATGGCCTTGGGCCCGAGGATTCATATCGAGCAGTCCATGGTGGGAAAAGTCTTGTCGAGCTGGGCCATCCGGCCACCAAGCGACGGCGACTGTTCCACCAGGGTCACGCGGATACGGGCATTCGCCAGGTCAAGGGCCGCCTGGATCCCGGCGATGCCACCGCCGATGACCAGGGCCTGCTTGTCCGTTCGCGGCTCCAGCGCGTCTCCCCGTTGTGCGGGTTGACCAACCACGCCCTGCCTCCAACTTGCTGTCACCGGTCGGCCGGCGGCGGGCCGCGTCGCTACGCGGGTGCCGCCTGCTCGTGCCCGGTGTGGACCTTCGCCTCCCCATACTCCTCATCGAAGTAACCGCACCCGGCGTCGAACGCCCGCAGGTTCAGGTCTTCCGTGCCGGCGGGCACCGACTTTTTCACGGCCTCCCGGAACTGTTCGCGGGTGACAAGATTCGTCACCGCCGCCGCGAAGCCGAGCATCACGATATTCTGGACGATCGTCCGGCCCAGCGTTTCCGCGATGCGGGTGGAGGGCACGCCGAACAACGGCTGTCCCTTCTTGACCGCGGCCTGAATCAGGTCCTTCTCGTAGACCAGGATGCCGTCGTCCTTCAATTCGTCCGCGTACTTGTCGTACCCCTCGGCCGACATGACCACGAAGATGTCCGGCCGCCGGATGTACGGATAGAGCACCGGCTTGTCACACACCACGAGGGTGGCCGAGCAGGCCGACCCCCGCGCCTCCGGGCCGAAGCTCTGGATCATGGTCGCGTGCAGGCCGGCGTGAATGGCACACGCCCGGCCGATGATGTAACCCGACAGCACGACGCCCTGACCGCCGAAGCCGGTGATGCGGATCTCGGTTCTAGTCATGGATCCATCCTCCCTGCGGTGACGGCGGCACGTACCGATCACCGAGCGTGTGCTCGTAGTGGCTGTGCATCAGATCCAGGAACGTGGGTTGCTCGTCGTCCACGAACTTGCCGCAGACGATCTTGCCCTGGAAGTCGATCCCCACGTCCTTGGGGTCGGCCCCGTGGTCGATCTCGGCGTTGTCGTGGTAGAACCGCATCAGGTCGAAGCCGGTGCCGAGCTTGTTCAGCCGGGCGTACAGCGTCGAGCACGGCGCGATGACCTCCACGAACCGGAACCCCTTCCGGCTGATTGCTTCCTTGAACGACCGCGTCAGTCGCCGGATGTGCAGCGACGTCCACCGCGCCACGTACGTCGCGCCGCAACTGGCGGCCAGGTGCGGCAGGTTGAACGGCGGTTCAAAGTTGCCGTACGGCATGGTGGACGATCGCGCGGACAACGGCGTCGTCGGCGCGTTCTGGCCGCCCGTCATCCCGTAGATGAAGTTGTTGACGAGCACCACCAGCAGATCCATCCGCCGCCGGGCCGCGTGAATGAAGTGGTTGCCGCCGATGCCCACCAGGTCACCGTCGCCCGAGAACACCGTCACCAGCAGCTCCGGACGACCCAGCTTCAACCCGGTGGCGAACGGCACCGCCCGGCCGTGGGTGGTGTGAAAGGCGTCCAGCTTCATGTAGCCGGCCACCCGGCCGGTGCAGCCGATGCCCGACACGATCGCCACCTTGTCCAAGTCGACCTTGGAGGCCTCCAGGGCCGACGCGAAACACTTGACCACCGTGCCGATGCCACAGGTCGGGCACCAGATGTGCGGGATCCGGTCCATCCGCAGGTAAGGCGATACCGGATGCTCTTCACGAGTGATCGATTTGTCTGACGCGGGTGTCGCCGTTGATGTCATTTCAGTGCCCCTACGATTGCGTCAACGATCACCTCCGGATCGTGAACCCCGCCGCCCCCGTGCGGAACGAGGATGGCCGGAGCACGCCCCTCGGCACACCGTTGCACTTCCAGCACCATTTGCCCGTAGTTCACCTCCGGCACCACCAACGCGGCGACCCGATCGGCCAGTTCGCGGATGCGCCTTTCGGGGAACGGCCACGCGACGACCAGCCGATGCATGCCGACCTTGCAGCCCCGCTCCCGCGCGATCTCCATCGCCATCTGTGCCACGCGGGCGGTGATCCCGTAGGTGACCAGCACGATATCGGCGTCGTCGACCCCGTCCTCCTCGTACCGGACGATCTCGTCGGCATGGGTGCGGATCTTGTCGACGAGGCGCCGCACGCAATCCTCCTGGCACTCCGCGCTCATCACGGGGTAGCCCCGTCGGTCGTGCGTCAGCCCGGTGGTGTGGAACCGGTACCCGTCGCCCGCCCGGGCGAACTCGGGGATGTCACGCCCGTTCACCACGTAGGGCATGAACTGCCCGGGCGGCCGGGCGGTCAGCGTGCGGGGCTCGACGTCGATCTCCGCCGCGTCCGGGATCACCACCTTCTCGGTCATGTGCCCGACGCATTCGTCCATCATGAACATGACCGGGACGCGGTAGCGTTCCGACAGGTTGAAGGCGTCGATCATGAGATCGAACGCCTCCTGCGGAGACTGGGGACACAGCGCGATCAACTCGTAATCGCCGTGCGAACCCCACCGCGCCTGCATCATGTCCGCCTGCCCCACCATGGTGGGTAGCCCGGTGGACGGCCCGCCGCGCTGCACGTCGACCACCACGCACGGCGTTTCCATCATGGCCGCCAGCCCGATGTTCTCCATCATGAGGCTGAAGCCGGGACCGCTGGTGACGGTCATGGACTTGGTGCCGGTCCACGACGCGCCGACCACCGCCGCCATGCTCGCCAGCTCGTCTTCCATCTGGATGAAGGTCCCGCCCATCATGGGGAATCGCCGGGAGATGCGTTCGACGACTTCGGTGGAAGGGGTAATGGGGTAGCCGGCGACGAACCGGCAACCGGCCGCCATCGCCCCTTCACCACACGCGAAGTCCCCGTCGAGGTAATGGGCGCCGGTCAACACGCCTGCAGGGTCCGCTTTCAATGGCCGTCCTCCTTTAATGCGGCGCCGGCCGGGGCGGCGGAGGCGACCGTAGCGGCCTCGTCCCCGTTGCCCAGTTCAACGCTGAAGATGGCGAAGTCGGGGCAGATCATTTCGCAAAGGTTGCAGTTGACGCATTCCCCGACCTTGACCACCCTCGGCGGGTGGTAGCCCTTCCGGTTGAACTCCTCGGACAATTCCAGGACGCCCTTGGGGCAATACTCGACGCAGAACCCGCACCCCTTGCAGCGATCCGCGATGATGCGCACTTCGCCGTGCGGGACCTTGACCTGATCGATGTCCAGTGGTTTCCGCCAATACTTCATCGCACATTCCCCGTGTCCCGGTCATCATCGAGCCGTTGGGCAACGGGGCGACCGTTGCCGACTGGCAGGTGACCGCTCTGTGAAACCTGTTCCTCGCGCTGCGTGGCACGAGCGTCGCGGATGCGCACGTACGGGCAGCCCCCGCGAGCCCGTCCGACCGGGCACCCCGGTTCAAAATGAGCGGAGCACCGCAGGCAGCCTCCTTCTCTCGACCGGTGCCGGAGCAGGAGCGACAGGGCGAATCGTTCCAGTTGGATGCACAGCCGCTCGACATCCTGCCCGTCGAGGTTCGCGATCAACGGCGCCAGCCGCGACACTTTCACCTCGTCAAAGCGCTGGACCAACTGCCGACCGGCGGGGCTGATGTCCAGCCGGGTCGCCCGCCGATCGCCGGTGGACGGCATGCGCACGACCAGCCCGAGCCGTTCCAGCTTGTCGACGTTCTTGGTGGCGGCCGGCGGGCTGACCCCCAGCAGATCGGCGACATCGCGCAGCTGATGGTGCCCGTCCAACGCCATGAGCTTGAGAAGATGGAACTGTGAACTGGTTAACGGGACAGGCACGAGTTGCCGCAGGATGTCTTCGTGCAAAACTTCACGAACCGCGGCTGCGAATAAATGACTGGAACGCAGTAACCGGTCCTGTTCTGCCCTCCTGGTGGTCCTCGCGCCTGCCTGGGGACCCGCCGGCAATTCGGAATGATCTCCCACCCGGGGCATTGCAGCCACCCCGCAGTTGAATCTCCGAACTGGCTTGCTGAGGCACGTCTATCAGTCCGAGTTGAGAGATGACGGAGCACTGATTAACCCCGTCACCAATTAACTGCTCTAACTATACAAATACTCCAAGAATGCCGCGTGGGCAAATGAGAAAGCACTGAAAAGCGGGTCGAGTCCAGTGTAACTGTCGCCCGTTGGTCGCTGCCGCGGGGGCATACCCGGTTAATAATCTACCGCTTAACTTGTTCCGCGGCGCTGCGTGATGTAGGTTTACGATGGAGCATGAACTCCATCCGCCGCGGTGGGCCAGCCGTAACTCGGTCAACTCGCTTGCTCCAATCGGTTCTCCGCCGAACCTGCTGGAACGACCCGCTGGCGTGCAACCATATCCGACGAAGGGAGTGTCGCCATGCTAGCCACCCTGTGTCAAAGAATTGTCACCTTGCGGGATGGACGAAGCGTCGTCATGCGCCCCTTGAAACGAGACCATTTCGAAGCCCTGCGGGCGTTCCTCCTCAGCCTGTCCGACGAAGACCGGCTGTTTCTGCGCCACGACATACGGGACCCGAACTTGCTGCACCGATGGCTGGAGGAGATGGAAAACGCACGGTTGCTGTCCATCGTCGCCGTCGACGGCGACCTCATCGTCGGCGTCGGACGTCTGTACATGATGCATCACGGATGGATGCGGCATGTCGGTCATATCCGGCTGATGACCGCCCCCACACACCGCCGGGTCGGACTGGGCGGCATGCTCACCCGGGAACTGGTGGACCTCGCCGCCGAGCGCGACCTGGAGAAACTCCAGGCCCACGTCATCGAAGACCACGTCGGGGCCGTCCGCATGTTCCAGACCATCGGGTTCCAGACCGAAGCCATCCTCCACGGAATGGTCAAGGACCAGAACAACCGCGCCCGCAACCTGGCTATCATGGTCAGCGACGTGTCCAACCTGAGCCGCCTCATCGAGGACTGGATCCAGGACACGATGATCCCGGCTTACCGGGTCCCCGGCGGAGGGTGCGGCTGAGCACGCCCGCATTCTCCCCCATCCCGCATCCGGCACCGCATCACTCACACCGCCCGACACGGTGCGAAATCGTGCACTCCTACGCCCAAACGACGCCGCGAGCCGCCTCCGTGAGACGACCCCGGACCGCCCCACGAGCGGCGACCCCGCGGGCGAGCCCCGTTGTCCAAGACCGTTAAATTGGATATTGACATCCATATATCTTCTATGCTATCGTGACCCCGCGCGAGTGGATCCCCGCGGCCGCCACGGCGGCCCACCGCCGCCGGGATCACCCCGCGGCGAGACCTCCGAATGACCCAGGATGCCGGACAGCCTTCGAGCCACCACCGACCGAAGCGGTCGCTCACACCCGGCTTCGCGGTGGCCGTCGTCCTGCTGGCCCTCGCCGCCGTGCTGGCGATCGGGCCGCTCGACTTCGCCAGCCCCGTCGGCCCGCCGGCGGTGGTGCCCGCCCGCATGCTCGACCCGACGCCCGTGCGACAGCCCGCCCTCGAGCCGACCTATCACGTGGCCGCGTATACCTACGCATGCAGCGACTGCCATCGCCTGTTCCAGTCCCCGCCGGTGACCGACCGACCGCTCACGCAGCACCGGGAAATCGTGCTGGCCCACGGGATCAACACGCGGTGCTTCAACTGCCATCACCGGCAGAACCGCGATGCATTCGTCGACGACCTGGGCGACGAGATCCCGTGGGATCAGCCCCAGTTGCTCTGCGCGAAGTGCCATGGGCCTGTCTACCGCGACTGGCAACACGGGTCCCACGGTCGCACCAACGGGTATTGGAACGCCGCGATGGGGCCCGTGACCCGACGCAAGTGCATCGAGTGTCACGATCCGCATGATCCGCCCTTCCCGCCCCTGTCCCCCGCGCCGCCACCCACCACGTTGCGAATGGGACCGCAACCCGCCGTCCGTCAGCACGACGGAGACAACCCGTTGCAGATCCACCTCGCACCGCGGGCCACCGGCGACCGGCCGGACAGTCAGAACGGGCACGGCCGGCCGGAGGGGCGAAAGGGGCACGATGCCCGCGAATCCGGCGTGGCCCGGGAGGCTTTGTGATGGCCGAGTCCGACCGGCAGGCAAACGAACCCGAACCGGCGTTCGGTGACGGCACCCGCCCGCAGATGACCCGGCGCGGCTTTCTGGCCAAAGGCGCGGCGGTCACGGCCGGGGCGACGGCCCTGGCGGCCGCGGTGTCGCCCTTGCGGCGGCTCGGGACCGACGACATCCCGTCCCTCGAGGAGTTTCTCCAGAAGCACTACAAGGAGCTGACACCCGAGGAGAAGCGGTCCGTCCTCGCCCGGATCGAGCGGGCGGTCGAGGCCCGCTTCAACGTCGACGCCACGGTGGCCGACCCGCCGCCGTTGGACGGCGTGGAGTTCGTCTACGGCCTGAATCTGAGCCGATGCATCGGGTGCCGGCGCTGCGTCTACGCGTGCGTGGACGAGAACAACCAGTCGCGGTCCCCGCAGATCCAGTACATCCGCGTCCTGGAAATGCGGAAGGGTAGCATCAACGTCGAGACTTCGAACCACCATTACGATCCGCCGACCGTGCCCGATCCCCAGCGCTACTACATGCCGGTGCAATGCCATCAGTGCAAGAAACCGCCGTGCGTGAAAGTATGCCCGGTGGAAGCGACGTGGCAGGAGCCGGACGGCATCACCGTAATCGACTACGACTGGTGCATCGGTTGCCGCTACTGCGAGGCCGCGTGCCCGTACTGGGCCCGGCGTTTCAATTTCGCGGATCCGAAGTTGCCCGCGGAGGAACTGAACCCGGACATGGCATACCTGTCGAACCGGCCGCGGCCCAAGGGGGTGATGGAGAAGTGCACCTACTGTCTGCACCGCACGCGGACGGGTCGGATGCCCGCCTGCGTGGAGGTCTGCCCGACCGGCTCGCGGAAGTTCGGCAACGTGAAGGATCACGACAGCGAAGTGTATTACATCCTCCAGCACAAGCGTGTATTCGTGCTCAAGGAGGAAGTAGGCACGTTTCCGCGGTTCTTCTACTACTTCGATGAGCGGGGCAGCCGCTATCGCGAGCCCATCTCGGAAGAGGCGACGGGAGGCGCCGCGTGATCCGCTACTTCACCTTCCTCTGGGAATGCGCCCGGCTCAGCTTCGTCGGTGGCTGGCGCTACCACGCGTGGATGACCGCCCTCACCGTGGTGACACTGCTGGGCGTGTACGCCTACTGCCAGCAACTGGTGCACGGCCTCGTCACCACCGGCATGACCGACCAAGTCTCCTGGGGGCTGTACATCGCCAACTTCACCTACCTCGTGGGGCTGGCCGCCGCCGCCGCGATGCTGGTGATCCCCGTCTACGTCTACCGCAATATGCACCTGCATGACGTCGTTATTTTCGGCGAACTGCTGGCGGTGGCGGTCATCATCATGTGCCTGCTGTTCGTGACGGTGGACCTCGGCCGGCCGGACCGATTCCTGCACCTGTTCCTGCGGTTCAATTTTCCCATCTCGATGCTGACCTGGGACGTGATCGCCCTGAACGGCTACCTGCTGCTGAACCTGCACATCTGCGGGTACCTGCTGTATTGCGCGTACTGTGGGCGACTGCCGTCCAAGAAGTTCTACGTCCCGTTCGTCTTCGTGGCGATCGTCTGGGCGGTCAGCATCCACACGGTCACGGCGTTTCTGTACGTCGGGCTGGGTGGGCGACCGTTCTGGAACTCGGCGATCATCGCGCCGCGGTTCCTGGCCAGCGCGTTCGCGGCCGGCCCCGCCTTCATCATCCTGACCCTGCAGATCGTGCGGCGGTACACGTCTCACCAGGTCTCGAACGACGCGTTGCTCACGTTGCGCCGCATCGTGCAGGTGGCGCTGATCATCAACGTGTTCCTGCTCGGGTGCGAGTTGTTCACGGAATTCTACTCCGACTCCGCGCACCTGGCGTCTACACGTTATCTGTGGCTCGGGCTGCAGGGGCGCTCGGCCCTGGTCCCGTGGATCTGGACCGCCCTGGCGTTCTCCTTGACCGCCACGTTGCTGTTTGTCCTGCCCGCGTCCCGGGCCCTCGGCACGCTGAACCTCGCCTGCGTCCTGGCGATCCTCGGAATCTGGATCGAGAAGGGGATGGGGCTGATCATCCCGGCATTCATCCCCACGCCGCTGGGCGAGATCGTCGAGTACGTGCCCACCTGGCATGAGATCCTGGTCTGCCTGGGCATCTGGGCGTTCGGGTTGCTGTTGTATACGATCTTCGTGCGCATTTCGGTGCCGGTGCTGTCCGGCGAAATCACATATGCCCGTTCCCAGCCCCGCCGGGGCGGTGACTGAGAAAGGAGTGGAGCCGTCATGAACAGTCGTCGTCTGATTCACTTCGCCGTCGCGCTCACCGTCACGGCGGTCGGCGTCCCCTCCGCCGCCGGGCAGGCGTTCGGGTTGGCCCAACTCTCGAAGGAAACCCGGGAATGCATCGCCTGCCACAAGATCGAGAATACCTCGATCTACCAGCAATGGGGCGACAGCAAGCACTATCGGGCCAACGTGGGCTGCTACGAATGCCACGCCGCCCAGGAGGGCGAGCCCGACGCCTTCAACCATGAAGGCTTCCTGATCGCCACCATCGTGTCACCCCGGGACTGCGCCCGCTGCCACGCCCGGGAGGCCGAGGAGTTCGCCCGCTCTCACCACTCCAAGGGCGGACGGATCCTGGGGTCCCTGGACAACGTGCTGGCCGAGGTCGTGGAGGGCAACCACGGACTGGTCACCCCCGCCTTCCAGCGCGGGGTGAGCGCTGCGGCCGTCAGCGGCTGCTGGCAGTGTCACGGCTCGGAAGTCAAGGTGCTGCCCGGCGGCAAGCTGGATCCCGCCACCTGGCCCAACACCGGCATCGGCCGCATCAACCCGGACGGCTCGGAAGGCTCGTGCTCCGCCTGCCACAGCCGCCACAGCTTCTCCGTAGCCCTGGCTCGTAACCCGGACAACTGCGGCAAGTGCCATATGGGCCCCGACCACCCGCAGCGGGAGATCTACTACGAATCCAAGCACGGCATCGCCTTCATGGCGCACAAGGACAAGCTGAACCTCGATTCGCCCAAGTGGGTTCTCGGCGAGGACTACCACCTGGCCCCCACCTGCGCGACGTGCCACATGAGTGCCACCGCCTCGTCGCCGGCCACCGCCGACTGGCCCGCCACCGCGGGCCTGCCCGTGACCCACGACATCGGCATGCGGATCAGCTGGAACAACCGGCCGGCCCTCTCCATCCGCCCCGAAGTCAGCGACAAGAAAATGGGGCTCCCCGGGGCCGACGTCGATTGGATGACGCGACGGAACAACATGAAGATCGTGTGTCGACAGTGCCACGAGCGGCAATGGGTGGACAACTTCTACGTGCAGTACGACGGGCTGATCGAGCTGTATCACGAGAAGTTCGCCAAGCCGGGCCTGGAACTCTACGCCTTGGCGAAACCGCTGCTGCGGCCCGCCAACTTCTCCAACCATCTCGACTTCGTCTGGTTCGAACTGTGGCACCACGAAGGACGGCGCGCCCGCCACGGGGCGTCGATGATGGGGCCGGACTACACGCACTGGCACGGCACCTACGAAGTCGCCAAGCACTTTTACGTCAAGTTCGTCCCCGAATTGGAGAAGCTGGTCCGCGAAGGCAAACAGTCCGGCGATCCGGCCAAGGCCGCCGCGGCCGAAGCGCTGGAGGACAAGCTCCACGAAGTGCTGACGTCGAAGAACCATCGATGGTACCTGAACCAATCGGATCCCGAGGAGCAGGAACGACGCGAACGCGCGCGGGAAGAGTTCAAGAAACGCTACCAGTAACGATCGAGGATCGGGCGGATGCCTCGCGTCGTTCCGCCGAACGCATCGAGCCATGTTGTCACAGACCGCCGAGTACGCCCTGCGGGCCGTGGTGCACCTTGCCGCGAACCCCGACGAGCCCAAAGTGACCCGGGCCATCGCCGAAGCCACCCGCGTGCCGGCGGGCTACCTGTCCAAGGTCCTGCAGGGGCTGGTGCGCACGAACCTCGTGCGCTCTCAGCGAGGGCTGGGGGGCGGCTTCAAGCTGGCCCGGCCGGCGAAGCAGATCAGCGTGCTCGATGTGCTGGCGGCCACCGACAACCCGCTCCAGCGCATTACCGAGTGCCCGATCGGAGTGGAAGCGCATAAGCGCCTTTGCCCGGTCCATCGGTTCGTGGACGAGGCCATCGCCGAGTTGGAGCGGCGATTCAGCACCGTCTCGATCGCCGAGCTGCTCTCTGGTACCGACGGCGCGGCCCCGCTCTGCCAGGCGCCGTGCGGAGTGTCCCAATCCATCAGGCGACGCAAACGCCGGCCGGCCGCCAAGGCCAAACCGGCCCGCCGGCGCAAACCGGCCCGGCCGGCGCGCCGGTGATCGATGCCCCGACTCACCGCGACCCCACCGGCAGTGGCGGCGTGGACCTCGGGGGTGAACTGGACCGTTCGTTGCTGTGGAAGATCGACGTGCACTGGTCGTTGCGGTTCGGATGGTTCCAGTGCCGGGCGAGCAGCTTCATCGACGCGGCCGGCCTCAGCAAGGACGCCGACCTGTTTTACCTGCAATACAAGTTCACGTTTTGACGGAACAGTCACCAGGAGGGATGCTCAGGACATGAACGGCAGGACCTACGACAAGATCGTGCGGCGCTTCGCATTGGCGGCGCTTTCGGGGGCGATGCTGTTCCAGTTGGGGAGCTGCGATGCGGGAGACGTGCAGGCCCAGGCCGCGAGGGGACTTACGACGACGATTGATGGTCTCTTTCACATCTTCGCCCAGGACTTCGCGAACCGGGTGTTCGGCGTCGACGACTGATCTCCGCGCCCGTCCACCGCGCGGACCGAAACGTCGCCTGCCGTCGGCTCACCCTGCGGGGGCGGCCGCCTGGCGCGCCGACCGGATCAGCCACCTCGCCTCGTCGCCGCCGCGGCAGCCTGGTCCACGTCCCCGCGACGCTTGGTTGTATAATAGAATACGTTGTCGGGGCGTGCCCACGCCGGATGACGGCGTGGTCCATCGGACCCATCCGGCCTGCGGCACAGGACGATGTCGACCGCGGGACAGCCGGCCCGCACAGTCGGGCGGCGGGGGCGACGTCAATGGGTGACGATCACAAAACGAAAGCCGAACTGAGGGCCGAACTGGAGGCGCTGCGCCGCCGCCTGGAGCCCGCGAGTCCCACCGGCACCTGCGACGCGTGCATCAACGTGTCCGGCCGACACAACACCCTGCTCCTGGCCGTCATCGAGGGAACGACCGATGCCGTGTTCATCAAGGACACGCAGGGCCGGTACATGCTGTGCAACTCGTCGGCGGCCCGGATTCTCGGCCGTCCGGCGAAGCAAATCCTCGGCCGGGATGACTTGGAACTCCTCCCCGGCCCCACCGCACGGCAGATCATCGAACACGACCGCCGGGTGCTGACCAGCGGAGACCCGCACACGTACGAAGTCACTATTCCCGTGCGGAACGCGCCCCGCGTGTTTCAATCCACGAAGACTGCGTATCGCGGGCCGGACGGGGAGATCGTCGGCCTGATCGGCATTTCCCGGGACATCACCAAGCGCAAGCGGGCGGAGCGGGCGTTGCGCGAGAGCGAGGAACGCCTGGAACGGATCGTCGAATCCGCGATGGATGCCATCATCACCATCGACGATGAGCGGATCATCCGGCTGTTCAACGCGGCCGCGGAGGGGGTGTTTCGAACGACGGCCGGCGCCGCGCTGGGCCGGTCGATCGACCGCTTCGTCTCGCCGGCCCTCCAGCAACTACTCGACCGCTGCTACAAGGAGTTCGAGCGCAGCGACGCCCAGCGCCGATACCTCTGGGCACCGCAAGGGATCACCGCCGTGCGGGCGGACGGCGAGGAGTTTCCCGTGGAAGCCACCATCTCCCGGGCCGACGCCGTCGGCCAGAAACTATATACGCTCATTCTGCGCGACGTGAACGAGCGCGACCGGGCGGAAGACGAAGTCCGACGCCTGCAACTCCAGAACGTGTACCTGCAACACGAGGTCGGACTGGATCACACCGCCGCCGAGATCGTCGGGCTATGCCCGGGCATTTCGGACGTGCTCCAGAAAGTCGACCAGGTGGCCGGCACCGACTCCACCGTGATGATCACCGGCGAGACCGGCACGGGAAAAGAGCTGGTGGCCCGGGCGATCCATAACGCGAGTCGCCGATGCCGCGAGATGTTGGTGAAGGTGAACTGCCCCGCCCTGCCCAGCGGCCTGATCGAGAGCGAACTGTTCGGACACGAGAAAGGCGCGTTTACCGGGGCCCTGTCCCGCAAGATCGGCCGGTTCGAACTCGCCGACGGTGGCACCATCTTCCTGGACGAGATCGGCGATCTGCCGCTCGAGCTACAGGCCAAGCTCCTTCGCGTGCTGCAGGAAGGGGAGTTCGAACGCATCGGCGGCACCGAGACCTTTCACGTGGACGTCCGCGTCATCGCGGCCACCAACCGCGACCTGGAGGAGGCGATCGCGGACCAGCGGTTCCGCCCGGACCTGTACTATCGCCTGAACGTGTTCCCCCTGCGAGTCCCGCCGTTGCGCGAGCGCACCGACGACATCCCGCTGCTCGTCCGCCACTTCGTGATGAAGTACGCCGCCAAGATGGGCAAGCGGATCCAATCGATCCCCGACGCCGCCATGCTCGCCCTGAAAGCCTACGCGTGGCCCGGCAACGTACGCGAGTTGCAGAACGTCGTGGAACGGGCAGTCATCCTGACACCGGGAACGCAGTTGCGGCTCGGCGAATGGCCACCGCAAGCCGCCGCGGCCGGCGCCGGCGAACGACCCATGACCCTCGCCGACGTGGAGCGGCAGCACATCATCGACGTGCTGGAGCTGACCGGCTGGCGGGTCAGCGGCGAACGCGGGGCGGCGAGAATCCTCGGCATGAAACCCACCACCCTCGAAGCCCGCATGAAAAAACTCGACATCACCCGCGCGAGCTGATCCCCGGCATACCGCGCGGCACGGATCGCACGCCGGTCACTCCTTGATCGTTCGACGCTCCTTGTGCATGATGGGGCCGACCGTGTCGGCCAGGCGTCCGGAGTGTTCCCGAGATCGCGACCGACTATCGCTCAGGAGCCAATCCCATGCGGACGCTGCGGCTGCTCGCGATCGTGCTGGGCACAAGCTGGATTTGCGGTTGCGCGTCGATTGTCGCGACCAGTATCGACTTCGATCTCTCGTACGACTTCAGCGGGCTGCGGCGGTACGCCTGGCTGCCCGAGCCGGACCGGGTGCCGCTGCTTCCGGGCGTCGAGTCGGCCGAGGTGCGGGCGAGCGTGCAGGAAGCGGTCAACAAAACGCTGACCGACCGCGGGTTCGGGCAATCCACCTCCAAAACCGCGGACTTCCTGATCGGCTACCATGCCGTCATGCAGGAACCGCTCGGCGTCAAGACGATGAACTTGCGGTACGGGTACAGTCCGGGCGAGGGATGGGACGACTCGCGCTATGGTCGGGGATGGGGTTACGTTTCCGGCTGGCAACCCATGAGCGCACCCAGCCACTACTCGCGCGATTACGACGCCGGCTCGCTCGTTCTCGACGTCGCGGATGCGCGATCACGACGACTCGTCTGGCGCGGTGCCGCTCGGGCCGGCCTCTCTTCCGACAACGGCCCGGAAGAGCGCGACGCCCGCATCCGCGAGGCCGTGCACCGAATGCTCGAGTTGTTTCCGCCCCATTAGCGATCGCCATCCCGGCCGCTGACGGGTGAAGGCCCACGCGAACGATAGCGGCTGCCCGGTGGCGGCGAGCACCGACATCGGCGCGGAATCCGACGATCGACTCCTTCAATCCGTGTCGAAATCGACGGTCAGATCCAGGATCCCGTCACTCTCGAACGTGAAGATGAGCGTGTCACCGCACCCGAAGTCCGTACCGTCGCGGTACACTCGGCTGTCGGTGCCGGGCCCCAGCCCGATGGCAATGTCGAGATCCGCCGCGGTGATGACCACGGCCTGCAACGCATCGCAGTCATCGGAGTAGGACGCCTCGCTGTTGGCGGCGATCACCCGCTCCACCCGCGTCCCGGAATCTCTGAGAACGAACGGGAGAACCAGTTGATCGTCGCTGTAACGGAATTCCACCGTTAGCGGGAAGTCCGTGCTGTTGACCAGGCGTACCGTCGTTCGCGTCGACCCGACCAGCGTGTTCACCACCGCCTCGCCGACCGTGCCACAACCCACCAACAGCCCGACGCCGAGCAGCGCGAGCGCCATCACAATGCGTTGACTCATGTTTCCGGTTCCCGACTATGCAAACCCGGCTGGAATCCCAACCCATCCTCGCGTGACGATGCCACTTTCTACGATAGCCCCGACCGCGATTCCGGTCAAGCGGAGGCGAGCTGCGGCCGCCGTGCGCATCGAAGTCATAACCGTCGTACCCGGACCCACGTCCAACGCGGCAATGGGCCGGAAGCCCCCGCCGGGCGGCCGACCGCGTTGAAACCGCCATCGCCCAACGCAAACCGATACGACGCGCCGGTTGACAAGACCCGCCCGCCCGAACATGCTGATGGCGGGCGCGGAACGCGCGACGTCGAGTCAAGCAACACATCCACACCGTCCAGGAGACTGGTTTCATGAATCCGCGACTACTCGGACATGCTGCGAAGGGTCTGCCGGCCGCGGTGGTCCTCATCGTGTTGAGCAGCGGCTGCTCGGAGACGGCCGGCGTCAAGGTCCAGACCCAGTACGGCCCGGGCGTCAAGTTCACCGGACTCGGCGACGCCTACTGCTGGGCGAGCCGCGACGAGCCCCGCGGTCAGGACTCGAGGCAGGTCGAAAACCCGCAGATCAATGAACTGGTCGTCCGCGGGGTCGAGGCCCGGCTCAAAGAACGCGGCTTCATCCGGCAAACCCAGGGCATCCCCGATTTCTGGGTCGACTACCGCGTCGCGACCAAGGAGCTGGGTGACAAGGTGTACGGACGCACGTATGAGAAGGGCTCGCTCATCCTGGACGTCGTCGATCCCGACGACGACCGAATCATCTGGCGCGGCTCCGCCAACGTCAACATGTACGAACCCGTCACGCCGGACGTCACGGAAAAGCGCATCACCTACGCACTGAACGAGATGTTCAAGACGTTCCCGGCCCGGCAGGGGCCGGACATGCCGCCCGCCCCCACGCCATAGGGGGCGGCGGAGCGCGGGCGCCGCGCACCCGGCTACGGCCTGCCTCGGGAACCCGCCGAGCCCGGGTCCGACCGGTCCATCGACTGGGCGATGTGAATCCCCACCAGCCGCGCGACAAGTACGGCGAGATAGATCTGTCCTGTCAATGCCTGCACCACCGCCATCATCCGCGCCGGGGCGGAGGTGGGCACGATGTCCCCGTAGCCGAGCGTGGTCATCGTGACCAGGCTGTAGTACAGCGCGTAAACCATCTGCCGATCGCGGAAACGCAGACGCGTATCCACCTGCGATGCGGTCTGCGAACTGACGAATGAGGCAGGGTCCAGGTAACAAACGGCGGAGTAGAGCAGCGCCCACAAGACGCCCAGCAGCAGGTACGCACACAGCGACGCGCAGATGGTATTGGCGGTCACGCGTCGAGCATGGAACAGGTGCCGCAGAATGCACACCGTCGCGTACAGCAGCAGCAGGCCCGCGAACACGTGCCCGGCCTGGCTGAGCCGTTCGTCCGCCAGCCACAGGTTGACGGCATCGAGAATGATCGCCGGTGTGGCAAGGAGTGCCGCCACCACGTAGCTGAAGCGGCTCGTACTCACCGTGAACACCAAGGCCAGGAGCACGACCGTGAACACCCCTGCCATGATCGCCTCGGAGTGCCGGGTCCGCCAACTGATGATGTTGACGGTCGGCGCCGCCACCAGCAGCATCGCAATCGCGCACAGCAGAATGACGAAGCGGTGCTCCCAGAACAGGGCACCGAGCCCGCGACGGGATTCCGACTGTTGAGCGGACGAAACCATGACCCCTGTAGCCCTTGCCGTTCCGCAACCGGAGCCCTCTACAGCGGACCCGTAAACGCTCGTTGGAAGCCGCCGAAGTCCTTCGCGTCGACATCCACGTCCGCATCGAAGTCGAAGGCCCGCAGGCAATCCTCGAGCGAAGGCCAGGTCCCCGGGGTGGGCAATGCGTCCGGACCGGCCATGCACTCCGGGAACAACGCGTGGTCATCCAGATCGATGTCCCCGTCCCCGTCGATGTCGCCCGACTGCGACGGACTCCCGATGGGAACCAGGGCCCCGCCGCCGACCGAATCGAGCAAGGTGACGCCACTGTCCGGATCGTAGGGATCCTCCGGCGTAACCGTCCCGTAGTAGACCACGTGACCGGCCAGGTCCAACGTCACGCCGGGATCCAGCACCAGCTCCGCGACGTAGAGCACTTCGCCCCGATCATCTTCCGGCGCGTTGTCGTGCGCGTCCACCAGGGTGACCGTGGTGGGTATCGGCCCGATCCGCCATCGGCCGATCGAGTAGAGCAACGGTTCGGGAAGCGTGACCCGCCGACCCACGTCCAGGGCGAGCACTTCGACCGCCTGCGGTGCACCCTCCGGCAGCCCCGCACACTGCACCGTCGTCTGGGTCAGGTCGAACCGACTCGGGGCGTCGACGGCCACGTCGAAATCACCGCCCACTTTGAACGTCAGATCCGCCGACGGCATCCGCAGCGTCGATTCCGCCGCGGCCACGTAGTCGCCCAGGGCGACCACCCCGCCGCCCTCACTGCGGGGCAACGTCGGGTCCGGCGTATCGCGCATTCCATCGCCGATCAGCACGCCGTCGTTCTGCAACGTGCCCACGACCGTCAGCGATCCATGCTGGATCAGCGTGACACCGCGGTTGTGGTAGTCCCCCACGACGCGCGTATCGGTGATGATCGTTACGTCCCCGTGATTCACGATGTCGGCGAAGAACTCGCCGTAGCCGTAGAGCGATCCGCCGTCGGCAAGATTGACCAGCGGTTCGGTCGACGAGATGATGCCACCGAAGACGCTCCATAATCCGCCGTTCGATAACGCCTGCACGCTCGCCAACGCGTTCGCCTGCATGATCGTCGTGCCCATGCTGCGGAGCGGGCCGTTGATGCCCAGAACGGCCAGCGCGTCGATGCGCAACGTGCCGCCCAAGTCGACGCCATCCGCCGCCGCCACGTCCGCGACCGCCGCCCCGCGAATCACGATCTCCCCGCCCTCCCGCAGCGCCAGGCGATCGGCTTCGATCGTCGCGTGATCCCCCAGGTCCACCCGCAGAACGCCCGACAAGTCAATGTCCCGCCCCGCCGCCGCTGCCAGCACCGATCCGTCCGTCATGATGATCAGACCGCCGTCCGGCTGGACGACCCGGGCGCGACTTCGCAACGTGGCCCCCGTCCCGTCGAAGTCGATGAGCGGGTCCTCCAGGAATCGCGGGGCCGCGGCGAGCAGTGCGTCGTCGTTCTCCGCGCTGGACAGCGCTTCGCCGATCGTGGCGAACACCGTGCCTTGGGTGAGATTCTCCACCTGGCACTCATCGGGGATGTCGTCGCCGTTGTGGTCCAGGCTGGCCCCCGACGCGAAGTCGCACTCGTCGAGGATCCCGTTGGTATTGCAGTCCGCCGCGGATGCCGCGAGGTCGCAGACGTCCGGGATGCCGTTGCTGTTGCAGTCGTTCTGATCCACCTGGCACTCGTCGGGCACGCCGTCCGGCTGGCAGTCCGGACTCGTCCCGGCCTCAATGTCGCACCCGTCCGGCACGCCGTTGCTGTTGCAATCGTCCTGGCCCAACTGACACTCGTCGGGGATGCCGTCCGCCTGACAGTCGGGGCTCGTCCCGGCTTCCACGTCGCACTCGTCCGGCACACCATTGCTGTTGCAGTCGGCGCTCGTCCCGTCGGTCACGTCGCACTCGTCCGGCAACCCGTTGGTGTTGCAGTCGTTTTGCTCCACCTGGCACTCGTCCGGAATGCCGTCCGGCTGACAGTCGGGGCTCGTCCCGGCTTCAATATCGCATGCATCGGGGATGCCGTTGCTGTTGCAGTCGGTGTCGCATTCGTCCGGAACACCGTTCCCATCGCAGTCGTTGTCGGTCCGCGTGACCACCTCGATCCAGTCCACCTGCCACCCCAGTCTCTCGTTGCTCACGGCATCCACGGAATCGAACCGCCAGGACAGCGACACCGTCTGTCCGATGTGCGCGGTCAGGTCGACCCGCCGCGTCTCCCAATCGCCGAGCGCGGCCGTCGGACCGACATCGTCCAGCACGGACCCGCCGACATCCACCCACGCCAGGTCGAAGCCGGACGGCCCGCTCGCCGAGCCGCGGTCCCCGTCGTACACCGATCCGTAGATCAATTCCACGCGGTCCGCCGTCGCCGGAATCAGGATGGCCGGCGCGGCCAGCTCACCCCACACCGCCTCGCCGGTCTCGAAGTTGCACGTCTCGTCCAGACCGAAGTACGCCCAGTGTGCGGGATCCACCGGAACGTCCACGGGACATTGATCCGTGACGTGCCACAGGCCGGTCGTGCTCCACCCCTCGAACGTACCGGCCTCGAAATCGGCCGACAGCAGCACGTCCCGGCGGACGAGCTCCCCGTCGTCCGGCACCGCGTTGGCGTTGCAGTCCTGGAACTCATACGCGCCCATGTCCACGATCGGCGGACCCGACTCGCCCGGGTCGCCGGTGTCGGGTGTCAACGGAGCGTCACTGAACCGCGGGCGATCTTTCAGATCCCGAGGCGCCGGTTCGCCGGCCCTCCCGCCCCCCTCCGAACCGGGTTCGGAACACCAGAACGGATCGTTCGCCCCGGCGTCGATGCACGGCGACGTCCCCGCCAGGTCGAAGTCCTGAATCTGGTACGCGGCCCCGGACGCGGCGCCGCTTGCGTCGCCGGCCACGGTGACCGTGTTCCCGTCGTTCGCCACGATCGCGAAGGATACGACCCAGCCCGCAACCGGCCGCATCACAAAGCCGCGCCATTCATCCTCGGTCCACCCGGCCCGATCGTCGCGCAGGATCGTCACGTCAGCCGCCGCGTCGTAGACCGGATCGGCCGTCCACCGCCCCGACGCGCCGTGCCGGAATCGGGGGTCTTCGCTCGTGTTGCCGACCCCGCCGCCCTCCCAGTCCTGGATGCAACTGTGCGACGGCATCGAGGAATCGGCGATCTGCGGGTCGACGCCGAAGACGTCCGTGGCGTTGCCCCAGATCACGCAGTTGTCGATCGTGCCCAGGCAGCCCTGCACCCCGCCGCTGCCCGTGGTGGACCGGTTGTCTGTGATCGTGCAATGGGTAATCGAGCCGTTGCTGCTCGACACCCCTCCCGCCACCCAACTGGCACTGTTGCCGCTGACAAGACAGTTCCTCACGCAGCCGTCGCACTCGGCCAGCCCGCCACCGCTACGATTGGCGATCACCGTACAGGCGTCGATGGTGCCGTCACAATCCCACAGACCGGCCCCCGCGCCCTCCGAGTCGAGCCGGTTGTTGGAGATCAGGCACCGGGAAATCTCACCCCCGCACCGGGCGAGCCCACCGCCCCGGTGGCCGCCCCAGTTGCCCGCGATCTCGCAGTCGACGATCGGACCGTCACAGCCGTACAGACCGCCACCGGCGCCGAAGATACCGATGTTGCTGTTGTCGGTAATGACGCAGTTCTCGATCGGCCCGTCGCAGTCGTAGACGCCCACCCCGTCGCCGTCAAACGCGGTGTTGCGCGTAACCGTGCAATGGCGGAGCGTCGGCGATGCGTTGGGGCCACCCCGAATGCCGGCGCCATGGTTGTCCGAAACAAACGGCGCCGCGTCACCGTCCGCAATCGTGAATCCGTCCAGCACCGCCGATTCGTCGGCCCCTTCGGCGGTGACCACGTGAAAACTGTTGTCGGTCCGGTTGTTCTCCGCGCGAAACGTGAGGTAGTCCCACGCATCCACGTCGCCGTCGCGGTCGTAGTCAAAGACGTCACCGCCCGGATCGACCCGCTGACCGTCACCGCTGAAGTGCGCGGCGAACGCACGCGCGAGCATCGGGCCGTCATCGCTGACGATGTCGCCGCTGAGAATCGACGCGGTCCCTTCCACGTCACGCAAGTCGGCATCCGGACCGCCCAACCCGGCGAACCCGCCGTACAACGCGACACCGCTGATCAGTTGAAACGTGGCCGTCTGATCACCCGGAGAGTACAGGCCGCCCTCATCCACATCGGGCGTGTACAACCCGGTGGCGACGCGGATCTCGTCCCCCGCCTCGGCGGCCGTCAACGCGTCCTGCAGGAACCGGTATGCCGTCTCCCAACTCGTCCCATCGCCACCCGACGGCGCATCGTCGTCCACGAAAATCGTGTCCGCGTGGACAGCGGTCGCCCCCAGCACCACCAGTCCGATAACGACCACCCTTCTTGCGCGGTCGAACGCGCGCCCCATCATTCGCCCTCCGTGCTGATGCACAATGCAGATACCCCCATATCCCTTCGTCGTGCACGGGCCATGCCCTGCGACGGCGGTCGCATGATGTCTGATCCTCGATACGCCCGGAGTTGACCGTTCCCGGGCCCTGAGTACCCCAACTGCCCCTACGGGATCGGCAACATCATATGCTATCAGATGGGCGCGGCGACGGGCAACTCGAAACTGACGCATTCGCGCACGTCTCGCCGCCACGCATAGCGCCAATCACACCGCGCCGCGTGTTCGGCCGGAGTCGTAACTTCACGCAAGTTGTCGTTTTTTGTGTAGCCGGCGACGACCCAGATTCCTGCACCCGATCGATGCCGCGGCGCGCGAACCGCCCGCCGCTCCAGGGTGGTCACGAGGCGCGTCGCGCGATGACCGCGCAGCTCGGGCCGGCTTCCCACCTGAACTAAGTGCCACTTTGTGGCACTCGCGTGCACGGCCCAGGGCGCCGCCCGAGGGCCACCGACCCGGACCACCCCCCTCGGCCCCCGCCGCCGGCCGCGCCCCGCATTCGCGCGGGCGTCGCGCCCCACCGAAGTGACAGATCGCCGTAAATCCCTTGATAAAGCGAAGTTGTGACTCGGCGCCCGCCCCCTCACGCCCCGGTTTCGCTCCGGGCGGCACCGCGCCGACAATCCTCACAACAGGGTAGCACAAAAAGAAGAATCGTGCTATGCTGACCCGGGTGGGGACGGAGCAGGGATGGACCGGCCGGGGCCGGAATCGTGGCGGAGCTCCCGGCCTCGGATTTCCCCGCCGCGAACGAACGCGAAAGGTGCGGGCGAGACGCCGCGGGAGGCCGGATGCACATTGCCGAGGGAGTGCTGAGCGTGCCCGTCCTGATGGGCGGTGGGTTGATCACGATCGCCGGCTTGGCGCGCGGGCTGCGGACTGTCCACAGTCACACCGTACCGCGAATCGGCGTGCTGAGTGCGGCCCTCTTTGTCGCTTCTCTCGTCCACGTGCCCATCGGCGGGGCGTCCGCCCACCTGGTGCTCAGCGGACTCGCCGGCATGCTCCTGGGCTGGGCCGCCTTCCCGGCGATCTTCGTCGCCCTGCTGCTCCAGGCGGTGTTGTTTCAGTTCGGAGGATTCACCACGATTGGTGTAAACACGGCGGTGCTCGCCTGCCCGGCGATCTTCTGCCACGGGCTGCTTCGCCGACGAATCCGGCGGGGCGGTCGTGCCGGATTCGCGGCCGCCTTCGTCGGCGGCGCCTTGCCCATCGCGATGTCGGGGGTGTTGGTGGCGGCCGCCCTTCGCCTCAGCGGCGCCGAATTCACGCACGCGGCCGTCGTACTGCTGGCCGCCCACGGACCGATCCTCGTTGTCGAGGGCTTCATCGGTGCGTTCTGCATCACCTTCTTACGAGCGGTCAAGCCCGGATTGATGGCGCTGGCGGACCGCGAATGGGAGTCGGAACATGCCACATGAACGACGCAAACGATGGACCGTCCTGATGATCGCGGCCGGCGTGCTCTTTCCGGCGTGGCGCGTGCTCGCGCACGGGATTCAGGCCCGCGCGTATGCCCGAGCGGGCGAGATCGTCGTGGAAGCGTTCTATCACGACGGCACTTCGCTCGAAGACGCGTCGGTGACGATTCAAGCCCCGAACGGCGACACGCTCGCCAGCGGCACCACCAACGCGGCAGGCGATTTTTCATTCCCGATCCAGTCCATTCCGGACCGCATCCTCGTGGTGGTGGACGAGGGAAACGGGCACCGCACCGAACGAACCATCTCGCGCGAAGAACTGGGAGCGTGGCGACCGACGAACGAATCGCGATCCGACTCGACGTCTTCGCCGGGCGATGACGCGAGCCAGTTCGCCGACATCCGCGCCTCTCTCGCACGGCTGGAGGCCTCCGCGGACCACATCCAGCAGCGATTGGCCCAGCTGACTCAACCGCAACCCGGCGTACGGTCCGGCAACATTCTTGCCGGGATCGGCATCATCTTCGGCATCACCGGCGTCGCGGCCTACGGGCTCGCACGCAAAGCCGGCCATAAGCAGCCGTGATTCCCGTGTCAGGCCAGCCGCACCCGTCACGACGAGGGACCCGGTGATGATCAGCAACCAGGCGTTCGCGTCCGCCAGCACTCCGATTCATCGACTCGATCCACGAGCCAAGGTCGTGTGCGCCGTGATCTGGTCGATCGCCGTCGCGGGTATGCAGGACCTGCCGGTTCTCCTGACCGCCGCCGTCGTCGCCATCGTGGTGCTCATTGCCGCACGACCAAGCCCCGGGCGGCTCCTCAGACACTGGGCGGCGGTGAACATGTTCGTGGCCGTGTTGTGGCTTTTTGTTCCCTGGTCCGTGCCGGGGCAGGCGATCGGCGAGTGGGGCCCGATCACCGTCACCCGGGAAGGCGTATTGCAGGTAGTTCGACTCACGCTTCGTTTCAATGCGATCATCCTGATGTGCCTGACACTGCTCGGCACGTCGTCGCTTTTCGACTTCGCGGCCGGCTTGCGAGCCCTTCACGTGCCCACCCGGCTCGTCGACCTTGTCGTCTTCGGCGCCCGCTACGTCCAGTTGATCCGCCGCGAACTCGACCGCATGATCGCCGCTGCGCGGTGCCGCGGTTTCCAGCCGAACACGTCGGCCCACTCGTATCGCACGCACGCCAATCTGGTCGGGCTGCTCCTCGTACGCACCCACGATCGGGCGGAACGGATCCAGGAAGCCATGCTCTGTCGAGGCTACGCCGGGCAGCTCCCGCGCCGCCCGCAGACCGAACTCACGCGGACTGATGTTCTGATCAGCGGCCTGATCCTCCTCGCGACACTCTCACTGGCGGTAGCGGAATGGACGACCACACGTTAATCCGTCTGGAAGGCATCCACTTCGGCTACCCGGGTCGCGCCCCCGTGTTCTCCGGCTTGGATCTTCAGATCCACGACCAGGACCGCCTCGGCGTGGTCGGCGCGAACGGCGCCGGAAAGACCACGTTGTTCCGGCTGCTCGTGGGGTTGCTTCGCCCGGGGCAAGGTCGCCTCTGGGCGTTCGGGCGGGCGATCGAGAACCGCGCGGATTGCGCCCGGTTGCGGCGTAACGCCGGCTTGCTCTTCCAGGACGCCCAGGACCAGCTGTTCTGCCCGACCGTCGGCGAGGACGTCGCCTTCGGACCCCTCAACCTCGGCCACTCGCCCGACGAGGCGAACGAAATCGTGAGCCGAACCCTCGATCGGCTGGGCCTTACCCACCTCGCCACCCGTATCAGCTATGAATTGTCCGGCGGCGAGCAACGCCTCGTGGCACTGGCCACCGTGCTCGCCATGCGACCCCGAGCCCTGCTCCTCGATGAGCCCACCAGCGGCCTGGATCCGAGGTCACGACGGCAACTGGTCGAGCAACTGGCCGGGATCGGCGAAACGCAGGTCATCGCGTCGCACGACCTGGAGTTCGTGCGGGCAACCTGCCAGCGCGTGGCCGTCATCGATCAAGGGCGTATCGTGGCTGACGGCCCCACCGACTGTATTCTCGGGAACGAGGACCTCATGCTCGGATGCGGGTTGGAGGTGCCGCATTCGCTCGCCGCCGAGGGTCCCGCCGCGCACGATCACCACCACGGGGCCGGCCCCAGTCATGGGCACGGCCATTCCCGTCGCCATGACCACGCACAGCATGAAGACGCGGACCATGAACAACCGGCGCCGGAGCCCGGCGACGCCCGTGCCGCGACGCGGCGACCGACCGATCAGGCGCCGTCCCCCTTCTCCCCGCCGCCCGCCGACCCGGTTTCGTCAGGACCGCGGCTCACCGGGTCGGGCGGTTCGAACCCCACCGCCAGACGAGCTACGTAGTAGTCCGGCCGGCTGGCCAGTACCGTGTACGCCGAGTATCGCAGGTCGACACCCAGTCGGGCGAGGCGATCCAGCGCCTCGACGGCCGGACTTCGCCTGACGTCGGCCACCGGCGGCTGCAGCGGGACGTCCACGTCCACGTACTCCGAGTCACGCCACACGCGAAGGGTAATGCTGCCTTGGCCACCCTTGGCGCGGATCAGGCCGCGCAGGTCCGCGTTCGGCTCGGCCAGCGCGAGCAAACGCCCGTCCGCGCCGAAGATCTCGTCGCCCGGTCGCAGCAGCCCGTGGGCCGCCGTGCCGGGATACACGCGAGCCACCGTCACGCGACCGGGCCGTTGTTGGGTCCGCATGCCGATCCCCAACGCCCGTGGCCGTGCGGGCGAACGCGGCCGCTCCGCGCCGAGAATCGTTCGCCACGGTGAATCCTGTTGCGTCTCCAGCTCCGCCAGCCAGCGGTGGATCACTTCGGCACAGAGCGCGGGCTGGGCGAAGCCGATCGTGATGGGTCGGGCCCGCTGCGTGGCCAGCGTGCGCACCTCCGCCAGGTCACCCAGGCGCGGCACCAGCCCGCGGTCCGCGTCGATGATCCGCCGCAGGTGATCGGGGCTCAACGCGATCACCAACCACCCGTCCAGGGCGGCGAAGCTCGGACGAATCGGTCCGCGCCATCGATCGACGATCGATCCTTTCGGCGCGGTGGCAAACAGGGCCCCCAGCGGGATCTCGACCACGGCCGTCCCGAGGTGCTCCCGCCGCACCAGGATCGGTGAAACGGACGGCTGGGTGGTCGGCTGACTGGCCGGCGGTCGCGGCTCGCCCACTATCGTCGCCGCCATCCGCTCCAGCGTAGCCGCCGCGGCGACGGCGTCCCTCGATTCCACGAGCACGGCCAGGTGCGGCACCTGCCCGGCCGGCCCCGCCCCGTGCCCCCAGGCAAACACCACTCGCGGTCCAAGCAGCTCGAGCAGCTCTTCCTGAAGATCGTCCACGCCGGGCATGGTCCGGTTCAGTGTCGACAGAAGTTGCCCCAGCAGTGACGTCGCGTCCTCCACCATGTCCCGATAAGCCCGGGCGAAGTTGACCGACCCGCTCCACACGAGCAGCGTCGACCGCGGGAGGCGCACCAGCCGGTCCGCCGCCACACGGGGTCGATACGCCTCTTCCCGCGGCTGGGCCAGCCGGGCTCGCACCACGAAGTCCAACCGCTGCTTGCGCACGTAGACACCGATGACACCCCAGCGGCACTCGGGCCAGAACTCGAATGTCCGGCGCCCGCCTCCCGTCGTGAAATACACGTGCCCGGCACAATCGGATCCCAACTGTCGCACCTGCCCCGCATACGTCCGCACCCCGAGCAGGCTCTGCTGGTTGGTGCCCTTGAGCAGCGCGATCGCCTTGCGACAGAACGCCGACGCTTCACCACGCTGTGACAGGAGCACGAACTGCCGGTCGGTGGCCACCCATAAGCCGCGCTTCGTCTGATAGGCCGTCACCCGCGGACCTTGCGAATAGGTCCTGCTCACCTGGCCCGGACTGACCAGCAGATTCAGATGCTCCGGGTCCGTCAATCGAATCAGAATCACCCCGTCGCGAACGTGCTCCCACGACGGCGCGGCGAACGCCACCTGCCCGGCAAAGATCGTCTTGATCGCCCGGTCCAGCGGAACGCCCAGGTTGTCCGAAACCACCCGGCCCCAGTCGAGGCGGCGGTCCCGATCCGCCGACGTCCTCCCGCCGTCCAGCAGCAACTCGGATACCCGCCACGCGTTCAGTGTCCGGAGTTCATCCTGCAGTTGATCCAGACGCCGGAACTCGATGAACACGCCGGTGTCGATCGGCGCGAACCGGGCCAGCGAGGTGAGCGGCACCGTCTTCGTCGGCCGACGCACCTGGGCCTGCCCCGATGGGCAGACGAGCGCTGCACCCACCAACGCACATAACACAATGGGGGAAAGGGGGAGGTTCATACTGGAGGAGAAAGCACCGCGTGGCGCGCGGACCGACGATCTACAGATCCTCGATCTCCGCGTCGTCACCCGCCGCCGCGGGCGAGTCCTCGGCCGGATCAAGCAACTCGTCCAGCGGTTGCTGAAGTCCACCCTCACGGTCGCCGTCCCTCTGCCGCGAGGCATTGATGATTTCCAGGATCGTGCGCTTACTGGCTTCTCGGAGCGACGTCATGGCCTCGCGCGTCGACAAGGCGCTCTCCTGCAGCCGGCGCCGGAACTCGGCCGCCGCCGCGTCGATCTGGATCGTCGGTCGATCCACCGCCGGGGCATCCGCCGGATTGCTCAACACGCCGTGCGCATCCTCGGCCACACCCGCCACGGCGGACGGGCGGTCTTCCGGCCAGAACAGGAACGCGGACGCCAGACAGGCGGCCGCCGCCAGCCCCGCCCCAATCGCCCAACGCACCCGGGGGCGCTGATAGAACGACAGAACCCGGGACTCGTCCTGGCACGCGATACACGCCATCAGCCGATCCGTGAAATCGTCCGACAACGCGGGCTCCGCCCGGTCGGTCTGGATCACCTTACCCGCCACCTCGAGCAGGGCCAACTCCTGGCGACACGCGGCACACTTCACGCAATGCGCCGCCAACTCCGTCGACAGGTCGTCACTCAACTCGTGGTTGAGATGCGCGTCAAACAGGCTTCGGGATTGTTCACAGGTCAGACCCGACATCACGGGACATCCTCACATACCACGTGCGGGCGGTGCCGCGGACAATACCAGTCCACCGCGTTTACGGGCCGCCCACCCACTTCCTTCTACCCCGCCAACTCCTTCAGGATGCGGTGACGGTGCGAATCGTCCGTTACCGCCGGCTCCAGCAGTTCCTTCAACCGCGCCCGGGCCCGATGCAAGTGGCTCTTCACGGTCGCTACCGGCAACTGCAAAACCTGCGCGATCTCCTGGCAACTCTGCCCGTGCCGATAAAACAGCACGACGGCCGCCCGCTGCGGGGGACTCAGGCGTTCCACCGAGTCCCACACCAGTTCTTTCAGCCGGCGGGCCTCCTCGCTCTGCGCGGTCAGTGCGTCCGCCCCGTCCGACCCCGCCGAGAACACGCTGAAATCCACGTCGCCGCTCAGCGCCTTCTTCCGCCGCATCGCGTTGAGACAGAGGCGGTAGCCGATCGTGAACAGCCAGGTGCTGAATCGATACTGCGACGAAAATGAGTCCAACGAGGAAAACGCCTTGAGAAACGCCTCCTGGCACAACTCCTCGGCGTCATGGTGGTTCCGGATGATTCGCCACAGGAAGACGAAAAGTCGATCCTTGTGGAGATCGATCAACTCGCGCGTAGCCGCCGCCTCCCCCCGCTGCGCACGGGTGACCAACAGCCCCTCCGCGCGACGATCTAATGCCCCTTCGTCCGTCACGGCGCCCTCGATCATGATCCCGACACCAATTGTACCGAACCTGCGCCACTCGGGTTGCACGCCCCCCGCCGCACCCGGACACGAGCCGATAATCTGCTCCGGACGCCCATGGGCGATTGCTCCGCGCGCCTCCGCGCCCTATTCTAACATCAGACCACCCAACGGCACGGAGATTTCCGACTCCTGGTATCATTATCGGAGGACGGAGCGGCCCGGCAACCGCCTCTGATTGCAAAGTGTTGAATTAAAACAGGTTATGGCAAAAAAAGCCGCGAAGCAGAGCCCCTCGATCCGCAACAAGAAGGCCCACCATAAATTCGAGATCCTCGAGAAGCTCGAATGTGGCCTCGTCCTGCGGGGTACCGAGGTTAAGAGCCTGCGGGCCGGGAAAGCCTCCCTGGACGAGGCCTACGCCCGCCTCCGCGACGACGAAATCTGGCTGCTGGGGGCACACATCTCTCCCTACGACCACGGCAACGTGATGAACCACGAGCCGACCCGTCCCCGTAAGCTCCTCCTCCATCGACGCGAGATCCGCAAACTATTGCCCAAAGTAACCCAGGCCGGGCTCACCATGGTCCCGCTCCGCATCTACTTCAATGAACGGGGATTGGCCAAATGCACCCTCGCCCTCGCCCGCGGCAAGGCTTTCCGCGACAAGCGCCAGGATCTGAAGAAGCGGGAACAGCAACGAGAAATGGATCGCGCGACGCGGCGAGCGGGACGGTAATGGGGCGCCTTCTCCGCCGCCGAAAGGCCGGCCTCCGCTGACGCGCAGCCCGTGTCAATGACCGGCACGGCCAGCCGGCGTCTTCTCGGAGGATCAGTCCTCCTCAAACCACTCGCGGCGAGCTTCCGCGTCACTGACCGACGAGGCACCCGTTTTTTCCGTCGGCGGGGACGCGGGACCCGACTCCCTGGCCGGCGGGGGCGCGGACGATTTGGGCGGCAGGCGATTCGGCGGTGAATCGCTCATCGACACGTCTCGGTCGATCTGGTCCTTCGCCTCACGAACGCCGCGCTTGAACTCGACGATGCTCCGACCGAGTGACCTCCCCACTTCCGGCAAACGCCGCCCGAAAACCAGCAGGCCGACTATCGCGATCACAATCATCTCCGGCCAGCCGGGCATCCACATCGCGACGACCTGGTTCATGATGAGGGTCCTATCTTGGTTTACCGACGATCAGGCTCTGGACAACAGCCCCGGCCGTTGTATCCCTGCCCTTGCCTGTAACCCATTTTCCTCCAGATAATTGTATACGTCCAGTTTATCGGGTCAAAAGACCTGATTTCTGCGTCGAAAACCGACAATCAGACGCCGGCCACCTGTTCCGGGAGCACCGCGTGCCCGACCCCATCCAACCCTCGACCCGCGCGTACCTCGACTCCGTGGCCGTCGCCTGCGAGTACGACGACTATTTTCAGCACACCGCCCTGTTCGACTATGACGCCACCCTGTTGGACCGCTGGCTGCCCCGACCTGGCCGGCTCCTCGACATCGGCTGCGGCAGCGGGCGACACGTGCTGCAGTTCGCCCGGGCCGGCTTCGACGTGACCGGCGTCGACCTCTCGTCCTACATGCTCAAGGTCACCCGGAGGAAGCTGAGCGATGCCGGCCTCCGAGCCCACCTGATCCAGGCCGACATCACCGACCTGCCCACCCGTTTACGCTCGGCCTCGTTCGACTACGCGCTGTGCATGTTCAGCACGTTCGGGCTAATCGCCGGGCACGACAACCGCGCGGCCGCGCTGTACGATTGGAATCACCTCCTCAAACCCGGCGGCCTGCTCGTGATGCACGTGCACAATCGGTGGCACGACCTCGGCTCCCCCGACGGATGGGCGTTTCTGGTGACCAGTGCGGTGCGGGCCCTCTCCGGCCGCGGGGAATGGGGCGACAAATACATCCCCCACTATCGCGGCATCCGCAACATGTACATTCACCTCTTCTCGCAGCGGGAACTCATCCACCTGTTGAACGGGACCGGCTTCGAAGTGATCGAACTCATCGCCTTGAACGAACAGCGCAACGGCCCTCTCCGCCCCGGCCGAACCGTCCCGCTCCGCGCTAACGGCTACATCGCCCTGGCCCGCCGCGCCGGTCCGTAGCACTCCGCGTAGACTGGATGCGTGATCAACGATCGTACGTGGTATGCGTTGTGCACAACCCGTGCCTGGCGTCAGTTGCGGAAACCGAAGCGGGGGATTACGAGCTGGGCGGCTGGAGTTGGATCACTTCGTTCAACGCGCCGCTGCGGAAGCCACGCAGATCGAGCGTCACGTACTGGTAGCCCAACTCGCGGAAATGCTGGTCCAGCGTCGCCCGCGTCGCCGGGTCGGCCAGCCGCTCGATGTGGTCGGGCGGGACTTCGATCCGGGCCAGCTGACCGTGGTGTCGAACGCGGCACTCGGCGATCCCCAGCGTCTTCCGCAGGAACCGTTCCCCCTCCTCGATCATCCGAAGCTTCCCCGGCGTGACCTCCTCGCCGTAGGGGATCCGACTCGCGAGGCACGGCATGGCCGGTTTGTCGAACGTCGCCAGCCCCATCCGCTGCGACAACACGCGGATGTCGGACTTGGTCAGGCCGGCCTCCGCCGCCGGCGTGCGGACCGCGTACTCGCCCGCCGCCTCGTGCCCGGGGCGATAGTCGTCGGCATCATCCGCGTTGGCCCCGCTGACGATATGACGAATCCCGCGACCGCGGATCACCGGCTGCATGGTCTCGAACAGGTTTGCCTTGCAGTAGTAGCACCGGTTGGTCGGGTTCGTCACGTAGTTCGGGTCGTCGAACTCGTGAGTCTCGACCACCACGTGCTCGGCCCCCAGCTCGTGCGTCAGGGCAACCGCGGCGAGATACTCGTCCTGGGCCAGGCTGTGACTCTTGCCCGTCACCGCAATCACGTTGTCCGGCCCCAACGTCTCGATCGCCACCTTCAACACGAACGTGGAATCGACCCCGGCCGAAAACGCGACGGCCACCCGCTCCAGAGAGCCCATGATCTCTTTCATCCGGTCGTACTTGTCGTCCAGCACCGCGTCACTCATGCCGGCTCCCCGCTACGGATCCCGCTCGTGCACGCACGCCTTGAATTATACCCGGTGTTCCCGCCGGCGCCCGGCCGCGACGGGCGAAGGGCCCACCTGGTCATCCGAGGTGGGCCCTGCCGCACTGTCGCGATCACGGGGCAAACGGATCAGCCCAGGACCGGGGATCAACCCAGTATCTTGGCGATCCGGTCAAACGCCCAATCAACGTCCTCCTGACTGATCACCAGCGGCGGTGCCAGGCGCATCACCTGCTCCACCGTGTCCTTGCACAGCATGCCTTCCTCCTTGAGCAGCTTGCAGTAGTTCTTGGCCGGACCGGCTTGCGGGTGCAGCTCGATGCCGATCAGCAGGCCGCGACCGCGAACCTCCTTGATCTTCGAGCCTCCGATCGTCCGCAGCCGGGCCATCAACGCCTCGCCGATCTCCGCCGCCCGCTGGGCGAGATTCTCCTCGCGGAGCAGCTTGAGGGCCACGCGAGCCACCGCGCAGCCCAGGGGATTGCCCCCGAACGTGCTGCCGTGATCGCCCGGGTTGAACACCCCCATGATCTCCTTGGAGGCGAGCGTCGCCGAGACCGGCATGACACCCCCGCCCAGCGCTTTGCCCAGGATCAGCATGTCGGGCTTGACGTCCTCGTGCTCGCAGGCGAACACCCGCCCGGTGCGACCGAGGCCCGTCTGGATCTCGTCCGCGATGAACAGCACGTTGTGCTTTTGGCAGACGTCGTAGCACGCCTTCAGCGAACCGGCCTCCGGCACCACGATGCCACCTTCGCCCTGGATCGGCTCGACCAGAAAGCCCACCGTGTTCTTGGTGATGGCCGATTCCAGCGCCTTGGGATCGCAGTAGGGGATCGTCTTGAACCCGGGCGTGAACGGCCCGAATCCGTCCTTGAACTGCGGGTCGCGGGAGAAGCTGATGATGGTCACCGTCCGCCCGTGGAAGTTGTTGTCGCAGCAGATGATCTCGGCCTTGTCGGTTTCGACGCCCTTGATCTTGTGGCCCCACTTGCGGGCGGTCTTGATCGCGGTCTCCACCGCCTCCGCCCCCGTGTTCATGGGCAAGACCATGTCCTGGCCGCAGAACTCGGTGATGTCCTTGCAGAACGGCCCGAACTGGTCGTTCTGGAACGCTCGCGAGGTGAGCGCCAGCTTGCGAGCCTGGTCCACGAAATGCTCGACGATCCGCGGATGACTGTGCCCGAAGTTCAGCGCGGAGTACGCGCTGAGCATATCGAGATACCGATGCCCTTCGACATCCTCGACCCAACACCCTTCCCCTTTGGTGATGACCACCGGCAAGGGCGCGTAGTTGTGCGCGCTGTACCGATCGACCATCTCGTTGTGCTGTTGCGTGTTCATCGTGATCGCTCTCCTTCGTTGTGTGAACCCACGCCGCCCGATGCGGGCAGCATGCGCCCGTCGTCTCGTCACTCCTCCACCGGGACCGGCTAGCCGGCGACCCGCTTGATGGCGTCCGGCAGCACGTTGGCGTCGTTCTCCGCCAGCTCGTACCGCACCCGCGTGCTCGGCTGCGGGATGGTCAGCAGCCGGCCGAGATCGATCGGCGTGCCGATGATCACCGCGTCGCACGGCGTCTTCTCGATCGTGGCCTGCATGTCCGCGATCTGCTGCTCGCCGTAGCCCATGGCCGGCAGGATATCCGTCAGGTGGTTGTACTTCTCGAACACACCCCGGATGGAGCCCTGGGCGTACGGCCGCGGATCGACGATCTCCGCCGCGTTGTACCGCCGGGCCACTACGTGCCCGGCCCCGTACCGCATTTCACCATGGGTCAGGGTCGGACCGTCCTCGATCACCAGTACCCGCTTCCCCGCGATCAGCGATGGGTCCTCCACGGTGCACGGCGACTCGGCCTTGATGATCGCCGCCCGCGGGTTCAACCGCCGGATGTTCGACTCGACGGTTGCGATGTCCCCGGCGTCCGCCGTGTCCACCTTGTTGATCACCACAATGTCGGCGAGCCGCGCGTTGGTTTCGCCCGGGTAGTAGGTCACTTCGTGGCCGGCCCGGTGCGGGTCGGCCACCGTGATGTAAAGATCGGGCTTGAAAAACGCGGTGTCGTTGTTGCCGCCATCCCAGAGCACGACGTCCGCTTCCTTCTCCGCCTCGCGGAGAATCCGCTCGTAATCGATACCGGCGAAGACCACGTTGCCGGCCCGGATGTGCGGCTCGTATTCCTCCCGTTCTTCGATCGTGCAGTCGTGTCTGGCCAGGTCATTCAGGTCGGCGAACCGCTGGCACACCTGCCGGGTCAGATCGCCGTAGGGCATCGGGTGCCGGACCACCGCGACCTTCCTGCCCATCTGCTTGAGGATCTGGGTCACGCGACGGGCGGTCTGGCTCTTGCCGCAGCCGGTTCGCACGGCACAAACCGCGATGACCGGCCTGGTCGATTTGATCATGGTGACTTCCGCCGCCAGCAGGCGGAAATCCGCCCCCGCCGCCTGGACGCGGCACGCCTGGTTCATGACGACGGTATGGGGCAGGTCCGAATACGCCAGCGTCACCAGCCGCACGCCGTGCTCCTGGATGATCGCCTCCAGCTCGTCCTCGGGCCGAATGGGAATCCCGTTTGGGTACCGGGGCCCGCACAACGTGGCCGGGTAGGTCCGCCCCTCGATGTCCGGGATCTGGGTGGCCGTGAACGCCACCACCTCGACCGAGTCATCGTCCCTCCAGAATACATTGAAATCATGGAAGTCGCGGCCGGCGGCCCCCATGATGATCATCTTCGTCTTGGTCATCGATTCCGTCCTGATCTTTTGGATTGCTCCGTGCGTATCCTCCCCGCACGCTCAGGTATGCGGGGCTACCCGTGGTTCCGTGAATAATGCGTTATGATCGGCGGCAGGCCGCCGGCGGGGGCACGCGGCTTTCAAGTGAGCTGCGCCCCGCGTGTCAGGTGGTCGCGTTGGAAGCAACTGCGATTCATGAGCCTACGGTCCTCGGTGGCCCGTAGGATAGAATCCGTGGCGTCCGCGGTCAAGCGCGGCCACCGCTCGCCCCCCGGTTGACTCCCCCGGGGCGTGGCATAATACTAACGCGTGCCGTCGGCGGTCGGCTTGGGCCTGCGGGGGGTGGTCCTGCACGCCGGCCGGTCACGGAGGCCCCATCGTCTAGCGGTCTAGGACACCGGCTTTTCACGCCGGCAACGGGGGTTCGAGTCCCCCTGGGG
>CAZBUJ010000043.1:0-48992 GCA_964495075.1 uncultured Phycisphaeraceae bacterium
GGCGTCGGCCGACGCCGGCGGAAACGGCGGAGCGAATGGGTATGCCGCTGCGGCGGTTCGAGGAGTTATCGCGATTATCACGAGTGGGGCAGCAGGTGCACTTCAGCGCGATGGAATCAACGCAGCAGACCGAGCCGAGCGATCGCCCGCGACGGTGGGAATTGGCGGATCGACGGGAGGCGGATCCCGTCGCTCCGCTCGCCCGCGAGATGGTGGCCGACTTCGTGACGCGCGGCCTGACCCGCACCGAGCGGCTCGTGCTGATTCTGTACTACTACGAGGGCTGCACGATGACGGAGACCGGGGTGGTGCTGGGGTTGTCGGAGTCTCGGGTCAGCCAGATCCATAAGGAGATCCTGAACCGCCTGCGGCGCGAGGCGGACGAACGATTGGCCGACGAACTGGCGGCGTAGTGCGGCCTGGGCCGCGCGTGCCGCGCCCCGCCCGGTGCCGGCGGGCCGGTCGCCGGCCGCGGTCCGCGAGGGGCCAACCGCCCCTGGCGATGGTTGCCGTCCGCCGCTTGACTTCGCGTCATTCTGTCTGTATATTCTGTATGGACAGAACAAACAGAATATAACCGCGGCGAGCCGGGAGAAAGTGGTGGCCACGCTGACGCCGACCATGGAGGCCTTCATTCTGCACTGGGGTGAGATGGGCACGCGGTGGGGGATCAACCGTACGGTGGCCCAGATCCATGCGCTGCTTTTTCTGTCGCCGACGCCGCTGCACGCCCCCGAAATCGCGGAGACTCTGGGCGTTGCGCGGTCCAACGTGAGCAACAGCCTGCGCGAACTTCAGAGTTGGGGGGTCGTCAAGGTGGTCCACGTCATGGGCGAGCGGCGTGATCACTACGAAGCGAAGAAAGACGTGTGGGAGATGTTTCAGTTGATCGTGGACGAGCGGAAGAAGCGCGAGTGCGATCCGACCCTGACCACGCTGCGGGAACTCGCGGTACAGGCGGGCAAGTCCGGGGCGAAGGATGCCTACACGGGCGAGCGGCTCCGCGAGATTCTCGACTTCTACGAGGACGTCACGGCCTGGTATGCGCAGATCCGCCGCATGCCCACCCGATGCCTGGTGAAGTTCGTCAAGATGGGTGACAAGGTCCTGCGGCTGCTGCGTCGGCGGCCTTCCGCCGCGGGCCGGTGAGCGAGGCGGATGGCAGTGCCCAGTATCCATGTCGTTACCGGCGTTTTCGGGTACTCGGGGCAGTACATTGCGCGGCAATTGCTCGATGCGGGCGTGCACGTGCGTACGTTGACCAACTCGCCGCGCCGGGCGAACCCGTTCGGCGGTCGCGTGGAGGTGCATCCGTACTCGTTCGATGAGCCGGAGCGTCTGGTCGGCGCCCTGCGGGGTGCGTCCGTTCTTTACAATACGTACTGGATCCGGTTCAACCACGCGCGGTTCAAGCAGCCCGACGCCGTGGCGAACACGCTTCGTCTGTTCGATGCGGCCCGCCGCGCGGACGTGCCGCGGGTGGTCCACGTCAGCATCACGAATCCATCGCCGGACTCGCCGTTGGACTACTTCCGCGGCAAGGCGAGACTCGAACAAGCGCTGATGGGTTCGGGCATGTCGTACGCGATCCTCCGGCCGACCGTCCTGTTTGGAGCGGAGGACATCCTGATCAACAACATCGCGTGGATGCTGCGGAGGTTTCCCGTGTTCGCCGTGTTCGGCGACGGAGAGTACCGACTGCAACCGATCTTCGTCGAGGACCTGGCGGGCCTCGCGGTGCAAGTGGGGGGCGGCGGGGAGAACCGGGTTATCGACGCCGTTGGCCCGGAGACCTTCGGCTACCGGGAACTCGTCAGGCAGATCGGGCATATCATCGGCCGGCCGCGACCCATCGTCTCCGTTCCGCCGACCGTCGGCTATCTGGTCGGCTGGGTGGTGGGAAAACTCGTCGGGGATGTGATCATCACACGCCCGGAGATCGAGGGGCTCATGAGCGGGCTGCTGTGTACGGATTCGCCGCCGGCCGGCCGCACCAGGCTGACGGACTGGGCCCGCGCACATGCCGATGCCCTGGGCGTTCGCTACGCGAGCGAGCTGGCCCGACGCATCGATCGAACGACGGCCTACGCGCAACTCTGACGCGTTCGGCATATTGCCTTGGAGCGCGGCGGCCGGGCCACACACGCCGGGCCTCTTTGAACTTCTCCGGTGCGCGGTCGTAGGCATGACCGGGGACGGTGTGGATTATTGCCGTGCCGAATGGGCGGTCGAGGGCTATCATGCCGGCCTGCGGCATCGATTGCGACTGTTGCGGCGGCGGCGGCGACGGTGGCCGTCGCGACGGCGGTGGGGAGCGCGCCGACCGGCAGTCGGGCGGATCACTGTCGTTCGGCGCCGTCCCGATGAATCGCGTGCGCCCTTCGGTGTGAGTGTGTTGAACCTGGCTATACGCGACTATGTGTGGAATCGCGGGCATCTGGGGGCAGGCGGAGGCGCCGCGGTTGCGGGCGATGGCCCAGCGCCTGGCCCATCGCGGACCCGACGATGAGGGCGTTTACGTCGATGGCGACGCCGGACTCGGGCTGGTCAACCGGCGGCTGTCCATCATCGACCTGGCGGGCGGGCATCAGCCGATCGCCAACGCGGACGGCTCGATCGTCACGGTGTTCAACGGGGAGATCTACAACTACCGAGAGCTGCGCGACGAGTTGATCGGGCACGGGTACCCGTTCGCCACGCAGAGCGACACGGAGGTGATCGTCCATCTCTACGCCCGGCACGGGGTCGACTTCGTGACGCGCCTGCGGGGCATGTTCGCCATCGCCCTTTGGGACCGCCCGGAGCGACAGTTGGTGCTGGTCCGCGACCGGGCCGGCAAGAAGCCGCTCTACTACGCTGCGTCGGCCGACGAGTTCCGTTTCGCCTCGGAGATCAAGGCGCTGGTGGCGACCGCGCCCGAGCCGCCTCAGATCGACCACCAGGCGGTGGCCGACTATCTCGCCTGGATGGTCGTGCCGGCCCCTGGCACCATCTACCGCGAATTCCGGGCAATGGAGCCCGGGCAGATCATGGTGGTGCGCGATCGACGCCCGCAGCCCGCCCGCCGGTACTGGCGACTCTGCCAGCAGCCGAAGGAACGCATCACGCGCGCGGAGGCGATCGACCGCATCGACGCGGGGATTCGCGAATCCGTCCGGCTGCGGCTGCGGTCCGACGTGCCGGTCGGCGTGTTCCTCTCCGGCGGGATCGACAGCGGGATCATCACCGCGATGGCGGCCGCGGAATCGGCTCACCCGGTGACCACGCTCTCGGCCGGGTTCGACGACGCGACATTCGACGAGCGTCCGCTTGCCCGGCTGGTGGCCGAGCGGTATGGCACGGATCATCACGAGATTCTGATTCGCCCCGACGCGGCGGACGTGCTGCCCAAGGTTGCGTTGGCCTACGACCAGCCGTTCGCCGACTCGTCGGCCATTCCGTCGTACTACGTGGCGGCGGCCGCCCGTGACCATGTCAAGGTCGTGCTCAACGGGGACGGGGGCGACGAAGTATTCGCCGGGTATCGCCGGTACGTGGCCGCCCGGTTGCTCGACCGGCTCGCGCTGTTCGACAACGCGGTCTGGCGGCCCGGGTGGCGGGCTCTGGCCGGGGTGCTGCCCACCCCGCGGTCATTTCGGACGGCCTACGCGTTGGGGCACCGGATGGTCCGGGGGATGGGGATGGCCCCGGGGGAACGGTTGGTGGCATGGGCGGTGGACGGCTTCACCCTGGAAAGGCTGCGTTACCTGAGCCGGTCGCCGGAATGGCTGGACGGGGTGCAGCCGCCGAGTCGGTTCGTCGGAGATTCGGGCGGTGGCCGGTTGGACGCCATGCTGAAGAACGACTTCGATTTCGTGCTGCCCAACGAGCTGCTGGTGAAGATGGACATTGCGACGATGGCCCACGGGCTGGAGGCCCGGTCGCCGCTGCTCGATCACGTGCTGGTGGACTCGATGGCCCGGCTTCCGCAGAACCTGAAGCTCAGTGGCCGGCAGACGAAGCCACTCCTGCGGTCGGTGGCCGCCCGGTATCTGCCGGAAGCGGTCCGGGTGGCGCCGAAGCGTGGTTTTGAGATCCCGCGGTTGAAATGGCTTCGCGGCCCGCTGAGCGGGATGCGGGATGATGTGATCCTGGCCGATACCGGCTTGCTGGCCGACCTGTTCGACCGTGGTCGGCTGGAGCGGCTGGTGCGGGATTCGGCGGGTCTGGACCCGGCTCGGTGGGGCACGTTGGTGTGGATTCTCCTGATGCTCGGGGTATGGGACCGGCACGTCCGATCAGCGGGGTAGCTTGTCGATTCCGGCTGTTCGTCGGGCCGAACCCGAGCCCGCCTCGGGGCGTAGCAAGCCCCGGGGCAGGGGGGTAGAAGAGTGTCGATCCCGCTCTAGACTCTGAGCTTAGTGTCCGATATAAACTGTGCCGGCCGACCGTCTAGCGTATGGCGCAAGTCGTTCTGAAATAATAGGTTATGAAAAGACGTCGCGACGTCTGACGGGGACGGAGTCCGCCCGGACCGGGTCACGCGGCGGTGCCGCGTGGGATGGTGAGCGGTGGTCGGGAGTGGACTCTGTTTGTGCGTGCGGTCGCGTGAAAGCCCGACCGCGGGGACGTGCCGAGAATTATCAACATCTGTGGTGCCCGGCCCAACTTCATGAAAATCGCGCCGCTGATGCGCGCGTATCAGGCCCATCCGCAGATTGAGCCGTTGCTGGTCCATACGGGGCAACACTACGACGGGAACATGTCGGACCTGTTCTTCCGGCAGTTGGGGATTCCCCAGCCGGACATCAACCTCGAGGTCGGATCGGGCACGCACGCGGTGCAGACGGCGGGGATCATGAAGCGGTTTGAGCCCGTGGTGGCCCAGCACAAGCCCGACTGGGTGGTGGTGGTGGGCGATGTGAACAGCACGATTGCCTGCGGGCTGGTCGCGGCGAAGCTGGGGGTAAAGGTGGCTCACGTGGAGGCCGGTCTGCGGAGCTTCGATCGCGCGATGCCGGAGGAGATCAACCGGGTCCTGACCGACGCGATCTCCGATCTGCTGTTCGTCAGCGAGCCGAGCGGGCTCGACAATCTGGCCCGGGAGGGGATCGCGGGCGAGAAGGTCCATTTCGTGGGCAACGTGATGATCGATACCCTGCGGGCGCATCTGGCCGAGGCGGAATCCGTGACGACGCTGGAGGAGCTGGGACTGGTGGCCGGGGCGTACAACGTGGTCACCCTGCACCGCCCGGGCAACGTGGACGAAGCAGGGGCTTTCGTCCGGATCGCCGACGCCCTGGAGGTCATCCAGGATGATCTGCCCACGGTGTTTCCGGTGCACCCGCGCACGATGGCCAACCTTGAGCGCCTGGGGCTGGGCGGGCGTTTGCGGGCGATGCGTCAGCTTCGCATGCTGCCGCCGCTGGGGTATTTCGAGTTTCTGAAGCTGATGAGCGAGGCGGCCGTCGTGCTGACGGACTCGGGCGGCATTCAGGAGGAGACGACGATCCTGGGCGTCTGGTGCTTGACGCTGCGAGAGAACACGGAACGCCCCGTCACCGTGACGAGCGGGACGAATACGCTGGTCGGATCGGATCCGCAGCGTATTCTCCAGGCCTATCGCCGTTGCCGGGCGACCCCGGTGGCGCCGGCACCGCCGCCGGAGAAGTGGGACGGGCGGGCGGCCGAGCGCATCGCTTCGGTCTTTGCGCGGCAGGTGTGATCGACCATGGACGGTAGCCAACGGGTCCAAGGGGAGCGACGGGAAGCCATGAACCGATTTCGCAAGGCCCTTCGCCTTGGGCTGGCCATGCTGATCAGTATCCTGCCGTTCAACGGGCTGCGGGTGTTCGTCTACCGGCTGGTGTTTGGCTACCGAATTGCCTGGGGCGCGCGGATCGGGTTCCGCACGGTGATTGTCGTGGAGCAGGCCACCATCGGGCGGGCCCGGATTGCCCGGTACAACCGTTTCATCGGGCCGTTCACACTGCACATCGCGGACGGGGCGTGGTTGGGGCCGCGCAATTCGTTGGGTTGTCCCGAATGGGTCACCCGGCCGCCCTATACGGGGTACGGCTATGCCCGATCGTGCCGCATCGGGCGGAAGGCGCTGGTAACCGGCGGCCACCTGATCGACACGGTCGGCGGGTTCGAGATGGGTGAGGATTCCTGGCTCGCCGGCTACGGCAGTCAGTTCTGGACGCACGGGATCGGCGTGGAGGACCGGACCATCGTGATCGGTGACCGGTGCTACATCGGTTCAGCCTGCCGGTTCGCGCCGGGGGCGGTCATCGGCGACGATTGCATCGTGGCGATGGGCAGCGTCGTCACGGGCAAGTTCGACCAGTCCCGGCTGCTGATCGGCGGGGTGCCGGCCCGCGTTCTCAAAGAGGATTACGATCGTTGCGGAGCCCATTTGGCGCGGGCGTCGGACGGCGTGTGAGATGACCCCAGAAGGTACGGGCAACAGATCGGCAATCGGACGCGTTCTGCGCAACGCCATGTCCACCGCCGGTGCCAACGCGGTGGCTCAGGTCGTGTCCGCGCTCTGCGCGTTTCTGATCATCGGCTACCTCGGGCTGGCGCTCTATTCCGAGTACGCGACCGCGATGCTCTTTACGGCCGGTTTCGCGATGTTCACGCGGCTCGGCTTTAACCGGGTGTTTTTGCGGGAGTGTTCGCGGGACGTGTCGCTGACGCCGGCGTACCTGGGTTCGGCCCTCGCCCTGAACGGCGTGCTGACCACGGCCACGCTGGCCGTCGCGTTTGTCATCGCGTACTTCCGCTACGACACGCGCATCTTCGTGCTGGTCATCATTCTGGGCAGCAGTTCGATGTGCCAGGGGTTCACGCAGACGCCGCGGACGGTGTTCCAGGTTCACCAGCGTTTGAACATCTCCGCGATGATATCCCTGGCGAGCAGTCTGTTCTACGTGAGCGCGGTCGTGGTGGGCATCTTCGTGGGCGTGTCGGTGTTCGCGCTGGCCGTGTTCATGCTCATCATGAACGTTTTTCGCGTGGTGGCCCTGTGCGTCATCGGCTTTCGGATCGATCGTCCGCGGTTGAACTGGGCGAACACCAAGGCCCTGTTTCGGGTCGGGCTGCGATTCTGCGCCATCGATCTGCTGATGATGCTGAACACGAGCATGCGCGGGTTCACGCTGGCCATCTTCGACATGGGGGAGCAGGTCGGGCTGTTTCAAGTGGCGGCCCGGCTGTTCTCGGTAACGGAGTTGTTTGCCCAGACCGTCGACATTGCGATCAGCCCTGCGATCTACGCGGCGGCGGACACGCCGGAGCGTATGATCCGTGGCGCGCACCTGGTGCTGCGCTACTTCACCGTTTTCGGGATGTTCATGTCGGCGGTGTTCTTCGCCCGTGCGGAGTGGGTTCTCGATGTGCTCTTCCCGGCGGAGTTCACGGCGGCGGCGACCGTCCTGCGGGTGTATGGGCTGGCGATTGCGTGCCGATATCTGGTCATTCTCCTGGCTCATCTCGTGTATGCGGAGAAGGCGGAGAGCTTCATGCTGAAGACGTTCTCCGCCCTGGCGAGTGCCTCGGTGGTGGGATGTCTGCTGATCATCCCGCGGCACGGTGCCATCGGGGCGGCCGGTCTCGCGTCGGCCGGCGAGTTCGTGTTCTGCGTGGTGTGCCTGATCAAGGCGAGTCGGCTGTTTCCGGCGTCGAGGCTGTGGACGCCGCTGGTGTTCCCGTTGCTGGCGGCGGCGGCCACCTCGGCGTTTCTGTTCGCGACGGGTTCGTGGCCGCTCGTGAGCGTGTTGGCCAGCCCGTTCGTGTTCGTGGCGTTGCTGGCGGCGGTCGGCTATTATCGATGGGGCGAAGTGACGCTCATCCTGAGCACGCTTCGCCAGAAGCGTTAAGCTGGGGGCAAACCCGTGGCCATGTTCTTTGCCTTGTTCGCGCTGGCGCTGGTGGTGATCGCGGTTCCGGCGGCCGTCCTGCGCCCCCATTGGGTGTTCTACATGTTCATCGGCGCGTCGGCGTTCGGGCGGTTGTTCTACGGGTACATCGATGCGGTCGGCAACCTCGGTGCGCCGCGCACCTGGCAGCCGTCCGACCTGCTGTTTCCACTGTTGCTGGTGGCCGCGTTCTTCCAGGCCGCTCCGCGATGGACGGGGAGCAACGTGGTGCGAACGAGTCTCTTGGTGATGGCGGTGATGAGCGCGTTTGCGCTGGCCCAGGGGCTCGTGCTGCACACCACGGCGGCGCTGGCGTTCGGTCGACAGACTTTCGTGCTCGCGGCGATCCTGTTCGGGCTGCGTTATCTGACGACGTACCGGCGGGTCGAGGCGTTGTTGCGTTTCATCGTCCTGATCCTGATGGTCACGTTCGTCCTGCACATGCTGGTTCGCTTCGCCATCTACGTTCCCCCGACGGCCGAGATCGAGTACGAGACGCAGTTGGGCGGCTCCCGCGGGACGCTCACGCTCTTGACGAACGAGTACATGGTGCTGCTGGCGCTGGGGACGGCCCGACTCGTGACCAAGGTCCGGTCGCGGCTCATGCCGGCCGTGATGATCACGGTGGCGGCGGTGGGCGTGATGCTGTCGGAGACGCGGTCGTTGTGGGCCTCGTTGGCGGTCATGCTGATGACGTCGCTGCTTTTCGTCAAGGGGCGCGCGAAGGCCGTGCTGTTGTACGGCCTGGCGGGTATGTTGGCCATGATCTGGGCCAGCGTGGTGGGCTTCGACTTCATGTCCCGCTTTCGCCTGGGCGATGCGACGCTGATGTCCCAGGCCCACTCCTGGCGCGGGATGGAGTATACGGCGATTGCCGAGTGTTACGAGGCGCGACCCTACCTCATCCTGACCGGTCGCGGGTGTGGCGCGCTGCACGCGGTGCCGTGGTCGGAATCGTCCGTGGCGTGCTTCTTCCACTCGGATTATCTGGGCTGGCTGGACCGGAGCGGTCTCCTCGGGCTGGGAGCGTTCGTGTTCATGCTGGCCGGTTGCCTGTGGCGCAGTTTCTGGTTGGTGAAGAGCACCATCCCCTTGATGCGCTGCTACGGGATTACGTGTTTTCTGCTCATGGTCGGGGTGTCGGTGCAGGGGTTGGCATTCCCCATGTTCTCCGACCCCCACGCGGCGCCGACCCTCTGCTGCTTTGCCGTCATCGTCGCCAACTGGCGATTGATCCACCACAGCATGGCCGAGGCGAACCCGGGCGCCGCGCAGCAGATGGCGTACGATGAGAGCCTGATCGACCCCGGATCGGGGGGACCGGCGGCGTTTCGCTGATGGGCGGGGCGGGGATCGAGTGGAACGGGACCGGATGAGCGACGTACGCGTGTTGATGGTCGACCTGAACGCCCGCGGCGGCGTTGCCTTGTACACACGTGACTTGTGCCAGGCGATGGCACGGCATGGCGCGGACGTGAGTCTGTTGGTTCCTTTCACCTACGAACTCGCCGACCGCCCCCTGGACTTTACGATGCTGCCCCGGCTGGTCCCGGCCCTGACGGATCGCCCGGGGGTCTCGCGTCTTCGGTGCGGCGTGCGATGGTGGGGCCGGGCCGTGGCCAACGGGCGGATCCGCAACCGCACGGCCCGGGCCGGCGACTACGACGTCGTGCATCTGCAAGGTGCGATCGGGCCGACCGAGTTGTTTCTGTTGCGGTCGATCGCCGGTCGGCGGCCCCTGCTGTTGACCGTGCACGACACGGTGCCGCACGACACCCGGTTGTTTCGGCACCCCGCCATTCGACGGCGTCTGTACCGGATGTTCGATCGCCTGATCGTCCACTACGAGCGGGGCGTGCGGAACCTCGAGGAACGGTACGGGGTGCGGCCCGATCGCGTGACGGTGATCCCCCACGGCCTGGAGATGCGGGACGCTGTCGGGTCTTCGGCGAACTCCCGGGCCCGGCTGACGATCCCGGCCGAGGCCAAGGTGCTGCTGTTCTTCGGCGCGATTCGACCGGACAAGGGACTGGACGTGCTGATCGAGGCGGTGGCCCGCGTCGCGCGCGACGTTCCCGACGTTCTCCTCGTGATCGCCGGTAGCGTCCCGAACGACGGCGCGATGCAGCGATACGACGCGCTGATCGACCGGTTGCAGGTGGCGAAGCACGTTCTCAAGCGGGTGTGCTTCATCCCGGAGGAGGACGTCACGCACTACCTCACCGCGTGCGATGTGTGCGTACTGCCGTACAAACACTTCGAGTCGCAGAGCGGCGTGCTGACCCAGGCGTACGTCCACTACAAGCCGGTTGTGGTGACCGACGTCGGGGCGATGGGCGACATGGTGCGGGCGGACGGCGTGGGCGTGGTGGTCGCACCGAACGACGTGGCGGCTCTGGTCGACGGCCTGACGCGCATGCTCACCGACCCCCGGCCGTACCTCGCCCACTGCGGGCCGGAGACGACGTCGAAGTACACGTGGGACAAGAGCGCCGCCCGGACCCTCGCCTGCTACCGGCAACTGATCGAGGAGCGGCGGCGGTGAACGCGGTCCGGAAGCGGTGGCACGGGGCGGGATGGCCGATGCGATGAGCGGTTTGTCCAAGGTGAAGGCGATCGTACGTGCGTACGGAATCGGCGGATTCCTCCGCCTCGCCGTCGGCGCCATGTATATGCGTTCCACCATGTGGCTGGTGGCCAAAGAGTGGGACCCGCAGGCCGACGCCGGGCCGATCGAGGTCCCCGACATCACGCTGCGGGAGGCCACCCGGCAGGACGTTCCGGCGATCGTTGAGGCGTGGCCTCCGGAGTTCGGTGAATTGGCGTCGGACCGCGCCCAGTTGAACGAGGTTCTGCTCAGCCGGTTCGACATGGGCATCCCCGCCTACGTCGCCCTGCACGAGGGCGAAGTATGGGCGGGCCTGTGGTGCAAGCCGTGGCCCCTGGAGCGCGTCCTGCCGCCGTCGCGACGGGGACTCGGGTCGTACGAGTTCTTCAATATCTTTACGGTGCCCGCGTCGCGAGGCCGCGGTCTGGCCGTCAAACTGGTGCAATTCGCCATGATCGAGATGGCGGGGCGGGGCAAGCGGATGGCGGTCAGCCGGATCATGGACGAACGTCAACCGTCCCTGATCATGCACGACAAGGTCGGGTTCGAGCGGCTGGGCATGTTGACGTCGGGGCGCATCGTGGGCCGTCGGTTCGCGCGGCTGGATCGATCCGTGCTGACGCGGACGCCGACGGGGGAGCGAGGATCATCGTAGTGGCTCAATCGCGAACTGCCGCCGGCCTTCGAGCGTGTGTCCTGATCGCCCAGGGGACGTACAAGGGCACCGTGCTGGCGGCGGTGCGCTCGATCGGTCGCCACGGCGTGCCGGTCCACGTGGTGGTCGGTGACGATGAGGGTGGCGTCTTCGCCCGGATCTTCGGGACGAGTCGCCACTGCACGAGCGCCACGTCGATCCCGTTCCCGGACAACGCCGCAGCGTGGGGGCGGTCCGTGCTGGCCTGGGCCGACACCCGGGGTTTCGCCGCCCGGCCGCTGCTGATTCCCATGACCGACAAGGTCTGCACCTACGTGCGTGAGTGCCGTGCCGCGCTGGAAGACGTCTTCGACCTCTGCATGCCGGACGACGACGTCATGATGACGCTGCTGGACAAGCCGCGGGCCAGCGGGCTGGCCAAGGCGCATGGCCTGGCCGTGCCGGCGGAGTTCGAGGTGGGCGATCGTGCGGAGTTGATGGCGGCCGTCGAGCAGGTGCGGTTCCCGGTGGTCGTGAAGCCCACCTGGTGGCGGCGGCGTGGCACCGGCGATTTCCGGGCGGCGGTCTGTGACGACAAGGCCGCCGCGGTGGAGATCGGGTCCCGGCTCATCGACGACGGGGCCCATCTGCTCGTGCAGGAGCATATCCCCGGCGGCGATGACGCGGTGGAAGTCTACATGTTCTATCGCAGCCGGGACGGGCGGACGGTGCACGGCTGCACGGGCACCAAGATCCGGCAATCGCCGCCGGGCGTCGGCAGTATGGCGTCCGGGCGGGCCCACGACCTGCCGCACGTGGCCGCGTTGAGCAACGCGTTGCTGGAAGCGATCGACTACCGCGGGCTGGGGGGCGTCGAGTTCAAGCGGCACAACGGCACGAGCTACTTCATCGAAGTGAGTGTTCGGCCCGAGGGGTTTCATCTGCTGGCGATGAAAGCCGGCGTTGATCTGCCCTGGCTGGCCTACCAGGACGTGGCGCTGGATGCCATGCCGCGCGAGCCGATCCCACAGCACGACGCGTCGTACGTCGTGTCGCGGGCGTACGCGGGGTTCTGGTTGCGCCACCGCCATGAGTTTCCTGTCGTGCGGGAATATCTCGGACTGGTGTTCCAATCGCGACGGGCGTTCGACGTCTGGTCGTGGTCGGATCCGATGCCGGCGATCGCCATGCTCGCCGTCCCGGTCCTGCGGCGGCTGACGGGCCGGCGGGGGTGAAAGGACGCGGCGCGGGTTGGGTGGGGCTCGGCGTCCGATCGGCGGCAGGGTTGCACGGTGAAGCTGATTATCACGATCGACACGGAATGCGATGACGCCTGGTCGGTGGACCCGGGGCCGATGGCGACGGACAACGTCGCGTATCTGTGCCGGTTCCAGCGGCTGTGCGAGCGCTATCGATTCAAGCCGACGTACGTGACGACCCACGAAGTGGCGACGGACGAGCGGTTCGTCGAGTTCGGCCGCGACGCGTTGCGGCGCTCCGCGTGTGAGATCGGCACGCACCCGCACGCCTGGACCACGCCGCCGTTCGTCCCGCTCACGTCGGACGACATGCGGTACAAGCCGTACCTGATCGAGTATCCGCCGCCCGTGATGCGGGAGAAGATCAAGGTGCTGACGGCGGTCCTGGAAGACACGTTCGCGTGCAAGATGGTTTCGCATCGCGCCGGCCGGTGGGCGATGAACGGAACCTATGCCCAGATCCTCGCGGAGTTCGGGTACGAGTCGGACTGCTCGGTGACGCCGCTTGTGTGCTGGCCGGCCGAACGGCGCCCGGCCGGCGAGCCGCAGGGCGTCCCCCTCGACTATCGGTCGTGCGCCGCCCACGCCTACCATCCGGATCGCGACGACATCACGGTCGAGGGATCGCTGGGGTTGCTCGAGCTTCCGATGTCGGTGGTCGCGAACTACGGCCCGTTGCGCCGGTACGTGTACGACCGCCTGCCCCCCGGCCGGCCGCGGGGCGCGTTCCAGCGTCTGTTCGGTCGCTCGTGTCATTGGTTTCGGCCGCATCGCGTGTACCGCGACCTTCTGCGCGTGGCGCGGCACAAGCTGGCGGACGGTGCCGACTACATCATGTTCATGCTGCACTCGTCGGAGTTCATGGCGGGCGGGAGCCCGACATTCAAGACCGAGCGGGACATCGAGCAGTTGTACTCGGACATCGAGGAGGCGTTCGAGTTTCTGCGGGGTCAGAAGGTGTCCGGGGTGACGTGTCACGAGTACGTGACACAGTTGGGCGGTGCAAGCGTCACGAGCCGCTGAGCCCGGTGAGGGTGGTGAGCGCGATGCGTGTCATGAATCACGAGCCCTTCCGATGGCGGACACGGTGGCCCGTCGTGCTCGCGCTGCTGGTGGGCCAGCCCGCGTGCGGGCAGACGGCGTCGCCGCCCGTTGACGTGGCGGTGGCGCTGCGGAACCGGATCCGGGCCGGCTACCTGGGGCAGCAGGCGATTGCCGCCGTGCCCCGGATGGCCGAGGTCGGGCTCAACGCGGCCGTGGTCAAGTTTCAAGGGCTGCGGGCCCCGATGACAGGGGGCCAGCGCGAGGCGCTGCGGGCGTGGTCGCAAGCGTGCAGCGCCCACAACCTGCTGCTGTTGCCCACGTTCGACTTGTGGGGGGAGCGGGAGCGCCGGGGCGCGGGCAACTACCGCGTATACGTGGATCGCGACAAGCCGGTGCCCGACGCGCCGTGCCCGCTGAACCCGTCCGTGTACGACGCCCTCGTCCACCGCCGCCTGGTGGAGCTGGCCAGACTGTCGACGCAACTGCCGATCGCCGGGGCGATTCTCGACGTCGAGCTGTATGCGAGTTCGTTCAACGTTTTCCCCGATGTCTGCACGTGCGATTCCTGTTGGCAGAGCTACCGTGCCCTGCGCGAGTCGGCGGGCGAGACGGAGGCTCCCGATCTGCCGGTCTCTCAGCGATGGAAGTTCCTGTCGGAGTCCGGGCAATTGTCGGTGTACCGCCGGTTCACGACCGAGACCATAGCCTGGTTGGCCGGCCGGACGCGGCGCGAGGTGGCATCGATCGCGCCGACCTTCGTGATCGGCATGTCGCTGGGGGACGTGTCCGTTCCGTATACGCGGGGACTGGTCAAAGGACTCGGCACGCCCGACAACCCCGTTTGGGTCTTGACGGAACAGACGTACGAAAACGGCTACACCGGCTACGTGCCGGACACGATCAAGCGATTCGCCGCCGAGGGTCGGCACGTGCGGCTTGTGACCGGCATCTGGCAGGGCAAGTTCCCGACGGCGAATCTGCCCGAGCAGTACTACCATTGTGCGAAAGCGTCGGCCGGGTATTTCATCTATTCGGTCGGGCATTTGAACGGGGCCGGGCCCGGTCGACTCCCTGAACCCGACGAGGCGTATTGGAATGCGATGCGCACGGCGAACCGGGAACTCGATCGGTTGGCCAAGAACGCGAACTACCGATCGAAGCTGCTCATTCGGCCGTTCCACCCGCCCGCGCCCGCGATCGGCCTTCCTGACCTCCGCGGTGTCGAGTACGTGCTGCCGCGCGACCCGGAAGCGATCAAGGCGGAAGGCGTGACATTGCGCCGCGCGAACACGCTGGTGTTCCTGGCGAAGAAGGGTGACCGAATCAAGTTCGCGGCGCGGGTGAATCAACTCGTGGAGACGGTGCCGCCCGAGGCCCGCATGGAGCTGGTCGCCGCCGACGGGGCGCGCGTCGCCGAAGCCGTTGCGACGAACACGGAGGCGGGCCTGCTGGAAGCGGTGGCGCCGAAGGACGGCGCGTATGCCGTCGTGCTGGCCGGCGGCCGGCACAGCGTGACCTTGATGGGGCATTCGCACCCGTACAGCATCTACGGCGGTGAGTCGGCGCGATTGATGCGTCTCCAGCATCGGCTGTACGTGTGGAAACCGGCGGGGGTGGCGGAAGGGCAGATCGAGTTCTGGTGCGACGGGCGCGGCGAGGCGTACGAGGTTACGTTCCGGACGTTGTCCGGCCGCGAGCTGGGCTCGGTGGAGGTCGTGACGCACAAGATCGCCCGCATCCGGACCGGGCCTTCCGCCCAGGGCGAAGTGATTCAAATGGCGTTCAAAGCGCTGCCGGGGGCGCGGATCGAGGATGTCCGGGTCAGGCCGGTCAGCGGATTCGGGCTGTACGTGGCGCCGGAGCGGTGCGGCCTGGTCCGCGACGCGGCCGGCGCGAGGTAAGAACCGGGTGGCGGGCAACCGATCATGACCGATCGCGCGATCATCACCGTGGTCAATGCCATGAGCCAGACGAGCATGGAGTACCATGAGTTCGTGCTCTATCGGGCCACGCGATTCGCCGACGAGCAACACCACCTCGTCGTGCTCGGACCATCGGATGCCGCGTTCATGGCGGACGCGAAGGCGAACGGTGCCGCCGACGGCATCAACATCGTGGATTGCGGCGGCCGGTACCGCGACCTCCGGCGTCGGCTGGACCGCATCATTCGGCGGTGCCGGCGGGAGGGCCGGCCCGTGCTCGTGCATGCCCACATGGGGCGGTCCGGCGCCGTGGCCCTTCTCTCTCGCGTGCGGCCGGTCGCGGGGGCGCCCGCGCTCTACACCATGCACACCATGTTCAACCGGTGCCCGTGGCGCAACCGGCTCATGCCGATCATCAACTACCTGCTGGCGAACGAGGTTGTATTCGTGAGCCAGTCCGCGTTCGACGCGTTTCCGGCCGCGCTGCGGCGGGCCCGGTGGAAGCACGCCCAGGTGATCGTCAACGGCGTCAACATCGAGTGGGTCGACGACGTGCTGAGCAGGTGTGGCGAGAATGGACCACTCGGCGATTCACGGGGGGGCCGACACGGCGATGATACGCTCCGGCTGCTGAACGTCGGGCGGCTGATCCCGGCCAAGAACCAGGCGTGGTTGATCCGGGCGATGGCGGATTGGCCCAAGCACGTGCACCTGACGATCATTGGCGGCGGGCCGCTCGAGGGCGAGCTGGCGGCGCTGGTGCGTGAACTCGAAGTCGGCGACCGGGTGCGGTTGGCCGGGCTGATCCCGCGGGCCGACGTGTTCCGCGAGATGCGGGCCGCCGACCTGTTTGTTTCCAGCTCCGTGCGTGAAGGCTTACCCATTGCCGTGCTGGAAGCCATGGCCGCCCGCATGCCGGTCATCCTGTCGGACATCGGCCCGCACCGGGAGATCGGCCGGCATCACCCGGACCTGCCCGTGCTCCCGCTCGACGTCGAGCGCTGGGCCGGATTGCTTCGTTCGATGAAGGCGTCCTCCGTCGCCCGCCGGCAGAGTCTCGGCGAGCAGAATCGCGTCGTGGTGGAGCGTGCGTTTTCGCTGGCCCGCATGCACGACGAGTACACGCGCCTGTACGAGCGTCTGTGGCGGCGATCGATGATGACCGCCCCCAAGCTCGCATCCAGTGAAGGAGGGCGGTGAATGGGCTTTCTTTTCCCGCGACGTCGAAAACCCGGCCCCGTGCGCCTGTGTCATGTCACGACTTCCGACTCGTCCCTGGCGGGGCTGTACCGAGGTCAGCATCGCTACTTCGTGGAGCGCGGCTACGAGGTCTGGGGCTGCTCGCTGGCCGATACGGGGCACCATGCCCGCGCCGAGGCCGAAGGGCTTCGATTCCACGCCGTGCCGATGAGCCGCATGTTCCGCGTGGGGGAGGATCTCCGCGGCTTGCTGGCGCTCTATCGATTCTTCCGGCGAATGGACTTCGACGTGGTGGAGGCGGGCACGGTCAAGGCAGGGTTTCTAGGCATGTTGGCGGCGTGGCTGGCGGGGGTTCCGGTCCGCGTCATGACCGTTCGGGGGCTGGGAATTGAGCAACTGAGCGGCGTTGCGTACGTTGTCATTCGTGGCATCCATCGATGGTCGTGCCGATTCGCCCGGCACGTTCTGGCGGTAAGCCACGAAATCCGCCAGCGCTGCATCGACGCCCGGATCTGCCGCCCCGACAAGATCCGCGTCGTGTTGAACGGATCGAGCAACGGGGTCGACCTGAATCGGTTCGCGCTGACTGCCGAGATGCGCCAGGCCGGGCGGGACATCCGCCACGCGGTGAACATACCGGACGACGCCGCGGTCATCGGCACGGTGGCTCGGTTGAAGATATCCAAGGGGACCGTCGAGTTGCTGGAGGCCTATCTCAACCTGGCGGACCGGTGGCCCAATCTCTGGCTGCTGTTGGTGGGTCCCTACGAGGTGATGCAGGATCCGATCCCTACGCGGGTGCGCGAAACCATCGACCAGCATCCGCGTATCGTCCACGCAGGATACCAATCGGAAGTGGAGCGATACTACGCCGCGATGGACATCTTCGCGTTGCCCACCTATCGGGAGGGATTCTGTAACGTGCTCATCCAGGCGGCGGCCATGGAATTGCCGGTGGTGGCATCGGCAACTACGGGGTGCCACGATCCCACGGACAACGGGCGCACGGGACTCCTCGTCCCGGTGAAGGATGTCGAAGCCCTGACCGGTGCGCTGGAGCGGCTGGTCGGGGACGAGGCGCTTCGCGCCGCGCTGGCGCGGCGGGGGCACGCTCGCGCCGTGGAGCTGTACGATCAGGAAAAGGTCTGGCCGGCCCTGGACGCCGTGTACCGGCAGTGGCTGGCCGCTCGTCACCTCCCGATGCCGGACGGGGCTCCGGCCGGCGGTGATGAGACGACGGCCTCCGCGTAATGACAGGCGGACGATCCGGGCCGGGCGCCGGGAAGATCGCGGGCGGCCGGGAGGTAACCAGCGAGCGGAAATGGCAAGCGCCAAACACCCGTCCATGTCTCGCAGAGTGCAACTGGCGATCAAGCGGGGGCTGGACATCGTGGCGGCCGCTGCGGGGATCACGCTGTCCGTGCCGATCCTGTTGATCCTGGCCTTATTGATCCGCCTGGACAGTCGCGGACCGTTACTCTTCCGCCAGACCCGGGTGGGGCGGCGGGGGCGATTGTTCAAGCTCAACAAGCTCCGGACGATGGTGCCCGGCGCGGAGAACCTGGGCACCGGACTGACCACCGCGGCGGGCGATCCCCGCATCACGCGGCTCGGTCGGTTCCTTCGCGCAAGCAGCCTGGACGAACTCCCCCAACTCTTCAACGTGCTGCTCGGCGATATCTCGATGGTGGGGCCGCGCCCGACCGTGCCCGGGCACCTCGAGTACTACGGCGAGTTCGAGCGGCGCCGGCTGGAAATGCGGCCCGGCATCACCGGGCTCGCGATGATTCGCGGTCGCGCCAGCAAGCCCTGGTCCGAACGGATCCGCAACGATGTCGAGTATATCGATCGCTTCAGCCTGTGGCTGGACTTCGTGATCCTGGTCAAAACGGTGTGGGTCGTTGTACGCGGCGAGGGAACCTATTACGATTACGAAAAGCACGGCCCGGCATTCGACCTGGTCAAGCCGGCGGACCGGGAGGACGCCCCACGGGACTCGAAGGAACCGTGAAGGTGGCGATGCCGCGGCGAGTGGGCGCGAAGGAGGAAGTGCATGGCCACGATCCTCGCAAGAAGGCTCGAAAAGCAGGATCTCCCCGTGCGGGTGGAATGGTTCAACCACGAATCCGTCTATCCGACCATGACCCTGGAAGTGCCCATGAGCCTGGCGGCCACCGAGCAGTGGCTGACCAAGAACGCGCTGAATCCCGCCCGCCGCGATTTCACCTTCGTTTTGCAAGACTCCGAGACGGGGAATCCGCCCAGCGAAACGGTCGTCGCCATGGCCGGCCTCGTGGAAATCGACCGGACCCATCAGCGGGCCGAGGCGTACTTTGTGGTTAATCCGGCCCTAACCGGCCGGGGCTACGGCAAGAAGATCTACAACTGGACCTGCAATTACGCGTTCATCGTGCTCGGGTTGAACCGCGTCTTCGCGTACCAGTACGGGGACAACCCCGCCGCCCGCCGTGTGATCGAGAGTCAGGGCTGGACCATCGAGGGCACGTTCCGCCAGCACATTTATTCGCATGGGCGATTCGTCGACCGTGTGATCACCGGCCTGCTGCGAGAGGAATGGGAGAAGCTCCCCTGGCGGGCGGACGGCCCGCTGTCCATGAAGATCCCCGTCTGAGCCGGCCCTCCGGGCGCCGCCGTTTCGGGTTCCGACAGAAGGCAGACGATCCGTGACCGACATCCCGTGCCTGAATCTGCGGGCTGGCCCGTCCCCCCTGCACCCCCTGCGCAGGCTTGCCTCCGCCGTGGGCGTCGGCGAACTGTTCGCCAAGCGGGACGACCTGCTCGGCCGCCTGCTCGGCGGTAACAAACTTCGCAAACTCGAGTACATTCTCGGGCAACCCGTCGCCGACGGGGTCGACGCGCTGATCACCACGGGCAGCTTTGAGTCCAATCACGTCTGCCTGACGGCCGCGGTGGGCCGCAGCCTCGGTCTCGAAACGGCGGTGGTACTCATGGGGCCGGCGGGGCGCACCGAGCGCACGTTGAACGAGCGGATCTTGGGCCGGTTGCAGGCGCGCACCCGGGTTGTGGAATACGTCGATGGCGACGCGACCAGCCGCGGCAGTCTTGGCTCGCGGGTGGACGAATGTGTGGAGGCACTGACGAGGGAACTGGTCGCCCGCGGTCGCAAGCCGTTTTTCGTGCCGCCCGGTGGCTGTTGTCTGGAAGGGACCTGGGCGTTCGTCGAAGCGTTCGGCGAGCTGCACGAGCAGATGCGGCAACACGGCCACGAGGCGTACGACATCTTCCTCCCCGTGGGCACGGGCAGTACCTTCGCCGGGCTGTGGTGCGGGGCCGCGGCGGGCGGGCATGATGTCCACGTCCGCGGGATCAGTATCGCCCGGGCGAATCCGCGATGCCGGGAGGAAACGGTCAAGGCGATGGAGCGCGTGTGCCCGCGGCTGGACGTCGAGCCGCCGGGTCCGGGCGACCTCGACATCTCGGACGAGTTCGTGGGGGGCGGGTACGCCCGGCACACGGCGTGGGCCGACGAGGCGATCGCCCTTGCCCTGGAGACGGAGTCTTTACTGCTCGACCACACCTACACCGGCAAGGCGCTGGGCGGCTGGCTGACCCTCGTGCGGCGGGAACCGCGGTCGCCGCGGCCGGTCGTTTTCTGGCTCACCGGGGGCGTGACCGGGGCCGTGGATTATCTTTTGGCCGATCGACCCTGACCGGCCCGCGAACTCCCGGTCGGCGTCGATTTGCCGGCCCGTTGTGACGTTGACTATACTGGGTGTTTCGAGAAGCAGGCCCTGGCAGAGGCAGTCGGAATGCGAATTCTGTTATCGAGCGTCGGGCGGCGCGGCTACCTGGTGCGGTTCTTCAAGGAGGCGATCACCCCGCATGATGAGGTCTGGGGTGGCGACTGCAGCACGCTTGCGTCGGCGTTCTACGACTGTGACAATGCCATCCACCTGCCCGAGGTCACCCATCCGGGCTACGCCGAGGAAACGCTGGACCTATGCACGCGGTGTGGAATCGACATCCTCGTTCCGCTGATCGATCCGGAACTGGAGGTGCTGGCGAATCATCGTCAGCAGTTCTACGACGCCGGCGTGATGGTGGTGGTGTCGCCGCCGGAGACGATCGCCATCGGGTTCGACAAATACCTGACCTACCAGTTCGGCAGGGAACGCGGCATCCCGGTGCTCGAGACGGTTCTCACCGTCGAAGAAGCGCGGGAGCGGTTGGCCGCCGGCACGTTCCAGTGGCCCCTGGTGGTCAAGCCGCGAAAGGGCAGCGCGTCGGCCAACATCACGTACTGCCACGACGAGCTCGCCCTCCAGTCGGCGTTCACTTACTGCCCCGCGCCGATGATCCAGGCGTACGTGGAGGGGGAGGAGTACGGGTTTGACCTGTTCTGCGACCGCGACTACCGGCCGGTCAGCGTGTTCTGCAAGCGCAAGCTTGCCATGCGGGCCGGCGAAACGGACAAAGCGGTCAGCGTGGATGAGCCGGAACTGCTGGATCTGGGTCGCAAGATTGCGACGGAACTCCATCTGTTCGGCCCCTTGGACGCCGACGTGATGGTCGGCCCGGACGGGCCGAAGCTGCTCGAACTCAATCCCCGCTTCGGCGGCGGCTACCCGTGCTCGCATCTCTGCGGTGCGGATTTCCCCAGGAAGATCATCGCGATCTGGAAGGGCGAGCCCCTGGTGTCCGACCCGGCGCCGTATCCCGCCGGCATTCGCATGTTCAAGCAGGATGAGATCATCTGTCGCTACCAGGAACAGATCGATTCCATTACGACGCACACCAGCGCCAGATCCTCCAAGCGGATCAACCTCCTCTTCACGTCGGCCGGACGGCGGGTGTCGCTGATCAAGCAGTTCCGCCGAGCGGCGAATGACCTCGGCATCAAGGTCGGCATTCACGCCGCCGACGTCCAGGCCATGGCCCCTGCGCTGCAGATCGCGAACGAGTGCCTGCTGGCCCCCGCCATCAGCGCCGGCAACTACTGCGATGTGCTGGTCGACTACTGCCGCCAGCACGAAATCGACGCCCTGATTCCGCTCATTGATCCGGAGCTGCAACCGCTGTCCCGTCACCGCGAGCGGTTCGCCGAGGTCGGGACCCGCGTGATCATTTCGTCGCCCGAGGTGATCGACATCTCCATCGACAAGGTGCGGACCAACGCGTTTCTGCGCGAGAACGGGTTCCTCACGCCCCGAATCCTCACCGGAGACGAGCTGGCGTCGGCACCGCTTCCCCTGTTCACCAAGCCGCGGATCGGCAGTTCCAGCCTTGGCGCGCACAAGATCGAGACGCCCGAGGACCTGGCCTACTTCCGGTCCGTCAACCCCGATTCCATCGTCCAGGATTTCATTCCAGGCGTGGAGTATACGGTCGACGTCTTCGCCGACTTCGACGGGCGACCGCGGTGTGCCGTGCCGCGCCGGCGGCATGAGGTGCGGGGCGGCGAAGTGTCCAAGAGCGAGGCCGTCAAGCACCAGGAGATGATGCGGCAGCACTGCCGACTCGTGGAAGTGCTTGGCGGCTGCGTGGGCGTGATGACCATCCAGTGCTTCCTGACGCCCGACGATGAAATCGTCTTCATTGAAATCAACCCGCGGTTCGGCGGGGGCGTCCCGCTCTCCATCCAGGCCGGCGCCGACTCGCCGCGTTGGCTGCTGGAGCTTCTGTTGGGCTGCGACCCGGACATCTCGCCCGACGCCTGGACCGATCGGCTCTTGATGCTCCGTTACGATGAAGGCATTTTCGTGCGGACCGCTGAACTCACCCGCGTGGGGCAACCCGCGGTGTGAGGCGATCGCCCGGCGGACCCCGCGCCGCCCGGCGCGGGATCCCGATCAGGCCGTTCCGCGCTGGGGGTTCATAGATCCACGAAGATATCATCGCCCGTGACGGTCACGGGGTACGTCCGCACGCGGGCGTGCGGAGGATTGACTCCCGCCCCGGTCGTCACGTCGAACTGCCAGCCGTGCATCGGGCAGGTCACCACGCGGTCCGACAGGTCGCCGAAGCACAACGGGGCGTCCTCGTGCGGACATCGCGCGGCGGTCGCGTGAAACTGCCCGTCGATGTGCCAGAGGGTGACGGCCACGCCGCCGACGGCGAACTCCCGCCCTGCGCCAACCGGAATATCACTGACGGATGCCACTCGATGTCGATTCACGGAGCGATGTCCTCCCGAGCCCGGCCCCATGCACGGCGGTCTCGCGCGTGCTACTGGGACAGGCGGGCCGCCACCACGAAGGCCCGGAAGGCCGCTTCCTCGAGGTAACCTTCGTGGCGTCGCAACAGGGCCCCGGTCGGTCCATAGGCGACGAACGATGGGATCCGGCCGACCCCGACTTCGCGGGCCCACGCCTGGTTCTGGCTGAATGCGGCGTCGAGGCGCACGGGAACCGTTCCCGCCATCACCTCCACCACCCGGTCGGAACGGAAGACCGTCTGATCCATCTTCATGCAGTCGCGATTGAACGTGGACCAGTACGCCACGATCACGATCCGGTCTTCGCGGGCGGCGAGATCCATCGCACCGCCGAGGTCCGGCCGCCACACGATCTTGCCGCCGCACCCGGAGAGCAGGACCGGCATCGTCAAGGTAACCACACCGGCGAAGGACCGGAGAATGCGTGCGCGGTGCATGGTAGGACTCCGGGTTCACTCCGCGTCCGTCGAGCCGGGATCGGAGCCGCGTTGTGAACCGGCCGGCAAGAACGGCCGCCACGTCGTCAGATACAGGAACCCGGTGTCCGCGGCGGCCACGGCGATCTTGATGATATACGCGAACAGGACGGCGCCGATCCATTGTTCCCAGGTATCGATAAAGGTACCAACCAACGCCGCCGTCGTAAAGAAGACCGTGTCAAACGCCTGCGAGACCCACGTGGATGCGTTGCTGCGCAGCCACAAGAGCCGGTTGGGGCCAGTCAGTCGGCGAAGCCCGTGATACAGGTGCGTGTCCAGCAGTTGGGCCAGCGCGTAGCTCACCATGGACACGATCACGATGCGGGCGTAGTGGTCCCCGCGAAAGAACAGCCGCATGCTCTCTTGGGAGACGTCGTGTTCGTTGGGGCGATACCAGAGGACGAACTGCATCATGATCACCGTGACCAGGCCCGCCGCGAAACCGGTCATCACCGCTCGCCGGGCCGACCGCACGCCGTAATGTTCGTTCAGCACGTCGTTGGCCAGGAACACCGTTGCGAACAGGACGTTGCCGCCGGTCACCTTGAGCCCGAACAGCGTCATCTGTTTCTGGACCGCGATGTTCATGAGCACGGTGCAGACGACGATGAGGGCGGTGATCCACGATGCCCCGAGTCGCCCGGCCAGCAGCAGGATGAGTCCGGCGGCGGCCAGATGGGCAAAGAAGACCAGTTCGTTGTCAAACGACGGCATGGTCGAGTCCCCGCCTTCCGTTCCGTTGAGACGGCCGTGGCGATGATGCCGCACGCGACGATCGGGTGGACGCCTGACTCGTCGCCGCCAGCCGGGCTCTCGTCATTCCTTCGCCGGGCCGCCGCGATGGTGCAGCAGGTGATCCACGTGGGTCGTTACGCAACGGCCCAATGCATCCAGATCGTACCCGCCCTCCAGCACGCTGACCACGTGGCCGTTCGCGTGCCGGGCGGCCATGTCCATGACCGACCGTGTCATCCAGGCGTACGATTCATCCTCGAGCTCGATCGGTGCCAGGGGATCGTCGCGGTGTGCGTCGAAGCCGGCCGAGATCAGGATGAACTGCGGACGGTAGGCATCGACCGCCGGCTCCACGCGCTTGGCGAATGCCTGGCGGTACGCCTCGTCGCCGCTGCCCGGCGGCATCGGAAGATTCAGCGTGAATCCGGCACCGGCACCGAGGCCGGTCTCGTTCTCCCAACCGCTCGTGCCCGGGTACACGAAGCGGGGGTGCCCGTGAAGGCTGATGAAGAGCACGTCGCGCCGTGACTCGAAGGTCGCTTGCGTTCCGTTGCCGTGATGCACGTCCCAGTCCAGGATCACGATGCGCTCGAGACCGTGGTCGCGGATCAGGTGATCGGCCGCCATCGCGACGTTGTTGAACAGGCAGAACCCCATGGAACGATCGGCCGTGGCGTGATGGCCCGGGGGACGCACCGCGCAGAACGCGTTCTCGATCGTGCCGTCCATGACCCGGTCCACCGCCTCCATGACGGACCCGGCGGCCCGCACCGCGAGCGAGTAGCTCTCCGGGCAAATGGAACTGTCTGGGGTGTCGATGTATGCCGCCCCGCGCTGACAGGCTTGGGCCACCCGATCGACGTACTCCCGCCGGTGCACGCGGAGGATGTCCGCGTCCGCCGCGTCCCGCAGGGCCAGCCGCGGGCAGCGATCGGTCAGCCCCGCCTCGGACAGAGCGTCGCGGATAGCCGCCAGTCGTTCCGGACGCTCCGGATGCCCGACGCCCGTGACGTGCCGCAGGAAACACGCATCCCATGTCAGACCGGTTCGGTTCATCGGCGGGCGTCAGCATACCAGACGGGCGCGTGCCTGGCACGAAGGGGGGCCCCCGCGGCGGTGGCCCGGCTTGATTCCCTTGACCGACGACGCGGCTCACGGGCCTGGCGCCGCGTCCGGATCACCGGCCGCCGCCCCAGGCGCGCAGTCGGCGGCATCCCTCCTCCAACTCGTCCATCAACTTGGCGAAGCAGACCCGCAGCACGCGGGCGCCCTCCGCGTGATCGCGGAAAAACGCCTGGGCCGGGACGGTGGCCACGCCCGCCTCGTGCAGGATGGTCTCCGCCGCTTCGGTGGCGTCGGCGAACCGACCGGGGGGTAGCTCGGTCAGGATGTAAAAGGCGCCGTCCGCCCGGTACGGCGTGAACCCGATATCCGACAGCGTCTGCGCGAGCAGATCACGCCGCTGCCGATACCCCTCGGCCAACTCGCGATAGTACGAATCCGGCAGGCCGAGGCCGGCCAGCACGCCGTACTGGAGCGGGGCCGGTGCGCAGATGTTGAGCATGTCGTTGACGCACCCGACCTTCTCCATCACGTCGGCCGGTCCGGCCGCCCAGCCGATCCGCCACCCGGTCACGGAGTAGGTCTTGGACGGACCGCTGAGGGTGAAGGTCCGGTCCGCCGCTTCGGGCATGCTGCCCACGCTGACGTGCGGTTCGCCGAACGTGATGTACTCGTAGATTTCGTCGGTCAGGACCCAGAGATCGTGCTCGGCTGCCAGGGCCGCGATCTGGAGCAGCTCCGATCGCGAGAACACTTTGCCAGTCGGATTGCAGGGCGTGTTGACGACGATCATCCGCGTTCGTTCGGTGATCGCGTCGGCCAGCGCGGTCTCGCAATAGTGCCAGTCGGGCGGATGCGTATCGACGAAGCGCACGTGGACATCCAGCAGGGCGAGGGTCTCCGGGTAGTAGTTGTAGAACGGCGAGAAGCAGACAACCTCGTCCCCGGTGTTGAGCGTGGCCATCGCAACACACGCGAACGCCCCGGCCGCCCCGCACGTTACCACGATTTCGCGTTCGGGGTCCACCTGGATCCCGTTGAACCGGTGCATCTTCCCCGCGATGCCGCATCGCAAAGCGGCCAGCCCTCGCAAGTCGGTGTAGATTGAATAGTCGGCGTCGATTGCCCTCTTTGCCGCTTCCTTGACTTCGGGCGGGGCGGGCTGATCGCAGATGCCTTGCGACAGGTTGACGCCGCCCAGTTCCTGCACGAGCGCGGAGTAGCGCCGGATTGCCGACCGGCGCAGGTTGCCCACTCGGGCGGCCATTCGATTCCTGCCCACGGTGCATACTCCTCTGTTGCGGCCACGCCCGGCGTGCGGAAACGTGCCCGCAACGTTGCCCGATCGATTGTGCATGGCGCGGCGAAATGGGGTTGATTCTTGAGACGCCGAAATGTACCGGAGATGCGCGACGTGGTCAAAACGGCCGGTCGCCGCCGGCTCCGGGCGAACCGGGCGGTTCGCCCTAACTGGCTGCGGGTTTTGTGGTTGGGTGGCGCAGCGGAATGAAGTCACAGACCGGTCCCGGTCACGCTCCGACCGTGCGGCAACCTGGGTAAGACGGCGATTCGCGCCGGCCGGAGGAAATTAAAATCGTGTGGATCGATTGTGGATAGTTGCCAATCCTCATTCCGTCGGGACAGTTACACGTTGGATAATCGGCGGCCCGCGGCGCGTTGAGGTGTGAATAGTTTTTGGTGATCGTTTTGTTTTTGCCGGGTCGCCGAACGTGGTGTAGGTTGACGTTGGCAGGAAGGTTGCTTCGGCCAAGGCGCCACAATCAAGTCCTTGCCGGCTCCGGCAGAAACGACGGGGCGATCCAAAGAGCGGGCCCGGTGGCCGGTAACGGTCCCCGATCCGCGAGGTGAACTCATAGCCCGGATCGCGGTCGTTTCGAGCGACGAGGATTTCGACTGGCGCGAGAACCCTAGAAGGGTTGTTCGGTCCCGTGCGGCCGGCCCGTCCGGGCGTGGTGGAACGAGCGAGTTGGATGCCGATGGAGACTCTGGGGCGCCGTGTTGCGGCGGTAAGCGCTATCGTCGCGGCAGAAAGCGCGTGAGAGGAGAACACGAGGGATCGCGTTCAAGGCATTCAGCGGATTACCCTAGAAGGGAGAAAGCCCAAGGGAGCATCCGGTTCGGTGCGGCATTAATCTGTGGCGCCGTTCAAGGGACTCTCGGAAGGGTCAAAGCCCGGAAGTCGGGGCCGGTCGTGCCGGCGGGTGTCGCTTCGGCGGCACCGGCAAATCGACGGGCTAAACGGCAGGCGGGTCCACCGCGAGGCGTAACGGTCTCGGGTACCTTTCGAGAGGGGAACGCTCCGAAGGGTGTCAAAAATCCCAGGAGCGCTGTCAGCATGAAACAAGGCTGGCCAGGCGTCGAGGGGCGTAAGCCGTCAAGAGGGTAACCAAACCCTGAAGACGGACCGTAGCGGGTATGGCAAGCCCGTATGAAGTGGATCCTCGTCGCTGGAGAGTGCTGAAGGGAACGGAAGCTCAGGAGAGGAGTCGGCGGGCGGTCGCCTTCGGGCGAGGCGCCGACTAGGCGTGTCCGGGTAAAACTCTGGAGGAACGTGGAACCCGACGAGAGGCGTCTACGGAATAGTGCGAGCGATTCCGGAGAAGGCCGGCCGCGAAATACCACAAGGTCGAGGAAAGGTCCAACGACGGAGTGGGATCGCCGAACCAATAGGGCGATACACGGTTGGCATCGGACTCTGAACGGGCAGCGAATTCCATGAGAGGATGAGCCGGCGCGGTGACGTGCGGGTTCAAGCGGGCGCGTCCGAAACCTCTGAAGAGCACCACGGCGAGCACCAACCTGCCATTTTTCTGCGCATCAACCCAATCGGCGGACCGCGACGACGACCGACGTGTCGGACTCCTGGTTCGCCGGTTTGCTACACGCTCCTCACGCCCCGCGTCACGACCGACTCACGATGTCGAAGACCCGCTGGAACGCGGTGAAGTCGCGGAAGTCGAGGTCGGTCTCGCCGTCGGCATCGACCGATCATCCGTGCCTCGCTATGGCACCACGGGGTCGATGACGCGCTGGAACCCCGCGAAGTCGTGCCGCGATCAGCGCCGGGCGAGGATCCGGTTGGCGACGGGGACGAGGGCGGCCAGGACGTCCTCGCCGACGCGGGCGTCGGACACGGAGGTCGTGGCGTCGTGCGGGACCATGAACGGCACGTCCACGCCGGCAAAGGTTGCGATCTGGTCGGGGTTGATCTCGTCGGCAAGGGAGGCGGTGTCGGCGTGGTAGTGGTTCAACAACACCGCGAGCGGTCGGAGCTGACGGTGTCGCATGCATTCGGTAGCCATCAGCACCTGGTTCACCGCGTCGGCCGACGAGGGTGTCACCAGCACGATGCGGGCGTCCCACGACTTCGCGAGGTCCAGCAGCGTGCGCTGGCGGTCGAGCGGTTCGAGCAGCCCGCCGACGGCCTCGATCAACAACAGCGAGCAGCCCAGCGACACGCGCTCCATGCACTCGCGAATCAGTTCGAGGTCGATCGGTTGGCGGTCGCGTTCCGCGCAAAAGGCCGGCACCGAGCCGTGCAGGAACACGACCGGGTTGATCGCGGCCAACGGGTGCGACGATTCGGCGCAGTGGGCGAGAAACTCGGCGTCCGAAGCAACCGGGCCGTGACGGTCCCGTCGGCCGGCCACCGAGATCGGCTTGAACACGCCGACGCGGATGCCCATCTGGCGCAAGAGCAGGGCGAGTCCGCCGGTCACCACGCTCTTGCCCACGCCGCGCTGGGTGCCGATCACCAGGACCCGCGTGGGCACCGCGTGGGCCGGGTCGGAGTGTCGCCGTCTGGCCGCCACGTGGCTACCGCACCTCCACGGCTTGGTTGGCCCCGGCGCTGAAGCGCTTGGCGGCGTTGCCGCGGTTGATACTGATCTCGAGATTGTCCGTACTGCCGATCAGGGCGATCGGCTCGCCCGGCGCGACCTCACCGTAGTGCGTGCGTACGGGTCCGACGCAGGTTTGGGCCAGGTAGACCTGGGCCTTCGGACGGTGCCGCAGGGTCGGCATGAGGTCGTCGCGGGTGATGTTGGTCACGAGGTTGCCGAACCGGTCGGCGAGCAGGACGACACCGGCGGTCACATGGGACGGCAGGTAGTTCGGCCTGGGTAACGACAGCACCTCCACGCGATCGGTGGGGGGGCCGAATTCGTGCGGCTTCGCCCCCGTGGCGAGCCGAGCCGCCAGCGGCGCCATGATATCGCGACCGTGGAAGGTGCTGGACGCGTAGGCCAGGTGCTGCCGCGGATCGACGGCCACGTGGAGGGCTTCCAAGGGGTAGCTGTGATGCACCATGGTGATGGTGCCATTGTCGGGGGCGACCACGTACTGCCCGGCGTACCGGCCGACGAGGATGGGTCGCTCGGAGCCGACCCCAGGATCGACGACCGCCACGTGCACCGTGCCGGGTGGATACCAGGGCCAGATGTGCCGCAGCACAAATGCCGCGTGGAGCACGTCGTGGGGCGCGATGTCGTGCGTGATGTCGATGACGGTGGCGGCCGGCGCGTGCTGGGCCAGCACACCCTTCATCGCCCCGACGTAGTAGTCGCGGGTGCCGAAATCGGTTACAAGCGTGATCAGCGGCATCGTCCGACCCCGTCGGCAGAGCTGTGAACGACCGGATTCAACTGTAGTAGAGGGGCGGGATGACTGTCAACCGGTCGGCCGGACGATCACGCGGATTCTTCCTCCGGGCGCGCGTTGTTGTCGCGACGACGCCTGCGGTGCGTGCGCATGTCGTCGGATCAGGATCCAACCCAACAGCATCTGGTGGCCCGCCAGGAGATGGTTCGGCATCAACTGGTCGCGCGGGGGATCGCCGATCCGGCCGTGTTGCGGGCCATGAGCGAGTTGCCGCGGGAGCGGTTCCTGCCCGAATCCATGCAGTTCGCGGCGTACGACGACCGCGCCTTGCCGGTGGGCGAGGATCAGACGATTAGTCAACCTTACATCGTGGCCTACATGACGGAGAAACTCGCGGTCCGACCCGGGCATCGTGTGCTGGAGATCGGTACGGGCACGGGCTATCAGACCGCGGTGCTCTGCCTGATGCGGGCCGTCGTGTACTCGGTGGAGCGGATCGCCAGTCTCCAGAATGACGCCCGGCAGCGGCTGGCCGCGATGGGCATGGACCCGGTCTACTTCCGGTGCGGCGACGGCACGCTCGGTTGGCCTGAACACGCACCCTACGACCGCATCCTGGTGACGGCGGCGGCCCCGGACATCCCTCGCACCCTCATCGAGCAGTTGGCCGACGGCGGTCGTCTTATCGCCCCGGTGGGACAGCGCGACTGCCAGACGCTCGTCAGTGTCGACCGGCAAGCGGGACGCACGATCGAGACGTCGTTGATTCCGGTGAGGTTCGTTCGGTTGATCGGAGAGCAGGGGTGGCTGGGCGAATGAATGACCAATTACTCACGACGAATTACTGATGCAGAGCGCGCCGGGCGCGGTTTCGCGCGCGTGCCACGTTACGGCACTTGTCACGCGGATCGGTCAAGGCCGGTCGGGGCGTGGTTGCCAGCCGGGGGCCAGGAAACAGTCAAGATGGGGTATGCACTCCTCGTGCCGGGACAACGGTTCCGCCGACGCGAGGGCGATCGGGTGCGAGCCGACAGCCTCGCGCACGGCGCGGATGGCGTTCGCGGAGAGCGCCTCGCCGTGCGTCGGACCGCCCAGCGTGAGCACGTCGATGGACTCGATGGCCCGCACCGCGGTCTTGAGCCCGGTCTCCAGGGCCGCCTCGTTCAGGGCGATCCCCCCGAAGTAGAGGCCGAGCCAGCCGGCGTCCAGGCGCGCCTGGCGGGTGGTGGCCATCGCGTCGCCCGCCCCGCGTTCGAGGCCGGGATTGTCCGACCAGACCCCCCGCACGCCGTCCGGCAGGCGACAGAAGATGTCCTGGGGGCGAAGATCGCGACAGTTGACCCCGATGAAGTAGTCCGGGTGTTGTACCACGGCCTTGCCGGCGATCCGGAGCAGTTGCAGGTGCCCGATGCCGTGGCTCACCAGGAACACCCCGTCCGCACCGGCATGTCGCGCATAGTCGACGTGGCGCAGGGCCTCGCCTTCGTCCGCCGCCAGGACGGCTGGCAGAAACGCCAGCCCTTTGTCACCAAAGTAATCCTGAAATCGCTGCCGCGTGTTCTGCGACACCACCCGCGACCCCGAAGCCGTCCGTCCACTCATTGCGAATCCTTTCGCTTACAGTGTCCACTGACCCTTGCTTTTTTCGCCGGGTCCCCCCAAAAACGGAGCTTCGCGCAATACCGCCTGCTGGTTCGAGTATCCATTGCAACGGTCGAACGACGTGCGTGTGACTCGGTTCCCGCCGTGTGAAATCGAAATCTGTCGTTATAACTGATCGGGTGTTACGCTAACACTTAAGTATAGCCTCTGAAGCTTTATTGTCAAGTGCGCATGTGGAACGAACGGGGTCGCCGTCCGATCCGCCGTCGCGATGGACGGGTGACGGTGCCGATCGGTCAAGCCGGCGTGTCGCCTCGTGGACCGGCGTGTGCGGCACGTCTCGAGCGCGACTACGATAGCGGGTGCGCCACCCGCGAACGGATGTCACGGATCACGTGGTCGAGTGTTTGGTCGAGCGACGTCTTGGCGGTGAATCCGACGAGGTCGCGGGCGCGGTCGGTGCAGGGCACGCGTCGCATCATGTCGTCGAACGGCCGTCCGTACGCCTCTTCGTACGAGAGGTACGCCTTCGGGCTGGAGCTACCCGTCTTCTCGATGATCCGGTCGGCCAGGGCGTCGATGGTGATCTCCTCGGTGGAGCCGAGGTTGTAGACGCGGCCGGGCGCGTCATCGCAGTTCATCAGGGCCGTGATGCCGTCCACGATGTCGCCGACGTACCCGAAGCACCGCGACTGGTCGCCGTTCCCGTAGATCAGTAGCGGCTCCCCCGCGAGGGCCCGTTCGACGAACCGCGGGATCACCATGCCGTACTGCCCCGTCTGCCGCGGACCGACCGTGTTGAACAGGCGGACCGCGATCACCGGCAGCTTGAACTGCTGGTGGTACGCCAGGCCGAGGAACTCATCGATCGCTTTGGAGCAGGCGTAGGACCAGCGGGAGAAGCGGGTGGACCCGAGCACGGTGTCATCGTCTTCCCGGAACGGCACGACGTCGCTTTTGCCGTAGACCTCGCTCGTGGAGGCGAGGAGGACGCGGCGCCGGAACTTGTTGGCCACCGACAGCACCACCTCCGTGCCGTGGATGTTCGTCTCGATGGTGTGGACCGGTTCGTCTACGATCAACTGCACGCCGACCGCCGCCGCGAGGTGATACACCTGGCTGCACTCGCGGATCAGCAGGTGCATGGTCTCCGGGTTGCGTATGGAGTCCAGCACGAACTGGAAGCGGGGGTGGTCCATGACCGCCGCGATGTTCTGCAGGCACCCCGTGCTCAGATCGTCGATCACGACGACTTCGTGTCCCTCCTTGAGCAGGCGCTCGGCGAGGTGCGATCCGATGAAACCGGCGCCGCCGGTGACGAGAACTTTCATGTCGATGCATCTCCTTGGCTCGATCGCCCGATTGTGAGCCCGGCGGCGCGACCGGGCAAGCGCGGGCCGGCGGGTGTGGCTACGGATGCTGCCGGAACCACTCCACGAACCGAGCCAGTCCGTCATTGAGGTCCGTGTCGGGTCGGAACCCGAGTTCCGCCTGTGCCAGTCGCACGTCAGCGTACGTTTGGTCCACGTCACCGGGTTGCTGCGGAAGTCGCTCGATGCGGGCCGTCTTGCCGAGCGCTCTCTCGATCGCCTGGATCAGGTCGGACACCGCGACCGGCCTCGACTCGCCCAGATTGTACAGCCGGTAGCCGTCGGCGCGGTCCAGGGCGGCCAGCACGCCCGCGACGACATCGTCGACATACGTGAAGTCCCGGCGCATGCTTCCGTCCCCGAAGACGGGGATGGGGTCGCCGGCCTCGATGAGCCGGACGAACTTGTGGATGGCCAGGTCCGGGCGCTGCCGGGGTCCATACACGGTGAAGAACCGCAAGCAGGTCACGTCGAGTCCGAACAGGTGATGGTACGTGTGGGCCAGCAGTTCGCCAGCTTTTTTCGTCGCCGCGTACGGGGAGATCGGATGATCCACCGGGTCCGACTCGGCGAACGGGACCTTCCGGTTGTTGCCGTACACGCTGGAACTGCTGCCGAAGATGAATCGCCGAACGCCCGCCCGTCGCACCGCCTCCAACAGCACGGCGGTGCCTTCGACGTTGACCTGCTGGTAGGCCAGCGGATCCTGGATCGAGGGTCGCACGCCCGCCTTGGCGGCGAGGTGGATCACCGCGTCGATTCCGTGGGACAGGATGCGGTCGAGGCAGTCCGGGTGGCGGACATCGCCTTCCACCAGTTGGAATCGATGGTCGGCCCGGCAGGCGGCCACGTTGCGGCGCTTGATCCGCGGATCATAGAACGGGTCGAAGTTGTCAAGGGCGACGACCTCGTCGCCCCGCCCGAGCAACGCCTCGCAGGTATGGGAGCCGACAAAGCCCGCTCCGCCGGTGACCAGGATTCGGGCCATGGAGATTCACCTCAGTGCCGTGACGACGGCGTCCGTTCGCCGGCTCGCGGTCAGGTGGGTCGGCCGATGCAATGGTACTCGATGCCCATCCTCCGCATCAGCGCCGGGTCATACAGATTCCGTCCGTCGAAGATGACCGGCTTTTTCAGCAGGGAGGCGATGCGCTCGAAATCCGGGGTGCGGAACTCCTGCCAGTCGGTGAAGATGACCAGTGCGGCGGCCCCTTCCAGGGCGGCGTACCCGTCGTCGACCGTCACCAGCCGGTCGCCCATGACTTCCCTGGCCGTCCCCATCGCCTCGGGATCGTGGGCGCACACGTCGAAGCCCGCCTCGAGGAACCGTTCCACCCCGTAGAGGGCGGGCGATTCGCGGACATCGTCGGTGCGGGCTTTGAAGGCCAGTCCCCATACGGCCAGGCGGATGCCCGCGCCGCGGCCCTGGAAGTAGGCAATCACGCGATCGGCAAAGACTTTCCGCTGTCGCTGGTTCACGGCGTCGACGGCCTGGGCGACGGTCATCGGCTGGCCCAGTGACTCGCCCACCGCGATCAAGGCACTGATGTCCTTCGGGAAGCAGGATCCCCCGTACCCGACGCCGGGATACAGGAACGCCGGCCCCAGCCGCGAGTCCGAACCGACCCCTTTGCGGACCGCGCTTACGTCGGCCCCGACCTTTTCGCACAGCAACGCGATTTCGTTGATGAAGCTGATCTTGGTGGCCAGCAGGGCGTTGGCCGCGTACTTTGTCAGCTCGGCGGAGGCGGGATCCATAAACAGGAAACGCTCGTCGCGTCGCATGAACGGCGCGTACAACTGCTTCATGATCTCGTTGACGGCCGGGTTGGTCGCCCCGATCACCACGCGGTCCGGACGCATGAAGTCGTCGACGGCCATTCCTTCCTTGAGGAACTCCGGGTTGCTGACGTAGTCGAACGGCTGCTCGGTGTGGCGGGCCAGGGTGTCGGAGATGATCTTGTGCGTACCCACCGGCACGGTGCTTTTCATGACGATGATGCGGTAGCCGTCCATCATCTTGGCCACCTGCTCGGCCACGGAGAGGGCCGCCGACAGGTCGGCCGAACCGTCCGGTGCGGGCGGGGTCCCGATGGCGAGGTAGATGATCAGGGAGTCGGCGACCACTTCGGCCAGGTCCGTGGTGAACGAGAGGCGGCCGGCTTTGACGTTGCGCCGCACGATTTCGAGCAGCCCGGGCTCATAGATGGGGAGTACGTCGTGCTTGAGCTTTTCGATCTTGCTCTCGTCACTGTCCATGCAGATGACATGGTTGCCGCCATCGGCAAAACACGCGCCGGCGACAAGCCCGACGTAACCGGCACCAACCACACCGACTTTCATGAGGCTGTATCCTTTCCATCATTGCGGCGGCGCGATGGCGAAACCGCGTGAGGACGGCATTATAGCTGTGGTCAAAACGACCTACCAGCGGAACCGGCGGCTCGCGCGAAGTCGGGGATATCGATGGGCTCCACGCACGCCGGATCCACGTCGACGGTGATCGACTGGCCCAGGGTGTGCACGTTCAGCGCCAGCCGCGTGCGGGATCGCCAGCTTCGCACGATGCCCTCCACGCCGGTCAGCGGCCCGGCGATGATCCGGACCCAGCGGCCGGTCCGCAGGTCCCGGCGATGGGCGACGCCGACACCCGCCGTCAGGACCGTGTGGAGGTGACGCAGCTCGGCCACGAGCTGATCCTGGCGGGGTACGGCCAACGTGGTCACGATACGATGGGTGGTCAGGGCCCGGAGCCGCTCCGTCTCGTCCGCCACGAAGAACAGGTAACCGGAGAAGACCGGCACCAGGGAGCGGCTGACGCGATTCGTACTGCGGCTTGGGGTGATCCGCACCCGCAACGGCAGGTAGTGGCGGATGTCGAGCCGAACGAGGTCGGCCGACAGCGCCTTCTCCGCACGGGGTCGCGTGTGGGCGACCCACCAGCAGCCCCGTTCGGGCTGGGGAACCACCTCGACGGCCGCGGTCGACCAGCGAGGAGACGACTCGATGGATGAGGTAACCGACACCGTTCTCTCACTCCGATCCCGGGTGCCGAACCGCCGGTCGGAACGTGGCACACCGGCTCCTCTATGGCGTGGCCAGCGCCTCGCGGAAATACGCGACCGTCTGCGTCAGCCCCTCCTTCAAGTCGACCCGCGGTTCCCAGCCGAGGCGTTCGCGGGCCCGCGTCGAGTCCGCGCGGCGGCGGACCGGGTCATCCGTCGGCAACGGCTTCGGCACCGTCTCCAGCGGGCGACCCAGCACCTGCGACAGCGTCTCGACAAGATCGATCATCGACCGCTCGTCCGAACTGCCGATGTTCACCGGTTCGTGGGCGTCGGGTCCCTCGTACGCCATCAGGGCGGTCAGCCCGTCGATCTGGTCCGACACGTAGCAGAAGCTTCGCGTCTGACGACCGTTTCCATAGATGGTGACCGGCTCGCGGCGCAGGGCTTGGACCACGAAGTTCGAGATGACTCGTCCGTCCCCGAGGGCCATCCGCGGTCCGTAGGTGTTGAAGATCCGCGCGATGCGGATGTCCACGTTGTTCTGGCGGTGGTAGTCGGTCATCAGGGTTTCGGCGACCCGCTTGCCTTCGTCGTAGCAGCTTCGCAGGCCCACCGGGTTCACGTTGCCCCAGTACGATTCCCGCTGCGGATGCTCGGTGGGATCTCCGTACACCTCGCTCGTGGAAGCCTGGAGGATGCGGGCCCGCACCCGCTTGGCCAGCCCGAGCATGTTCAACGCTCCCATGACCGACGTCTTGACCGTCTTGACGGGGTTGAACTGATAGTGGATGGGCGAAGCCGGGCAGGCCAGGTTGAAGATCCAATCGACCTCGAGCAGGATCGGTTCCACCACGTCGTGCCGAAGGAACTCGAACGACCGGTTGTCGAACAGGTGGCCGATATTCCGCTTCGAGCCGGTGAAGAGGTTGTCCAGGCAGATCACTTCATGCCCGTTCTGCAGCAGGCGATCACACAAGTGGCTGCCGAGGAACCCGGCTCCGCCGGTGACTAGCACGCGCATGACTGGCTCCCTGGTTCGCGAGACCGGGCGTGTCGCCCGATGGTGCCGAGCGTGGGTCCGCGACCCGGCTAGCCGGCACGGAAGAACTCCGCGATGCACTCGGACACGTAGTCGATGTCGTCCGGTGTCAGCATCGGGTGTACGGGTAGCGAGAGAATCTCCTCCGCCGCCGCTTCCGCCCGCGGGAACTCGCCCTTCTGGTGCCCGAGGTACGCGAAGCACTCCTGCCGGTGAAGGGGGACCGGGTAGTACACGCCCGTGCCGACGCCGCGGTCCCGAAGGTGCTGGGCCAGCGCGTCTCGCCGGTCGCACCGAATCGAGTACTGGTGGTAGACGCTCAGGTTATAGTCCCGCACGCGCGGTGTCGCGACGGGGAGATCGGCCAGGCGTTCGTCGTACCGGGCGGCGTTGGCCCGGCGGGCTTCGTTGAATGCGTCGAGGCGTTCCAGCTTCACGAGGAGGCCGGCGGCCTGCAACGTGTCGAGTCGAAAGTTCGCCCCGACGAACGCGTGATGGTACCGCGTCGTTTCGCCGTGGTTGCGGGTCTGCCGGCACCGGTCGGCGAACGCTTCGTCGCTGGTCAGGACCATGCCGCCGTCCCCCAGTCCCCCGAGGTTCTTGGTCGGGTAGAAGGAGAGGCAACCGGCCGTCCCGAACGAGCAGGCGCGTCGACCGCGGTACGTGGCGCCGATGGCCTGGGCGGCGTCTTCGATGACCGCGAGGTTGTGGCTTTCGGCGATGGCCTGGATCTCGTCCATGTCCGCGCATTGGCCGAACAGGTGCACGGGAATGATCGCCCTGGTATTCGGTGTGATGGCGGATTCCAGTTGGGACACGTCGATGTTGAACGTGTCGCGTTCGATGTCGACGAACACGGGCCTCGCGCCGACCCGATGAATGCAGCCGGCGGTGGCGAAGAAGGTGAACGGAGTGGTGACGACCTCGTCCCCGGCCCCGATGCCGGCGGCCATGAGGGCGCAGAGAATCGCGTCCGTGCCGCTGCTGACCGCGATCCCCCGGCGACACTGGCAGTATTCGGCGATGCGCGTCTCCAACTCCGCGATCTGCGGACCGCCCACGAATCGCAGGCTGTCGAGCACCGCGGCCAGACCCTCGCGGAGCGCATCCCGATACAGTTCCATCTCCGACGCGAGGTCGAGCAGGCCGATCTGTCGCATGACTCCGTTCCGTTCCCGGCGGTCCGTGGCTTGCTTCACGCGGCAGCACGCGGAGCGCGGCGGACTGTGGGGCAGTATAGGTTGCGCTCGCGCACGGGGCAAGCGTATCGGGCACCGCGGGGGTCACGCGGCGCGTCACGACGCCGGCGTCACCGAGTGGGCGGTCGCGGCGTGGTGTCGTCCGGCGTCGATCCGGGCTTGTCATCCCCGGTGACCGGGGGCGGCAGGGCGCTGCCCGGCTGGGTCGGCGCGGTCAACTCGCCCTCGGCCTGGTAATCGTAGAAGGTGCGCAGTTGTTCGCGGAAGTAGCCGCCGCGTTGCGCCTGCGCGGCGTTCAGCACGGCGCCGAAGACGTGCGCGTTCACGTGCTTGAGTACCGTCGCCGCCCGCTGGGCGATGCCCCGCGAGTTCTCCTTGGCACGAATGACGAGGATGGCGCCGTCGAGCATGGACGCGAGCACGGACGCGTCACTGGCCAACAGGGCGGGCGGTGCATCCAGGAGGACCTGGTCGTACATACGCGTGGCTTCCTCCAGGAACTTGTGCATGAGCGGGCTGCCCAGCCGCTCGGCCGGGTTCGGGGGGGTCGGGCCGCTGGGCAGCACGTCCAGGTTCGGCAGATCGGTTTTGATGATCGCGCCGTTGAGCTGGCCGGCCCCCACGAGAATGTTGCTCAGTCCCTGGGTGTTCTTGACACCGAACACCGCGTGCAGTGCCGGGCGTCGGAAATTGGCGTCGACCAGCAGAATGCGCCGGCCGCCGATCGCCAGCGAGGCAGCCAGGTTGCACGCGACCGTGGTTTTGCCGTCCGCCGGGCTCGGGCTGGTGATCAACACCGCCCGCTGCCGTTCCGGCGGCGCACTGAACTGCAGGGCGGTTCGCATGGCCCGGAATGCCTCGGAGACCATGGAGTTGGGCCAGTCCCGGACCGCCATTTCGATCCGCTCGATGTTCACTTCTTCGTCGTCGCAGTCCGGCACCGTCCCGAGGATGGGGATGTTGAGGTAGCGCGCGATATCCCGGGGCGTGCGGACCGACGTATCGACCAGTTCCAGAAGGAGGGCGAAGCCGATGGCCAGCGCGACGGCCAGCACCGGCGCGCCGAGCACGAAGAAGAACTTCGGCAAGGCTCGCTCGATCGGCTTGAGCGGCCACTGCACGACCTTGACCTGGATCGCGGACTGCTTCTGGATGATGCGTTCGATTTCGCGGGTGTACTCGTTGACCTTCTCGCGCGTGACCTGAAGGAAATCCAACTCGTCGTTCAGCCGCGCGTATTCCTGCAGCTTGCTCTCGATGTCCTTCTGCTTTGCCTTGGCCTTCATCAGCCGGTCCTGGGCTTCGTACAGGGCCGCCTGCGAGTTGAACAGGGCCGTGCGCACCTGTTCCATCTTGAGCTGTATCGAGTCCTGGAGCTTGCGATCCCGCGTCTGTTGCAGCTGCTTCTCCACGGCTTCGAGGGTGGCCTGGACGGATTCCACCTCCCGGTGGTTGGGCCCGAACCGCTTCGACAGCGACTCGCGCCGCTGGACGAGACCCATCTGCTGGTAACGCAGGTTCTGGACCTCCGGGTTCAGTTCGACGAGCTGGCGGTCCTCGGCGGTGATGCCCGGCCCGCGCGGGTCATCGTAGATGCTCTGAATGCCTTCCAGCTCCAGGGTCTGCAACTCCAGTTCCGTGACCTGGCGCTGGGCATCGAGCAGTTCCTGTTCCACCACGGTGGGGGCCGCCCGGTTCTGGGCACCGAGGACGCCTTCCGGCACCGTCTTGGCGAACTGGGCGATCAGCCGCATCTGGCCCTGGATCTGGCTCTGCAGTCGACTCGACTCTTCCTGGTACTTGGACAGGTCGTCGCGCCACTGAACCAGCGCGTCATCCTTGGCCTTGGTCAGGTAGATCTCGACCGCTTCACGTACGATCTGATGGGGGTCGCCGGGACTGCGGGTGCCGATGGAGACTCGGACGTAGTTGCTGTCGCGGACCGGCGTGGCCTGCAGCTTCTTCTTCAGGTCGGAGTACCGCTCGTCGACGTCCGGCAACGACTGGTACCACTGCGTCCCTTTGACTTCGGGCGTCTCCAGGACTTTCAGCAGAAGGTCCGGTTGCCTGAAGATGAGGGCCTGGTCGTTCAGGAACCGCTCGTGTTCGTCCTTGTGGACCGAGCGGGCGGTTACCGAGTAAGGGTCCTTGGGGGCGTTCGAAATGCACTGGATGAGGGCGTCCGCGGCGTAGGTCGGGTACTTGATGTACCAGAGCATGAACAGACCCGCCATCAGGACGGTGAAGAACACCGACAGGACGACGATCAGCACCATTCGTCCGCGGATGATGCGCACGACGTCGCCCGGCGTCAGGTTGGCGGCGGCGCCGCCACTTGGCGCGGGGGGTGCCGGCGCGGGAACGCGTTCCGAAATGGTCGCGGGAACTGTTGTCATGATCGATCACCTGCCGCTGGTCGGAGCCCTTCAACCCGCCTTGCCCGCCGGCTGTTCTCCGCCCTCGGCGTCTTCGTCGTCCACGTCAATGAACAGATGGTCCAAAAGGTACCCCAGCGACACGAACAGTCCGAGGGCGACCGGGAGCATCGCCAACCCCAGCAACTCGTGGGCCGAGCCGTCCGTCAGGTTCTTGTACCCGTAGACGTGCAGGAAGCCGGTGGTGGTTACGCGGATCATATTGCAGAACACCGCGATCGGGACGCAGGCCAGTACCATGACGCCACGCTGCCAGAGCGGGCGATCCCCCAGGTACGCCATGGCCACCCCCAGCGTCATGAACGCCATGATGAGCCGCATCCCGCTGCACGCTTCCTCCACGTTGAGCTGACCGGTCGTCCCGCGATACACGTAATCGATGACCACGCCCGACACGTCCACGTGCAGGTTCGGCACGAAGACGGACATCAGCCACGCTGCAACCGTCGAAGCGACGTGCCGCAGCGGCATGGTGAGCTGGACGTATTGTTGCTCCGGCAGCGGCATCGCGAACATCAGGAAACAGATGGGGAACCACACCACGCGAAAGAAGGACCAGCCACCCAGGAGCAACGCGATGGAACAGATTGCCATCACGAAGGAGATCGAACGCGGGTACCCCATCGGGGTGATGTAGAGGAAGTACAGCTGGATGGCCAGCGCGACCACCAGGCCAACCAGCCCCAGCCAGTTCGTGCGGAACTTGACCCGGGCCAGCTCAGCCCGTCGCTGGTGCAGGAAGTACAGGCTGAACAGGGGCACAAGCCAGCCGTGCGACCAGTTGCCGTCGTGCTGCCACCGGTACAGCATCCGGTGCACTTCCGGCCAGTAGGCCAGCACCAGCAGCGTGCCCAGCGCGGCGATCTGCAGGGCGTACACCCATGCCGGCGAACGCGGCTCGACGTCGCCGGTCACGGGAGTGGGTTGGGCTCGCACAGTCGTCACAGCGTGGCTACCGCAGGAACAGGTTCGGGAATCGGTCCGCGATATTGGCCGGGTTGATCTTGGCGGTGTAGGCATCCCGGTCCGCAAAGTTGCGGTCGTAAACAAAACCGAATCCATAGGTCATTCGGAACGCGTTTCGAATCACGGCCAGGAACGGGGCCACCGGGTGCGTTCCCACCACGATCAGGTCGTCTTTCTTCAGGAACAGGTCGGCCTCTTTGCCGGCGAAGATGGCATCGAGATTCACTTGCTTCATCTCCTCGCGGTCGCCGTAGCGACGATAGACCGTGCACCGGTCCGGCCAGCCGAGCGGTGCGATGTTCCCCGCCGCCGCGATGGCCTGCTTGAGGGTCAGGCGTCGACCGGTAAGGCTGTACGCGCCCGGTCGGATGACCTGCCCCATGACGTAGTACTCACCCACCTCGCCGGCCGTGAGCCGGATCGTGTCGCCGGCCCGTATGATGATATTCTGGCGGGGATCGCCGTTCCGCAGCGCGTCGGCCGAAATCCGGATAATACGCGGTTCGGCACCCCCCGCGATCTGCGACCAGTCGATGGTCGGCTCGGGACCCTCCGGGGACGGTGGGGGCTCCACCGGCTTCGGCCCGGGGGACACCGGCATCGGAGGGACGGTCGGCGGCGGCCCCACCGGCTCAGTGGCGACCGGGCCCGGCTGGCTCGTCGGCGGCGCCACCTCGATCCACTTGTTGTTCAGGAAGATGAATCGAGGCTGGGCGGCCGGTTCGACGGCCGGTTCAGCCATCGTGGTGCTGGCCGGCATCGTCGGCGCCGTGGCCGGTGCGGCCGGCTCGCTCGCTGGCGGCGTTCTGCCGTGGAAGACCGCGTCAATGATATCCCGTTCGGCCTCCGGGTCCCGCAGCACTTGCCCGAGCGGGTCGGACTCGGTGGCCGGTCGGCTGGCGGGTTGATCGGGGGGCGGCGGCGCGGCCGGCGGGGAGTCGGAGAACCCGTCCGATAGGGTGAGCGGCGTCCCGACTTCCAGCGTGTGGGCTACCAGCCGCGGGGAGCGGGCCGTACTCCGTCGGTCGGTGACGGACGACTCGTTGTCGTCGGCCGGCTGCCGAATGACATAGATCTCCGTGACCGCGTCGGGCAATCCGCCCGCGAAACCGACCGCCTCCATCAGGTTCAGGTCCGGCTGGGCGATGGGGTAGACCGACGGCGAGGCGACGACCCCGAAGATCGAGTAGGTGAGGCCTCGCTTAAGCACTGCTTCGACAATGATTTGTGGCTCGCGGAGGATTTCCCGCTGCCGGAGGATGTCCGCCAGCTCGTTCTCCAGTTCGGCTGTGGTCAGCCCGCCGGCGCGAACGCGGCCGAGCATCGGCAGACTGATCATCCCCTCTTCGTCGAGCACGACCTGGACCGCCGTCTCGGTGTTGGCCACGAAGAGCTCGAAGATCCGCACGTTGGCGGCGTCCCCCGCCTCCAGGCGATAGGGTTCGATGATCGGGACCAGGTCCTCCGGCGTGGGCTCCGTGGCCCCGGCGATGCCGGGCGGGGCATCCTGGATACTGAGTGATCCACGGATTTCGAGCGTTCCCTCGTCGAGGAAGTTCCCGACCTGGGACGGGTCGAGCCAGCTATTCAGGAACGAGTAGCATCCGGCGGAGCCGCCCACGAGGATGGCCGCGATCAGTATTGACAAGACAGGCGGCAAAAGCGGCAGTGGCAATCGATCACTCCGCCTGGAGCTGCGGGTGGCCAGACGTCTCAAACGCCCCGGATCTATGGGAAAAGCTCTTAACATGTTGTCGAGAAGCCCTTTAGCGAAGGCCTCCGCCGCTCTGCGTACCGAGACTCTGTCCGTTGGGTGCAAACCGCGCAATCGCGACACATGTCTATGGTTATCGGCATTTTGCCTATGATCCGTGCAGACTGTGCCACGTAGTTCCACCGAGTCGCCCGGCGAAAATCGGCGGTATCTTACAGTATCTTCGTTTGGCACGGAAGCCGGGTTCATCCATGTTGCCGGTTCTCCCGGAATCCCTGGGATCCAGCCGATTGAACGGTCCCGTCGTCCTGGTTAAACTCCGATCGCATAAATGGCCCGAGTCTGTCCGGCTGCGCGGTCGCGGACGGCCCGGGGACCCGGCGCGGACTCTCCCTGAGGATCGATGAATCATGAAACACGGGCATTTCCACCTTCTTGGAATCGTACTGATCACGGTCACGCTGATGCTCCCCATGCTCGCGGGCTGCGCGACGTCACCGACCGGCTCCAGCTCGGGCGATCTCTTCTTCAACATCGTGCAGACGATTCTGCTCGGTGTGACGGCCGCCGGGGGGTATGTTCTGATCCGCAACGCGTAGCGGGCTCGCTCACGGGTGGCGAACCCAGCGCGGGGTGGGCCGTGACGCGGCCATCCCACGCCGCGGTGGACGGACGGGGTGCCGTTGACGGTCGGCGCGAGGCCTCTATACTGCCGTTTAGGCTGTCCGGGACGGCAAGTCGGCAGGGATGGGATTGTCGACGGTGCGGTCTCGACGGCCTGACATCACCGCGAGTATGGAGGCCTGCCTCGGCGGTCCGAACGCCGTTCGTTTGTCCCCGATTGTCCCCGAGCTGTGGAGAAGCCCATGCGTGTGCCCTGCCTGCCAACATCGGGAGCCCGATCCGAGTGGTGTGCGTGGATGGCGGTGCTTTTGTGCGCCTGCTTGCCGTTGACCTCGGCGGTGGCCCAGGATGATGCCGACGCGCCGGCGGGGGACGTCGACGAAACGGCGCCATACGAAGTGTTTCACGACTTCGTTCACTTCGCGCGGGTGGGTCGGTTTGACGCCGCCCAGGCGGCGGCGAGTCAACTGCTGAGCGTGCCGGACCTGAACCCGGTAACGCTGTTGACGGTGGCGGAGCGCGACCCCCGCAGCATCGATACGCTCCTGCTGATCGTCAACAAGACAGAGATCAGCGAGGTGGCTCAGAAGGTCCTGGACCTGATCCGAGCGGGCGAGTACGAGTTGCGGAAGGACCCGGGCCGGATCAAGCTCAACATCGAGAAGCTCGGCGGCCCGCCGCAGATGGAATACAACGCGATCCAGCGGCTCCGCGAATCGGGGGAGCTGGCGATCCCGTGGATGATCGATGCGTTGACCGATCCCGACCGGCGCCGGCTGGTGCCGCGCATCGTCCGGGCCCTGCCGAAGATCGGGCAGGGGGCGGTCGGACCGCTGGTCCAGGCGATCGACTCCGAGGACTTCAACCTGCAACTGGTTGTCGCCAACGCGTTGGGTGAATTGGGGTATTCCCAAGCCGTTCCGTACCTGCAGCGGCTGGCCGGGCGTGAGGGCGTCTCGGAGGCCTCGCGGCAGGCGGCCAGTGCGGCGGTGGCCGAGATACAACGGCGGTCGGGGCGTGGCTACCCCGGCGACGCCGCGCAGAACTTCACCCGCCTTGCCGAGGAGTACTACGACGAGGAGGGGGCCGACAAGGCCGATCCGCGGCTGCCGCAAGCCAACTTATGGATCTGGCAGGACGGCTTCCTGACGGCCGTGCCCGTGCCGACGGAGGTGTTCGGGCCGGCCATGGCCATGCGCTGTGCGCAGCACGCGTTGCAGTTGGACCCGGACAGCGCGGAGGCGATCGCCCTCTGGCTCGCCGCCGATTTCCGGCGCGAGGCGCGATTGGGCATGAACGTGGAGAGCGTGGAGCCCGACGATCTCGCGGCGCGTGATCCTTCGGTGGCGGAGGACCTCCCCCGGAGCATCTACTTCGCCCGCACGGCGGGTCCGATCTACTGTCATCGAGTGCTCGAACGTGCGGTGGCCGACCGTGACGCAGCGGTGGCCCTTGGTGCGATTGCCGCGCTGCGGGCGACGGCGGGTCCGATGTCGTTGATCGGCACGGAGGACTACAAGCAGCCGCTCGTGCAGGCCCTTAAGTTCCCGGAGCGGCTGGTTCGGATCAAGGCGGCGCTGGCCCTGAGCGACGCCCTGCCGAAAACCCCGTTCGCCGGGATGGAGTTCGTGCCATCCGTATTGTCCGAAGCGCTCACGCAGCCGGGCGCGCCGGAGTACGTGGTGATCGATCCGGACAAGGAGAACCTGAATCGCGTGATGGCGGCCCTGCGAGGAGGGGGAGCCGTCGTGGTCGGTGACCCGGATTTCTTCGCGGCGATGAGTCAGGCCCGCGCGGACCTCGTGCAGGTGGACTGCTTCTTCGTGGCGACCGATGTGGGGAACCCCGGGCTGTTCGGCGTGATGAGCGCGATTAGCCGGGAGGCGCAGTTCGCCATGACGCCGATCGTGTTGGTGACCAAGCCGGCCCAGTTGTCGCAGGCGGAGCAACTGGCGAGCAAACTGTCGGGCGTGGAACAGGTGGACGCGCTGGCCAGCGCGGAGGACCTGGGCGGGGCGCTGGAGCGGGCGGTCGGCGAAGTCGGGCGGTTGCCGCTCGACCCGGAGACGGCGCTGAAGCTGGCCCTCGACGCGGCGACCGTGCTGCGACGCGTGGCCCTCGACGGGCGCACTGTTATCCGGTTCGAAGCAGTCGAGCCGGCCCTGATCGGGGCGTTGGGAAGCGACAAGGAGGAGCTTCAGGTCAAGGTGGCGGCCGCACTCGCGCTGATTCCGACGCAACGCGCCCAGGAAGCGATCGCCCGCTTGGCGTTGAGCACGGACGAATCGAATGAACTGCGCGTCGCCTTGTTCGGGTCGCTGGCTGAATCGGCCCGGATCCACGGCAATCTGCTCGGCCAGGGCTCGGTGGACCGCCTGATCACGTACGCGACGGACGAGCCGGACCTGATCCTTCGCACCTCGGCCAGCAAGGCCCTGGGCGCGTTGAATCTCGTTGACAACCGGGCCAGCGAGATCATCCGCCGCTACCGCAGCCGGTGACGGCCGGCCGCGGCCCGGAAGCCCCGGCCACCGTGATCGCCGTCCGGCGAGTGGCGGTTCGCCGTGGAGCCGTGGCGTGGATTGCCCGACCGGCGGGCGTTCACCGGCGGGTTGCCGCCCACATCTCGGTCCGTATCGGCGCCTGGCACCAATCGCCACCGAAGCTCGTTTCGATCAAGCGGCGCAGATCCTGTTCGAAGCGCGGCAGGTCGGCGCGGGACAGCACGTTGCGGATGTAAGAGCAACTATGGGCGAAACCGATGAAATCCTCCGGCGGCATTGTCCAGATCCAATCGAACCGATGCGTCCGAACTGCGGTGAACAGCCCCGTCTGATCGATCTTGTCGGCCCAGTCCTGCTGCCGGTAGTCGCGCCGATAGGCGGGGTTGTAGCGGTGGATCAGCAATTCGTACTGGTCCACGAACGAGTCGGGTGCGGCCACCCGGTTGTTCCAGATGAGGGCCAACCCGCCGCCCGGTGCGAGAATCCGCCCGAGTTCCGCGAACGCGTAGCGCGGGTCGAACCAGTGGGCGGCCTGGCCGGCCGCGACCAGTTGAACGCAGGCTGTCTTCAGGGCGGTCGCCTCGGCCGACGCGACGAGTCGGACTACGGGGAGCCCGTCGGCAAACCGTCCGTGCCGCAGCATGGCGGGGCTGGGTTCGAGGGCGATCACCCGCCAGCCGGCGGCGGCCAACTGTCGGGTGAGGATGCCGGTTCCCGCCCCCACGTCGACGGCCCACCGTCCGTCGGGGGCGCCGAAGCGCTCGGTCAGGGCGTCCAGGATCGCCGCGGGGTACGTCGGTCGATACCGGGCGTACTCTTCGGCGCAGTGATCGAAGGCTCGCTTCACGGTCGGGCGTCTCATTCCCGGGTGCCGCCTGTCATTCCCCGGTGCTGACTTTTCGTCCGGGGCGCCGACTGTCAACCCGGGGTGATCAGCGGGGCCGGCCGCCTCGGGACTTCGCACCACCCATGCATTCAGTATAATGTCCGCCCGATTTCGCGACCACGGGGCCCATGTTCATGGTAGACCAGGCGCATATACGAAACTTCGGCATCGTCGCCCACATCGACCACGGCAAGAGCACGCTGGCCGATCGCCTGCTCGAGCATACGGGCGTGGTCACGCCACGGCAGATGCGCGAGCAGTACCTCGACGACATGGACCTCGAGCGCGAGATGGGCATCACCATCAAGGCCAACCGCGCGACACTGCCGTTCACGCACAATGGCCAGGAGTATCGGCTGAACCTGCTGGACACGCCGGGGCACGTGGACTTTCACTACGAGGTGTCGCGGGCGCTGGCCGCATGCGAAGGGGTGTTGTTGCTCGTCGACGCGGCTCAGGGCGTGCAGGCCCAGACGGTGGCCAACGCGTACCTGGCCGTGGACGCGGCGGTGGAGATCATCCCGGTCATCAACAAGATCGATCTGCCCGGCGCTCACCCCGAGGATGTGGCGCTGGAACTGGAGCACGTGCTGGGGATCGACGCGGACGAGGCGATCTTCACGTCGGCGAAGACCGGTCAGGGGATCGACGTGCTGCTCGAGACGATCGTCGCGCGAATTCCGCCCCCCTCCGGCCGGGTGGACGCTCCGCTCAAGGCGTTGATCTACGACGCGAAGAGCGATCCGCACCGCGGCGTCATCTCGCACATCCGCGTGGTGGATGGGACCATCCGTCGCGGCGAGAAGATCCTCCTGATGGCGCAGGACCGCAAGTACATCGTCACCGAGGTGGGGCAGTACCAGCCCGGCCCGAAGCCCACGCAACAGCTGGCGGCGGGTGACGTGGGTTACCTCATCGCTGGGATCAAGACCATTGCGGACGTGCGCATCGGGGACACGGTTACGGACGCGGGGCACCAGGCGGCGGCCCCGTTGCCCGGCTACCAGCGGCCGCAGCAGATGGTGTTCTGCGATTTCTACCCGGGGGTTGGCACAGAGACGCCGGAGCTTCGGGAGGCGATGGAGGAATTGTGGCTGAACGACTGCTCGTTCACCTACGAGCCGGCCACCTCCGACGCGCTGGGTATCGGGTTTCGCTGCGGGTTCCTCGGACTGCTGCATATGCGCATCATCCAGGAACGGCTGGAACGGGAGGGGAAGGTCAACGTCGTTCAGACGGCCCCCACCGTGACCTACGAGCTGGCCATGAGCGACGGCACGGTCAAGCGGATCGAGTCGCCGGCGGAGCTGCCCGACCTGTCCAAGGTCCTGGAGATCCGTGAGCCGGTGGTGTCGGCGGCGGTGATTATCCCCGCCCAGAGCGTGGGCGCGATCATGCAGCTTTCCCTGGAGCGCCGCGGCGCGCACAAGAAGACCGAGTATCTTTCCACGTCGCGGGTGATCTTGACCTTCGAGTTCCCGCTGGGCGAGATCATCTACGACTACTACGACAAGCTCAAAAGCCTGACCCGCGGATACGGGACGGTGGACTACGACGTGATCGGGTTCCGGGCGGCCAACCTGATCAAGCTGGATATCCTGGTCAACGGGGTACCGGTCGACGCGTTGTCAGTAATCGTCCACCGCGACAGGGCCCAGGCCCGCGGCCGCAAGCTGTTGATCCGGCTCAAGAAGGAGATCGACCGGCACCAGTTCGAGATCCCGCTCCAGGCGGCGATCGGCTCCAAGATCATCGCCCGGGAGACGATCAAGGCGTTCCGCAAGAACGTGACGGCCAAGTGCTACGGCGGCGACATCACGCGCAAGCGCAAGCTTCTCGAGAAACAGAAAGAGGGCAAGAAGCGCATGAAGCAGGTGGGGTCCGTGTCCATCCCGCAGGAGGCGTTCATGTCCATCCTGGAACCGGAGGACTAGGGCCGCAGAGGTGCCGGGATGTTTTGTGGGTCATCCCCGCCCCGCAGCCGG
>CAZBUJ010000044.1:0-46917 GCA_964495075.1 uncultured Phycisphaeraceae bacterium
GTTCGCGAGCGCGCGCCGCCCGGCACCGGCCGGCGCGCCGCGCTGGTCGCCGCGGCCGCCGGGTCGGCGGTCCCACGCGACGTGGAGAAAACCGCACAGGGCCTGAAGACCAACCCCCTTGTCGGCGGCGCCACCGGCCGAGCAGCGGACGCATCGATGAAGCCGCTTTCATCCGGAATTCAGTCGTCTTTCACGTCCGGCCGGCAGACTCGATCGAGTGGTTCCGCCCGCGTGCCCGCCAGACGGTGCTCACCGGAACCGGAGCCTGCGAACGAGTGAGGTTGGTGGGACGGCCACCGCCAATCCGTGGACATGCGACGATGACCGGCGCGCTCGAACTCGAAATGCTCACGCAGCCGAACGACACGACCTGTGGGCCGACGTGTCTGCACGCCGTCTACCGCTACCTCGGCGATTCGCTCGACCTGCCGACGGTCATCCGCGAGGTCACGCAACTCGAAAACGGCGGCACGCTGGCCGTGATGCTGGCGAATCACGCCCTGCGGCGCGGCTATCGTGCCACGATCTACACGTACAACGTGCAGCTTTTCGACCCGGCGTGGTTCGCCCGGTCGGGCGTCGACCTCCCCGCCAAGCTGGTCGCCCAGGCGGCGGCCAAGAACGACCAGAAACTGCGGGTGGCGACGGGGGCGTATCTGGAGTTTCTCCGCCTGGGCGGCGCGATCCGATTGGAAGATCTGACCACGCGCCTCATCCGCAAACACCTAGTCGCGGGGATCCCGGTACTCACCGGCCTCAGTTCCACCTATCTGTACCGCGCGCCGCGCGAGTTCGGGTCCGAGGATGATGAGGATGACATCCGTGGTTTGCCGGCCGGCCACTTCGTCGTTCTCTGCGGTTACGACAAGCACGAGCGCACGGTACGTGTAGCCGATCCGTTACATCCCAATCCGCTCGGCCTCGGCACGATGTACTCCATCACCATCGAGCGTGTGCTGTGCGCGATCCTGCTGGGCGTTTTGACCTACGACGCCAATCTGCTGGTGATCGAGCCGCGCACCGAAGGAAAGAGAAAGCGTCATGCAACCGCTGATCGTGGTTGACAGCCCGCAGACGTGGCCGCTGAAGATTCCCGACGCAGAAATCATTGCCGCCCGTTCGTACCTGACAGATCCCCACTACGCGACTCGGCGTGGGGTGCGCGTGTTCAACCTGTGCCGATCCTACCGGTACCAGGCGACCGGCTACTACGTCTCGCTCCTGGCGACGGCCCGGGCACACAAACCGCTGCCGAACATCATGACGATCCAGGACATGAAGTTGCTGGAAATCAAGCGACTGGTGTCAGAGGAGTTGGACGCGTCGATTCAGCGGAGCCTGAGGCCGATCCAATCCGCTCGCTTCACCTTGAGCATCTATTTCGGCAAGAACCTGGCCAAGCGGTATGACGCGCTCAGCGGTCAGCTCTTCCGCCGCTTTCGGGCGCCCTTCTTGCAGGCCGATTTCGAGCGAGAAAAACACGGCTGGCGTCTCAAGGGCATCCGGGCCATTGCCGCCAACGACATACCGGAGGCCCATCGCGAGTTCGTGATCGGTACGGCCCAGGCCTTCTTCAGCCAGAAACGCGAGCGGCCCCGCGCCCGCCGCGACAGTATCTACAGCCTGGGCATCCTGTACGATCCGCACGAGCGCTTTCCACCGTCCGACCCAGGGGCGCTGGAGCGCTTCGCGGATGCGGCCCGGCAGGCGCAGCTCAGCGTCGAGTTCATCCAGAAAGACGATTACGCGCGGCTGGCCGAGTTCGATGCCCTGTTCATCCGCGAGACGACGGCGGTCAACCACCACACCTACCGATTCGCTCGCCGCGCGGCCGCCGAGCGGCTCATCGTGATCGACGACCCGGAGTCGATCTTCAAATGCACGAACAAGGTCTTCCTGGCCGAGCTGCTGGAGCGGTACGAGGTTCCGCATCCCAGGACCGTGATCGTGCACCGCGACAATCGGGACAGCGTCATCGCGCAACTGGGGCTCCCGTGCGTCCTGAAACAGCCCGACAGCGCGTATTCACTGGGGGTGCACAAGTTTGACAGCCCCGAGGCGCTGCGGGCGGGGCTCGATCAACTGTTCGAGACCTCCGAACTCGTCATCGCCCAGGAGTTCCTGCCGACGGAGTTCGACTGGCGCATCGGCGTGCTCGATGGCAAGCCGCTGTACGCCTGTCGCTATCACATGGCACGCGCGCACTGGCAGATCTCGCACATCGACGACAATGGCAACACCCGGGATGGCCGGGTGGTGGCCGTGCCCTGGGCCGAGGTGCCGCCAACCGTCCTGAAGACCGCTCTCCGCGCCGCACGACTGATCGGCGCCGGCCTCTACGGCGTCGATCTCAAGCAGGTCGGCCGACGCGTATACGTGATCGAAATCAACGACAACCCGAGCATCGACCACGGCCATGAAGACCACGTTGTCAAGAAAGAGCTCTATCGCACGGTGATGCAGGTATTCCTTCAACGGATCGTGCAATCGAAAACCTTGAACGGAACCAGCAAGCAATGAGCCGGCCGTACGCCCTGTTCGAGTGCTTCGGCGTCGAGCTGGAGTACATGATCGTCTCGCGCGATGACCTACGCGTGCGGCCGATCTGTGATCAGGTGCTGCACGCGGCCTGCGGGGCGTATGAATCCGAAGTCGACATGGGGGCGATGAGTTGGTCCAATGAACTCGTCCTGCACGTGATCGAGCTCAAGACCAACGGCCCGACGACCTCCCTGGACGGACTTGATGTCCAGTTCCAGGACCATGTACGGCGGGTGAACGCGGCGTTGGAGCCATTGAACGCATGCCTGATGCCGACGGCCATGCACCCCTGGATGAACCCGGATACGGAAACACATCTCTGGCCGCACGAATACAACGCGGTATATGAAGCGTTTAACCACGTTTTCGACTGCCGCGGCCACGGGTGGGCGAATCTCCAGAGCACCCACCTGAACCTGCCCTTCGCCGACGACGAGGAGTTCGGTCGCCTGCACGCGGCGATCCGGTTGGTGCTTCCGATCCTCCCGGCCCTGGCCGCCAGCTCGCCGGTGGTGGACGGTCGGCTTTGCGGGCTCGCTGACGCACGCATGGAGTACTATCGCAACAACTCGCGCCGCGTTCCCTCCGTGGCCGGGAAAGTCATCCCCGAACCGGTCTTCACCATCGCAGATTACCACCGGCGAATTCTCCAGCCCATGTACCAGCACATCGCGCCCCACGACCCTGACGGCATCCTGCGGCACGAGTGGCTCAACGCCCGCGGCGCGATCGCCCGCTTCGAGCGCCATGCGATCGAGATCCGGGTGCTCGATATCCAGGAGTGTCCGGCGGCCGACCTTGCCGTCCTCGCGCTGATTGTGGCCGTGCTTCGGGCCCTGGTCCTCGAGGAATGGTCATCTTTCGCCGAGCAGACGTCGTGGCCGGTGACGCCGCTGGAGCAGATCCTGCTTGATACGATTCACCACGGGGAGAAGGCGCGGATTCCGGCGGCCCGCTACCTGGAGGCGTTCGGTTGCAATCTGCCCGTTCCGTGCCGGGCCGGAGACCTTTGGGCGGACCTCTTCGAGCGCACGCGGTCTGCCCCAGGGGCGGACACGTCGGGCCACCCGCTTCGCGTGATCCTGGAAGAAGGCCCCTTGTCCCGGCGCATCGTGCGTGCCCTGGGCGCGGATTCCCGCCGCCAGAACGTGGAGAGTGTGTACCGCGAATTGTGTGGATGCCTCGCGGAGGGCCGATGCTTCAATGCCAAGGCCCACGCGTCTGTCCCCTGCCGACGGCTGGTCAGGCACTCGGGCCCGTAGCGGATTAGCGTCGTTTCATCCCGATTTCACGCTGGCCTCACCCGGTCCGCCCACATTCTCTCCAGTTCTTTTGTGGAGACAGCCCCCATCGCGGGTGACATCCCCAAGCATGCCAACCGGCCCAGCCGAATTCGCCGCGACCTGAACGCCAGCATCGCAGACGGTACCGCGTTCAGCCTCACGGTCGGCTTCGGCGAGTCATACCTTCCCGCGTTTGTCCTCGCCGTCGGTCTCGGCGAGGTGGTGGCCGGACTGGTCGCGACCGTACCGCTCTTCGTCGGCGCGTTGGTCCAGCTTGTTTCGCCCTACGGCGTCCGCAAGATCGGTTCGCACCGACGATGGGTCCTCACGTGTGCGACCATTCAGTCACTGACCTTCGTGCCGATCGTGATCGCCGCCGCCGTCGGACGTATCTCGACGCTCGCCGTGCTGGCGCTGGCCGCCCTCTACTGGGCGGCCGGAATGAGCACCGGGCCGGCTTGGAACACGTGGATCGGACGGCTCGTGCCGCGACCGATCCGCGCCCGCTTCTTCGCGACCCGCACGCTGATCACCCAGTTGGTCGTTCTGACGGGCCTGCTGGTCGGCGGTGCCGTGCTGCAAACCGCCGCCACCCACGGCATGCCGTTAATGGGCTTCACCTTGCTGTTCGCAGCGGCCGGCACGTCTCGGCTTGTCTCGACCGGCTTTCTCGCGGTCCAGCGCGATGCGGACTTGGCCGCCTGCGCGGATCGCGTCGTGTCGGCCCGCGAATTCGTCCGCCGACTTGGCAACGGAGAAGGCCGTCTGCTCAAGTACATGTTCTTCATTCAGCTCACCACGCAGATCGCCGGGCCGTACTTCACGCCGTACATGCTCACGCAGGCGGAATTCTCGTATGCCGTGTACGTTACGCTGCTCGCCACGGCGTTCGCCGCGAAGATCCTGGCCATGCCGGCGTTTGGGCGCCTCGCCCAGCGCTTCGGCCCGCAACGCCTGCTCGGCATCGGGGGAGTCGGCCTCGTGCCCCTGGCCGCGCTGTGGTTGGTGTCGACGTCACCGTTCTTCCTGATCATGGTCCAGGTCGCGGCCGGCGTTGCCTGGGGGGCCTACGAATTGGGCACGTTCCTGCTGCTGTTCGACACCATCCGCGACGACGAACGCACCAGCGTGCTGACCACGTTCAACTTGATCAACGCGGTGGCCATCCTCGGCGGCTCGCTGGCCGGCGGCCTGCTCCTGAAACTGCTGGCCGGGCAGCCGTCGGCGTACACGGTGATCTTTGCGGTCTCGTCCCTCGGCCGAGCGGCGGCGATACCGCTGCTCCTGCGTATCACCAGCATCGCCCGACCGCCGGTGGCCGTCGGGATTCGCACGCTCTCGGTACGCCCCTCGGCCGGCTCGCTCGACGCCCCCATCGTGGCAACCGCATCGTCCGCTGCACGCGACACGGCGCGGGACTGAAGCCAAACAGATCACGGGGTCCCGGCAAGGCGTTTCGTGAATTCGCTTACGTCGACCAGGTCAACGTCGCCGTCGCCATCCAAATCGGCACCCGCGCAGCCGGGGTCGGACGCCGCGGCCGGTCCGCCGACGCACCGGGCGAGCATCGCATAATCGCCAAGGTCCAAATCACCGTCGCCATCGAGATCGCCACGGGCATCACCACACGGATCACCTTCGAAGCTGAGCGTCAGTATTCCCGTCCCGGTATACACCGAAAACGAGCCTACCCGGATCAGGATGGGCTCCCCGCAGGTCACGGGGACTTCCATGATCGAGGTCCCGTAATAGCAGGTGGGCGGCGGAACATCGTCGTTGCATGCGACGATTTCCAGACTGTCGCAGGTGCCGGTGTAGGCGGCGATCTGAGTATCGAAATCGGCCTGGTTGCACGTGCTGACCGTCAGCGTGCCCGATCCGTCAGGCTGATACGTATACCAGATGTCCATTCCGAGTAACGGGCTGAACCCGATGCACGACGGCGGCAGGTCCGGTCCGTCGGTCGTGGCCCCGAGGGTGCTGAATGGGGTATCGCCCAGCGCGATGGGAATCGCGTCCGCGCAATCGTCGTTGGGCAGGAACGGCTCGCAGGCCGCGGTAGCACAACTGGTGTCGGCCCCCTGGAACAGGCCGGCCAGTGCCGTGCACTCGTCCTCCCTCAGAAACTCCTCGCAGTCGCCATCCGTCAGGCAGCACGCACCGACCGGTGTGCAGGCGGCGCAGTCGGTCCCGCCGCCGAGGTACACACCGCCTACGGTGGTGCACTCATCCGCGGTGACGCCGGCCGCGCAGTCACCCCCATCCAGACAGCAGGCGCCTTCCGCCGTGTCCAGGGGCGTGAGCAGAACGGTTCGGAACTCGCCCACCGTGTTGTCATAGCCGTAGGCCAGGATCTGCCCGGCATCGTTGATGTCGCGAAAAACGACCGCCGTAAAGCCAGCGCCGGACATATCGTGGAGTTCATAAACCGTGCGGGCTCCGGTCAGGGGCGTCCATAGCCAGCCGAAATCGGGACCGCTCCCCGGACTGGTAATCCCCACCACCTGCCCCAGGTTGTTGATGGCCACCGCGCCCACAAAATCGCCCACCGGGGCCGGGATCACCTGCTGGCCCTGTTCGTCGGAATAGATCCACGCCGCCGTGGTGTGACCGGTGGCGGATTGAGCACTGCCCACCACCTGCCCCAGATCGTTGACCTGGCTGGCAAAACTGTACGCGAGACCGGCCGTGCCGAGAAACTGAATGCCCGTCACTTCATGCCAGCGGAACGCCTCGAATCCCGACAAGGGGCCTTGGGAGTAGCCGCAGACCTGACCGTTGTTATTCACATCCGTCGCCCGGCCGCCTCCTTCCGAGGTAACAACGATCGTCTCCCCGTCATTGATGGCAAGAAACGCCTCGTCCGGTGTCGAGAGCATGGCGTCCTTTGCGGTGCCCGCGACGTCGCCCGCGTTGTTGATCCCGCCGAGGTAGGCGATCGGCAGGCCCTCTACCTGCCCGAAGGTCTCGTACTCGCCGCTCTCCCAGCGCCACGCGATGCCGGCGTCGAATCCGCCGTCCCCCGCCACGATACCCGTGTCGCTGATGTCCATCGCGCGCGCGCGACCGAGGTACATGTCAGGCGGAGGCGGGAGGACCGTGAAGCCGTCCTCCGCCGTCCACACCCATGGCCGGATGCTGGGTTCGCTCCCGTAGTAGAGGGAGTAACCCGCCACGTGCCCCAGGTTGTTCATGCGGACCCCAAGGACGGAATCGGCATCCGTGGGTTTACCGAGATTCGTCAACGTGTACGCGGGGGTCTGCGCGTGGGCGACGCCAGCGACAGCCGAGGTCACAACAAGCAGGCCGGTCAGTACCGCTTCGCGGCACCTACACCAATGATCTCGCTCGTTCTTGCTCATCGGGATTCTCCCATCAGGGTTTGCTCGTGGTCATGCGTCGTTCAGCGAATGCCTGAATCACCACAGGGTGAGCTTTCCGGACCTTGACGTCATGACCACGCACGTCCGTCGGACCTCGAACACGACTGCATCCTCTGACGCCGACGAAAACTGGCCCAGCGCCGGGCCAGGCCGCCCATCCGCCGGTTCATCCTCCCACCGCAAGTTGGAACAAGTGGAAGTCAGCGATGTCGGTGTCCTGGTCGCCGTCCATATCCGCGGTATCGCAGCCATCCAGGCTTTCGCCCCCCGGCCCGGTGAGGCACGTGGCAAAAATCGCGTAATCCGCCAGATCCACCGTGCCGTCGCCATCGCAGTCGCCCGGAGCGCGGGGGTCACGCCTGGCCAAAGCCCCGGCTGGCAGGCCCGTCCCTTTCGGGGCAGCCAAGCGGGCGCCCGCGCAATGGCCTTGGCATGGCGCCGCCCCGCGCTCGTATGTTCACAGAGGTGCAATCTGCATGCCACTGCGCGCGGACCTGCGCCTGAAGCGGCGCGCGAGGGCGCCGCGGTTGTCGACCCCGCATATTGAGGCTGGAATCGACATTCCCAGTGCGGCGGGCATCACCGCGTGAGCCGTTCATCGTTGGGCGGCGCCACGACAGTTGGCGGGCCCACGATCCTTCGTGGGTACGAACCACGAAATACCGTGAGCGAGCCATGCGACGGACGAGGGCGAACCACCCGGCTGAACGCAGGAGCGCCGTTCGCGCCGTCCGGCCAGCGTACTTGGCGGTGAGCAGTGCGAACATCGCAGGCTGGGAGGGTTGAGCATCCGCGATGACACGCCGGTAGGCGGTGCGAAGGTACGATCGTGAGGCGGGTGACGACACTCGTGCCCCGCACTTCTCAAGTGGCGTGGGGCGATGGCGCACCGGCCAAACCAATCGTGCATTTTCTCCCGATCTTCCGCATAATCACGGACGTCATGAAGTCGAGTTCGACGACCGAGGAGCGCTGGGAATTCTGGATCGATGTCGGCGGCACGTTCACGGACTGCGTCGGCCGCCGCCCCGACGGTACGTTGCGAACGCACAAACTGCTCAGCAGCGGCGTCTACCGGGGGCGAGTCGGCCGCGGCTCGACACGCGAGTACCTGCTGGACACACGACGCCGCGCGGATCCCGACGGTTTCTTCACAGGCTGGCATCTGACCCTGTTGCGGCCAGCGGCTCCGCAGACCCGTGGGGATCGCGGACAGCCCTCGCACGCCGGCACCACGCCGGGTCCCCCCCGCCCTGACTTCGACGTCATTGACACCGAGGTGCCGGTCACGGGATTCGATGCCGCGAGTGCGCGGCTGCAACTGGGCAGACGGCTGACCCGAGAGCCGGAGACGGGCTGGCTCTATGAATTGCGCTGCGACGATGAAGCCCCGGTCATTGGCATTCGCTGGCTCACGGGCGCGGCGGCGGGTGGACCCATCCGCCCCGGCCAGGTGCGAGTGGGGACGACGCGCGGCACCAACGCCTTGCTGGAACGCCGCGGGGCAGTGACGGCCTTCGTGACAACCGCCGGATTCGGCGACGTGCTGCGGATCGGCCATCAGCAACGGCCAAGACTGTTCGACCTGCGAATCCGCAAACCGGCACCGCTGTACCGGACAGTGATCGAGCTCGACGAACGCGTCGGCTCAGATGGCGAGATCCTTCGCCCGCTCGACGTAGAGCGTCTGCCGGCCAGGCTCGCGCAACTCCGCAACGCGGGCGTGGAATCGATCGCCATTTGTCTGCTGAACAGTTACCGCAACGCGGAGCACGAGCAGCGGGTGGGGCGGATTGCACGCGGGGCCGGCTTTGAGCACGTCTCCATCTCGTCGAACCTCTCGCAACTGCAACGCTTCATACCACGCGGCGAGACGACCGTGGTCAACGCCTACCTGGCGCCGGTCATCGGCACGTATCTCGACACGCTCCGCCGCCACCTTCCCGACACCGCGCTGAAACTGATGACGAGCGCCGGAGCCCTGGTGGATTGGACGGCGTTTGTCGCCAAGGACAGCATTCTGTCCGGCCCGGCGGCGGGCGTGGTCGGCGCCGCACACGTCGCCCGCGACGCCGGCTTTGAAAACGTCATCGGATTCGATATGGGAGGCACCAGTACCGACGTCAGCCGTTACGGCGGGCGGTTCGAACGACGTTTTGAAATGCAGGTGGAAGATCGAGAGTCGGGCGGAACACTGCGCGTCGTAGCGCCCGTGCTCGCGATTGAAACGGTGGCAGCGGGCGGCGGATCCGTCTGCGAGTTCGACGGGGTCAAGCCCGTGGTCGGGCCGGAGAGCGCCGGCGCGGACCCGGGGCCGGCCTGCTACGGCCGCGGAGGACCCCTGTGCGTCACCGACGCCAACTTCTACCTTGGCCGGGTCCCGCCCGACCTCTTCCCGTTTCCGCTCGATCGCAATGCCGTTGACCACCGTTTGCAGCGCTTGATCGAGCGAATCGCCCAGGCCACCGGCCGCCGATACGAACCTCGGGAACTGGCCGCCGGCTACATCGCCATCGCGAACGCCCACATGGGCGCGGCCATCAAGCGAATCTCGGTCCAGAGGGGGTATGACCCGCGGGATCACGTGCTGGTGTGCTTCGGCGGCGCCGGCGGCCAGCACGCGTGCGCCCTCGCCCGCGAACTGGGCATCACCCGCGTGTTGATCCACCCTTACGCGGGAGTGCTGAGCGCGTACGGCATCGGTATGGCCGACGTGAGTCGCTTCGCCGCCCGCGACGTGGGCCGACCCCTTGATCCGGAAACGTTGAAGGCGCTCCATTCGGTGTTTGACGAGATGGAGGGGGAACTGCGGCGGGAGATTGAGGCGGAGGGGGTTCCGCCGGAGCGGATCGCCGCCGCGCGCCGGTCGCTCGACTTACGCTACGAGGGGCAGGACGTCGCCCTCACAATCGAGGAACGCGGCGCCGGCGACTGGCGAGTAGCCTTCGAGCAGTATCACCAACAACTCTATGGATTCTCGCACCCGAACCGGCCAATCGAAGTCTACGCCGCTCGGCTCGAATTGACGGGCCGCATGCCGAAACCGCAAACGACCGCCCGGCCGACGAGTCACGGCCACGTGCCGCCGATCCGGCACGAAGACGCCTGCTTCGAAGGCACGCTGCGCAGCACGCCCATCTTCGAGCGCAGCCGCATGCGGCCCGGGAATCGTTTCGAAGGACCGGCCATTGTCCTCGAAGCGACGGGAACAATCGTGGTCGATCCTGGGTGGGTGACGGAAATGACCGATAGGGGCGACATCCTCCTGACCGATCGGTCCGCAAGCGGTCCGCCTCACCGCGATACATCCACGCGGGCCCGCGCCGGCCCGGCCTCCTGCGATCCCATCACCCTCGAACTGTTCAACAACCAGTTCGCCGGGATCGCGGAGCAGATGGGCGCCATGCTCGAACGGACGGCGTTGTCCACGAACGTGAAGGAGCGACTGGACTTTTCGTGTGCGGTCTATGACGACCGCGGAAAGCTCGTCGCCCATGCGCCGCACATTCCCGTCCACCTCGGTGCCATGGGCCGATGCGTGGAATGCGTCATCGAAGACCTGGAGGCGAGCGGCGGCCGGCCCGGAGTGCGACCCGGCGAAGTCTACGTCACCAATGACCCGTATCGAGGCGGCAGCCACCTGCCCGACGTGACGGTCGTCACGCCGGTGTTCGACGGGCGGGGCCAGTCAGTCCTGTTCTACGTCGCCAGCCGAGCGCACCACGCCGAAATCGGCGGTGTCGTCCCGGGATCCATCCCACCGCACAGCCGAAGCCTGGCGGAAGAAGGGGTGCGTATCCCATTGATGCCGCTGGTCGTCCGTCGAGGCCCGGACGATCGACAATCGCGCGGCCGCCATCGCCGCGACGCGCACGTCCAGGACGACGAGCTGCGACGTCTGCTGGGGGGTGGTCCCTATCCGTCGCGAGCCGTCCGGGAGAATCTCGCCGATATCCATGCCCAGGTCGCCGCGAACCAATGCGGCGTGCGATTGCTCGAGGAGATGGCCGCCCGGTTCGGGCTGCCGACGGTACAAGCCTACATGAAGCACATCCAGCAGGCAGCCGAGACGAAAATACGGAGGGCCCTGCGACGCGTGCCCGATGGCCGCTATCGATTCGTGGACCATCTGGATGACGGCTCCGCGATCAAGGTCGCCGTTACCATCGACGGTGAGCAGGCGGTGATCGATTTCGCCGGCACGGGGCCGGTCCACCCGAAGAACTTCAATGCAACACCAGCCATCGTGGCCAGCGCCGTACTCTACTGTTTCCGCTGTCTGATCGAGGAGGACATTCCGCTGAACGCGGGCGTCATGGCTCCGTTGACGATTCGGTTGCCGACCGGCCTGTTGAACCCGCCGCCGCACGACGATCCGACACGCTGTGCCGCCGTCGCGGGCGGCAACGTGGAGACCTCTCAACGCATCGTCGACTGCATCTTCGGCGCGCTGGGCATCGTCGCGGCCAGCCAGGGCACGATGAACAACCTCTCCTTCGGGAACGAACGGTTTGGCTACTACGAGACCATTGCCGGCGGCGCGGGGGCCGGACCCGGGTTCCACGGGGCGGACGCCGTGCACACGCACATGACGAACACGCGCCTGACGGATCCGGAGGTACTGGAAGATCGCTACCCCGTTCGGCTGCGGCAGTTCGCGATTCGCCGGGGCTCCGGTGGGGCCGGCGAATTCCGCGGCGGGAGCGGCGTGCTGCGCGAAATCGAGTTCCTGGAACCGCTCGACGTGGCCCTCCTGACGCAGCGCCGAACGCGACAACCGTACGGCATGGCCGGCGGTGAGCCGGGCGCCGCGGGTGAAAACATCCTCATCACGCGGGACGGCGAGCACCGGCCGCTCCAGGCGGCGGATCAGTTGCGCGTCGAGGCGGGAGACGTGCTGCGAATCCTCACGCCCGGCGGCGGTGGCTACGGGAAACCGAAAGAACGACCGACTGAATGACGAGCGCCTCCGCCCTCGCCAAAACAGGACGAAGCACCGTGCGTGGTGGTCGACGAAACATCTTCGGGCCCGGATTGCTCGTGACGGCGGCTTTCATCGGACCGGGAACCGTCACCACGGCCAGCCAGGCCGGAGCCGGATTCGGCCTCGCGCTGGCGTGGGCCCTGGTCTTTGCCGTGCTGGCCGCGATCGTTCTGCAGGAGATGTCGGCCCGTCTCGGCCTGGTGACTCGCGAAGGGCTTGGCGCGGCACTCCGAACGACGTTTGCGGGCAAGCCGCTCCGCCTGCTGGTGACCTCGCTCGTCGTTGCAGCCATCGCGTTGGGCAACGCCGCGTTTGAAATGGGCAACATCACCGGCGCCGGACTCGGCCTCGAGGCGATCACGGGAATCTCCCACCGTGCCTGGGCCGCAGTGGTGGGTGCCGGCGCCGGTGCCGTGCTGGCGGCCGGCGCCTATCGCACCATCGAGCGCCTGCTGATCGCCCTGGTGGTCCTCATGAGCGTCGTATTCGTTGTCACCGCGATCATCGTGCGCCCGGACGTCCGTTCGATCATCGCCGGGACGTTCGTGCCGACGCTGCCGGCCGGGTCCCTGGTCACGGTCATCGCACTCATCGGCACGACGGTCGTACCGTATAACCTGTTCCTGCATTCTAATGCCGTAACGGAGAAATGGCCTGCGTCAGCACCGCTGCGCGAGGCCTTGCGTGAGGCTAGGCTGGACACCGGGTTTTCCATCGTGCTCGGCGGACTGGTGACGCTCGCCATTCTTGTCACGGCGGCGTCATGCTACCCGGCGGGCACCAATCTCCAATCCGCCGGGGCGATGGCCGAGCAGCTTGAACCGCTTCTCGGGAAAGCGGCCCGCTTCTTTTTTGCCACCGGTCTGCTGGCGGCGGGTCTGACCAGCGCGATCACCGCCCCCTTGGCGGCGGCCTACGCAACCGCCGGTGCGCTCGGTTGGGACTCCGGACTGCGGTCGTGGAAGTTCCGCACCACGTGGGCACTCATCGTCGTCGCGGGAGCCACGCTGGCCCTAATCGGACATCGGCCCGTCGCCGCGATCGTTTTCGCGCAGGCGGCCAACGGTCTCCTGCTTCCGGTCGTTGCCGTGTTTCTGCTGGTCGTCGTCAACCGCCGCGATCTGCTGCGGGGCCACGCGAACGGTTGGTTGACCAACGTCCTCGGCGCCGCCGTCGTCGTCGCGGCCGCCGGATTGGGCGTTTACAAACTGGTCACGGTAGTCGCCAACGTCATGTCCCGAGCTTCCTAGATGCCGGCGCCCTCGCTGGCGTGGATCCGTGCGGGTCAGGCCAGACACACGAAACCCGTCGTGGGAGACGGCTGTTACCCGCCCGGCATCCGCTTGTCCGGCTTGATCCGTCGCCGCAGCGTTGCGTCCCGCGCCGGTCCGGCCCCGGCGGAGTCGTGTATCGCGGACCACCAGGTGCGGCCGTCCGCCTACAGCCCTTTGGCGATGGCTATCCCCCACAGAATCTGCGTGTTGGGTGGTGGATTATTGAGATCGCAACTAGCCGCCATCATCAAGGAGCCGGCCAGGAAAGCCGCCACCGTGCGCCAGATCTTCTTTTTTCGCATCTTCATTGCCCCAGGTCCTTTCCGCTGTCGAACAGAACGGGTTCGCCGGGGTCACGCTCGTCATCGGATCACCGTTCGACCGATGGCTGACCGAGCCGTTCGCCCACGCCAGAATCGTCTGACTCGAGCCGTTCTGCTTTCCCTTTCCTTGAACTGAGCCCCCGTGGCGGCCTGACTCCCCTGTGTCAGGCCGTCCCGGAGGATTGGCATCAGCACGTGCGCCGCCGCGAATGGCTGCGAACTCCCATCCAGAGCAGCATCGACAACGGAAGCATGATCATGGCGACGCCGTTGAAGACACCGCAGCCGGTGGCGGCGTTGCCAGGGGCTGGCTGGCCCACGGTGGGTTCCTCGTCCTGCCCCTCCGGTTCCACCACGCACGCGTCGCCGATGCCGTCGTCGTCCGCGTCGGCCTGTGACGGGTTGAACTCGAACGGGCAGTTGTCACAAACATCGCCCAGACCGTCCAGGTCGCGGTCCGCGTTGGTCGCGTCCGCGTCGTCGGGACACAAGTCGCATGCATCGGCGATCTGATCGCCGTCCGTATCGATGTTCCCACCGAGATCGCAATCATCGCAGACGTCACCCTGACCGTCGCCGTCCACGTCATCCTGATCCGCGTTCGCGCTGTCCGGACAGTTGTCGCACGCGTCACCCACGCCGTCACCGTCATCGTCATTCTGCACTCCGGTGATGGGGTTCAACGGGTTCGCGTCGTCCGGGCAGTTGTCACACATATCGCCGACACCGTCGCCGTCCTCGTCAAGTTGCGTGGGGTTGGCGTTGCCCGGGCAGTTGTCGCAGACGTCGCCGAGGCCGTCGTTGTCCATATCCGACTGGTCCGGGTTGGGAACCGTGAGACAATTGTCCGTGTTGTCGCACACGTCGTCGTCGTCGAAGTCATCGCACGGTCGAGGGCCGCCGCCGCTACAGCCGCCGAGAACGGTAACTTCGAAGGTACACTCCGACGCCAGGCGCCCAATGGTGCGCAATTCCCTGGGATATTCGACCGTGCAGGTCACGGTGGTGTCACCGATGGGGAACAGCGAACCCGGCGACGGCACACAGGCCACTCGGCATTCGAACCCGGAGGCAGCGGTGGCCGTGAAGTCCGCCTCGAGCCCCCGCACCGAGGGCTCGACGCATTCGCAGTACGGGGAACCATTGGTGTTCTGGTCGCAGAAACAGACCTGGCCCTCCGCGCAGTCCTCGTCGCTGGTGCAGCCGAGGCCCGGATCGAAGCAGGGGATCGCGCAGTCGATCAGGGCCGGCAGCTCGTACTCCACGATCGCCCCGCTCGAGCTGGTGCAGGGCACCACCATGTTCTCCTGGCACTGGCACGGCTCGGGACCGGGACACTCAGTCTCGCTGCAAAGCGATTCGTCGCCCTGGTACTCCCCACCCTCGTCCTCGCAACTGGCGCGGTCCAGCTCGATGCATTCGCCGTTGGGACGACAACACGCGCCGAGGACGGGGTTGCACATCTCAGCCGGGTTGTCGGACGCGGTGGCCGTCGCGCTCTGACCGTTGGGGCTCTCCAGCCGCCACGTCAGGGGCGAGCCGTCGAAATCGACCGTGAACACGTCAACCTGTCGCCCCGGCAGGAACGTCGCGGGCTGACCCCGGTCCGCCGGCGCCGGCGTAAACTCGTTGTCCGGCCCGATGGGGATTTCCACCTCGATCTCGTTCCGGTTCAAGTAACCGAAGTGGGCGCGGAAGACCCCGTCGCCCAGATGATCGACACACTCGAGTACCGGACTGATCGTCTCCATGGGCACCGGCTCCCCGCAGGCCAGCGAGTAGCCACCGGAGAAGTCCGCCGCCTGGTAGCCGCCGATCAGGATCACGCGGACCGACAGCGGCGACTCGCCTTCCGCCAGCCCGAAGTCCGAGAAGTCGACCAGGATCCGGTTCAACTGAACGGTGGTGCCGCCGCTCCGGACAATCGTCCCGATGGCGTCGGCCGGACCGCCCTGGTACTCGCGCGGCGCCGTGTAGGTGTCCGGAGCCGTTTCGAGGGCCAATTGGAATACGTTCGGCAGCGTCAACTCGAACGCCACGAAATCCGCCCCCGGACCGTTGATCAGCATGCCGGGCTCATAGAGCAGGTCGAAGGTGGGGTTTCCCCACGTGATGGCGGACGTGACGTCCGAACGCAGGTCCATGTCCGTCATGGCCTCGGCGAGACTCGAAGCCCCTCGGACGTAAAAGTCGCCTTCGGAAAACCCGGCCGCGATCTCCACGCCCGTCGGACCTGCTGCGGCGCCGGCGGGAATCGCCAAGTCTTCCCCCGGATCGATGGTCACGCCGGGAAAGTCGCTGACGTGTATTTCCTCACCTGCACACGGAGATTGCCCCGCCGCCTCCGTGCCGGCCACCGTCATGCTCAGAGCGACCAGCAACACCGCCACCGTGCGGTAATTCCTCCTCACGATCTCCTTGCTCCCATTCATTACTCAGTCCTCCACGCTTCCACCTCAAATGCAATGGCATCTCTGCCTCGCCACCGTCGACGGCGGCGCGGTGATGAATCGGACAACGGTCCGCGGCACAGTGCCACGGCCCGTTCATGGATTATGGATGTTCACAACTTGTTGAGGAGGGTCTGCTATACCAAACGGACTCCGCGTGCGACCGGGCTTGCACGACGCTCATTCTCGAGCGCTTCACCCCACCGATCTCCGCGTCCGTTCGTGCGGCGTGACTGGGCCGGGTCCCGCATACGTGCGTTACCCAGTTGCAGCCCTTTGGTCGGCAGTCGAACGTACGACGTCCCGACCGTGCTTCCGGCTTCCCTCCTCCAAACGGCCTCCCCCCGGAGCCGACATCCTCGAAGTGCAGACAATTCGGTCGAGAATCACTGTCGCATCTCACTCAATCCTATCCCGGCGGCACGTGAAGGAAAGCGCCGGTTCACTATTTCTTCGAGGCGAGGTCCGAGAAGTATGTACGTGCGCAGGCGACCGATATCACCCGCCGCGGCGCGTACTATCGGCGCATCGCTTCGGACCTCGGTCAGGCGTCGGCCGGCACAGGAGCAAGCTGCGGTCTCAACCCCGCCGCCGTCGGGCCGACGAGGGCGTGCGGCGTCTTGGTGAACTCGCCCGCACGGCCGCCCTCGATCGCCGTCTGCCGGGCCCGACCGTTCTCCGGCGACGGCGGATCGCGGCGCCCATCAAATGTCACGGGGCAACTCGAACAAGTCACGGCTGGTCATGCCCGGCATTGGTCGGATACGACGGGGCGAGCGGAAGCCGCGCCTCCCGCGATCGCAAAGTGGGCGATAATACCGAGCCGCACGGAGATGGAAGCCCCGCTTCCCACCCGGCCCCCGGCATTCTCGGATGGCGTCATGCACGCGGCACGGCGCGTGCTGATTCGCAGTGTGAACGGGTGTGCTTCGTCCGTGTCGGCCACGTTGCGAGTCCGGCGCCCGGCGTGGGCGCACGGTGCCACACTGGACCCGGCCGGAAGCACCTCGGACACGGTGATCCCGTGCCACACCTGGGATTGGCCCGGACACCGCCGGTTACCAGCGAGGACAAACAATGGCCAAGCAAGTCGCGACCAACATCTCCTGGCACGAAGGACACGTCGACCGTGAGGACCGCAATAAGCTGCTGGGGCAGCGCGGTGCGACAATCTGGACTACCGGACTGAGCGCTGCCGGCAAGAGCACCGTCGCGTTCACCGTGGAACACGCGCTCATCGAACGCGGCTACCTGGCGTATTGCCTGGACGGTGACAACGTCCGCCACGGTCTCAACAAGAATCTGGGCTTCTCTCCCGAGGACCGCAATGAGAACATTCGCCGCATCGGCGAGGTCGCCAAACTCTTCGCCGACGCCGGCGTGCTCACGTTCACCAGCTTCATCAGCCCGTACCGCGCCGATCGCGACGAAGCCCGGCGAATCCACGAGGACGCCGGCCTGCCGTTTGTGGAAGTGTTCGTCGAGGCGAGCCTCGCGGTCTGCGAAGAGCGCGACCCCAAGGGGCTCTATAAAAAAGCCCGCGCCGGCGAGGTCGCCGAGTTCACGGGCATCTCGGCGCCGTACGAAGAGCCGCTCAAGCCCGAGATCGTTCTCGAGACCGGTGTGTTATCGCCGCAGGAATGCGCGGCGGCCGTCCTGGACTACCTTCAGGACAGAGGTTTGATTCGCAGCGCGTAAATACAACGCGGCAGGCGCCACCCACCGCTGGATAGGGCGAGCCCCGGGTTCCGCGATGCGGGCACGGGCGTCTTTACACACGACCCGGTCCGCCTTGGCCGTCGACAGGGCCGTTCTTCGCGGCGGACGAGTGGCCCGGGCTCCCCGTGAACGGTATGCGAAGGAACAGCACGCCGTCTCCCCGTACCCATTCAAGGGGGTATCCCGCCTTGCGGAACACCTGCATCAGCGGGTCATCCACGAACGACGCCAGGGCGCTGAATCCGCGGATGCCACGCCCTCTGGCAATCTCGCTCAGTCGGCGGACAAGTCGCGTACCAAAACCGCACCGACGATACGTGGCGAGCACGGCGAGCGTGCACTCGGCGAATCCGGTAGGCGGATCAAGAACGTACATGGCACAGCCGATGACTACCTTCTCTGTTTCCCCAATCTGAATCAAGGCCAGGAGCGTCACCCGCGTATCGTTGTCGCTTGCGCAAAAATGTTCGATGCTCTGCAGCGGCAAGTACCTTTTCATTACGCGGCTGTGCCGGTCGCCCTTTTCCCTGCCGAGCTCGCCAACGAACTGCCGCACCAGTTCCGCGTCGGACGGCTTGATCGGGCGGATAAGAAGAGACACGCCCTCTTCGATGCACACTCGAACCTCCGCCGCTTCGGGGTACGTTTCAGCCCCGGTCGGTGGCCGGGAACTCGCTCCCGCGTTGTTGCCGTGCGGCCACCGGCTTTCGGCCGGATGCGACCCAGATGGCTGGCGATGCGCACGCGCCATTTTGTGCTCCTCCATACGCGGACGCGCCTTCGCGGCATCGGCCACGGGCCTCCCCTGCGACGACCTCACTGCGATCGCGATGACTCCGCACGCTGTTCCAGCGGGGGGTAATGCCGCTCCCGGCATTCGGGGCACAGGCCGTGTGAGAAGACCGCTTCGGAATGGTCCGTGACGAAGTCCACGATCGGGACCCACTCGCCGCCCGCGTCGATTCTCTTGCAGAACATGCAGACGCGCAGGAGCCCTTCCAGGTAACGAATCCGCGCCACGGCCCGGTAGGTCCACCACATCGTTCCTATTGCGAGGGCCGTAACAGCAACCGATTCCGCAACACTTTCACGCCAGTTGATGGGCGTCGCGGGCGCGTGCAACACATGGTGCGGAAGATCCAGGACCTCATTGAGCCAGAGGAGACAGAGAGAGGCGCCGAATCCGACCGCTTCAAACAGTAGTACTCTTCTGGTGAACGTTCGCATTGACGGATGGCTCCTTCTGACTGATCCGGCGCCGGATTCGGGCCGAATCGATCCGCCACTTCCCAGCGGGACCGCCGTTGCACCGCCCCCTCCGCCCCCCGCCCGCCGCGTCCGACAACGGTGCCACAAAGGGTCACTGTACGACGGATCGATGCGACCGCACCCGCTCGTCGCTCGCTTCGAGCCGAACGCCACCAACCTGCAGCCCGCGAGTCATCGCGCCCCCCCGGACCCGTCCACGCCTGGAGGCGGCACGCGTCCGGGTGGCCCATGTTCAACGGGTGGGCTTCACAAGCTCCGGGCCGTCTCTCCGTCCGGCTCGGCGACGGCTCGCGCTTTATCCTCAGAACAGACGAGCACTTACCGTGCCAGCCGGGCCAACTCCGTACGCGACCGCGGCGGCGCACCGGGAACCCGCGCCTCGGCCGGCCCACCACCACCGGTGATAACTTTATAAAGAAGCTTGACTTACGAAGCACCGTCGGGGGCGAGCCTTCGCCGTGGCTGCAATGGTCCGATCCGGCGAGGCCCGCACCGGTCGGGCGAGCGCCGGCACGCTGGTGGGCGGTGTGCTCGCACCAACCTTCCGACCAGCATGCAGGCGCGGTATTCTACGCGTGACAATGCTTGGCGGTCTGGGAGATTCACTTGGAGCGTTTCTCTCGCGTGCTGTTGAAAATCTGGCGGCAGGTATCCTCCCACATCACGCTTGAGGAGTTGTTGCCGCGTATCGCGCCCATTATCCGTGAACGACTGCCGTGTTCGATGGTGGCTGCCCTGCGCGCGGACGTGGGTCGTCGGCGTCTGGATGTGATCATGGTCGGCGACCAACCCACGGAGACCGCGGACCCGTTTCTTCACCGCGAATTGACGCAGCGGCAATTGGAAGACCTACTCGCCTGGGGACTCGGGGAATCGGTGCTGCGCGCCAGTGACACGTCTGTGTCGCCCCACTTGCGCCGGCTGCTCTGCCCGGATCACGATGGTGATTTTCTGGCCGGCCCGTTGGTGGGCGAGTCCGGCCTGCACGGCGTGTTTCTTGTGGCGTCCGATCGGCCGTCGGCGTTCAACGCTGAGCACGAGGCGTTCGCCCAAGCCCTCCTCGAGCCGATGGGCATCGCGTTGCAGAACGACCGGCGGGTAGCCGTGATTTCCGCCTTGCGGGATGCGGCCGAGGCTGACAAGCTCTCGCTGTTGCGGCGTCTCGGTCGCGACACCATCGTCGACACCATCGTCGGAGCCGAATCCGGGTTGAAGAGCGTCATGGAACGGGTTGACATGGTCGCCTCCTCGGATCTACCCGTGCTGATACTCGGTGAGACGGGGGCCGGCAAAGAGGTCATCGCGCGTGCGATCCACCACCGCTCCCCCCGGCACAGCGGGCCGTTCCTGCGCGTAAACTGCGGTGCCATCCCTTCGGAGTTGACGGACTCGGAACTCTTCGGCCATGAGAAAGGCAGCTTTACCGGCGCCACCGCACTGCGCAAAGGCTGGTTCGAGCGGGCCCACGGCGGGTCGTTGTTCCTGGACGAAGTGGGCGAACTCGCGGTCGGTGCGCAGGTGCGGCTCCTCCGCGTGTTGCAAGACGGCACGTTCGAACGTGTGGGTGGTCAGAAGACCCTGACGGCCGACGTCCGCATCATTACCGCCACCCATCCCGATCTTCAGGTCCGGGTGGCGGACGGACGATTCCGGGAAGACCTGTGGTACCGGATTGCCGTCTTCCCGATCGAGCTTCCACCACTCAGAGATCGCACGACGGACATGCAGGCGCTGGCCAACCACTTTGCCCAGCGTTCGGCCCGGCGTTTCGGCTATCTCGCGCTGCCGGTCTTGCCGGAGGATCTACAGTTGCTGCTGGATTACTCATGGCCCGGCAACGCGCGGGAACTGGCGGCGGTGATGGACCGTGCGGTCATCCTGGGACAGGGCAAGCGTCTGGAAGTCAGGAAGGCACTGGGGATGCCGCTCGGACCCGCCGTGCCGCAACGTGAGCGGAGGGACCTTCGGACCGAAATCGGCGGTGTGCCCGGCCCGGTGGACATGGATGTCAACCCGGTGTCCGCGCGGCTCGACGACGTTATGCGCGAGCACATCGAACGCATACTCGCGACAACCGGCGGCAGGATCGAAGGGCCTTTCGGAGCCGCGAGATTGCTGGACGTCAACCCACACACACTCCGCGCGCGGATGCGCAAGCTCCGCGTCGATTGGACCCGGTTTCGCCCAGAATAAACGCACGCAACCCGTACACTCCGGGACATCACGATGCAGATGACGCGAGCACTCGGACGCGCCCGCCGCCACGGCCGGGGCCGCCGCACCACGGATTGCCTTAGTCGTGAGAGAGTCTTGCCGGCGCGCTTGTGGCTGACGGGGAAGGGCGCCGGCAGGAGAGCGCGCAGCAACCGTCGGCCCCGGCCGACTGCGCCGTTGGCACACGCCATGCTCAGTAGAATAGGGGAGCGATTCCGGCCGCGGATCACCGTGCTACCTAAGCACGATCTGCGCAAGGAGTTACAATCGCCCCCCGGGAGCCGCCGGGCCGTTCGGGCCTGTGACCATACTCGCGTTTCGGGCGTAGGCACGCACCCCACGACCGGTCCGCCCCGGGGTGCGGCCGCACGGGTGGCGACGGCGCACGGCAGACGTCGCATAACGGAGACGACCCGAGATGGTAGCACGAATTGCACGTTGGTCGGTAGCAGTGGTCATCATGGCGTTGGTTCTTGCGGCCGGCGTCCAGCGAGATGAGGTTTCGCAAGCTGATCAAGCCGATCCGCCGTCCCGTCCGAACGTCATCCTGATTTCCGTTGACACGCTCCGGGCCGACCATTTGAGTTGCTACGGCTATTCGCGGGAAACGTCCCCGCGACTTGACGCGTTCGCGCAACAGGCGGCGCGATTCGCAAACGCCTTCAGCCAGGCATCCTGGACGCTACCGTCGCACATGTCGCTCATGACTTCGCAGTATCCGCACGTGCACGGTATTGAGGAAGGTGATCATGCACTACCGGAAGGAGCGCCCACCCTCGCGCAAGTCCTGTCCGACCACGGATACTACACGGCCGCCTTCATCTCGTGGATATACGTCACCAGCAAGTTCGGCTTCGACCGCGGATTCGATGAATTCACCGAACTGCTCCCACCGCCCGAGCACGTCGATTCCACAACCAGCGCGGCGTTCAAAGCCGAACAGGTCACGGACCGGGCGATCGAATGGTTGCGACAGGAGCGTTCCACACCGTTCTTCCTGTTCGTGCATTACTTCGATCCGCACATCAATTACGAACCGCCGCCGCCGTTCGACCAGATGTTCGACACCGGCTACGAGGGACCGGCACAGGGCACGTTCGGTTGGCTGAGTCAATACATCAAGGGGCTGCATCACCGGCCCAAACGCATCGACCCCGCGGACCTGGATCACGTGACCGCCCTCTACGACGGAGAGATTCGGTACACGGACATCCACCTCGGTCGTCTGTTCGACGCGATCGAAACACACGTCGGGCTGGATAACTGCCTCGTTGTCTTCACCAGCGACCACGGCGAGGAATTCGATGAGCACGGCTCGATGGAGGGACATCAGTGGACGCTCTACGACGAGGTCATCCATGTCCCTCTGATCGTCCGCCTGCCGGGCGGCGCTTGTGCGGGGCGCGTGGTCACCCGGCCCGTGGAGACGATGGACATCCCCGCCACCGTCCTGGGCTGGCTCGGCATCGCGGCACCGACGACGTTCCAAGGGAAGAACCGCTGCGACCTGATCGCCGGAGACCCGGCGGCGGACAGGTCGACACTGGTGTTCGGCGAGAATCGCCGCTTCAATCGAAAACAGTATGTTCGGGATGAACGGTACAAGCTCATCCACACCGATGACATCGGCTTGAACAAGCGCGGTGTGCCGGTTACGCCCGGGTACGAACTGTACGACCTGCTGACCGATCCGCAGGAGCAGCGGAATCTCTTTGACGCCTCCTCGGCCGTGGCACAGAGATTGATCCGCGAGTTGGAACAGCGGAAACGCTCGCAGGTCGGCGGACCGGCGGCCGGGGACGCCCCGGAGGTCACCCTCACCAGCGAAGAGCTCAACCGCCTCCGCAGTCTGGGATACGTCTCGTCGCCATAGCCCCGTTCGCCACGCGCCGTCACAACGATGCCGCCGGCTCGAACGGACCCGCGAAGGTGTAATCAACTGGAAGGCGGCGCCGGACGACGCCTGCGAAGACGTCAAGACTCTGACGGAGCACACGAACACCGGGCCGGACATGGCACGCTCGGATCCCCAGCGCAAGGGCAGGGAGTCGGCAGCGTTACCGTGACCGTCGTGCCCTCCCCGGGCTCCGACTCCAGCCGCACGTCGCCACCGTGTTGCTCGATGATCCGCCGGACGATCGCCAACCCCATTCCCGTGCCGTGAGGACGACTCGTGAAAAACAGATCGAAAGCCTGATTCGCCGCCGCGGGCGACATGCCGACGCCGCGGTCGATAACCTGCACCTTCAACCAAGGCCCGTCGCCGCCGGCACCAGGCGTCACCTCGCCACGGAGGACCACATCGTCGCCCCCGGCGCTGTGATGGATCGCGTTCGTCGCCAACTCGGAAACGGCATTGGCAATCTGTTCCCGGTCCACGCACCAGCAGTTCGCGCCCGTTCGATCGTCAGCCGTAAGCGTCACGTCGCGGATCCGCCGCAGCGGCTCGGTGTCGGCTCGCACCGCCTGAGCCAACTCGGCGAAGGTCAGGCACTCACGGCGCAACTCGAGCGGCCGGGCCAGGTCGAAGAGCTTGACGATTCGTCGGTCCATCCGGTCCGCCTCCTCAATCAGCTCGCGAACCAACGCCTGGACGGTAGCGGAATCGTCGGCACGGTGTTCGGCCAACTGGGCCGTTGCCCGGATGCCGGCCAGGGGGTTGCGCAGGCCGTGGGCAACCTTGGTGCACAACTCGCCAAGGGCGCTCAACTCTCGAGCCTCGATCATTTCCGCCTGGTGCCTGGCCAGGTTTTCCGCCATGGCGTCGATCTGACGGGCCAATTGAGCCAGTTCGTCGTTTCCGTCAAGGGGCACGCGGTGTTGCAGGTCGCCCGTTCCGATCGCCCGGGTCGACGCTTCCAGGGTCCGGATCGGCTCAAGGAGCCAGTCCCGCACCAGGCTGAGATACACCAGGAAGAGCAGGACGGCCACGGCGCACGCCGAGATGATGGTCACCTCGGCCCGGAAGTGATATCGCGCCGTCGCCGTTACGGCCTGTTGCTCCTGCAGGTCATAGAGAAGCTGAAGGGTATGGAGGTCCCGTTCGACCGTCTCGCGCCCAGGCTGCCCACCGCCACGATCCGCGGGGCGACGCAGAGCGGAAAGCCCGGACCACACGTCCATCCACAGGCGGCGCTCCGCTTCGCCATCGGCGATCTCGATTTGGGTCTGAATTTCACCCAGAGCAGAGTCCGCCCAACTGCCCGGCTCCAAGCCTTCCGCCGGCGGTGCGCCCGCCTCGAACCGGGGAGCGTAACGCTGCATCCCGGCCAGCAGGTCGGCGACGAGCCGGGATTTCACCCGATGGCCGGAGTAGCGCTGAGCGGCGGCCGCACTGCGTCGTACCGTATGCATGACAAACAGCATCGCCGTGAGAAAGACGGCGATCATGGCCAGTACCGATATGTTGAGCTTCCAGCGTACTGTCATGCTTCAGCCGAACCGCGTCTGCCGGCGAAACCACAACCGGCCTTATGGAAGCCATCACGATGCCCGACGAACAAGGGTGCGATCGCCTACGCCTCTCCACGGATCCGACGTGGAACCGCTAATTGGACCATTCAAGCCGTCCCGGCAGACGTCATGGGAACTCACGGCCACTCCGGGACTCGGGCTCGCTCATGCGGCGCCTGTACCGCTCCAATCGATAACGCACGGCGTCACGGGAGATGCCGAGTACGCGCGCGGCCCGGCTCAGGTTGTGTCGGGAATGCTGAAGGGCCGCCTGGATAATCTGGTACTCCACGTCCTCGAGCTTGGGAGACGTGTCGCTGAAATCGAGCGCGATCTGTTGCCGGCTGGTCGGCAGATTGACAATCAGCTCCTCATCCTTGACGGGCGGGCGAATGCTGAGGTGCTCAGGCGTGATCACGGACGCGTCGCAGACGAGAACCGCGCTCTCCACGGCGTGGGAAAGCTCACGAACGTTCCCCGGCCAGTCATAGCTTTGAAGCAGCTCGCTGGCCTCGGATGAAAAACGCATCAAGGGCAATCCGAAACGCCGCGCGTGGATCTCCAGGAAATGGTCGGCCAGCAAGAAAACGTCGTCCCCACGCTCACGAAGCGGAGGCATGTGATACCGCAGCACGCGCAAACGGTGGTACAGGTCTTCCCGGAACTCGCCCGCCTGGATCGCCTCGGTCAGGTCCCGGTTCGTGGCCGCGATGATGTGTACATCGATCCGGCGCCCCGTCGTCCCGCCCACCGGCCGAATCGAACGCCGCTCGAGCACATCGAGCAGCTTGGCTTGCAACGAAGCCTTCATGTGACCGATCTCGTTCAAGAAGATCGTGCCCCCGTCGGCCACTTGAAACAGACCGGCTTTGTCTCCACCGGCATCCGTGAAAGCGCCTTTTACGTGCCCGAACAGCTCGGCCTCGACCAGATGGTCCGGCAAAGCGGCGCAATTGACCTGGACAAACTGCCCGTGGCGGCGCGGGCCGGCGTAGTGGATGGCCCGGGCCAACAGGTCCTTGCCCGTGCCCGTCTCGCCGGTGAACAGAACGCTGGGCGGGAAATCCGACGTCAACGCCGGCGTCGCCACCAGACGCTCGATGAACTTCCTGGCTTCCTGCATCGGCTCGGACCGGCCGATGATCCGTTCGAACGCACTCTCGGTCTGCTCTCGAGCCCGGAAGTAGGCCAGGTTTGCAAGCATACGACGGTGCGCGAGCGCCCGGTCGACGACGATGGCCAGCCCCTGAAGATCAACCGGCTTGATCAGGAAATCGCTCGCCCCACCCCGCATGGCCTGGACCGCCGTGTCCATGTTTCCGTGCGCCGTGATCATTACGATCGACGCCCCACTGCCCTGTTCGCGCAAGCGGCGCAGCGCTTCCAGACCGTCCATGCCGGGAAGTCGATAGTCGAGCAGCACCAGATCGGGGGGGGCCTCCGCCACCGCTTCGAGGCAGGCCTCTCCCGTGGTGACGATCCGGGCCCGGTGCCCGCTCAGTTCGAGAAACTCCCCCATGCGCTTGGCGAGAATGAGTTCGTCTTCTACGATCAGGACGTCGGCCACCAAGGCACTCCCGCATGCAACATGCTGTCGTGTAACGGTCCGCAAGGAACCCGTTCAGCCTCTGTCCGAGGGTGCACGCCAAGCCACGAACCCGCCACCGGCTGCTTGAAGGCGGGCGAACGCGCGTCGAACGGCGACAGCCAAACCTTGGCCCCTACAGTTCATAGCCGCCAAGACCACCCCGCCGAACAGCCACCCCGTATGCTATTCTCGCCGATGGATTCGCCCAGTCAATGCGGCCGCAAATGGCCGTGGGCTCAATGCGTCTTCACGAACCGGGCGAGCGTCCAATCCACGTGGTCGAATCGCCGGCCGTCCGAAGTCGGCTCAGCCTTGAGGGTCAGGCGGCGGGCTGTGCCCAATGGCACGTTGACCTCGACCGGATGGTTGTCGCCGCCGGAAAAAACCGGCGACCGGAAGACCTCCTGGCCGTCCAACTCGACCATCGCCCGCGCCCGGCCTTTTCCATGAACACCCTCGTCGATGCCCGCGCCGGCCACAAACGTGTCGAAACCGTGGGGTATTTCGAATGTGATCGAGGAAGGCGTGTGCGTACCGAGACCCCGGGTATACAGAGTGTCACCAATCTGCATCGTACGCCCGTCCACGGAGTGGTCCGATTGCAGACTGCCCCATCCCTGTGTGGCGGAAACGGGGCGGAGCGTGCTGAGGTATACCGTGTCGACATTATCTATCGCCCGCCGCGTGGCTTGAGCCGTGTGGACGATGACACCGGCAGCCACGATCACCCCCGCGGCCGCGACGTACGTCAGTCGCCGGAACCAGCAGACCAACTGCGACGGAGGCGGCGTCGGTTCGGCAACCTGCTCGAATCCGTCACCCGCCCCACCGGCCGCGGGTGCGTTCGTCCAATTGGACAGCCCCATCCATATCAGCATCGTGACTGACAGTCCGACCAGGATGAGCGCGATGTGGGCGGCAAGCGCGTCGGCCGGCAACACCTTGGTCAGATTGAGCACCAGCAACATGGACAGAAGAAGAAACAACCTTTCCTTCCAGGGCCCCGTCACCGCCCATAGCGGCAGCAGCGCGATCGCCGGATGCGCATAGCGCTCGTGCATTTCCGTCGGGATGAGGAAGAAGGCCAGCCCGAGAAGCCCCGCCGCGCCGGCCCGGGCGATCGCGCCGGGGCGGTATGAGTAAACGGAAAGAACCAGGGCGACGCAGACCGTATACGTCACCAGTGACAGGTTCCGCCAGGTCAGCCAGAGGAGCGGCGATCCTCCAACGGAGATACTGGCGCGACCATCGGCCGCGGCCAGCAGCACCGTCTCCGGAAACGAGGTGTCGTTGAGACCGGGGGACCCGGTCAATTGCCACACGTTGAACGCACTGGGTGACAGCTTGCTGTACTGGCCGACGACTCCGACGTAGCCGCGGCGCAAGACATCGTCCAGGACCCCGTGGAGGGCAAAGGGCAACAGGACCCAGGCGGCCGCCACCGTACCGCCCACGAACAGCGCACCGATGCCACGCCAACGCCGGTAGCGCCAGGCCTCGAACAGGATCAGCGGTGCAAACGCGACACTCTGGAGTTTCTGCAGCAGGGCCAGAGCGAGGAACACGCCGGCCAGGCCCCACCGTCCACGGGCGATCCCGATGACCGCCAACAGAATGAACGCGCTGTGAATCGCGTCCACTTGCCCCCAGTACGCCGAATTGTATATCGACACGGGATTCAGAAAGTACAGGGCAGCGGCCACGACGGCGAGTCGGGTTCCAAGCAACCGACGCCCCTCGGACAGCAGCGCGATCGCGATGGCCAGATCGGCCATACACGCGGGGATCTTCAGCAGCGTTCGGAGAAGGTACTCGTTGGAGAGAGACTCGCCGAAAAACGAGACGACCTGCCCGATGCCCCACATCACCAGTACGAACAGCGGCGGATAGTCGCAGAACGCGGTCGACTGATAGAATCCGCCCAACCCATGATCAAAGAGCGACCGTGTCCAGGTGAGGAAATAATTCGTGTCCGGCAGGTGCCCAAAACGGTCCTGAAGGATCATCGAGGCCCGGAGCACCGACCCCGCCAGCAGGATCACCGCCGCGCCGAGCACAGCGCCGTGGCGTTGGACGAAGCCCGAACACGCCACGCCTTGGTCGTGAGAGTCCGTCGTTCGGAGTCGGCCGTGTTCGTGCATCGCCGCGCGTCCGCTGGTCTCCTCCTCACGACACCGCAGACCGTTCCCATTGATCGGAGAGGCGAGGCGGACGCTGGACTGCGTATCACCGTTCATGAGACGCCTCGGTCTCGGGAATCACCGCAGACAGCGAGCGGCTTGCAGGTCGCCGCTGGTGGCGGTCGATTCGACAATGTGGCGGCGCAACTGCCACAACTCCTTGAAAGCGCGCAGAATGACCCGCAGGTTGGCGCCGGTCTGCGTGCCCGCCTGCCGCGGGTAGTGGTGCACGCCGACCTGGCCAATGCCATATCCCAGCCGCGTTGCCTTGGCCAGCATCTCCGTGTCGATCAGTGCACCGGTTGATCGCAGTTCGATCTCCTGAAGAAACCGCCGCGGGTACAGCTTGAATGCGCAGTCCACGTCGCGGATCCCCATGCTGAAGACCGTTCGGACCAGTCGGCCCCACGCCCAGGCATTGACTTTCCGAATGAGGGGGTCCTGACGGCCAATGCGATACCCGCTGATGATGTCGTATTGCGCGATCATCGGCAGGATCTTCTCGATTTCCTCGAAATCGAATTGGCCGTCGCCGTCCGTATAGAAGATCCAGTCCTTGCGCGCTTCCTGAAACCCTCGCGCCAACGCGCCGCCGTATCCGCGATTCGGCCGATTGTGCACGGCTCGAACCGGCAGGTGCTCGGCGGCGAGACGGTCGGCGATGGCACCCGTCCGATCCCGGCTCCCGTCGTTGATGATGATAACCTCATAATCCTCGACAAGCCGCGTGCACGCTTTCAATGCGTTAAGGGTGGTGCGTTCGACGTTGGCCTCTTCATTGTAACACGGGAAGAAGACGCTCAGGCTTATGCCGGATGGTCCATGCAAAGTCATGATTGGATCAAAGCCTCCTCAAGACAGCGTCTGATTCACTCATCTGGTCGAGATCTGTCGGCCCGCCGCCGCCAGGGCGGCAGGCCGACAGACCAGTCCTACGGCACCGGCACGATCGACCGCGGCGTCGAACGTGTCAGGAGCAATCCAGCACGAACGTCCCGGAGATCCGTCCGCCGACGCTAACGGTGTCCCCCACCCCGACGGCAGGGAACCCCGGCGGAAGAGGCGCATTGTCCGAGTCGTATTCGAGCCGGCCGTCGCCGCCCGAGCCCACCACGATCTGCCCCACGTCGACGCCGCTGATCCGCACCGTGTAACTGCCAGGCGAGAACGACGACACGTCAACCCGGAAGCGCTCACGTCCGTCAGTATCCAGCCGATACGTCGCGAAACCGCTCTCCGGTCCAGAGCCCGACAGACCGGCAGACAATCGCACGCTGCCGTCAGGACAGACTCCCCCACCCCCGTTGCCATTGGCGTTGCCGTTCACGTTGCCGTTGGCGTTGCCATTCACATTGCCGTTGGCATTCCCGTTCATGTTGCCATTGGCGTTGCCGTTCACATTGCCGTTGGCGTTGCCATTCACATTGCCGTTGGCGTTGCCGTTCACGTTGCCGTTGGCATTGCCGTTCACGTTGCCGTTGGCGTTGCCGTTCATGTTGCCATTGGCATTCCCGTTCATGTTGCCATTGGCGTTGCCGTTCACGTTGCCGTTGGCATTGCCATTCACGTTGCCGTTCATGTTGCCGTTGCCGCCGCCGGGCCCCGTGAACGCAATCTGGAACTCCGCGTAGTCCCGAAGGTCAACGGCGGCGTCCCCGTTGAAATCGGCGAATGCACAACCGGGCGCGACCCCACCGAACGGCCCGCTGAGGCACGCCGCAAAGACCGAATAATCATCCAGGTCCACGTCGCCATCGCCATCGGCGTCTCCGGGAAGACCCGAGCCACCGTTGGCGTTGCCGTTCATGTTACCGTTGGCATTGCCATTCGTGTTCCCATTGACGTTGCCGTTCATGTTGCCGTTGGAGCCGGTCGTTTCCAACGGCAACGCAGCGAGGCCGGCTTGAGCGGACGCATCGCTCCCGAGACCGGCGTGATCACGCGTGGCAACCGATGGACCAGATCTGTCCAAACCGGTGGCGGCGCCGATCCCTCCGAACATCAACGCGGCAGCAAGACAAGAAATCGCCAAGATTCTCTGATATCGCATCGTCATTCTCCCATTCTGTTGAAGGTGTTGCGGCATCCGTCGCTCACTGCCCGGCCCCAGGCAGCCACATCCGCCGCGTCACTCAGTGTTCACGCGTTACGAAATACCCAAGCCCGCCGACCGCGATGGGCCAGGGGCGACGCCTCTTCGCTCTCCCGTGCGGCACGGCGCGTTCCAACCAGCGATTGCAGATGCTGAAGCGTCGACACGGGTCACCCTCCGACTGACGCGGCCCGATCGAAGCGGGCCAGCGCCCAATCCACGTGGTCAAAGCGGTTGCCGTCTCCCGTCGCCGCCGCGCGAAGCGTCAGGCGCTCCCCACCGCTGACGGACACGCGTACCGGCATCGGCGGGCTGTTTCCGGTAAGCGTCGGGCTCTCGAACACGCAACGCCCGTCCACCTCGACCGACACGACCACGCTCCCTCGGCCTTGCGTACCGCGATCGACCCCGACCGCGGCCTCGAACGTGTCGTAGCCATCCGGGATGGCGTAGGTCAGCTCCGCCGGCGCATGCGTTCCCAACCCGCACAGGTAGAACCGGTCTCCCAGTTGAATCGGACGATCGCTTACCGATCGATCGCGGGTAAGCGTGCCCCACCCCTGCTCGGCGGTCATCGCATCCAGCGCACTCAAAAATACGGGCCCATCGGCGCGGCGTGGCTCCGCGTGACGAGCGGGCTCGTTGGAGGCGACTTCGAAAATCAAGTACGGATCGTTCTTGCACGCATCGTAGGAGGTCTTCGGGTAGATCAGTTTCGCGAACCCACCGGCTTGCGCAAGCCTCTTCGCAAGGAGCTTGTGATCGCGGTCGGTGATCACGTACCGGGCGCCGAAGCAGTCGCGAATGTCCTCCAGCTCGACGCGAACGCGCCGTCGACATTCTGAACCATCGGGTTCCGCCTCACGAACGTAGACATCCCGCCCCACCTGCCCCCGAGTAATCCGCACATAACGTTCCCACAACTCCGGCTCGCGCCAGTGCGTAAACTTCGGGTCGAGCCCCACGATGTAGTTGTTCGTCGCATTGTGGTAGAAATAGACGGGGAACACGTCCCAGTCGTCCGTGAAGACCACGTCGCCCGGATCGGAGACCGCCTGCAAATAGCCCATCGCGTCGCGGATGGCCGGCAGATCGAATCCGCAGTACACGTCGCGCTGCGCGGTCACCAGCCGATCCGCACACAGCAGGACGGTGGCGGCCACGGCGGCGAGGCCCGTGGCAATCACCGTTGTGCTGTTCAGCAAGCGGGTCATCGGGCGCGGCTTCTCGATCGTTCCAGGCGATCGGGCGCTCGCCGCCGCCGCCCCGGCCCACAGGCCGCCCAGCACCAGCCAGCCCCACGTTCCCGGGGAAAGAGCCGACCCACGGTCCGCCGGCATGTCGAAGAGACCCCGGCCGACCAGCAACACTGCCCCTGCAAACACACCCGCCAGGAGCGGAACCATAAACAGACGCGCTCGCGCTCGGGGCATACTCTCTTCAGACGTCCCCGGACTCTGCCAGATTCGCCCCAGCGGCCCGACCACCAGGGCCGTCGCCAGCAACAGCCACAGCGCCCACTCCTCGAAGAACCTCTGGACATCGTTCATCCGCGCGGCATACACGGCCGTCAGCAGCGCCCCGCAGATGACGAGCGCAGCCGTCGCACGAACCCATGCACGGCGCCCGCCGACCGGCGCGCCCGTCGGATCGAACCAGGCGGCCAGCGGATTCAGCACCGGAGCCGCAAGATAGGCGGCGCTGAGCAGGCAGAACGGAGGCCAGTACTCAATGAACCGTTTCGCCTTCAATGTCAGCAGCAGGAAAGCGAAGTTGAGCAGCGCCAGCGCAAGCTCGCGGGCGTTCAGCCGGTCGCCCCAACGAAGACGCAGCGCAACGGCCACCGCCCAAACCGCAAGCAGTGGACCGCACATCGTGACCGCGAAGTGCCACACGTTGCCATAGGAATTCCACTCCGCGCCGACCGCAATGTCCGGGCTCAGGCCGGTCCCAAACACCTGCATTCGGAGGAACTCCAGGGCACCGTCGAAGTACGGATAGGTCCGAAGGCCCACCAGCCAGCCCAGGGTCGTCCACATGACGAGCCGCCATGGAAAACGACGATCTTCGCGACGCCCCAATACCTGGCTGACCGCGCAGACCCCGACGACCACTGGCGAAAACACGACCGCTCCGAGGTACAGGTGCGTATAAGCAGCCACCGAAAGGCCGGCCAACACGTACCGTTCGCGAAACGTGGTCAAGACGATGAGCAGCATGAACATGAGAGACGGGCTGATCGCCCGCACGTAGGCATGCCGGCCGAAGAACTCCACGGGAAGCATCAGAAAGACCAGCAGCCACAGCCAGCGCCCACGAATCCCCTCGCTCAGCAGCAACGCGTACAGCAACAGCACGTTGAACCCAAAGAACGTGCTCATCGCCCAACGTCCGCCGGTAAGCGAGTCGCCGGTCAGCCATTCGGCGAGCGTGACGAAAGGCAACAGCAGAAGGTGGAACCCATAGTGATGACTGACGAACTTGTCGTTTAACTGCGAGAAGTACACGTGCCGCAACCACGGGAAGTGGTCGACCAGCCCCACCTCCGGGAGCATCGATGCCATCTTCACGTGATAGAATGCGTCGTATCCCGGAACACCGATCTGGTCCGCCGGGCGGCCGCGCGGATCGAGGTAGATGAAACTCAGGACGGCAACACCAAGGGCGAACACGGCGAGGAGTTCCAGCACCACCCAACCCCGTGCGGAACGTCTGTCCGTGGGGCTCGCATCGCCTCGACCCGCACGCTCCGACGTCCGGAGCAGCGCCGTGGGAATCGGGCATGCGTTCGGCTGGCCCGTGTCGCACAACAATGTCGCATCCTCCTCGGACATGGCGCACCTAGTCAGGCTGCAAAGCACGAGCGTGGATTGGCCCCGACGGCGCCGTCGATGGCCGGTACGAACCGCTGAGCGTCACCAGAAGACCCGGCAACGAACAGATCAACATCACCAGGCGAATGCCGAACGCGGCGCAGAGAATCTGGGACGGGCCACCGAACGGCGTCAACAGGTAGCTGTACGCCAGTTCCATCGTGCCCAGGCCCTGGGGCGGCCCCGGCAGCGCCTTGACCACCTCGCCGGCCGAGAAAGACGCGTAATACGTAATCGCGTTGCCGAGGTTGGCCGACATCCCCAGCGCCATCGCCACGACAAAGAACGAAGCGGCGGCAACTACCTGCAGGATCAACGTGATCAGTACAACCCTGGCGAGGATGTCCTTGCGGTGAATCAGACGGATCGCCGTCCCGTCCACCCGGCGAAGATGCTCGGCGCCGGGAAGACGCGACACGATCCACTGCCACAGAAACAGCCAACGCGGCGGCCGCCACACGTATACCGATACCATCAACCCACTCACGGCCATCACGGCGATCATGTACGGCCGAAGCACGTGCAGTCGTCCGCTGGCCGGGCTCAACACCGTAATGAACGACACGACCAGCAACAGCGTCCCCAGGCCGATGGCGCGATCCAGAAAAACCAGCGCGGCCGCTTCGGTCTTGCGACTTGTGTACAGGGAAAGGTAGTAGGCTTTGAAAACGTCACCCGCCGTCGATCCAAGCGGTGTTGCAAAATTCAGAAAGTTGCCGGCAAACGTGACCTTGAGTGCATCCCAATAGCGAATCGATATGTCCTGTACGCGAAGAATCGTGCGAATGCGAAACGCTTGGAATAGAGGCACGATCGCGAAAACCAGCACGGCAGCCAGAAGCAGACTGCCCTGGCTCCTGTGCCATGTGGACCGCAGACCATAGCGGACCCGCGGCGCGCCGTGCGCATCGACCGCGACGTCAGCGAGCGGCACAAGCCGGGCATCGCCGTCGGCCGACGTAACAACCGCTCCGGCATCGCGAACTTCGATGGTGCCCGCAACGATGCGTTGCCCGTCCTTCAGCACCAACCGGTCGTCCATGCTGACGCCTCGGATCACCAGCCAAAGGAACACGCCACAGACGACCACGCGGAGCCCGTCGAGCCAGTATTTGTAACGCAGCCTGATCACGCGGCATGCCTCCATGCCCTAACGCGCTTCTCGTGGAGTGATGGTTCCGGCACCGCATGGCGGCGGGCAAGGAACGTACCACTCGTCCGGCAATGTCGTAACTGGAGGCCCGGCAACGACTTCGGTTGCCCGAGCCGAGCCCACGGAACTGGAGCCACTGTGAGTGAGGTCGCGAACCGCGACTATGCTCGCATCCGGTTCCGGCTTGCGGTTGTCCGGCGCGAATGCACGTGCCCGGACCCGCGTGCCGGCACTGGTGTGGCCGTGCGGGTCACCGCCTGTCACCGCGGGACGGTTCGCACGCGCGTCACGATCCAGACCGTCGGCCGCAATGGGGTGCAAACCCGAATGCGCACCGGCTGCAGTGTTCCGCATCACGGCGTAGCCGGCCGCGTCCTTGCGGATCATGAACACGACGGCGCCGTCGTCGCAGCACGTGACGACCAGATCCGCGTCCAGGTCGCCGTCAGAATCCTCTGCGGTGACATAACTCGGCCCAAGACCGGAGCCGGCGTGGACGGTGACCGGCAATGCCAAGGTGCGCGCCCGCGCGCTGAGGTAAACTGAAATCGTGTCGCGGGAACGGCTCGTGACCGCCAGATCCGTGAGGCCGTCCCCATCCCAATCGCCGGCCGCCACACCATCAGGTGGCTCGGCCACCGTCGCGTTGAGGAATGCCGCGGCTCCCGTCAGAACTACCGTCACCAGCGTCAGCGAGACCAGCAGTTTGGTTGAATAGCCAAGACCGTGAATCGTCGTGCTCCTGCCCCATCAGGGCGGTCTCGAAACTTCGTCCCGCCCGGTATCCCCGTGGCGGATTACCGCTGGGTTATCACGTCGCGGGCCAGGAGATCCGGCCGACCGCCAATCAGTCGCGACAATCACGCTCTGACCGCCGGAAGCGGCGATAATCGACGTCAAAACGAAGCTGGACCCGAGTCGACTCATCGTGGACCGACCGCGACATGTCGAGGCGCCCGCGACATATCGAGGCCATGTCCACGATATGCCGTGGCATAAAGGCCAGGTATCGCGGGCGAACTCGATACGTGATCAAGATTCGAGCAGACGGCATGTGGCGACGGAGGCGTGAGAATCAGTGAATGAACGACGTCCAATCGGGCCAATCGCTGGACGCCAGATCGCCCTCCGTGGGTGATCCTCGGCGGACGAGTCAATCGTGCACTCGTGTCGGAGTCAGTGGCCTCAAGGAAGTCGAGGACCCTGTGTCGATGGAACAGGCTTCCGAGCCGGCCCCGGTGCTTCGTCCCCATCTCTGCGGTTGCCGGATCGGGGCGACGTTCCGCCGGCGCTGTCGGGAATCGACATAGGGCGCCGCGGGGGAACCCCTGCCGGCCCGGCCCACCCGCCCGCCACTTGAAACGGTCCCGGTCAAGACGGAGGTGCATCGGAGCCGGGCCCGCACACGCTGCGCGTCGAGCCAGGCCCACCAGGGCACATACAACATTCGACAGAACACTTTTTGGCCCACGTTGTAACTTCGCATCGTGAAATGCAACTAAGTATCGGACGCCCACGTTCATATGGGTGCATCGCGGCGGACCGGCCGGCGCGCCCGGCCGACCGCGGATCGGGAGCGGCCGACTTTTTCCTTGACCTGGGCTGTCACACGCGTGGATTTCCGGGAGGTGGTACTTTGACGAGGTTGCTCGAGACGTGACGCCCGATTCCGAGGAAACCCAGGCCCTGCTCCGGCGGCTCACTGCCGGTGACCGAGGGGCCGCCGACCGATTGTTGACCATGCACCGATCCGAGTTACGGCGAATCGTCGAACTTCGACTGGAACCCCGGCTTCGAGCGCGGGTGGACCCCTCGGACGTTGTGCAGGAAGCCCAACTCGACGCCCTCGCCCGACTGGACGACTACCTGGAACGACGACCGATGCCGTTCCGGCTGTGGCTCCGCAAGACGACCCACGAGCGCCTTCTCAAGATCCGACGTCTCCATCTCGTGGCCGCCCGTCGAGCGGCCCGGCGCGAGGAATGCCTCTCCCATAACTCGTCGATGCAGCTCGCCCAACGACTGCTCGCTCGGGACTCGACCCCCAGTCGGCAGGTTTCGCGTCGGGAGATGACGGACCGGGTGCGCGAGGCCATGGCCCGGCTGCCGGAGACCGACCGGGAAATCCTCCTCATGCGGGTCCTGGAAGGGCTCGCCTACGAAGAAGTGGGCTTGATACTCGACATCGATCCGGCCGCCGCCCGGCAGCGGTACGGCCGGGCGCTAGTCAGATTGAAGCGCTCGCTCCGTGATAGCGACCTAACCGGACCAATCGGATGAAGGCCGAGACTTCGCAAAGTGCGCTCGGGGAAGCACTGCTGGTCGACTTAGTCGACGAGTTCACGGCCCGGCTCGACCGCGGGGAAGCACCCCGGATCGAGGACTACGCAGCGCGGCACCCCGCGATGGGCGACACCGTCCGCGAGGTCCTTTATGCCATTCTGGCCGTACGCACCCTGAGTGGCGGGTCGTATCCGCCCATCGATTCCGAGGAGGCGCAGGCGGCCGTCGGCGGTTGCCTGGGAGATTACCGTATCCTCCGCGAAATCGGCCGCGGTGGAATGGGGGTCGTGTACGAGGCCGTGCAGGTGTCGCTCGGAAGGCGAGTGGCGCTGAAAGTGCTGCCGTTCGCGGCCGTGCTGGATCCGCGCAAGCTCGAGCGCTTCAAAAACGAGGCTCAGGCGGCTGCCCAACTGCACCACACGAACATCGTGCCGGTTTTCTCCGTCGGTTGCGAACGTGGCGTGCACTATTACGCCATGCAGTACATTGAGGGTCAGTCGCTTTCGACGGTGGTCGCCGAGTTGCGGTGCCTGGCGGGCCTGGACCCCACCGAGCCGCACGCGCCGCTCCCAGGCACCCCGGGGCCGACCGGCGACGAGAGGCCCGGGTCGGAGCCGCCGCGCGGGGTGGGCCGGAGTAGCGAACAGTCCGGCCAGGGGGCGCCGATCGCGAGGGGCAGCAGCGCCGCGGCGCGGAGTCTGGCCTCGGATCGTGTGACGAATACCCCCGCGTTTTTCCGGTCGGTCGCTCGCCTTGGCATCCAGACGGCCCAGGCGCTCGACCACGCTCATGCGTCGGGGGTGGTGCACCGCGACATCAAACCGGGCAACCTGCTCCTCGATGCTCACGGGACCGTGTGGGTAGCCGACTTCGGCCTTGCCCTGATCGAATCCGAACCGGGGCTGACGCGGACCGGTGACGTCCTGGGCACAGCCCGTTACATGAGTCCGGAGCAGGCTCTCGGTAAACGCGTTCCGATCGACCACCGGTCGGACATCTACTCGTTGGGCGCGACTCTCTACGAATTGCTGACGCTTCAGCCCGTCTTCACCGGGCGCGATCGCCAGGAACTGTTGCGTGAGATCGCCTTCGAGGAGCCGAAACCGCCGCGTCGCATCAACCGCGCGATTCCGCTCGAGTTGCAGACGATCATCCTGAAGGCCTTGAGCAAGAACGTAAACGACCGCTATGAAACCGCGCAACACATGGCCGATGATCTGGAGCGGTTCCTGGCGGACGAGCCGATCCGGGCAACGCAACCCTCACTCATCAAGCGGGCTGCCAAATGGTCTCGCCGACATCGCGCGGTCGTCGCATCGGCGGCCGGATTGATGGTCGTGCTCGTAATCGCCCTGTCGGTCAGCACCGTGCTGATCTGGCGGGAACGAGCGGAGGCCATCGAACAGCGGAACGTGGCCCAAGCGCAGTATGCTCGTGCCGAGGCCAACTTCCGGCTCGCCCGCGATTCCCTGGACCAGATGCTGACCCGGGTGGCGGCCGTCGAACTGGGCGGTGAGTCACAGATGGAGAAGGTCCGACAAGCGCTGTTGGAGGACGCCCTCCAATTCCACGAGCAGTTCTTTTGCCAGAAGGTTGAGGCCACCAGCGTACGCGCCGACGCGGGCCATGCTTACACCCGGGTGGGGCACATCAACGCCCTGCTGGGGCAGTTCGACCGGGCGGAAGAGGCATACCGGGGGGCCATCGCCGTCTACGAGGCTCTCGCCGCCGACTACAGCGCGGTGATCGAGTACCGTGCGGAATTGGCGAACAGCTACGCATCGCTGGCCACCATGCTGTGGGAAACCGGACGCTATGGGGAAGCCGAGCCGCCGGCCCGCCAGGCCCTGGGTGTGCTCCGGGAACTGAACGCCGACTACCCGGAGGAAGTGGATTCCAGCCGCGAGCTGGCCCGCGGCCTCAACTTGCTGGGACTGATCTTGGGGGATCTCCGACGGACTGAGGAGGCCGAGGCCGCGCTGCGTGAGTGCATCTCTCGGCAAGAGGAACTGGCTTCTGACTTCCCGGAGAAGCCGGAGCATCATCTTGAGTTGGCGCGAGGCCTCCGGAATCTCGCCCATCTGTTGATCGAGGCAAACCGGAGCCAAGAGGGAGAAGCGTTGGTGCGCCGGGCACTCGCTCTACAGGAGGCACTGGTCGCGGAATTCCCCGGCAGCCTCGACTACGGAGCCGAGCTGGCATACACGAAGCGCTGGTGGGAGGAGGTCCAAACCTCGGGCGGTCGATCCCAGGTGGCCGCATCGGAAACCCGCCGGGAATCGCCCCTCCGGCAAGAAGCGCTGGCCCAGTTGCCCGCGGTACCCTGGTACCGCGAGAAACTTGCCCGCAGTTATCACGGCCTGTTCAGCGCGCTTGAGCGTACGGGCCGACCTCTGGAGGCCGAGGCCGCTCACCAGCGGGCCGTCGAACTGCAGGAAAAACTGGTCAACTGCTTTCCGGAAGTCGCGGAGTACCGGGTGGGTCTGGTCAACCTCCACCTTGCCCAAGCCCGCGCGATGAAACTGACGTGGCGGCCCGAGGAAGCCGAGAACGTCCTTCGCGAGGCGATTCAGGTTCAAAGGCAACTGATTGCTGATTTCCCGACGGAAACCGAATACCGCCGGCAGCTCGACGACATCTACGACGAGCTGGACGCGGTCGCCGACCAGGTGGAGGTCGGCGCGCTCATCGCTCTCGGCAGGGAATCGCCGGACGGCGTTGCAGAGGCCGTTGCCCGGGCGCTGTCGACGGACGTAACCACCAGGCCGATGGACCCTTTTGCCCGGCTGGTCTACGCCGAGTACCGGATGCTGGGCGGTGACTTCGATGCGGCGGCGACGGCGATTCAGCGGGCGATCAACGAGGGAGCCGGGCGGAGTAACCAAGAGAGCTGTTTCTACAAATCGCTCGGCTGGGCGCTGCTCGGGTGCGGTCGAGAACAGGAAGCCCAAGCGGCCTTCGAACGCGCCCTTGCCCACGTGGAACCGCGGAACGCGAAAGGGCTGTGCAATGCATGCCCCGATCCGTGGACGGCGGCCTACTTCCGCGACTGGGTCACTCCTGAGCAGTACACGGAGCATTGGTCCAACGAGGTTCTGTTTGGACGAGATCTGGCCTGTTTCCCCTGGTTTTTTGTCGGCCTGCGGATGGAACTCGAGCACAGATTGGACGACGCGCGGGCGGCCTACCGCCGCTGTGTGGAGCTGGGCAACGCTCCCAACGCTCACCATACGGCGCACTGGGCAGCGTACCGCCTCGAGCAGCTGACGGATCCCTGATAATGGTGTCACCGCGGAAACCGGAACGTGAATCGAAATGCGAGCGGGCCCCGACCGGTGATTACGGCTCTCACCACGCGAATCCCGGCCCCAAGCCTGTGCGAATCGAGCGCGCCCGCGTGGCTCAGACCGCGCGTGGCCGGCGCACGTTGTGTCTGTTGGCCGGAATCTGGCTGCTCGGCGGCATCGATCTTTGCATGAGCGCTCTCGCAGCCCGCCACGGTCTGTTGAATGTTGACGATGAACGCAATCCTCTTGCCGCTCTCGTGCTGCCCTTCGGGCTCTGGGCGTTGCTGCTCTACAAGACCGTCTTGAGCACTGGAGGCTCGGCGGCGTTCGTGCTGTATCGGGGTCGACGGATCACCGAATTCGCAGCCGTCACCATTCTGATCATCAATGCCGTGGTGGTCTTTCACTGGGTGCTGTTCTGTGGGTATTACGCCCCGTTGCGGGAAGCGTCGCTGCGGCTCGGTAACTTCTGTCACGCGGCCGGGCAGCTTGGATTCGCGGCATTGCTTCTGATGCTCGCCGTTCTTGGCATCGCCGTCGCTCATTCTCGGCGACGACGACCGCACGACTTCGTCAGCGCCTGCTCGAGACGGCATCCTCCCAGCGGAACGGGAGCCCGCCGCTGCCACAACGCTCGCGAGCCGCGGCCGATCGGCGTGCGAGTTGCCCTGAAGTACGTGTTGGTGCTGGCTCTGATCCCGCTGTCGTGTTCTCAGCCTCGCTCCGCGCCGGTGCCCGCCGGCCGTTCGGTGGCCGGGACGATCTTTTATTACGATTGGTGGGACCCCGACGGCAGGCTTTGGCGCATAAACGCCGACGGGAGCGACCCCCACCCTCTACCGGCTGGCGTGCGCGGCGAGCCCAGCCACCGCACGCACGACGGTCACCGCTGGTTCTTGACCATCCGCGAGATTCCGGGCGAGAGGTACCCCAGTGGCCGCCCGCGGACGGAGTTGTTTGCCGTCCGCGATGACGCCCTGAGCGTGCAGCTCACGAACCAGGCCGACCTGGAACCCTCGCCGTTCGCGCTCCGGTGGCTGATGCATACCGAAGATCGAGTGATCTCGTGGGTCGCTCGCCGCCGGGATGCCGACGGGCGGGTCGCCGACGGTGGTCTTTACACCGCCATCATTGTCTTCGGCCCCGACGGACGGGTGTGTGGACTGGCGAAGCAACCCCGCGATCCTGTTTTACGATTCGGCCTGGTGCTCTGCCCGGGCGATGAACCGTGGTGGCAGGCGCCGGCTCCCGACGTTCGGAATCACGACTGGTCACCCGATGGCACGTCAGTCGCGTACGATACGACGCGGAATGAGCTGCGCATCGCTGATCCTTCGACGGGCCGAACGTCGCGCATCACGGACACACCCGCCAGCCACCCGGTCTGGTCCCCTGACGGGACGCGCATCGCATTCAAGATCCCCCGGCCGCTTGGCGCGATCGCTTCGATTCGGTGCACCGGGGCGGACGAGACGACCGTGGTCGGTTGCCCGTCGGGTGCGGTATTCAGCGTGGCGGACCCGGCCTGGTCGCCGAACGGCCGCTACCTGATCTACCGGAGGGTTTCCTCCGCCCGTCCTGTTGAAGCCACAGCGGAGGTCGACCTTTGGCGGGTCGCGATGGACGGGACCGGCCTCACCAATTTGACTGCCGACGTGGGCGGGCACGTGACCCCGGTCGCCTGGCGGTAGCAGCGCATGCGTGCCTGTTCGGCCGACGCCGCGTGCGGCGCTGGCGGTCTTCCTGCGGCGGCGAAACACAACGCGGACGCGCCGGCAAGTCGATGACCGCGGATGCCCCCACTGCGGCGGTGCCGTGCAGCAAGCCCGGATCGGCGGCCGAACAAACCGGTCCCGTTCGACCTGTCCATCGGCTTCATCGTAGTCCGCTCGGCGCCGCAAGTCGTCACACAACCGCCGGGTCCGGTGCAATGCGGACGGATGGCGAATCCCATTACCGGTGCGTGAATCTGAGGAGATCCAGCGCATTGTCGACGGCGTAGCCCCTCTCGTCATTGTTGAAATACGCGTATACGTCACGACCGTCGTCGAGCCACCGGCTGATGCGCCGGGCGACTGCCGCAAGCGTTTGATGCGGGTAGCTGCCGCTATACTTGCGCTCGTTCGCCGACCCGTGAAAACGCAAGTAAGTCCAATCCGCCGTCTGTTCACAGGGATGGCCCGCGAGCAGGTCGTGAATACACAGCGCCACGCCATGCTGGTGCAGCGCATCGTATACAGCGTCGCAGAGCCAGGCTTCGTGGCGAACCTCGAGCGCCCATCGCAGGCGTTTCGGCAGCGCGGCCAGAAACGCATTCAACCGGGCCATGTCCAGCTTCCAGCCGGGGGGAAGCTGCACGAGGATAGGGCCGAGGTGCGCGCCGAGCCGCTCCGCCCGTCCGACGAAGCGGTCAACGTGCTGCTCGGGATCCTTGAGGTGTTTCAGATGGGATCCGTAGCGGCTGTATTTGAGCGCGTAGCGAAAGCCCTCCGGGGCCCGTGCCCGCCAGGCATCGAACGTCTTGGCGGCTGGCAGATGATAGAAGGTGTTATTGATCTCCACGGTGTCAAAACGCTCTGCATACAGGTTGAACCAGTGGGCCTTGGGGGCATCGCCTGGATAGAGCGTGCCGCGCCAGTGGTCGTATTGGTAACCGGAGGTCCCCACCCGTAGTTGTCCTTGGCCGGCCATCTCCTGGCTCCTCCGCGGGGATCACCGCCGCTTCGCCGGATCGTAAGACAGATTGATGCATCCGGCCATAGGTTGAGAATCAACAACCGTCCTCGATCCTGTCGATACGCCCTCCCGTCCGGCCCGATAAGTCCGCGCCTTGACCTCGCGATACGCAGGGCGCCGCCAACTGTCGTCGGTGCCGGCATCACAACCGTGCCTGACCGACGCCGGCTCCCGACGAACCGCCCGTCGATATGGGCTACCACTATTAGGCTTCGAGCTCGGCCTGCGGAATCGGGTTCATCCGGCAGACCTTGCGCCATGGCTCGATAGCCACGAACATCTGCTGCAAGAACCCGTGACCTGTTCCGCCTTCTCGGCCTCGGCGCGGGAGTGGGCCACCGCGCTGTTGGCCTCGTGGATCTCGAGCTTCAGCAGCCGCTTGTCTTTCATCCGTTGGGCGACGAACGCCATCAGCCGGTCCTGGTTGACGCGATCAAAGAATTCCTCCAAAGCCAGGTCTGCCTCCCGGCGGAAGCTATCAGTCATGTACCGCCGGGCCGCCATTACCGCCTGAGCGGGCTACGCCCGGGGCGAAAGCCAGAGCCGCCCTCGTTTGGGGCCTGCCCGTTGTGGATTAAGCCGGAACAACGGATGGACCGGGCAGGCTTGCCGATGACGCTGGCGAACGCCTGTTGTCCGCCTACAATTTTTTTTATCGTTTTCTGCTTTTGGTCTTGCCTCGGAATCGGTCATATCGTACGTTGTTATCGGACCGGAGTGCGGTGGAAGCGGAGGTGAGGGAGTCCCTTCCGCCGCCTGATAATCGATGCACAGGGAAGAGAGAGACGCCTTCTCGGCGGGCTCTCTTTTCTTTTGGGAACGCGGAAAGTGCGTGGGCCCGGCGCTGACGAGGTGGGCGTCTGGGATGGTCCCACGAACGGCCGTTATGTCGCCTCCAGCCGCCGGGCAGGACTAAGAAGCGGGGGAACCACAGAATAGATCAAGGAGGAAGCGATGAAGTACGTAAGCACGATGGCAATAATGACGGCGGCTGTTCTGTGCTCGGCCATGACCCAGGTGGCTGTGGCCGACGATATCAACCCGCCGTGGTGGCGGGGCCAAGTCAGTACCACTTATCAGTATTGGGAGTTTAATACCGAAGACACCGGCCAGCCCGATGGCCTCACGCCTGACGGACCAGGCCCATTGATCGAGGACCCGTGGACACCAGGATACCTGCCCAGTACGCACGTGATCGTCTATCCTGATCCTCCGGACTGGATGCCGTCGGATACCACACATGGCTCAGATCGCTACGGTATTTGGTCGCTGTCGGGTTCCATCGACGTGACCGTGGACAACCACGATCCGTACAACGAGTTCAAGTGGGTGTGGGTCCAGCTTACTTGGGCCCAAGAATTCCCGGGGGAAAGCGATGCGCCTTCGTTTTACGGTCTGGATCCACCGGCTGACCCGGCGTGGCCCGTGAGGCTGATCCATGAGCGCGATTGGTGCGATGGATGGGTCACCTCGACGTACGAGTGGCGGATCTACCCGAACCCGCCGGACGAACGATTCACCATTGGCTTTGAGGCTGGGCTCGGTATCCTCGTGGACCAGTTGGTCATCGACACGTGGTGTATCCCCGAACCCACCACGCTCTCGCTGCTGGCCTTCGGCGGGCTGCTGGCGGTCCGACGCCGACGATGATCTCCTCGAGTTACGCCCAGTAATCGATTGGGTCGGTAATTCGAATTGTTCGAGCGTAAGTATTCGTCCCTTTGAACCCTTGGCCGTCATAGCGGAGGTGATCACCAGCGCGCCGAGCAGTGCGATCGACGTAAATCGTTGGACCCATGATGGGAATAGGGCACTAGCTTCTCAGGCATGGCGTGAGGGCGCGTCGTCCAAACTCGGGTCCAATTGACGGTCAACATACACCGCCAGCTCGTGTACTGCGAAGTGGGTGATCAGGGCTGGCGGAAACGACGCCGAGTTGCAGTTGAACCTTAGCGGCTCGGTGCAGGAGGGAGGCGACGCGCTACCGGTAGCGGGCATTCTTTCACAGGCTCGCAGACTCGGGGTATGGGTCTGCGGGCCTGTGTTTTTTGTGTGCCGAGCACGCTCGATCGCTCGGAGGTGTACGATCTCTGTCCATCCTGATGGAATCGGCGGGCTTTCTGACCGCTACGGGAACACGTGCGATGACCGCCTCCAGCGCACAACCTCTCCGTCCCATCGCCGGTGTGGTCAACGCGGCTGAACGCAGTCGTGAAGATCGCACCGGGCAAGGATAGCCCGACTGCACGCCGGTAACACCGCGCCGGCACCGTTGCGGTGGTGCTGAACATTCATTGCTCGCCAGCGCGCACAACATCCCCTTCGCCTCGCCCGGTGTGGTTAACGCGGCTGAAGGCCGCCGTGATGATCGCACCGGGCAAGGATGACCCGACTGCACGCCGGCAACACCGCATCGACACCGCCGCGGCGATGCGGCACGTGGGCTGCTTGACGGCGCGCACACCCTCCCCGTTGCTCGTCCCATTGGTCTTAGCGGAATCCCGGCCAGCCGCGCTCGCGAGAAATTCGTTCCGCGGAGCGTTCGGCGTTCTTCCAACTGGGCACGCCGTTCGGAGGACGTGGCCGCTCCGCGCGAAGCGCACCGACTCGCCCGACTGGACGCGCCGTCGGCGTCGAACAACGGTCCCCGTCTTGGTCGTCGTACCAGTGCCACTGGATGACACTAAATTCCCATCTCCGCGCCCCCTCAAAACGCGCGTAAGTATTTCTACGACATCCGGCCGAGCAAAAGGACACGATTCGCGACCCCACCCCCAAGGAAACACGCGCCACGACGCCGCGCGGTGAGCAAAAGGACAACACGTCAGATTCACTCCGCTCCCTTGTGATTTTTGCTTTTGCCTTTCGTCAAAAGCGCGCGCAGACTTACTTCCGTCAGTGGGGAGGCGCCAGACGAAAAGAAAGGAGGTCTTCCCCTCATTTCGCCACAGCTCATTCCGATAGCTGAGAGGGATCGCAGTAGCTGAGAGAGATCACGCCAAAGAAGCGTAGCCATTTCCAACGATAGCGGGCGTTGGGATGAAACAAGGATGGATCTGTCCACCGGGCGCTGAAGGTACGCGCTTCCCGCGGAACCGCGCGTCGGCCCAACGGCCACGGCGCTGGGCTGGACAGAAAGGCGGGGGAGCAGCCGGCGCACTCGGGCTCGGCCCGGATCGGCGAGGGTAGTTCGAGCGGGCCCCTCGTCGTGCCGGAGCCGAAGGTGCGGCCGTCTTTCCGAGCGCAGCCGCACGCGCGTCGTGACCGCTCCCCTTCTTGTGATCAATCGGGTCCGCGTTGGGCGGACCCGCATGAATCGGGCGCCCAATTGGGCAAGGCGCAGGGCCTGGAGGCCAGGGAACGAACGGGCACGAGAACCTCAACCCGGATGGGAGGCCAGGCATGACAGTTCGAGCATCGATCCAGCGGACTTCCGCCTTGCTGGCCATCGTCGTGTTGGTACCCGCCGCCGCCGGCTGTGGGACCGACGTGGTCAGTCGATTGCTGCCCCCGGAACCCTCGGCGGGCGGCACGGGATCGAAAGCTCACCCGCCGATGGGATCGGATGGCGAACCGAATGTGGGGTCGGATACGGGACTCGACGGGGGGCCGGACGGGGGACTCGGCACGTCGCCGGCCCGCGCGGACGAGACGTCCTCGAACTCCGGGGATGGGACGAACACCGCTACGGACTCGGCGCCTGCGCGGCGTCGCGTGCGGGTTTATCGCATCGGACCGTCAACTTACCTGATCACAAACGAGCCGTGGCCCCCGCAGGCCGCGGATCGCGACGTAGACCGTGACGCAGACGCAACAGCGACGGAGGGGGTAG
>CAZBUJ010000045.1:0-46153 GCA_964495075.1 uncultured Phycisphaeraceae bacterium
GTTCTTTACATATCGGACGCGGCGATCGGTCGGTGAAGCGTGTTGTGGAAAGACCCGGCCGACGGAACGAGACGGTCCGGTAACTCGTAGTATCGGTTAGAAGTCGGCCGTGGGCGGGGTCGGGAACACGGCAACAGGGGCGATCATGCGACGGAGTGGACGCGACAACACCGAGGCCGGCCGCAGGGACACGTCATCGAGCCGACTGCCCGCACCGCCGCGGCAGGCGGCGGCCGTCGGTCCGCGCGGAGTGGCGTGGCTCGAGGTGTGGGGGATCGGGTTCCGGGCTCGCCGGATTGCGACCCGGGTGCTGGCCACGCCCTTGTGGTCGGCGTACCTGATCCACGTGGTATCCGTCTTGTTGACGTTGGGCGTGCTCTTCGTGCTCGTCGCATGGGAGGACGCGCCGATCCGCGAGGACTCGCTTGACGTATCCGGCAGCGCCCGGCGCCTCGCCGGTCGTCTGAGCGACCTTTATGCATTCGATCCGCGGCTGTCGGCGATCGTGCTGCTGAGCATGGCGGCGGCTGTCGAAGCGGCGTACGTGATCCTGGCCGTGATTACGATGGCCTGGGGCGCGCGGAATGAACCCATCGGCGTCACGTTCAGGTTTTCCCTGCAGCGAACGTGGCTATCCACGGCATTGTGGCCGTCGGCCGTCGCGGTCGCCGGCTCGGTGATCGTGTGGAGCCAACGCGGGATACGGTTCTATTGTGACCGAGCGCCCGCCGACGAGCCCTGGCTCGCCCGATGGCAACCGGCGATCTGCGTGGGTTCGGCGGGCGTGGCCGGGTTGTGGATGCTGTGGGCCTTCTTGCGTTTTGTGGGGGCGTGGCGTCCGTCGTCGGCGGAGCCCCGCCCGCCGACGTGCGAGTGGTGCGGGTACAACCTCACGCACGTTCCGACCGACGGGCGCTGTTCCGAATGCGGCAAGCCGGCGGAGGCGTCGTTGGGCGAGCACATCCGAACCGGGCCGGCGTGGACGCGGCGGCGGTCCGGCGGGCGACTGGCCGCCTGGTGGGACACGTTGTGGTGCGTCATGATCGCGCCTGGTGAATTCGGGCGTCAACTCAAACTCGACCCGGAGTCGGATGACCACCGCGCACTCGTGGCCTGGCACATCCCGGCGTCGTTCCTTCTGGGGGCGTTGGGGGCGTGCTGCATGCTCGCGACCGTCGGCGGTTGGTCCGGGTTCACCGAGCACGTGCCCGAGGTGATCGCGGCGACGCTGGTACTGGGGTGTTTGACCGTCACCACGATCGTGACAATCATAGCACTGACGAGTTCGGCGGTGGGCATCGCGTTCCACTACCTGGACCGGCGGAACCTCATGTCGGTCTCCATCCAGGCGGCCTCGTGCCTTTCGACCTATGTGGTGGCCTGGTCCGCCGTGGCGCACGGCATGGTGGTGCTGCTCTCGGCGACGCATCGGACCCTTCGCCAACTGGCGATCCTGATCGGGGTGGATCCTGACACGCTCATCATGCTCGCCTGGTGTGTGCCCAACCTGGTTCTTCTGGTGGGGTACTTCTCGCTGGTGGCGCGGGCCACGGCCGCCGCGCGGTACGCGAACCGATAGGTCCGCCTGCCGGCCCGCGACGCCCGGTCGGGTCTACGGCACGAATTTATAGCCGATGCTGTGCACGGTAAGAATGTGCTTGGGGTTCTTGGGGTCGTCTTCCAGCTTGCGCCGCAGGGACACGATGTGATTGTCCACCGTCCGGTTGGTGGGGTACGCCTCCAGGCCCCAGATCTCGTCCAGCATCTTGTTGCGTTCGACGGGCTTCTCCGCATTCTCGATCAGCATGGTCAGAATGCGAACTTCGAAGTGACCGAGCTTGAACGTCTCGTCACCGCGAACCACCGTGCCCTTGACCAGATCGACCTCGGCCGACCCGATACTCATCACCTTGGACACGGACTGCACGACGCCGCTGTGCCGCAACGCGACCTTGATGCGGGCCAGCAGCTCGCGCACGCCGAACGGTTTCGTGATGTAGTCGTCGGCACCGGCTTCCAGGCCGCGCACGATGTCGATCTCCTGGCTCTTGGCCGTGAGCATCAGGATCGGCAGGCGATAGCCCGCATCGCGGAGCTGACGGCAGACGGAAATGCCGTCGACCTTCGGCATCATGACGTCCAACAGCACGAGGTCGGGACGGTCGCGGGCGATCGCGTCGAGTGCCTCCTGCCCGTCACGGGCCTCCAGCACCTCGTAGCCCTCGAACTGCAGGTTGTCCCGCAAGCCCATCAGCATGTCCGGTTCGTCTTCGGCAACCAGGATTCTCGGCATCAGCTTGCATCCTTTGCTTGCATCGCGGGTTCATCGTCCGCCGCCTCGCCCGCCTCGGGCGACGCCGGCGGCGCCGGTAAGAATACACGAAACTCGCTACCTTTGACCAGTCGCGACTCGACGTCTATCGACCCTTCGTGGGCATCGACGATTCGCTTGCAGAGGGCCAGTCCGAGCCCCGTGCCACGACTGCGTCGGACCCGCTCGTCCGGGGCCCGGAAGAAGCCGTCGAACAGGTGGGCTCGGTCCTCGGGGCGAATCCCGATCCCGCGATCGCGGACGGAGATCAACACGCCGTGGTGGTCCCGCCGCGTCTCGCGAACCACTTCAACCTCGAGGTGCTTCTCGTCGGCGCTGTACTTGACGGCATTGTTAATCAGGTTCAGGACCACCTGTCCGATTGAATCGCCGTCCCCGTAGATCACCGGCAGATCCGAGGCGACCGTGCAGCGATGGGCAAATCCGTGGTGGTCCAGCTCGTGCCGATAGGAGTCATACGTGTCCTGCACCACGCGCCCGACATCGACCGGCTCCGCTCGGTGGGGCTTGCGACCAGCGTCGATGCGCGAGAAGTCGAGAATGTTGTCGATCAGGTGCGTCAGCCGACCACTCTCGCGAGTAATGATCTCGTAGTATTCGTTCGCCTTTTCCTCGGTCGTGACACGGCCGCTGAGCAGGGTCTCACCGAACATGCGAATCAAGGCCAACGGCGTCTTCAGTTCGTGCGACACGTCGGCGACGAAGTTCGCCTTCATGCGGGAGAGCGATATCTCGTGCTGCACCACGCGATTCATGGCACGGATCGCGAGCAGCAGCGCCACCAGTCCCAACAGCGTCACGCCGCCGTGCAGCACCGTCTGTCGCTGCCCCGCCGCCTCCTGCTGGAGGATGAAGTCGATGGAAGGCTGGACCGACCAGAACGGGATGATCGGCCCGAGCGACTCGGACCACTGACCAAGCTCCGCCTGGCGCAGAAACAACTCCGGGCGGGACTCGACCAGGGCCAGATCGCCGTCGATGGTGATGGCCGGCTCGGCGAGCTCGCGGCGGACCAGCGCCACATCCAGCGCCACGGCGGCCACCACCACCTCCCCGTCGGGCCGCTGCACCGCGCGATAGGCGAACAGCACCGGCGATCCGCGGGACCCGTGGAACCGGAAACCGTGCACGACCGGCATCACCTCGGTGCCGGGATCCTCCAGGAGGAAGTCCAGCCGTCGCGTAAGGGGCTCTTCCAGAGCGGGAAGGTCCCGCGGCTCCACCAGCGTGCGGGCCACGTTAGCGCGGCCGTAGCCGCAACGGTGCAACGTCTCCCCGTCCCACACATACGCTTCGCCGAACCATTCGACACGCGGCTCGGCCGACGGGATGTTCGCGTCCCCGTCGAAATCCGGCGGGGTCGCCCGTTGCTCCGGACCGGCGGGCCGGGTGGTCGGCGACGGGGCGGTGGTGGTTGACGGGGCAGTGGTGGTTGGCGGGGCGGTGGTGGGCGACGGGGCAGTGGTGGGCGACGGTCCCGATCCGTCCGCCGTTTTGCCGCCGCACCGACGGCCGATATCGCGGAGGACCGGGTCAATCCGGGTCAGCAGCTCCCGCTGGACGCCGGCGATTCGACGGTAGGCCTCCGGCCGGAGATCGGCGATGCGGCCCTTCATGATCAACTCGGACTGCTGCGTCGCCAGCACCAGCCCCACGGCGGAGAGCAGGACGGCCAGCAAAACCACACCCACCACGAGGTTCCGGGACGTCTGCGGAGCATAGCGACGGAGTGAGGGCATCGAGGTCCGTCTCCCGCTTGCCGGGCGGCCGGGCGGGATCGGGCCCGTCTGCCTGCATCCCGCCGGCTGACCGTCACGCTATCGATATGATACCACGCGACCCGGGCCCGGACACGTTGGTGCACGCCGGGAGGCGGCCGGACTGGAAATAGTACCCAGTTAGTACTATATTCATGACGTGCCTGCCATGTATCGCAGGCCCGGCGGCAGAGGCTGCCTGGAATCGTCATCGTCACCCCATCGAGAGTTCACGCGATGCGAGCACCGACGAAGGATACCGTTCTCGCTCAGTTGCGTACGGTCAAGGACCCCGAGCTTCACCAGGACATTGTCAAGCTGAACATGGTCAAGGACGTGGCCATCGCCGGCGGCGACGTGAAGGTGCTGGTGGAACTGACGACGCCGGCGTGCCCGTTGAAAAACGTGATTCGCGAGGACGTCGAGGCGGCGGTCCGGCGGGTCCGGGGCGTAACCGGTGTCCACGTCGATTTCACGGCCCAGGTGCGGGGGCGCCCGAACGCGGCCATCCAGATGCCGGGGGTGAAAAACGTGATCGCGGTGGGGGCGGGCAAAGGGGGGGTGGGCAAGAGCATGGTCGCAGCGATGCTCGCGGTAGGGTTGCAGCGTGAGGGGGCCCGGGTGGGGCTGCTGGACGCCGACATCTACGGGCCGTCCATTCCGACCATCATGGGTGTGCGGAACCGGCAGCCGGAGGCGAAGAACGACCGGATCGTGGCGATCGAGGCGTTGGGGATCAAACTGATCAGCATCGGCTTTTTTGTCGACGCCGAGCAGGCGGTGGTGTGGCGCGGCCCGATGGTGCACGGCGCGGTGCAGCAGTTCCTGGGGCGCGTCGACTGGGGCGACCTGGACTACTTGATCGTGGACCTGCCGCCGGGCACGGGGGACGTGCCGCTGACGTTGTCGCAATCCATCCCGATGACCGGCGCGGTGATCGTCTGCACGCCGCAGGATCTCGCCCTGAGCGACGCGCGGCGGGCCATCATGATGTACGGCACGCTAAAAGTGCCATGCCTTGGCATTGTCGAGAACATGAGCTACTATATCTGCCCGCACTGCTGCGAGCGGGTCTCGATCTTCGATCTCGGCGGGTCCCGGAAGGCCGCCGCGGCGATGAACGTCCCTTTCCTGGTCGAGATTCCGCTGAACGCCGATCTGCGGGTGTTTGCCGATCGGGGCACGCCGGACAAGTGCTTCACCGCGACCACCGACCTGGTGCGGGGCGCGATCATGGACGTGGTCCGGGCCACGGCCGGCCAGGTGAGCGTCCGCGTGGCGGCGGGCGAGTCGACCCCGACGATCTCGATCGAGTGACCGGATCGGCGGCCGGTGCCGGACGACCGATCGCCCTTACGATTCCCCGCGATTTCGCGTATGATTCACCCCCGGCTTCCCGGGGCCCCGGCGGCGGCGTGCGGTTGGGGGAGTCCGGTTCATTCATCGGCCCGTACACCTGGACAAGGACTGCGGCGTGGAACAGACACTCATCATCCTGAAGCCCGACTGCGTACAACGACGACTGCTCGGACGGATCATCCAGCGGTTCGAGGACAAAGGCCTGACGATCGCGGGCATGAAGCTGATGCAGATCTCGACGGAACTCGCCGAGCGTCATTACGCCCCCCACAAGGGCAAGCCGTTCTATCCCGGGCTGATCCGGTACATCACGTCGGGGCCGGTCGTGGTGATGGTCGTCACTGGGACCCAGGCCATCGCCATCTGCCGCACGCTGATGGGCAAAACGTTCGGCTTCGAGGCCGAGCCGGGGACGATCCGGGGGGATTTCGGCGTGAGCAAGACGTTCAACCTGATCCACGGCAGCGACGGTCCGGAGTCCGCCGAAACGGAAATCGCCCTCTATTTCCAGCCGGGCGAGTTGCTCAGCTACAGCACGGCGGCGGACGGCTGGATCGTCAAAGAGAACGAGGTGTAGCGGCGCGGCGGCGGCGCGGCGGGGGGTATCGAGGGCCAGGATTCACAGGGAGAATGACACATGAAGATCCAGGACATTCCGTCCCACCCTCAGACGGTGGTGACGATGGATGGAGCCCGGGACGTCAAAATGCGGATGCTCATCGGGCCGGAGGAAGGCGCGCCGAACTTTCACATGCGCCACGTCGAGGTGCAGCCCGGCGGCAATACCCCGCATCACGCCCACGACTACGAGCATGAGATCATCGTGCTGAAGGGCGCGGGCACGGCCCACACCGTCTCGGGCGAACGGCCGTTCGCCGCCGGCGACGTGATCTACGTGCCCGCCAACGAAAAGCACCAGTTCGTGAACACGGGGAGCACGGTCTGCGAGCTGATCTGCCTGATTCCCGCACCGAAGGACTGCACCGCCTAGGGGGCACCGTCGGTCGGCGGGCGGGAGGGGCGGATCGCTACCCGGCGATCCAGCCACCGCCGAGCACCACCTCATCGTCGTAGAAAACGACCGCCTGGCCCGGCGTGACGGCCCGCTGGGGCTCGTCAAACGTGACGACCGCGGTATCGCTCGAACCGCGGACCACGGTGACCGGGGCGTCGCGGTGCAGGTACCGGATCTTGGCGGTGGCGCGGAACCGCGACGGGATGTCCACCAGCCAGCGCGTGCGCTCCGCATGCAACGTCCGCCGCTGCAGTTCGTCACCCTCACCGACCGTTACCGTATTCGACTCGACGTCGACCCGCGTGACATAGATCGGCTTGCCGGCGGCGATGCCGAGCCCGCGGCGCTGCCCGACCGTGTAGTGGGGGATCCCTTTGTGCCGGCCCACGACGTTGCCGTCCGTGTCCACGACATCGCCGGGTGAGAAGGCGTCCGGGCGACGTTCGCGGACCACGCGGGCGTAGTCCTGATCCGGAACGAAGCAGATTTCGACGGAGTCCGGTTTGTGGGTCACGGGCAGGCCGAACCGATCCGCCGCGGCCCGCACCTCGTCCTTCTGCATCGATCCGACGGGAAACAGGACGCGGTCGAGGTCGTCCCGGGCGAGGCCGAAGAGCACATAGGACTGGTCCTTTGATCGGTCCGCCCCGCGGCACAGAACCGTCCGGCCGTCGCGCGTGGCGATCTGGGCGTAGTGCCCGGTGGCGACGTATCGGGCCCCGACGGCCTCGGCGTACTGGAACAGCCTACCGAACTTCAGCCGGTTGTTGCAGAGGATACACGGATTGGGCGTTCGGCCTCGGGCGTACTCATCGGCGAAGTAGTCCATGATCTCGTCGAACGCGGACTCGAAATCGAGGGCGTAGAAGGGAACGCCGAGCAGGCCGGCCACGAACCGGGCATCGGCGGCGTCCGAGGCGCTGCAGCATCCCTGGTGCGGGCGGGCGGGCGGCCCGTCGTCCGAACGCGGGTGCGGCGGAGCTTTCACACCGGATCGCATGAACAGACCGATGACGTCGTAGCCCTGCTCTCGCAGCAGGCACGCGGCTACGCTGGAGTCGACACCCCCGCTCATGGCCACGACGACTTTGCTCCGCTCCGACATACGCGACCTCACGTCAATCCGTCCGCGCCGCCGACCTTGGATTCTAGACCACGGTGCGGGGGTGATCAAAACGCGACGAGAGCGCGGATCGCGTGGGGACGATCAGGGGGCCGTCGGGCCCGGCTGCGAGGCCGGCTGGGAGGCGGCCGCCGCGGCGGCCTGGACGCGGCGGGCTTGGGCCGAGGTAGGGATCGCGACCAGCCGCCGGTCCAGCTCCCGGAACATATCGTCGACGGGGCCGTAGAGGCGTTGGAGTTTCGCCATCAGCTCCTGCTGCTCGACCGGTTCGGGCCCGGCGATGACGCGTTCCATCCGGTCGATCTCATCGCGATGACGATCGCGGTGGGCGCGGGCCCGCTCCTGAAGCTCGCGCAGGATGGAGTACGCTGTTTCGCGCTGCGTACGATCAAGCTGGTAGGTGTTGCAGAAATCCTGGACGTGGCGCGTCCATGCATCCAGCTCCGCCTCGACCTGATCCTCGGGCGGTGCCGGCGCCCGGTCGGGTGTCGGTGGCGATGGCTCGGGTGGGGGCGGTTCGTCCCAGGCCGACCCGGGTTCGAAAGCCCCTTGTTTCCATTTGGACAGCGTCTGCCGCACCGCCCGCAGGCGCTTATGCATTTGTTCTCGATCGTGCCGGAATGCTTCCCGCTGCTGGGGATTCAGCAGTTGCTCGATGTCCTTGTCGCTGCGCGCGATTTCCGCTTCGATCCGCTCCCACATCGGCAGGGCCCGCCGTGCCCACTGTGCGACGCGTTCGGCCTCGGGGGGCTCCGGAGCCGTTCGGGCCTCGACCAGTTGGGTCAGCAGCGGGCGGAGTTCATCCTCATTGTCCCGAAAGAACCGGGGCCAGCGAGCGAGTAGCGCGTCTTCGAGCTGAGCGCGTTGCGCGTCGTCCAATCCGTACTCCTCGGCCCGGAGCCGGGCGGCCTCCCGCAGTTGGAATTCGAGGAGTTCGGGGCTGGGCCAGAGCGCGTCGGCCGGGCTGACGGGGGCGGGCTCCTCGGGGGAGGCGGTCGACGCCGGCTCGGCCGCCATGTCGACGGTGAGTGGGAGCAGGATGGCAACCAGCGTGCAGGGAACCATGGACGTCGTCTTCATCGCGCGATACCTGACCGTGTCTCGGCATCGACTGCCTGGAGGATTCTACACCCTCTTGCCGGCCGGGGTGCCCGGTCATACAAAAACGGACGGATCGGCGGGCGACGGGCGCACTCGATGGCCGCACGACCTCCCTCGCCACCGGGTGGCTTTGGCGAGGCCGTGCGGCCATGGCGCGCTCTCGGTTGGCGTCTATTCGGTGGTGGATGCCCGGGACGCCGTGCGGATCTGCGGATTCAGCACGAAGATCTCGACGCGGCGGTTCTTCTGCCGCGATTCCTTCGTCGCGTTTTGCATGACGGGCTGGTGCTCACCGCAGCCGGCGGCCACGAGACGATTCGGCTCGATCCCTGACCGATTCAGTTGGCGCACCACGGACAATGCGCGTTGGGCGCTCAACTCGAAGTTGTCCTTCCACTTGCTCTTCTTGATGGGTTGGTCGTCGGTATGGCCGTACACCACCACTTCCTTGTCCGGGTAGTTCGCCTGGATGGTATCGACGACCTCGTTGATCTTCTGCATCGCGCTCTTGCGGAGTGTCGCCTGGCCGGAGTTGAACAGGAACTCGGCGTCGAGGGCGATCATCGCCCCGCCCGGCACGGCCGTCCACCCTTCCGGCACGTCCGGCACGGCGGCCAGTTCACCGCGGAGGGCGTCGTTGTCGGCCCTGGTGGCCAGGTACTGCTCATGCCAGCGATCGCGCTCGTCGCACGTGGCCATGAGTTCCTCCTGGCAGGCGTTATAGTCCCCCAGCAGTTTCTCGTTGTCCTGCTGCAGCGTGGCAATCTTGTCCTGGTTCGCGTCGCCGCAACCCCACGTCATCACCGCGACGCACACCGTCGTCGCCACCAGCAGCCCTCGCAGAATCTTCGACATCACTCAGCCTCCTTGGTCCAAGGCACCCGGGTTCGTCTGGCGCACACCGTTGCGTAATACCGCCCCTCCGACTCCGAAACTTCGGTCAGCAGCCCCGCCGCCCGGCATCAGGACGGGTCGTCTTCGCGCAGCAATGCGGCCCGCTTCTCGTCGATTCGCCGTTCCTGCTCCGCCAGTTCATCGGCCCGCTTGCGCTGTTCCTTTTTCGCCACCGCTTCCTTGTTCTGGCGCTGCATTTCACGCAGGTCCTTCCAGAGCGACCACACCGTAAGAGAGACCCAATACGAGACGATCGATCCCGCGGCGGTGCATCCTATCAGCCAAAGAACACTGACGTTTTTGAAGTCCTGAAAGAACCAGAAATCGACCTTTCGGTTATAGTTCTTGAAGATAATCAACACGACGGCGAGTGCAACCACCACAACCAGGCAAAGCCTGGCATACGTCTTGATTTTCTTCAGTATCCGGTTCATCGGAACCTCTCGCAGCCATGCCACAGCCAAATTCAGGAAATCCCTGGAAAACCAAACAGCCGAACCATCTCGATCACATTCTGAACCGGCGCCATCTGTGTCGCCGATTCGTAAAACACAGCCACAACAAGGAATGAGAGCGACAGCCACGGAACGAGTGGAATCGCTCGCGTCCGTTTGAAGGGCAGACTGATCACCCAGCCGGCCAGTGCGATCACACAGGTTAGGATAAAGCCCAGCAGAACCACTGGCCAGCCTGCGACGCAGCCGGCCGCCGCCATGACGTGGATGTCGCCATCCCCGAAGGCCTCTTTTCCGTAGATCAACGTCGCGCCAATCCGGATCGCCCAGCCAATGCCGGCCGCGACCGCAAAGCCCGTGGCGGCTGTTGCCAATCCGAACACCGGTTGCCAGTTCCAGGAGGCGGCCGGCCTCCAGTGGAGCAGGTCGCTGGTCCAACGCTGCACCGCGGGAGACCATTCGCAGGCCGACAGGGCCGCCCCGGCGAGCAGAATCGCCGGCATCAGCCAGCCCAGCTCCCGCAGCGCCGTCACCCGCGCCTGGACACGTTCAGATTCGATGGCCTCGACGATCGCCCGGTCCGAGGGACGCTCCACCATCCCGGCGATGACGATGAGTCCGAACAGGCCCGCCAGCGGCAAGGTGAGCCGCAGCGTGTGGGGGCTCCCGCCGGCATCGGACATTGCCGCCCGCGCGATCGCGACGATCATCCCCGCCAGCATCAGCGTGAGGCACCAGGCACCGATCGCCCGCCGGGCCGTCGGTCTCGCCACGGCGTCCGGAGACGTTTCCGCCTCATCCGAGTCTTCCGGCTCGGCGGACGGCGGCGGGGCAGATCCCGTCTCGCCCGTCAGGGCGGACGCGGCGTCGGACGCCGGGTCGTCGGTGACGCCGCCGGGATCATCCCCGGTCGCCCCGCCCGGCAAGGCCTGCGGGACCTGCTCGTCGTCCCGCTCACCGAGCCGGCGGTCGAGCCGCCAACGAACGCCCGCCGCCGCGAGCAGTCCGGCAGACGCGGCGAGACACGTCACGGCCGTGACATCGAATGGTCGAATCCACCCGCCTGACGGCGTCGCACCCGCCAAGCTGTGCGACGGCGTCCACAGCATGTGCAGCACACAACCGGCCACCACCGCGACCGACGCAAACACGGTGTCGATCCAATAGTGTTCGATGTCGATCGCGGACATGGCCAACAGGCAGGCGAAGAGAACGACGTGGGCGAGGAATACCGGCCAGTCCTCGGCGAGCCGCCAGGAGAGTCCGATCGCCGTCTCGCACAGTCCGGTCCGCACCCGGTCAACGAAAAAGGCATCCAGGAGGAGGAGCACGATCACGGCGGTGGCGACCTCGATGACCGGGTAGCGGAGTGATATGGGTGTCCCGCAGCACCGGGCCCGGCCGCCGAGCCGCAAGTAACTGATGAGCGGCAGGTTGTCATACCAGGGGATGGGCGCTTCGCAGGCCGGGCAGAACGACCAGCGGGGCGTCCAGATGGACAGGCCGGCGGGAATGCGATAGACCACGACGTTGAGAAAACTTCCCACACACAGCCCAACGGCTGAGCAGAAAAGTAACCACCAGACCGTTTCGAACGTCGTCAAACCACACGCCCCGCCTCTGGGCCGCCGAATCGCACGGCACCCTCCGTCGCGGCTCCCTGCCGGGAGATGCTACGGAATCGGACAGCGCCGGGCAAGCGGGTGCGGACGCGATTACAGCGCCCGCAGCCGGTCGGCAAACTCGTCGATGATCCAGTCGGGCGTGGACGCGCCGGCCGACACGCCGGCGATCTCCTTATCCTGAACCATGGACGGATCGAAATCCTCCCAGGCCTCGAGGTGATATGTTTCCACACCGGCTTCGGTGCACAGACGGGCCAGCTCCTGGGTGTTCGCGGAGTGCCGCCCACCCAGCACGAACATGACGTCCACTTCGGAAGCGAGCTTGACGGCCGCCTGCTGTCGCCGAATCACCTCCAGGCACAGCGTGTTCACGACCTTCAACTCGATGTAGGGGCGTTTGACGATCTCCGCGATGATCTCGGCGACGTGTTCCGGGGCGTGCGTCGTCTGGGCCACGATGCCGAGTCGCTCCTTGAAGGGCAGTTCCCGGTCCACGTCCGCGACGCTGTCGACGATGACCACGTTCGGCGCGTAGCCGATCACGCCGCGGACTTCGGGATGGTTCCGGTCACCGATCATGACGACGCGATACCCTTCCTCGTGCAGCCGCTTGACCACCTCCTGCGCCTTCCGGACCAGGACACAGGTGGCGTTGATGACGTTCAGGTTCTTCGCGGCGGCATTGGCCAGCACGTCGGGCGTAACGCCGTGAGACCGAATCAGCACGTTGGCGCCGGGCTTGAGTTCTTCCAGCTTCCCGGATTGGCGCAACCCCGCGTTTTCCAGGCGGTCGACCACCTGCTGATTATGAATGACGGGGCCGAGGGATACGACGTTGCCGGAGCCATGTTCCTCGACGGCCTTCTCGGCCATCTCGATCGCATCCTCGACGCCGAAACAGAACCCGCGTTTTTCCGCCAGCTTCACCATCATCGTCGTGGTACCCCGCACCACGGGGCGACACCGCCCCCGGGCCGACTCGATCCACCCCGCGCCCCCACGCTCAATCATCATACACGAACGGTCGTTTGCCGGCGCGTTGCCGGAGCCGGTTATGTAGGGTACGCATCTCGGTGGTCAGTCGTTTGGCGGACGCATCCCGATCGGCCGCGATCAACTCGCCCGGCGGGATCGGCCTGCCGTATTCGACCCACACGCGGGCGCATCGGGGCAGTTTCTGGTGTCGCGGCCAGGCGTCGAACGCGCCCTCAATCGCGACCGGGACGATAGGCACCCTCGCTTTGCGGGCGATCACGATCACGCCCGGCTTGATCAGCCGAACGCGCCCGTCTTCGGTGCGCGTGGCCTCAGGAAAGGTGGTGAGCGCCGCACCGTTGCCCAGTCGTTGCAACGCCGCCTTCATCGCGGCCACGTCGGATTCGCCGCGGCGAACCGGAAACGCGTTGAGCGATTCGATGAGCCGACGAAAGAGCGGATTGACGAACAGCGTGTCGCGCGCCATGTAGGTGCACTCCCGCGGGAGCGCCAACGTGGCTAACACCGGGTCCAGGAAGCTCTGGTGATTGCACGCCAACAGCACCCCACCCAACAGCGGGACGTGGTCCACGCCGTAGACGCGTCCTCTCAGCAACAAAACGTAGGTCGCCTGGCAGAATGCCCGCCCGACCCGGTAGTAAAGCCTCGTCGGCGGCCGTACGTCATCCGGTGCGGTTCGCGGCGGTGACATCATGCGCGGATCATACTTGGCGAGCGTGGCGGAATCCAACCGGGTGAGGCCCGGAATCGGCCGGGCCCGCCTTGCGTGGGGCCCGTGTCAGCGGGGCCGCATTCAGTAGGGTCCCGTGATCATGTGGCGCCGGTGGAGCGCCGTCCAGTCCCGCAGGTCGACGACCCCGTCGGGCGGCGAGTCGATGTCGAAGGCGTCCAGGCAATCGTCGGTCGGTGACTCTTCGAAGGCAGCCGCGCAGCGTTGGAAGGCGGACAGGTCGGCCAGATCGACGTCGAGGTCACCGTCGGCGTCGCCCGGGACGTCGGCATAGAGGGCGACGACGGTATGATCGTCGTTCATGGTTTGCACGAGGTAGAAGCGTTCGCCGTCGGGCCGGTCTTCCCCGTCGGCGCGCCAATGGGAGAACGAGCGTCCGCCGGACATGGCGGGCGCGTTCAGGAATACGTCCGTTTCGTCAACCGGGTAGATGCGATCGTAGGGCGAAACGCCGCCGGACGCGCCGGTGATGTCGGGCGAGAAGTTGGCAATGAAGGTACCGGGGCGATTGGCGCGGACCCGAAGCTGCCGGTACGGAAGATAGGTCACCACCGCCTTGACATTACGATCCAACGGGACCGCGACCTCGATCTGCCCGTCGGGGAACCGCTCCCCTTCAACGACCCAGCGCACGAACGGACTGACCCGAAGGACCTCCGGGGCCACGAGCACGAGTTCGCTCCCGTCGTTCCGGAACCGGGCTTGGAACGGGCACGCGCGGTGTCCGAGGCCGGCGAAGTCGACGGGCGTGTACGACACGGGCACCCCCGACTCGCCCACACTGTCCACGCTGACGTTCAGGGTCGGCGGCGGATATGGCGGGTACGTGATATGGACGGTGGCGATTTCCGTCACGCCCTCGGGTTGCCTCACCTGGAACTCGAGGGCATCAGACCCCTCGGCCAGCGCCATCGCCCGCAGCACCCGTTGCGGCCCCGTCCCCGTCATGACCGCCTGTTCAGGCCCGGACACCACCGTGTACTCCACGGGCACGCCCGGGGCGTGGACGGCGGGGAGCTCGACCAGGGCGGGATCCGGGCCGCGGATGAGCTTTGTATAACTGTATGCCGCGGGGACTTCGGGGGGGTCGGCGGACGTGTCGAGCCGAGCGCTCAGTACGACGTAATCGTCCAGATCGATGTTGCCGTCGGAATCGAAGTCGAACACGCAAAGGCAATTCTCGTCGTGCTGGGACGACCGATCCGGCGGAGGCTGATCCGTCCCATCGAAGCAAGTCTGGAACGGCGCGACGTCGCCGAGGTCCACGATGCCATCGCCGTCGAAATCGCCGGTCCAGCAGTCGCGGTAGTCGACCCCCACGTCGCACGGTCCGGCAAGGCGTTCGGCCACGAGGGCGTGGTCTGACAGGTCGATATCGGAATCCTGATCGAGGTCGAAGGCACACAGGCAGTGGTCCAGCGAGTCAACGGAATCGCGCTGCCGCAGCGAGTCATCGGCATCCAAAAAACAGATCTGAAACGCGGCCACGTCGCGGAGGTCGACCGCGCCGTTCGTATCGAAGTCACCGGTACCGCACGGCGAGCACTCGCTCACACCGCAGCTTGACCCGTCGCCCCCGTAGACACCACCACACAGCCGGCCACACCGCCGCTCCGAAAGTTGCTGACAACGACCATCCGCCCCGCAACAGGCGCCGCCGTAGTCGATCGCGAGCACGTGCACAGCGCTGTTTGCCGACCACCCGTCCGCGTAATCGACCTCTACCCGCAACGGCACGGGGCCGGCTCCCAGCGTGGCACCGCCCACCGTCAGGCGCGGTTCCCCGGCGTAGGAAGCGGCGACGACCCGGTCATTCTGAAGCAGGCGGAGTTCCGCCACCTCCGCACCTTGGGCCCGGACGTTCACCGAGAATGTGGTCCACAGATCGCCGGACGGCGGATCGACATTCATCGTGACGACCCGCCCGTAGTTGTCGGTGCGAAAGCTCCCAATCCATCGCCCTTGGCTGGCCACCGGCGAATCGTCAACGGCCACGATCCGGAGTTCATGTGCCCCGTCCGGCATGAGCGTGGTGTCGAGCCGGATCACGTCGCCGGCGTCGATCGAGGCTCGCGGGTTGCCATCCAGATAAACGTCGAGCCGCTCGATCGAAGTTCCCGGTTTGGACGTTTGCGCATCGGGCGTAAGATAGAGTATCCCGGATACCGTCTCATCCGCAGACGGTGCATCTGGCACCTCGACGACGGGCTTGACGGCGAAGGGTTGCGTCAGGGGATCGCCATAGACGAGACCTTCCCAGGGCAGGTACGCCAGATTACGGTAAATCGCTTCCCCCAGTGAAAGGCCCTGGAAATAGTGCACGAAAAGGCGTGGGTGGGGGAACTTGCCGGCCACCTGCTGGCCGCCGCACGGTTCCTCCACCGTGCCAAAGGAGCCGCTGGCGCCTTTCGCAATCCACGCCGCCACCTTGGTGTGAGTCGGCTCGTCGAACAAAGCCGCATAGCTCGTGAGATGATCCCCGTATGCCCCGCCCAGCAGCGTCATATCCGCGTCCTCGACGTCGGGCGCCGCCCAGCCCGTCAGCACGCCAAGGCAGCCATGTTCGCCATCCGGCAGAACACCCTGGAGATGGAAGGCCTCACCGCCGAGAACGCGGATCGAGTCCACCGCGTCGTCAAAGAAGGCGTCGCGCACGCGGCTCCGCGCATCGTCCGACGTTTCCATGTAGTAGAACGCGCCGTCCGGCCAGGACCCGTCGGCGGCCACGCTGCGATCGATCATGGCGATGACTTCGGCGGGCGTGTTACCTCCCGGGCCCGTGTACCCGAGCATGGCGGCGATATAGAAGCGCGTGGCGTTGGGGGCGGTTGTCGGTTCGCCGCCGGCCCAGTGGACGGTGCTGTCGAACGCAACCGCCTCATCCGTCTCGGTGTAGTAACCGTTGGGCGTGGTTGTCTTGAGCCCGTAGGGCTCGTCGGCGTCACTAGCCAGAACGGCGCTTCCGTACGGCAACGTCGCGAGGGCCGTCGAGAGCGAGATGAAGTCGACTCGCTTGTACTCTTCGGGGCAAGTGGAGATGGGTTCGGTGATCAGTCCGGCCGCGGGCACTCGATAGCACGATGCCCCCGCCATGACGATGAAGTCAATCCGGTCCTCGATCTTCCGGTGGCGAAGCTCCCCGAACAGGGTTTCCAGTTGATTCTCGAAGAAATCGGCGTAGTCCTCCGCCGCCAGCTCGAGGTAGATGACGTTCTTGGCGGGGATCCGCCGGGCGTGGACGTAGTAGTTGCCCAGATACAACGAGTCCGCGTCCAGGGGGTCGATCACGACCACCGTCGCTTCCGGACCTCCCCCCGCCATTGCGCGGTGAGCAGGCAGGAGCGGCCCCAGCAGCCCCATCGCTGCTGTTACGAGCCACGTGCCCAGCCTGCCACGGCGAGCGTGCATCCTGCGTCCGTACCCCTCACGTGTTCCAAGATGCCGATTCCGACCACATCCCCGGCGCGGCGCTACTTTTCGCGCCATACAAGAAAAAGGGCCACCCGCATGCGTGGTAGCCCAATCTTCATCGTCTCTTGTTGTCGGGCCGGACGCACCCCGCTATCGGACCCCGGCGTATGTCCCAGACGCCGGGGGCCAGTTTCTTCCGACCCGGCGAGCCCGATCGCCGTGTTGACTGGCTAGCGGCGGCGGAGCAGGGCCAGACCACCCAGAGCGAGCAGCGACAGCGACGCCGGCTCGGGGATGATCTCGACCGCGATGCCGACAATCTCGAAGTACGCGGTCATGTCCGCACTGCCACCCATGCTACTGATGGCGACCACCTCCTGATCGGCCACAACGTGGAGCGACGTCACCACGGTGGGCAGTTCCCACGGGATCGCCACCATCGTCTCGGCATCCCAGGTCTGGTTGCCGTCGGTCGGCTGATCGTCGAAGAAGTTGTAGCTGTTGCTCCCGAAGAACGGATCCCCGACGATCGAGGTCGCGCTCAACACACCGGTGGCCTCCGCACTGTTCTGCCCGGCGGTTCCGGTGATGTTGTAGTCACCCTGGGTGATCAGGGTGATGCTCTTGAACAACAGGCCTTCGTTCGCGATCAGGTCGACATCAAACGTGTCGGCGGTGACCGTCGTGCCGCCATCCGCGGAGTAGGCGTTGAAGTTCGAGAACGGGAAGAACATGTCGTTCGACGTAGGCGAGCCAAACGGCTGCCCGAACAGGCCCAGCCCGTCTTGCGCGTTGGTCCAGGTGAAATCCTGCCCGGCGCCATCGGCGTATGTAGCAGCCGACGCACCTGACGTCGCGAACACCGCGATGATTGCTGCCAGAATCACTCGCTTCATTTTCTTCACTCCTCCTTTTAAGAGCCCCGCATGGCAGCTGCGTCACCGCAGGCGCCGAACACCGATCATCGCTGCACCCAGTACCACCAGGCCGAACACCGCCGGCTCTGGTATGTAGATCCGCCCCCCCGTCTTTTGGATGCTGGCCATACCCTCGGCGGGGCTGGCAACCAGCGTGTTGTTCACGGTGACCGTGAAGTTCACCAGCGGGGCTCCGAACTCTTCAACCAAATCGAAATCGACACGAGCCTCCCACGTCATGGCCTCGGTGTCGAAGATGTACTCAACCTGCCCGAGATTCGTCGGAGGGTAGAAGGGGTCGAGCGGCCAGACATGAACCGTCCCGCTCGTGGCCGCCAGTGCCGCGGGGTCACCCGTGAAGGTACCGAACTCGACGATGGTGAGCACGGAGATCGGCTCCGGGTTGGGCGGGTCGGCCAGGCCAACGTCGATGCCCACCTGAACCGCGCTCTGGATGGTGCCCGGCGCGCCAGCCGAGCCAGCGGCTTGGAACTCCGAACGCATGTCGTCGAAAGCGAATCCGATGACCGAGTCGGTGGGCTGACCCCACAACCCCTCCACGCCGCCCAACCCGGCGTCATCGCTCTGGCCGTTGTACCACCCAAAACGTTCGTTAGCGCCCGATGCCTCGAACCAGGCAATTGGTGCCGCGGACGCTACGCTCGCCACACAAAACACCGCCGATAGTGCAACAACGACTGCCGCCGCCGCTGCCTTACCCCTACGCTGTGTATCCATCTTTCCCGCTCCTCCTTATTCCTATCCCTGGTTTCGCGGGTGCCTCAGTCGCACAGGCAACAAAAAAGAGACGAACACCGCATCCAACCGATGCGGAGTCCCTCTCTCGTCGACTCCCATTCCGCTGGCTTCCGACCAGCATCCCTACGACCCGGGTGCGGATCCACCTTGGGTTCCGAACCTCTGCTGCTTCGGGTCTGATAACAGAGTACCTCCATCCGGCCCTCGATGTCAAGCCGATTCTCACGTGGATCGCGCGAATCCCAGATCAATTCTCGACCCCGCCGGCCGGGCCGTAACTAACCTTAGGGTAATCACTTAGAATTCAGCCCTCGCATCCAGTGCCGCTGCATGAAGCGCCCCAATCCGGGACTAAACGGCGGCGGCCGGGCATGCTCAATTGGACCGTCCAAGCCCCGCATATCAGAGTTTTTTATCCCGTCCCCGCCATCCCCGGCGCCGATTCCGGCCGCGCGATCGCCGTGCGGCGGAACGGGGCGGGCAACACCGCCTTTGACGGGTGGTGGGGCTTGCCACTATTCTTCGCAGGCGGTGCGGCGAACTCGATGAGGAGTGATTATCGCCGACGCAAACCACGTGTCCGGGTCGAAAGGCAGCAGCGATCACCATGTACACTACGATTCATTCACGCCGTGCGGCGGGCGGACTGGCCATGGCACTCCTGTGTGTGGCGGCGCAGTCGGCCGTGGCCGATCAGGAACCACCCCCGCGCCCCGCCACCACGCAACCGGCAAGTCCGGGCCCCTCGCCTCGGGCCGCATCCGAGTTTCCCCAGATGCCCAACATCGAAGCGTTGCCGACCGAGACGACCGACTCGGGGTTGCGCTATCATGACTTCGAAGTCGGCACGGGAGCCGAGGTGAACAAAAACGGATTTGTGGAGTTTCGGTTCACCGGCTGGCTGGAGGATGGCACGTTCTGGCAAGGCACGCCGGCGACGGCGCCGCCCCGCAAGCTGCCGGTGGCCGGGTCCGGGTTCGAGGGCTGGTCGGAAGGCGTGAGCGGCATGAAGGTTGGCGGGCGCCGATTGCTGATCATTCCCCCCGGGCTGGCGTTCGGCGAGCGAGGGGTACCTGGCGTCCCGCCGAACACGACGATCGTCATGGAAGTGGAGATCGTCGATTTCATCTATCAGGAAATACCGCCAACGCAGCCGGAGGACGAAGTCGAGACGGACTCCGGCCTTCGCTTCGTGGATCTGGTTGTGGGTGACGGCCCATCGCCCGAGCCGGGCGGTCGCGTGATCGTCAAGTACGTCGGCTGGGTGAACGACGGTCGTATGTTCAGTGCGTCGGCGTTGAGCGGAGGCCCCGTCACCATCGATCTGACGAGGGTCGTGCCCGGTTGGGCGGAAGGGGCCGGTTCGATGAAGGTCGGCGGGAAGCGGAAGCTGATCATCCCGCCCGGGCTGGCCTACGGGGATCGCGGGGGGCGAGGGATTCCGCCCAACGCCACATTGACGTTCGAGGTGGAGTTGGTGGACGTCCTGCCCGCCGTGGTCAAGCGACCGGGGCCGCGGCCGACGACGACGTCGCGGCCGGTGGCTTCAACACCGGCCCGCAAGGACAGTACGAAGACGCCCAAGGGTCCCACCAAACGGTTCACCGGGATGCCAGAGTTGCCGTAGGCGGGCGCGCTGCGTGGCTTAATCACGATTTCCCACGCGGCGCGGTGACGCGCCGGGCCCCGGGAGATGGGCATTCCGCAACGGCGCATGTCGAGGTCTGGGGCACGCTCGGGGGACCCGACATTTCCCCGAAGAGGAGAGTGATCGCGATGAGAAGGGACTACCCGCCACGGGCGGGGCTCGCGGCCGTCTGGGCCGTGGCCACCTTACTGCCAAGTGGCCCGGTTCTGAAGGCATCAACGGACAGCGACTTGCAGAAGCAGGTTCGGCAGATGATCACGGACGCGCGGGACAGCGTGTTTCCGGCGCTGGTGAATATCCACGTGGTCAAAGTGGACTACCGGGGCGGGAAAGAGCACAAGGGCCGGGCCGTGGGCAGCGGCACCATCATCACGGCGGACGGTCACGTGCTGACAAACTGTCACGTGACGCTTCGGGGGCGGACATTCCGGTGCGTGCTGGCAGATCGGCAGGAGGTGGAGGCCGTCAAAGTCGGCGAGGATCCGCTGACGGACCTGGCCGTGCTGAAGCTGAGCCTCTCGGAGCTGGCTGACCCGAAGGCGGCGCTGCCGGTGGCGGCGTTCGGCGACTCCGATGCCGTCGAAGTCGGCGATTACGTCATGGCGATGGGCAGTCCGCTGGCCCTGGCGCGGTCGGTGACCTTGGGCATCGTGTCGAACACGGAGCGGATCCTCGGCAGCAACGATTCGCTGCAATTGGAGGTTGGTCAGCGCACGGGACTGTTTAATCGATGGATTCAGCACGACGCGGCGATCAACCCCGGCAACAGCGGCGGCCCGCTGGTCAACCTTGACGGCGAGGTGATCGGGGTGAACACGCGGGGCGGTGGCGTGGGTGGGGACATGGGGTTTGCGATTCCGAGCAACGTGGCCCGGGCGGTGGCGGCCGCGTTGATCGAGAAGGGCGAGGTGGAGCGCAGCTGGTATGGGGTGGCCCTCAAGCCGATCAAGGACACGGGGTACGAGGAAGGCGTGCTGGTCAACTCCGTGGTGGAGGACAGCCCGGCCGCCCGGGCGGGCATCGAGCCGGGCGACGTGATCGTTCGCATCGACGGCGAGCCGACCACGGTTCGCTTTCCGGAGGAAGTGCCTCCGCTGGTCCGTCGGCTGGCCGACCGGCCGGTCGGGTCATCCGTCGCGTTCACGCTGCATCGGCACGGCGAGACGGTGGAGGCCACGGTGGTCTCCGCACGGCTGGAGCGGGACCGCGGTGACGAGGCGGCGCTGCGTGCCTGGGGCCTCACGGCGCGGGGGATCACCGAGAAGACGGCCCGTGATCGCCGGCTCGACAGCACGATGGGGGTGCTGGTAACGGGCGTTCGGAGCGGCGGTCCGGCCGCCCTGTCGGAACCGGCGATCTCATACGGTGACGTGATACTGGCACTGGACGGCGAGTCGGTGCATGACATGAGCGCGTTCATCGCGCAGTACAAGCGGATCCTGGCCCGTGACCCGATGCCCGAGTACGTGATGATCGAGTTTGATCGGCAGGGGAAGAACCAGATCACGCTCATCGAGCCGAAGCCGGACGAGGACGACGAACCGCCTCGTGAAGTGCCGAAGGCGTGGATCGGGATCGCGACCCAGCCGGTGGTCAAGAATCTGGCCGCGCAGTTGGGGCATCCGGAGCAGCGTGGATTCCGGATCACCCGTGTTTACCCGAAGACGCTGGCGGCGGGCACGGACTTGCGGGTGGGCGACGTGATTCTCGAACTCAACGGCGAGAAGGTCCGGCCGCGAGGAATGCAGGATGCCGGTCTGTTTGCGCGGCGCGTCCGCAAGCTGGACATTGATGCGGAGGCCACGCTCACGGTGCTGCGTGGCGGCGAGACGCTGGACGTCGCGGTGACGCTGGAGCGCACGCGGATTTCGCCGTCCGAAGCGCGCCGCGACCGCAACCGGGACTTTGATCTTTCGGTCCGGGAGGTGACCTTCTTCGACCGCGACGAGAATCGGTGGGGGGAGAACGTGAACGGCGTGATCGTGACGCAGGTCGAAGGGGCCGGCTGGGCGGGACTCGGGGGCATCCTTGCCGGCGACCTGATCTTGCGGATCGACTCGCACGCGATCAAGGACCTGGAGGCGTATCGGTCGGCGATGAAGGCGGTTACCGAGGCGGAACCGGAGCGGGTGGCGTTCGTGGTCCTGCGGGGAGCCACCACGAGCTTCCAATACGTCGAGCCCGACTGGAAGCCGGTGTCCGAGGAGGACAGCCGTTCCTCACACGGAGACGAATCCGAGCCCGACTAAGACCAACGACGGAGTACAAGGAAAATGAGAGGTACAGGACGAATCAGTGCGGTGCTTGTAACGGCAGCCATGGCTGCCCTGACCCCCGCGTCATCGGCGGAGCCGTTGGAGGAGGCGTACGCGAGCCTGCTGTCGACCAAGGCACCGGTTGTGGTGAACGTGAAGTTCGTGCTCAAACTTAAAGGGTCGTGGGGCGAACGGGAGCGCGAGAGCGAAATCACGGGCGTGATGATCGACGCGAAGGGCATTGTGCTGTGCTCGAACATGTCGGTCGGCGGGTTCGCCACGTATCTGCAAGGGCGAGTCGGGGATGTCTCGGTCACGCCGAGCGACATCAAGGTGCTGATCGACGGAGACACGGAAGGGGTGGAGGCGGAGTTGATCGCGAGGGATACCGAACTGGACCTGGCGTGGATTCGGATCAAGAAGCCGGATGAGAAAGGCTACGCCTACCAGGACTTCGGCAAGGCGGCGACCCCGCGGCTGGGGGACCTGCTGCTCTGCGTCCGGCGGATGGGCAAGTACTTTGACCGGACGGCGGCGATCGTGTCCGGGCGGCTGGCCGGGATCACCAAGAAGCCGCGGGACCTCTACGTGCCGGCGGGTGAGATCGCCGGGGCCATGGGGTTGCCGGTCTACACGACCCAGGGCGAGGTCGTCGGGGTGCTCGTGGTCCAGCTTCCGGATCCGGATAACCTGGAAATGGACCCGCAGAGCGTGTTCCAGGAGATGGAAAGCGGCTTAATCCTGCCGGCGGCGAACGTGCTCGCCGCCACCACGCGGGCCCTGGAAACCGCCGCCAAGGCCGACGCGGAGAAAGCCGACAAGAAAGACAAGCCGGACGACGGGAATGAAAAGGACAAAGTTGACGACGACGGCGACGAGCGACCGGCCGCCACCCGTCCGGCCGGCGGAGTGGACACGAACGGGCACGCGGCGCTGCAGCAGCGCCGTGTCTCCTCTCTTTGAGTACGTCGGATCAGAAATCGAAGGTCAGGACGCGGCCCTCGGCAAAACTGACGAACGCCTCACTGGTCACCACCTCGACGCCGGGGATCAGGCCGTCGCGCGTCCTGCCACGCGCCTGCACGCACCCTGGACACGCATGCACCCGCACGCCGCTCTCGATCAATCCCCGAATCGCCTTGTGCGACGAGTTGAACGGTCCGGCGATCAGGTCTCATAGCCTGGCTCCCGGAGGGTTGGGATCTGGATGCCACGGTCAAGGTCTCAGCGATTCTGAGGACCCACCGGGTGGTGTCCGGTCGGGCGGCGCTGGCGCGGCCCCGGTGTCTGGAGCGCGGCGCGGGTAGACGATGTGCGACGCAACCCGCGATGAATGGCGAGTATCCATCCCAGCATGAACAACGGTGAAAGCTGCACGTGGATCGTGGCCGCCACCGTGGAGGACACCGCCAGCCAGACGAAGCCAACGGCAAGCCAGGCGCGGAACGGTTCGTCTCGGTGCGGCGAACTTTCCTGGTGGGCGGCCCGGACCCAGAGCATGGCGGGCAGCAGCGCCAGGAGCATGTCGTAGTGGAACAGGTGCGGGCTGACCAACAGCGCGGCCATCATCAGCGCCGACAGTTGCCGTGCGAATCGCGCGGACGGCGGTTGCCACGGCCCGCGCCAGATGGCGAACAGAGGCAGGAAGGACGCGAGGGAAGCCACGACGGCGAGCAGCCTGGCCGTCCCGGCGGACAGCCAGCCCTGCCCCAGCAAAGCGAAGAAGCCGGACCACGAGTGCTGGTTGCTGATCTCGAAGCCCTCGACCTGCATCAGCCGTCCGAGTTGCGACCCGAAGGCGACGTAGTCGGCCAGCGATTGCTGGCCGAGGACGAGGGTGGTGAAGGCGAGCGTGAGGACGGTGCCGGCGGCGAGGCCGGCGACCCCGCGCCAGCGTCGTTTGAGCAGCAGCAGGCCGGCCGGCACGCCAATCAGTTGGAATTTGAATCCCAGCAACGACAGGACGAGTCCGGCCCGGGCGTCGCGGCCGGTCATGAGCAACGCGCAAAAACCGGTGAGGATCAGCAGGGAGAAGAAGCTGTTCTGTCCACCGGCGAGTGTCCAGAACCAGGGCGGGACGCAGATGGCGAGCAGCACGGCGGTCGCGATATGGCCGGCCCCGATCCAACTCCGCCAGATGCACACGGTCAGGGCAAACGCGACGAGCGACAACCCGGTCCAGACGAGCAACGAGGGGCCGTAGCCAAGCCGGGCGAGGCCGGCCATCAGCCACGCGTAGTGCGGCGGGTTGAGAAAGAGACAGGTCCCGGTCCAGGCGGGGTTGATGTCGGCCATCCAGCGGTGCTGGTAGTCGCTCTGGGCAGCAAGGTCATAGAGACACTCAGGGCGGCCGGTGTTGATCATGTCACCGGCCATGTAGAAGGCGAAGTAATCGTGTCCGATGATGCGGCCGTTCGGTTCGATCCAGTTGCGGGCCCGGGTCAGTCCGACCCCGTAGACGGCGACGGTCACGGCCAGCAGGAGGGCGGGGTAGAGGCGGACGCGGCGCGGGGTAAGGAACCGGGTGATCCCCGGCCAGAGGCGACCGGTGGCGAGTTGAGCGGTCCGGCGGGTGAGCACAACGGATTCCTGACGGTGACGAACCGGGGTCAGGAATCCCATCGGCAAACGGGCAGACCGGTCGGAGGACGGGATGGGAAGGCGGTCCGTGCGGGACGCGGGGGCGGCGATTATCGGGCTTGGCGCCCGGCGCATGAACAGAGCCTGTGGTTGGCGAACCGCAGGCCCTGACGGAGTTCATTCGCTTTGGCCGTTCGGTCGGTGGCTACCGGCGGGGCGGCCCGCCGCGGGGTCGTCCGCCGGCTCCGCCGCGCCCGCCCCACGGCATTTGGATGCCGCGTTCTCTCATGCGGGCCATGAAGGCGCCCATATACATGCTCCATCGCGCGCGGCGGTCAGGGTCCCCCGACTCGGCCATGGACTTCCGTCCCTGCTGGGTGCTCATGCGGGCTCCCCAGCGAGGCGGTCCGCCTTCATCCTCGTCGACCTGTTCGCCGGCCGCCTCGCGTCTCTTGCGTTCTTCCTCCCACCGTTTTCGCCACCTTTCACCGTTCTTCTCCCAGACCTTCCTGGCTTTCTGGAACTGGTCGATGTGCTTGTCCAGCACCGCCTTCTTCTGCTCCGGGGGGGCCTTGAACCACTCATCGATGCTGTTCTCGGCACGGGTCTCCCAGGCCTTGCGCATGTTCCGAAAAACCTGGCGGCGCTGTTCGTCGGTAAGGTCTTTGCGATCCCACGTCTTCTCCATGGTCTTCATCATCTGCTCGGGATCGTCCATTTGCGCCTCGATGCCGGCGAGCGTAAGGTTTTCCGGCAGCGCGACGGCATCAGACCGACCGCGCAAGGACACCAGCCCCCACACGCCAGCGGCCATCAGCAGCACGACGACAGCCGATAACACGAGCAACGTGCGTGATTGCTTTTTCGCCTGACTCATGACCGTGCTCCCTAAATGTTCTCGAAGTCCGAGACGTGTCCGTCGCTGTACAGGTATCGACGGGCCCCGGGCCCGCTGCGCGGGCCGGACTCGCCGGGGAACTCGTTGTCGTCGCCGCGCTTGACGCCTTTGCCGTGGAAGTTGTTGTAGTCCCGGAGTAGCCAGAAACTGTTGTCCGGAATCGTCAGTTCGATGTTGAACCGATCCTCGTAGAAGTTCTCGAGGAACCGGGCCGCCTCCGGGATCGACTTGCCCATCACGGTCCATCCCATTTCAACGGACATGCCGGTCCGGTACTCGTAGCTGCTGCGTTCGGTTTCGAAGTAGCTCTTGTCCTCGTTGGGCTCACCGCGCTCCGAGAACCCCGGCCGGTCACTCGGGCAGTGAAACACCTCGGCCTGGTCCTCGAGGAACGGCAGCAGCACATCGGCGAGGAAGATCGGGTCGTCGTCGATCGGCAGGGGCGGCGAGCCGATGGACGGCATCCTCGACGCGAAGGGCAGGCGGTCGTTGTTCTGGTCGAGGTAGAGGCTGAACCCGACGCCGATCTGCTTGAGGTTGGCCGCGCAGACCGCCCGCTTGCTCTGCTCGCGGGCCCGCTGCAGGGCCGGCATAAGGATGGCCATCAGCAGCCCGAGAATCGATATTACAACCAGCAGTTCGACCAGCGTGAACGCGCGACGGTTGCTCACGTGATTGGCTCTCCGCTTCATCGGTCCAGAAGTGCGGCCCATCGACCCGTACTAGGATAGCAGGCCACCCCGGCATCGTGGATCAGAGTTTGTAAAAGGTTGCGCGGCGGGCGCCGCGGATGGGTGCCCGAGCAGCCGTGGCGGCTGGACCGCAGAGGACACAGCGATCGACGCGACGATGCCACGGGCCGGTGATCAAGGGCGGTCGGCCGATTCGGGGTCGGCACGGCCGGTGCGTCGCCGCAGGCAGTGCCCCGCGAACGCAGCGCCCACGACGGCCAAGGCGCACCCGGTCACGACGAAGGATCTGGCGATTCCCACCGCGTGCACCAGCGGGCCGATCAGCACGGGGGAAAGGAACTGCCCCAGGAACACGCAGGTGGTCAGTCCGCCGACGACCCGGCCGCGGACGGACTCGGGCGTTCGGGCAAGGAGCCAGACGTTCAGGTTCGGCATGAGCACGCCGACGCCCAGTCCGGCGACGATCAGGCCGGCGTACAGCCACCCGCGCGTCCCGCCCGGCAACAGCACATAGCCGAGGCCTTGCATGAGGAACATCCCGGCCACGATGGCCGGCTCGGAGAAGACCCGCCGCAGGCGCGGGTACTGGGCCGCGGACAGGGCGGCGAACCCGGTCATGCAGGCCATGGCCAGACCGATCCCGGTCCCCCCGGCCCCGTATTCCTGCCCGAGGTAGAAACCGAGATAGACGGGCACCATGTAAAACGTCACCCATCCGATGAAGGCGAGGGCATAGATGATGGTGACCTCGGCGCGAGGGAATCGTACGGGCGAATGCGCCGCGGCCGCAGCCGATCGCACAGCGGGCGGCGGCTCCGGGACCCACCGGACGGCCATGGGAAGAATGAGCAGTGACACACCGTATGTCGCGAACGGCGCGCGCCAGCTCACGTCGGCCAGCGCGCCGCCCACCGGGAGACACACGACGGCTCCGAGGGCCATGAATGCGGCCTGCATCCCCAAGATGCGCCGGCGGTCGGCGCCGCGGAAGTAATCACCGATGAGGGTAGTGCTGCAGGTCATGATGCCGGCGATGGCGAATCCGAACACGGCCCGGCTGACGAGAATGGCGACCAGCGAGTCGAGCAGGAGGCCCGCCCCGCCGGCCACCGCGTACAGTACGAGCATGATGAGCAGCAACCGCCGGCGTCCCCAGCGGTCGACGAAGGCGCCGACGGCCGGCGCGCCGATCGCGATGGACAGGGCGGGCATGGTGAGCACCAGGCGGACCAGGAATGGGCTGGACGGCTGGTCGGGAAAGGCGGCGGCGATTCGGGGCAAGGCGGGGGCCAGGATCGCGCCGGCCATCACGGTGACACCGCTGGTCGCCAGCAACGTGGCGACCAGCCATCTGGTCCGCGACGGTGATTGCCGCATGTTCATTACCGGGCCGCCGGGCCGCACGATCCAACGGAACGCCTGTGTGCCGCTGATCGTATCGCGACGGCGTGGCGGCTCAAGCACTGAAGCGTTTTGCCCGCGTCATGGATCACCGGTCGCGGGGCACCGCCCCTCGCCCGAATCGCAGGAACACGGTCGGCGCGACGCAGAAATCGAGCAGCGCGCCGGCGATCAGGCCTCCGATGGCGGTGGTGGCCACCGGGTAGCGGATTTCCTTGCCGGGCTCACCGCCCTGGCGGGCGAGCGGGATCAGGGCCGACCCGGTCAGCCAGCGGATCATCTCCTTCTTCCGATCAAGGATGCTGCGTGCCAGGGTGGGCACGACAATGTCATCGGTCGGTCGGTGCGATCGGTCCGGTGGCGGCGCGTCGTTCAATCCGTGCCCGGCGGCATCGTCAGGCCGCGGCTCGGTCGTGCGAATGTGTGACACCAGGAACAGTCGTAGTGTCGGTTCTTCACGTGCTTGTCGTGCACCGATCGGAACGGAAGCGGTCCTTCCGGTCCGTGGCACTGCTGACAGACCACGGAGGACGACGCCTTGAGTTCGTATCCCAGGTCGCCGGCGAGGTCCATACGGACGGGACCGCCCTCGAGCGATTCGTGGCAGGCGCCGCATTGCAGCGCGTAATCATGGTCCTCCACGCCGTGGTTGAGGGTCTGATAGGTGTGCAGATCGACGAGTTCCCATTGACCGCGGAGACCGGCCGCCGCCATCCCCGCTTCCACCGCCGGTTCGAACTCCCCGGTGGTGAAGAAGGTGAACGTCGAATGCGGGATCATCTCGCCGGGGGTTCCGCACGTACCGCCGGCACACAACTGCAACTCCGCGTAGTCCCCCAGGTCGATGTGGCCATCGCCGTTGATGTCGGCGGTATCGCACGCTGTCGGATCCTCCAGGCACGGCACGAACGCGACGAGGTCATCGCGGTCGACGCGGCCGTCGCCGTTGAGATCGCCCGCGATCGACACGAGTCGCGCCGCGTTGGATCGGTGTTCCTTCATCGGGTAGAGCTTGGCGTTGCTGTCGGCCGCCACCGAGCCCATGGGAGCACCCAGCCCATACGCGCCGTCGGAGCGCTGCGGGGGGAGCTGGCCGAGCACGTAGACGTAGCTGGTGCCGTCAAACCAGGCGTAGGTGGGGACGAGGTTGCTGTCGTGGATCTCCTCGGGCTTCCAGCCCCCCTGCCCGCTACAGGCCTGCGGGGAGTAGTAGCGATTCGTCCAATCCCGTGCCACTTCGGTGCTGACGTCCTTCGCATAGGTGGGGATGTGGCAGGACTGGCAGGCCACGCGCCCGGCGTGTGTGTCACGGCGGGATCCTTCGAAGCCGCTGTAATCGCCGTGCGGACGATCCCCGTGACACGACTCGCACGTGAACCGCTCCGGCGTATCGTTGGGACGCAGGTCCAGTCCCCGCCCCCGCACACGATGGTTGCCGGCGCTGTGGCAGTCGGCGCAGACCAGCGCCGATCCGCCCCCCATGTGGATGTCGAGATCCGGCGTGGGGTTCGCGAAGCCGGACGAGAGATCCCCGCGCTTGGTGCCGTCGCCGCCGCCGGCCCCGGCGTGACAGCGCAGGCACGAGGCCCGGGTGGGCAAGTGCACGGTGCGGGCGGCTTCCAGGATGGATATGTCCATCGCGTCCTCGTCGGGCATGTAGTGGAAGCCGGACGCATCTTCGACCGGCACCCGGATCGTGGCGGAACCGGGAATACCGTCGCTGCCCGTCACGGGGATGGTCTCGTAGGGGCCGGCCGCGATGCGTTTGTACTGATCCTGATGGCACATGAGGCAGTCGATGTTGTTCAACTGTTCGTCGCTGATCTCCGGGGAGGGGAATTGTCCGTTTCCGACGTGGCAACCTCCGCACGTCGCTCGTGACGAGGTCACGTGCGTGCCACAGTAGGTGTTGAAGCCGATGTCTCCGAATCCGCGCTCGCCGGCGTACCCGGGGATGTTCGGCACGTTGGGTGTCGGCCCGGTTTGCTGATAATGCACCGAGCCGTGCATCTGCTCCGCTTGATCCCGATGACACGCCACGCAGGTCTGCGGGCCGAGATACTCGCTGATCATGTCATGCGCGCCGACGGCGCCTGTCACGCGCATCGACGGAAGACCGCTCAACAGCGCACGGAGACCTCCGGTCGACGGCGGCGCGGACGATGCCCTCCCGGGATACGTCACCGGCGTGGCGTCTTCGGGTAAAGCCGCGATGACAACGGTTCCGGCAGCCAACAACCCCAGGGCAACGGTCCATCGAGCGTTCATGATTCGTCTCCGTACCTGAATTGGCTTCGAGGGCACGATCCGATCGGGGCCGTTCGCAATCTGCACTGACCACGATCCCGCGCGCCGCGACCGGGCTCACAAGTGGGTCTTCCCATTCGCGGTCGGCGAGAGGCGGAATGAATGAAACAGCCACCGTCGAAGACACGTGCGCACCTCCACAAACGTCAGTTCAGTGTACCTCACGCGTCTTGCGTGAGCGCGCCGCGACGATCATCCTTAGGCACAATTAAGAAACCCGCGCGCGACCCATGTTACAGAGTTGCGGTGACACCGTGCGACGCGTGCCGCCGACGCGGCGCCGGCGCTGCCGCGCACCGCTTGCCCGGCGCCGGTGAATCGACGTTGCGCCACCACGTGGTGCCGCGTGGCGATTCCGGACCAGTCGACTGGCTGAGGTGACTTCGTGCGCTATAATGCGGTGTTGATCCCAAAGGCGCTGGCACAGGCGCCGCGGCCGGAGCAAACGGATCGGCTTCGATAAGCAAACGGTGCGCGCGCCGGCGCCGCCGCGACGCGCCGGAGACATCGCCATGAGAGTCGCCGTATTCAGCACGCGGGCGTACGACCGGCAGGTCCTGGACGTCGCGAACGCCGATGCCGGCCACGAACTCGTGTACTTCGATCCACCGTTGACGCCACAGACTGTGCGGCTGGCAGACGGATTCCCCGCGGTTTGCCCGTTTGTGAACGACCGGTTAACCGCGCCGGTGGTGGCCCAACTGGCCCGGCAAGGCACGCGGTTGATCGCTCTTCGTTGCGCGGGCTTCAACCAGGTGGACCTCGAGGCGGCGGGTCAGCACGGCATCACGGTCGCGCGGGTTCCCGCGTACTCCCCCTACGCCACCGCCGAGTACGCAATCGGCATGATGCTCATGCTGAACCGCAAGCTCCACAAGGCCTATAACCGGGTCCGCGAGATGAACTTCGCCCTCGACGGGCTACTGGGGTTCGACATGCATGACCGGACGGTCGGGATCATCGGCACCGGGAACATCGGGGCGATCGTCGCACGCATCCTCGCCGCCTTCGGGTGCCGTCTGCTGCCCCACGACGTGCGGTCCAACCCCGATGTCGAGGCACTGGGGGCGGGCTACGTCGACCTGGACACGCTGCTGGCCGAGTCGGATATCATCACGTTGCACTGCCCGCTCGTGCCGGCCACTCACCACATGATCGACGCCGCATCGTTGGCGAAGATGAAGCCGGGAGTGATGCTCATCAATACGAGCCGGGGAGCGCTGATCGACACCCGGGACGTCATTGCCGCCCTCAAGGAGGGCCGCATCGGGTCACTGGCCATGGACGTGTACGAGGAGGAGGCCGACCTCTTCTTCGAGGACCTGTCCACGCAGGTGATCCAGGACGACACGTTCGCCCGTCTGTTGACCTTTCCGAACGTGATCATCACCGGCCACCAGGGCTTCTTCACCCGGCAGGCCCTGGAAGCCATCGCCGCGGAGACGATCGTCAACATCTCGGCGTTCGGGCAGGGGCGTACGCCGGCCCACGTCGTGACCGCCGAGGCGGTCAGGGGCTGAGGGCCGGGGCTACTGCCCGGCCCCCCCGTCGGGCATGATCTTGTAGTCCACGACTTCGCCCTGGAATTCGTACGGCCCGGTGCACGTGTGCGACGAGACGCTAAGCCGCACCAGGCCGCCAGGGATGTCCTCGCACCGGTAGGCGGTGGCTTGGGGGTCGCGGCCCCAGTCGTCGAACTCGGCATCCACGTCCGCCGTATCCACCTGGCAGAGATAGTTCCGGCCGGCGATCTTGAGGGTCTGATCCGGTTGCTTCTCGATCGTGCAGTCCGGGTGCGTTCTCGGATGGTCCGTCGGGTCGATCCAGGCCTGCTCGACGAAGCCCTGCACCCGTGGGGCCTTCCGCATGGCGCCGCGTATCGGCCAGTAGGTCCACTCCACGATGATCCGATCCGGATGCTTCGAGACGAGGGTGGTCGTGACCCTCAGCGGCTCCTGCCGGCCACCGACAGTCTGGTGCCCATGCCACGTGACCTGGGAGCCGATCCCGAACCGAGCCCACCAGGCGTAGTCGGGATTGATCACCTTGCCGGCGGGCCGGGAAGCCATCGTCGTGGTGGGTCCTTTGCTCGTCTTCATGACGAGCGGTGCGATGTACTCCTTGACGAACTCGGCGTTGACGACGTCGGTGTGTCCGCCCTGGTGGCCTTTGGTGGCGAACTCCGGGCGCCAGCGGATGTGGACGAGCTTGGCATACTGTTCGCGTGTATCGGGCGTCGACCGCGCCGGCATTCGAAACCCCCGCAGGCCCGCGGCCGGTATGGAACCGCTGGCCCGGTCGGCCGTGCCCGCGATTGGTACGAGGTGTCGCAACACGCCGTCGTGGGCGGAGGTGAAGACGTACATCCGGTCATCCACGTGTCGCAGGGCGTTGGTCAGGTCGTAGGTCGCGTTAACCGACGACGCCAGCAGGAACGCGTTTTCGACCGAGTCCTCGGGCCGCATCTCCTCCAGCGAGAAGACGACAATCGCGGTGCCCGCCGACAGTCCCATCAGGGTGACCGTGGACTCCGGGTACTCCGACCTGTAGCTGCGAACGCGCCGGGCGAGGTCCGCTGCTTTGGACCGCTTGTAATCCACGCCCGCGTTCTGGTCCGCGACGATTCCGAACCCGGTGTTCCAGGCAAAGATCTCGCCCTCGCCTGGATAGCCCGCCTCCTCCAGCCCTTGTCGCAGGCCGCCGGCCCAGTTGGAGATCGCGTTGCCGCCGCCGGCGCCATCGCAGTACCAGATGTACGACTGACTCATGCGTTCGGTCTTGTCGGCCGCAGCGTTCTGGCAACCGGTACCGAACACAAGGGCGCTGCCGATCCACACCAGCCCCCAGACCGCGCGCCTGCCACGTGATAAGTTGCGTGAGATCATCGTTGCCAATCCTCCGTCCTCATGGCGTTGATAGACGGCCTCGCCGGCAACCCACCCCGGCCCCGCCGATGACGCGATGCCGCCACGGGCCGGCCCAAGATGTGCCGAGCGGCCCGTTGGAACGTCGGGCGCAGGATAGCGTCCATATCCGGGACAAGCAAGATAATCCCCGTGTCCGCAGCGAGTTGCGACGCGAGCCGATCACGCGGGGGAGGCGAACCGCCGCAGTGGGCGCTGCGACGGTCCCCGTCGCCGGTCACCGGACGATCATCGGGACGTCGATCCTGCCGCCGTGCCGGTGATGATCGCGCTTCGCCGCGTCCGGGGCGGCGCGCGCAATTCTCCTAAGTCATGAACTGTCTTCCGAATCGCCGCACTAAACACGCCTCCGCCCGCGTGTCACCGACGAGCTTGACGTGCCGCGTCCCGGTCGCGTACGGCCCGCCGTCTCGGTCGTCGGTTTCATCGTGCTCAACGCGGCGGGAGCGTCGTCTCGTGGAAAACACGGGTAAAGCTGGGCATCCTGGAGATCAGCGTTCAGATGGTGTTTCTGGGCGTGGGGCTGTGCATGCACATTCGATGTAGGCGTGCCGCGGTGCGGCGACAACCGCCACGACACGGTCCTGCCCGCCCTGGAGCGGGTCGTCCAACGGGCCCCCACCGCCCGGCCGGAACCAGCCCTCGTCCAGCCCGCGGGCCGCTACGGCAAGGCGTCGGGGTCCAGTTGCGGGACGACGGCCGTCGCCGGTTGGCCGTCCGGGCGTTCCACATGCACGCAGAATCCCCAGTCTCCCCCGCCCTGATTGATCTTCAGCAGCAGCTTGTTCGGCCCCTTGTTCAATCGAACGGGCACGCGATCCTGCTTCGCCGTGTAGGCGCGGCCGCCCTCGACGCGATGGACTGCCTCGTCGTTCAGCCAGACGACCACACCGTCATCCGTCCCCAGTGCCAGCTCGACCTTCTGCGGTTCGGGAGCGACGAGGTAGCACAGGGCGTAGGCGACCGCGTTGTTCTTGCGGCCGCCGAAGACGTCATCGAAATCGACGAAGAACTCGTCCGCCAGGTTGGCCCCCGGTTCGAGGTGGCGCTCGACGGTCTGCCATTTGACCGCCTTGCCGTCCAGGCCGGGATAAGACGCCTTCAGGTCAATCGCCTTTTCGGGCGGGAATTCAGTGCCCATCGCCTCGGCGAAGGGGGCGGGGAACGGGCCGATCACGTGCCACGCATTGATGGATGGGAGGAACACGTGCTCGATGGGCAGGTCGACCTTGACGTCACCGAATTCGAGGGCGATCGCGGCGCGGAGCCGACCGGTCTGGGGAAAGCCGTGGCTCATCATGGCCGCACGTTCCATGAATGGCTTCGAAGCGGAGATGTCCCCGAATTGCCAGTCATACTCGCCCCGCAACTGCCACGGCGGGTCGACGTCGAGTCGGGCGTGCCCCTGGAGGCGGTTGGCCCGGCCGAGGGCCCGGGTGGGGCTGATCTCCATCGAGGCGGTGAGGGTCACGGGGATCGTCGACTCGGCCGTGACACCGAGTTTGCAGAAGAGGCCGAGCCACCGAATGAGGGCACGGGCCCGGGCGTCCCGGGGCACGTTGGCCTTGGTGAGGCGGGCGCCGAGTGCCGCCCACTGTTGCTCGAAGCGACTCACGGCCTCCGCGATCGGCTCGCCCTTGGTCAAGGCGGCGAACAGGTCGGCCGTCATCTCGTCGGCGAGGGACGGCCGGTTGGTGATCTCGCCGATCTGCCTGAGCAGCGCGAACTTGCCCCGCAAGCCGTCTCGCAGGATGCGGTCGTCCGGGGCGTCGGCGACGGTGGTCACGACCAATTGGGTCCTGTCGGTCTCCGGCTGACGCGGCAGGCGAATCACCACGCTCATCGATTCCGGCTCAAAGTGCCATCCCGTGTCATCGGTTTCCGCGGCGCGGGCGACTTCGGCCCCGTTGACGGTGACCGACCGTGCAGGCCAGACGTCGCGCAACCGGATCTCGTACCGCGTGGGCATGAGCACGTCGCGCGTGGTCGGGACCTCGGTCGGCCCGATCACGATTTCACACCGGTCGCCCGCTTTCTTCTGCAGGACCGGCGTCCAAGCACAGGAGCCGGTCGCGTACCCGGCGCTGATGCCGTCGTCCGTGTACACCCGGATCTCACCGGCGTCGCCGGGCCAGATATGCAGGACGAGCGGGTCCAGCGGTTCCTCGTCTGATCGATGCGGGCGGGGCCGGGTCGGAATGATCGCGCCGTCGCGGACGAACAGGGGGATCTCGTTTAACGGCACGAGCAGGCGGACCTCGCCCGGCCCTTTGATCGTCCGCCCCGTGAACCAGTTGGTCCACGTGCCCGGCGGCAGCCAGACCTGGACCTGCGCGCATCCGCTCGCGGCGTCGGCCGCCTCGGTGACCGGGGCGGCGAGCAAAGAGTCGCCGAAGAGATACTCGTCGCCACGTTCGTATGCCTCGGGGCGTTCCGGCCACTCGTAGTAGAGCGGACGACACAACGGCAGCCCGGTGTCGTAGCATTGCCGGGCGGCGGTGTAGATGTACGGGATCAGCGCGTGGCGGAGGTGGAAGGCCTGGCGGGCCGCCTCGAACACCGGCTTGGGGAACTTCCAGATGCGCCGCTCGGCCAGCGCGTTCTTGGTGGTGTGCGTGCGGAGGATCGGGCTGAGCATGCCGTATTGAATCCACCGGGCGTAGAGTTCGGGATCGACCGGCCCGGGCTGGTGCCCGCCGATGTCGTGACTCCAGTAGGCGAAGCCGACGTTGCCGGCGGTGGCGGTGAAATAGGGCTGGAACGCCAGGGACGGCCAGTTGCAGAAGGTGTCGCCGGAGAAGCCGATCTGGTAGCGATGGTTGCCGAGGCCGCCCCAGCGGCTGAAGATCAGTGGCCGCCGCCCGGTTTCCTGTGCCCGCCGCTCCATGTCGGTCCAGTGGAGGTGGTTCAGCCACCACAGCGGATCGAGGCCGGGGATCTTAGAGCCGGTCCCCTGCTGCCAGTCGATCCACCAGAAGTCCACGCCGATTTTCTCGTGCGGGCGTTGCAGGTGCTCGAAGTAGGCCCGCATGTAGCTGGGGTCGGTGCAGTCGAACGGGATCGTCTCGGTGGTTTCCGGGTCAACGCCGATCGCCTTGGCGACATCGGGGAAGGCTTTTTCGTGTTTGCCCACCCCGCTGGCCGGGTGCAGGTTCAGCGTCGTCCGCAGCCCCTGTTCGTGTACCCACTTCAGGAACCCTTCCGGGTCGGGGAAGTACTTGGGATTCCAGGTGTAGCCGGTCCAGCCGTCGAGGTGCCAGTCCATATCGATGACGAGAACGTCGAGCGGGACGTCGTGTTCGCGGAATTCGTTGACCAGGTCTCTCAGTTCCTGGTCCGAGTACGCCCAGTAGCGCGACCACCAAGTGCCGAAGACGAAGCGCGGCGGCAGCGGAATGCGCCCGGCGACCCGGGTGAAGTCTTGCAACGCGCGCTGATAGTCGTGGCCATAGCCGAAGAAATACCAATCGATGTCGCCACCGTTAGTGCGGGCTTGCAGCCAGGGCTGGTCGGCGCCGGGGTAGGTGTCGAAGACCAGGCGATTGGAGTCGTCGACCACGACCCAGCCGTCGCGGGAGAGGATGCCCGGTTCGAGGCTGGACGCGCCGGAGACGCCGTCGAGCGTGCGCCACGTGCCGCGCAGATTGCCGGTGTCTTTCATGCCGGGGCGCCAGGTGACGATGCGACCGGCGACCTTCAGGGTGACGGACAGATTGGCCGGTGCGAAGCGGGCTCCGTCACCGGTGTAGACGAGCTTGAGGTGGCCGGTGCCGATGGTGAGCGTGTCCGCGTCGCGGGTGGCTTTGTATTCGGGGACCGGGAGGTTCCGATGGACGAACGCCTGAGACGCACGGTCCTCGAACCGGCCGGTCGACGACCACTCCATCCGGATCAGGCTTGAGGTGAGAACGGTGAACCGCGCGTGGCCAATCTGCTGGACGGCGTCCGGATTCGGCTTGGGGTCATATTGCTCGAACGTCTGGGCGTTCGCCGTCGCCATCGCACCCGCCAACGCAAAGGGTAGAATCAGCCATCGACTCATCTTCGTGTCCTCGCCAGAGCACCTGCGTTTCGCGAAGTGCCGGATACTAACGCAAGGGCCGGCGAATGGGAACGGCGACGCCGTTCGGAACCGCGAGTCGCGCGTTCGTGCGGCCAATCGCCTGCCGTCGGCCGGCGGGACCCGCCCGGCCGCCTGCTGACGTCCGTCCCCGCCGTCGGGCGCTTGTCTTGTGGGCGTCAGGAAGTGAGGGGTTTGCGAGAATACGAAGCGGGCCCGGCCAAAAAGCCAGGCCCGCTCGTGTTCCGCTGCCAGCAGTACCCAATCTGCGGGCGGGGCAGGTGATCAATTGATCAGGTGGGCGCGCCTGCGGCCGACCCCCCTAGCGGGGACTGAACGCACGCTGGAACGCCGCGAAGTCCTTCAGATCAAAGTCCAGATCATCATCCGACTGGTAGCAATCGCAGTGCGCGGGCGCGGTGACGTCGCCGGGTCCGGTCATGCAGGTCGCGAAGAACGGGTAATCCACGAGGTCGACGTCATCGTCGCAATCGCAGTCCCCGCGGCACCGCGAGCCCGGCCCGCGCGGCGTGCCGCCACGCTCGAAGCAGGCCTGCTGGTCGAGGTGCTCGCACCCGTCGGCCAGACAACACGCCTGGGCCGGCCCGGGGCCTTCCGGCCGACACTCGAAGCAGCAGTACGTCCACAGACCGGTGCCCGGGTCGTACGTCACGTCCTCGCACGTCTCGCCGGGTGGGCAGTCACTCATGCACTGTGGTTCCATGCCGGGATTCAGTTGCAGCTCGCACCCGGTCCAGCACTCGCAGTCGATGACGGACGATTCCCTTGTGATCGGGTCGAAAGTCGCGCAGCTCGGCAGGCAGATGGTGCCGTCCTGGCAATCGACGATGTCGCAGCCGCTGCCGTCGGGCAGGGCCCGGCATTCCTCCACACAGGCGTCATCGACGCCGTCGAAGTCGGTGTCGCCCAGACAGTTGGGCACTTCGGTGCCGCCGATTGCCGCGCACTCGTCGGAGGCGACGCTGAGGCACGTGCCATCGGGCAGACAGCACCCGACGACACAGTCGCACTCGTAGCGGTCCGGAACGCCGTCGGGCGGCACGTCCGTGTCGACGCCCACCAGTTTGCACGGATCGCCCGTGTCACACGTGCCCTCGCAGTAGGGGCCGACGGCGGCATCGAAGTTGACGTGGCAGTCCTCGGGGCTGGCGCAGTCGCACACCAGCACCCTGACGGCCGTTTCGCACATGCCGTTGGGACAGTCGGCGGGACTCGTGCACGGCGTCCCGTCCTGCGAACCACCGACACAGACCGACGTCAACTCGATGGACTGCGGGATGCAGGATTCCACGGGATCGTCGCACGGCGCGGAGGTACAGCCACTGCCGTCCGCCAGCGGCGTGCAGCTTTCAGGCCGCGGCACGCACTCGCAGTAATACTGGTTTTCCTGGGCGATCAGTTCGCAATCCTCGTCGCAGGGGCACACGCCCCCGCAGAAGGGCCCGACATCGGGATCGAACTCGACGTGGCAGTCGTCCGGGCCGAGGCAATCGCAGTCATTCACCACCGCCGACGGTCGGCACACGCCACCCGGGCAGTCCCCGTCATCGATGCACGGGGCACCGGAAGCGCTCCCTCCGTCGCAGGTATCGATGACCGCGATGACCGTCTGCACGCACGTCTCCACGGGGTCGACACACTGGTGCGGCTCGCACGCCGACCCGTTCTCGGTGGGTTCGCATTCGGGGTCGGGCTCGCACTCGCAGTAGTACAGGCTGCCTTCATTGACCAGTGCACACGTCTCCCCGTCCGGACAGACGCCCTCGCAGTAGGGGCCGGTGGCCGGATCGTACAGGACGTGGCACGTGTCGGCGGTCATGCAATCGCACTCGGCGATCCGGCCGCTGGGCTGGCACGCGCCGCCCGAGCAGTCCGCGTCGCTGAAGCACGGGATGCCGGGGCTGCCGCCTCCGACACAAGTCAGGGTGATGGCCACCAGCGAGGAATCGCACTGCTGATCCGACTCGGGACAGGTGGTGGCCTCACACCCGAGGCCGTCGGGGGTCGGCTCACACGCGCCGGGCACGCAGTCGCACCAGTACTGGTCGCCCGACTGGACGAGTTCGCACTCCCAGCCCTCGGGGCAGTCACTGGCACAATAGGCTCCGGACTGGGGATCGAACGCGACGTGGCAATCGTCCGGATCGACGCAATCGCACACGTCCACCGTCAGGACGGGATCGCAGCTTCCGCCGGGGCAGTCGCCGCCGTCGAGGCACGGCGAGCCGGCCGCACTGCCGCCGACACACTCGTGGGTCACGGTGATGACCGACGGGATGCACTCATCATCCTCTTCGGTGCAGTTATGCGGGGCGCATTCGGTCTGGTCGACCGACGGGGTACAGGTAACCGCGAGGCACTGGCAGCAGATATCGACGCCGCCTTCGCAGTTTTCCTCAACCCGCTCTTCGCACACGAAGCCGGCGGGGCAGGCCCCGGTGCAGGTCGGCTGCACGCCGGGCCCGCCGCTGAGATCGACGTGGCAATCGCCCGGTGGCGCGCAGTCGCAGTCGATGACCGTGATTTCGCCGGTGCAATCGTCGTAGTTGACGCACTTGGGCCGGCACTCGTCACCCGCGTCCGTGCACGTTCCCGCCTCGCAGGCGGACCCGTCGGCCGTGGGGGCGCAGGTCTCGAGCGGCTCGCAGTTGCAGCAGACGTCGTAGACGCCTTGCGTGCCCGGCACCTCGGTGATCGTCTGCACGCACTCCTGGTCGGGCGGGCAGGTGCCTTCGCACCGCGGCAGAACACCAGGTTCGGGAGAGACCACAACGTGGCATTCGTCGCTGGAGCGGCACTCGCACTCCTCGACGACGGCGCGTCCCTCGGCCTCGTAGAAGCGGGCGCAGCCGGGCAGGCACTCCGTATCGGCGCTCGCGCAGCCGCTCGGCTCGCAACCCAGCCCGTCTGCCCGCGGGCGGCACTCGGTGGCGTTGCCGAAGTCGCGACCGGCGACGACGTCGCCGGCGGCCAGTGTCACGGCATAATAGAGGCTGCTCGGCCACGTCTGGATGTATCCGGACGGGACGATCTCGCGAACGCGGTAGCTGCCGATGCCCAGCCCGGTCAGCCAGTACTCCCCGGCTTCGTCCGGCAGGGTGGACGGGTTGTCGGCCATGGTCAGCGTGGTCGGTTCCCCGGAGTCATACACGCCGTTGTTGTTGAGGTCGAGGTAGACGGTGACGCCGGCGAGTCCGGGCTCGCCCGTGTCGCGGACGCCGTCGGCGTCGATGTCCGTCCACTTCGCGCCGTGGATCTCGCCGCAGTCGCCGCAGGTGAAGCTCAAACCGGAGTTACCGTTCTGGCTCGTGGTGTCGCTGCCGAATCCGCCGACCAGGACGTCGGTGCCGGGGCCGCCGTACAGCGTGTCGTCGCCCAGGTTGCCCCAGAGCTTGTCGTTGCCGTCGTTGCCGTCCAGGATGTCGTCGTCGCGGTTGCCGAAGATCCAGTCATTGTCGTCGCCGCCGAGGATTCGATCGTTGCCGCGATTGCCGAAGAGGCGGTCGCGGTCGGCGCCACCGTCGATGTCGTCGGCCCGCGGAACCGGACGCCGGTTCATCCGCTTCGCTGATCCGGTCGACGCGGGAAAGGGAAAAGCGTTTCTTGCCCACCCGCCGCTTGCTGGACAGACACATGTTTGACCTTTATAGTTCGATGGCCTGACGAGGGTGAAGTCGAAGCGGCGTGACGGAGGGTGGTGTTGCTTTTTCGCGTGCCCGCCGAGTGGCGGCTGCGGTCCGACACTCCACGCGTCGTTCCGATTCCCGCGGAGTGGAGACAAGGAACGCAGACGGGCGAAGTCGTCGGGGGTATAACAGAGCACAGTTCCGACAAGACGTGGCGGGAGGTCATTGCGGCCTGACTGCCCGCCCCCCTGTGCGGGTCGCCGGCCCGGGCGGATCTGACGGCGCATGCCGGACCGCGCCGCGCACGCGACGAGCTACCGAACCCGGAACACAAGCACGTCCGACCGGGGAGCGGATGGCGTGCCCCCTGCAAGGAGCGCTTGCCGCACGGAATCAGGAGGGACGATGACATGCTCACGCGAGATGGCACAAGAACCGGGGTTCGTCGCGTGATCGTGGTGGTCGCCGTCGCCGCCCTGGCGACGACCACCACGGGTTGCGCCACAAACTCATTTGTTTCGGGCTTCGCGGCGGGGATCGGCAACGCGACCGGCAACATGATCATCGACATGATCTCGCTCGGTATCCTCACACGAATGGCGGAGAACGCGATCGATGATCTCGGCAGGCAGTTGGCCAATACGTTCGAGCCGCTGCTGCCGGAGAAGGAGCCCGACGGCGGCGAGCAGCGGTAGCGACGTTCAAACCCGCGCGGCGGGGGCGGTGATGTGGGGGCACCGGCCGTGCCGCCGTGGTTCGCTCGGCGCACCTCCCGGCCGACGCCGCGGCGTCCGGACGCCCACCCGCCGCGGCCGGCGTGTCGGGGCGGCCCACCACCCCGAATTCCGCCCTGGTTTTGCCCAGCCCTGCCATTATGATCATCGCCGTTATCGACCGGGCCACCGGGCGACCGCTGGCCGGTAGCGCAAACGGACGCAGATTGCCCGCGTGGCCGACGGGTCGCGGCGAGGCGAAGCACGAAGGAGTCACGCATGCCCATCCACGAACGCGCGATCGTCGATTCGAAGGCGGAGATCGATCCGACGGCGGACATCGGTCCCAACGTGGTGATAGAAGGAGAGGTCCGGATCGGTCCGAACACCAAGGTCTATCCCAGCGTGTACATCTCCGGCTGGGTGACGATCGGCGCGAACTGCCAGATTCATCCGGGGGCGTTGCTCGGGCACCTGCCGCAGGACTTCCACTTCACCGGCGAGCGCACCTATCTGGAAATCGGCGACGGCACGGTGATCCGCGAGTTCGCCAGCGTGCACCGCGGCACGCAGCCGGAATCCAAGACGGTCGTCGAGCCGAACTGCATGCTGATGGCCCACTCCCACGTGGGCCACAACTGCATCCTGGACGAGGGCGTGACGCTCATAAACGGGGTGCTGCTCGCCGGGCACGTCGAGGTGGGCGCCCGAGCCGTCATCAGCGGCAATTCCGTCGTTCACCAGTTCGTGCGGATCGGCGAGTTGGCGATGATCGGCGGATTGACCCGGGTGACCATGGACGTGCCGCCGTTCTTTATGGTCGCGCACGATAGCGAATGCGTCGGTGTGAACTCGGTGGGCATGCGTCGCCGCGGCTTCGACCAGGCGGAGCGGACCGAAATCCGTCAGGCCCACCGGACCCTGTACCGCAGCGGCAAGCTGTTTCGCGACGCGGTCGCCACCCTGGCCGAGCAGGTCAAGACGGAGCCGGGCAAACGGTTGGTCGCCTTCCTGCAGTCCGAGGGCAAACGCGGCATCTGCGGCGGCACCCGTTCGAGGCAGCCGGCCGGCAGGTCCGCTGCCGACGCGGAGGACGGCGACGCGTAGCGATCATGCACATTCGCCACTCGCCCCTCGCTCTTCAGGCTGGGAGATTGTTCACGATCCGGCGTCGATGCGGATGCTGCCGTTGTGCGTGGTGGCCTTGAGGGAAGAGTCGCCCTCGCCGACGGTGCCGGACAGGTGCCCGCGGGATGCGTGTCGAACGGTCCACGGCAGGTCGCAACGGATGTGGCCGTTGTGGGTGCGGCAGGTCAGATCGCCGCCGTAGTGATCGCCCACCATCATCCGGATCTGTCCGTTGTGGGTGGCGACGGTGCCGGCCACGGTTCTACTGCGTGACACATCGGCCTTGATGCTGCCATTGTGGGTTTCGACGGTCAGTTTCTCACCGGCGCTTTGGACGTCGATCTGTCCGTTATGGGTAACCAGTCGGGTGTCGCCCGCGATGCCTTTGACGCGGATGGCCCCGTTGTGCGTCTCGGCCTTGAGAGCGACGTCGTCGGGCGCGTCGATGGTGTAGCTGACTTCCGCCCCCCAGTGCGATTCCCTCGGGGTCGCCCATCGCCACCCGATTCGCAGCGTTTTTTCGCCGCGGTCCTCGACGTAGACCTCCAGGGCGTCAAGGGCCTCTTCCGCGTCCGCGAGGGTGAGGCCGGCCGCCCGCTTGGTGACGGCGATGACGGCCAACGGGGCGCTGTCGGTGTGGCCGGTATACGTGATGGCCCCGTTGGCGGTCTGGACTTCGATCCGATCGAGCCCCTCGGTGTCGATGCGGAAGTCCTCGGTGTCCGGCTCCGTCCACACCTGCGGACCGAGCGTGGCGCCGTTGACCATGACGCAGCCGGTGATCATTGGCAGGACGCTCAGAATCGCGGCCAAGGCCGAGAGAAGATATCGTGCGAACATCGTTATGCTCCCCGCAATCGAGTCCGTTTGCCCGCTGGTTTGACCCCGCACGCGGTCGGGGGTTAGTGCCGGCCCGAAATCAGCGCTCGGCCCCGGCTCCCCGAATGGGGTCTGCCCGCAGAAACTGGCTACGTATCTACCCGCTCATTCGCAGCGAGGGCGCGGATATTTCGGCTTCCACGATTATCGATGGGCCAAGTTGGGGGGAATGCGCACCGGTATGGTGCCTTGCGGATAGATAACACGACGATTTGTCACATGGCGCGCCCGGTTTACGGGTACACTTCGGGAGACGGGACCCGTACGGCGGTCGGGCTCGCCCCGCCGGCAGAGTTCAGTCACAGTGGACACGGCGCGTGGCCGTCGACACGGCGGCGGGTCCAGCCGGCAGTGGAACGGCCGGCCGAATCGATCGGCTCCGGGCGCGATCGAGGACACGCGTCGCCGCTCATCGCCCCGCTGCCGGAAGCGGTGGCACAAGATCCATGACGCCCACAGCCAACTCGCTGCATATTCTCTGCCGGATGACGGCGTTACTGGACTGGCCCGTCGCCGCCGGGGCCCTGGCGCGCCCAGGCGACCGGCAGGGGGCGGAGCGAATGACGAACGAGGTGCCGTGGGGGTTGCGTGGGCCGACGGGCCAACGCGGTTCGCGGCTTTCGACCGAGGGTTTTCCCGATCATCGTGGTGCCCCATTCAGAATAGTATCAAAAACCCGTGACCGACGAACAAACTACGGTGTAAGAATCTGCGTAGCAGTGCTGTAGTGCCCATCTCATCTCACAAGGAGTCCGAACCATGTCACTGATGGCGCTTTCAGGGCGGGCGGTCCGCGTGCCGGTCGCGGTACTCGTGCTGTCCGCGTGCGTGGCCGGCCACGTGCTGGCCCAGCAGGAAACGAATCCACAGGACCAACCGCCGTTGAATGTGCTTGAGGGGCGGGTGCTCGATCACGAGAAGAATCCGGTGGCCGGCGCCCGGGTCCACGCGGTCCGTGCCGATTCCGGGTTCCTGATGTACGAGGGCGGTGACACCGTTCGCAGCTACGCCCCGGACGAGAGGATTTGGTGGCTCTTTCCGAAGCGGAACGGTCGCGGCGGCGGCTCGGCGCGGACGGACGAGCAGGGCCAATTCAAGATCGAGGGTCTGCGCAGCGGCCCGGTCAACATTCTGGCCGTCCATCCCGATCGCGGGATCGGCGTCGTGCCCGGCGTGCTTCAACCGAATGCCGCGAAGAGCCTGGACATCGTGCTGACCGCCCCGACGTTTATCGAAGGTCGGATCGTTGGACTGGCCACGGAACACCGGATGCTCTCGGGCCAGTTGTCGGCCCGCGACTCGATGCCCTGGGAGACCATCGACGAGATAGGCGGGATGCGGCTGTACCTGCAACCGCGTGTCAAGCTCTCGGACACCGGCGAGTTCCGGGCCGGGCCGTTGCCGGCCGGCGGCGAGTGGGAACTGTCGTTCGCCCAGTACATCACCAAGCGGCGCTTCGCCGCGACGCTGTTGAGCCAACGCGTGTCGGTGGCGGTGGGCAAGACAAACAGGGTCGAGGTTGATCTGACCAAGCAGGCGAAGGTGACCGGCCGCGTGCTTGGGCCCAAGGGCGAGCCGTTGGAGAACGTGGCGGTGGCCATCTTCGACCCGCCCCCTCACGAGACGCCGGTGTCGCCGTACACCATGCCCTACTTCGCGAGCAAGACGGTCTACGGTGCGGTGACGGACGCGGAGGGGAATTACACCATCCTCGGCGCGCCGCCGGGCGAGTACCGCATGGAGGCACGGCGGCACGCGGTGCGCACCGGCTTCGGGTGAGGCCCCGGCCCCCTCGAGTTCTCCTTGACCAAGGAGATCCGGGTCCCGGTCGGTGACCCCAAGCTGGCACTGTTCAACGTCGAGAAGTTCCTCATCATCAATGTGGGCGAGCAGGCCCCCGCCTTCGCGGTCAAGACCCTCGATGGGAAGGAACTGAAGCTGAGCGATCTTCAAGGCAAGGTGGTGCTGGTGGACTTCTGGGCCACCTGGTGCGCACCGTGCCTGCAGGAGATGCCGAACATCAAGAAGTCGTACGACGCGTACGGCAAGGACGGCCGCTTCGCAGTCGTCGGGATCAGCCTCGACGGCGACGAGGCGATGGTCAAGACGTTCCTCAAGAAATGGGACGCACCCTGGCCGCACGCCGTGCTCGGCCCCGCCGAAACCAACCCGGTGGCGAAGCTGTACAACGTGTCGCAGATCCCCGCGACGTTCCTGATCGGCCCGGACGGCACGGTGGTGGCGAAAAACCTGAGAGGAGGGAAGCTGGAGAAGGAGCTTAAAAAGCTTTTGCCGCCGGTGGCGACGGCGAAGAGAGAATGACGGATTACCATTCCTGCTTTGCGGGCTTCGCCGTTCGCGCCAAGTCGCGCTTTTTGACGCTGTGCGTTCTCCTAGCGCTTGCGGGTTGCCAGGGACCGGCGGATTCCGGGCCGGTGGACATGTTGCTCAATCGGCCGGTGCTGGAGTCGGTGACCGCGCTTCGGACAATTCCGAAGGTGGGGAACATCGAGTCCATCGCCCTGTCGCCGGATGGACGGCTGGTGG